>JADJHP010000001.1:0-600000 GCA_016707525.1 Ignavibacteriota bacterium
CTTCTATCGTATCCAAGCGGGGAACTACACCGAGACGAAGAAATTGTCGCTCATCCGGTGACGGTGGAGATGTTCTGAAGTGTGCGAGAGGCTCGTCCTGGTTTTCGGGGCGGGCCTTTTGTGTTCTGTGCATTGTTCGGTGATGTCGGAATTCGGGGGAGAGGGTAGTAGAAAGTAGGAGGGAGTATTAATGAGCAATGGATAGTGGACAATGGATGATGGGGGTGAAAGATCTTATGGCCAAAGGAGACGATATTGCCGCCAGATTGGTGGCGTTTGCCGTAGCAGTGCTGGAACTGTGCGACAAGTTGCCGAAAACTCCGCAGGGCACGCACATCGCGGGACAACTTTTGCGGTCTGGCACTTCCGGGGCGCCCAACTATGGAGAGGCACGGGCCGCGGAGAGTCTGAGTGACTTCATTCACAAACTGGGTATTGTGTTGAAGGAACTCAACGAGTCACGGGTGTGGCTGGAGATGATACAGAAGAGGGCATACATTCAGAGTGAGATCGTAACACCCGTCCTGGATGAATGTATCGCTCTCAGCAAGATCATCGCGGTGAGCCGGAGGACGGCAGCGGAGAATGCAGGCAGGGTACGGCAGGGGAGTCCATCAAAATAGTAGAGCCCGGAAATGCTTCCGGGCTCCAAATTATCCATGATCCATGGAAAATGGATAACTGACAATTCAAAAGCCCGCCGAAGGCGGGCTTTTGTGGCGGGGCGGACGGGGGACTGGCAGAACACTGATGATGCTTGAATTCACGCGGAAATCGCCACTTCTCCAGACGTGAAGCTCACTGCTTTGGCTTCCGAGGGCCTTTCGGCGACGGCGTTTTGGTACCGGAACCGCCTTCATCAGATGTCCCGCTCTGTTTCCGCCTCTCCTTTATTGTTCGCAGAATGTGTGGGGCGAGGATTTTTGAGACCCTTTCGAATCTCTCGTCTGGTGTGAGTGATGGGTCCAGGGCATCGAAGAGTTGAACCAGGCGAAAAGTGAATTTGGTTTTTGTTTTCTTCGGGGCATGCGGAACCAACTCTTCGATCCGTTTGGGAACCTCGAATTCTTGGATGCGGCGCTTCTTCGGGAGGCGAGCGGGTCCCGGTCGAGGAGTCGGATACCGGATGCCCTCAACGATGTCCTGCAGCAGGAGTAGGTCACCGTGCTTGCAGCCCATCCACGCCACAGACAACGAATCCGTCCGGATTGAGGTCGAAAGCGCGTGGCACTACGAGTTGACGCAATACGGTAGGTTCGGATGGGTGTAACAGTCCAAACGCGGCATACCCGATGCCAATCCCCACACAAAGAACCGCGGCGAACCTGATCCATAACCCCAGCCGGTTCAATTCACGTGAACCAAACCCATTAGCGTACTTTCCCCCTGGATGACCCTTGCCTGCGTCGGGTGCACCCAAGGGACGTCGGGCAACGCTAAGGACGGGGATGTCCACTGATATCTGGGGATCGCATTTCTCCAGTGCGTTCAAGGTCTTCTTGATAGCATTCAGCCGGGTGCTACATAAGGCACACGATCCGACATGCTCGAGTATCCGGGACTCGGGTTGCCCATTCAGCACACCGAGCGCAAACTGGAGCAACTCGTCTTCGTTGCAATGCGTGTTCATACTACACCTCTGCTCTGCAATATTGTGCGTACTGTCTTCACTGCGTAGAAGATACGTGACTTCACTGTCCCCAGGGCTACGCCGGTCATAGCCGCGATTTCCTCGTACCCGAACTCGCCATAAAACCTGAGCACGAGAATGTCTCTTTGCGACGGAGTCAGCAATTGGATCGCGCGAATGATCTCCCTCTCCTGTTCGCGTCTGACGGTCAGATCGAAGGGTGTTGGGTCTGGAGATCCGGCACACTCTGGCGGACCCTCTTCAAGTTTGTTCCGCCGCAGGTTTTCCTTCACCGCAGACCGATAAACGATCGTGGAGAGATATGTCCGCACAGATCCTCATGATGGCTAATCTCTGCGTGGAGCAGGCGGACGAAGGACTCCTGAACACAGTCGCGTGCGGCATCAGCAGATCCTGTCATCATTAGTGCAAGACGGAGAAGGCGCGGCGAGTGCGACTCAAATAGAGCTTTCCACGCCTTCTCATCTCCCTCCCGGGCATTTCGGAGGAGTACCCAGTCGTCGGCTATTTCTGCACCAGGTTTCTGACCCTGCACCACTCGTTGATCTCCTGGATGTCGTTGAACCCGCACCACATTTTGTCGGCCTCATCTCTTGCCTTTGCAGGGAGGACGGCTTGTAGAAATCTGCAATACCAGCGGAAGAGCGGTAGCCTGAACTCCGGGGCTTGATCTGCGAGCACCCTGATAAGTGCACGCATTCCGCTCGCGTAGTTGCGCAGAAGTTGCCGCCCCGCCCTGGACTCGTCCGCATAGCGAAGCTCCCAGCCATCAAGTCCACCAGTTCGGAACTCGTTCAACCAGAGGGACGCAATCCGCCGGGCAGCAACAGAGGGGGTCTCCACCGGAGGGGTAATCCGCACTACCGTGCCCTCCATCCGTCCGGCATCCCACAGTCGGGTCACGAAAGGAGTGCGTTGGAGCGAGAGGGCGAAAAAGACAGGGCGCCCTGCAGTCCGACAAGCATCGGCAAGACGCGAAAACAGGATGGTACTCTGTGGAGGATCGTTAGTCGCAGGGTCGTCAAGGGGCAGAGTCCGCAAAGAATCGAGCTTTGATCTGACCAAATTCTCCAATGTGTCTGCGCCGGGGACGAACGTGGGGAGCCCTTCCCGTTGGACATATCCGGGATACCAGTCTGTGTTCAGTAAGGAGATGTTGACAATATGGACATCGGCTCTGATATGTGCAATCCGAGTAAGGATCCAAACCGGGTACGTGTCGTTATCCCCGTTCGTGACGAGCACCGCGTCCTTGTCCAGACCGATCAGCATGTTGTAAGCGTAGTCCATGACTTCATTTGCGATGATCCCGGATTTCAGGAGTTTGCGGAGTGCGACGTCGAGTTTCTCCTTGTCGCCCCGTTCCATGTACCTCATCACCAAAGAGAACCAGGGATCCATAAATGAAGGATCAAGCTCTGCGGCACGCTCCTCAAGCGCCAACGCCTCCAGTCCACCCGTGGTATCGGAGATCTCGCGAGCCCGAAGATGTATCAGCACGGGATTCGACGGATACAGTTTTGCTCCCTCTGCCAAGAGCATGGAGTAGTCTTTGGCTTCAGCGTAGCGAGATGCGTACATCCAGTTTGCATAGGCATCTTCTGATGGATACGCTTCATAGTACGACTTCCACAGTGATGCGAGCCGAACGTAGGTTGCCTGGTCGTACAGTACTTCACGAAGGCTGCGGATTCGCTCAGGGCGTTGGACGAAGGTTCGGTCCTGGTGACATCCTGCAGAGGTAAGTGAAAGGAGTACGAACAGAACAGTGAAACCATGCGCGCGTGTCATGGATGCTCCGGTATTGTAGTCCTAGACGGTTCCATGTTAATATTCCGCCAGACCGGAATTTGTTCAATGTACAAAAGCTAGAGATGATCCGCGGTTGTGCGGGTATGCCCTGTGTTCGGGCAGAATTAGCATTTGAGATATGGGCGACCAACCGCATTGGCCCACGCACGCGCAAGATTGTTGACAATCACCTCGTCCGGCCTTATCTTGATATAGCACTATCGGGGGGGAACGATGGATCGAATATGCCTCTTGTCCGGATATCATAGGATGAGGGGCATTGTCGTTTCAGCGAAGTGCCATTGGGTGAAGATCGAAAATTGGGAATGATCGGGGAGGGCTCAATGCGTATCGAGCGGGCTGTGGTTCTCCTTATGGGGATCGGACTCTTCATTGGTGAAAATGCGTCGGCACAATGGCAGTCAACGGCCGGGCCATTTGGTGGAAGTGTTTCATGTCTCCTAACAGTCGGCGATCGGTTCTTCGCGGGGACAGACCGGGGGATGTACGTCTCGACTGATGCCGGTGTGACGTGGGATACCGTGCATGCGCCTTTCCGGAATGCGGGCAGAGTCAGGCCGATCGTCCGGTGCGATTCCCTTCTCTTGATGAGCTGCGATGAAGGCGTCTTCGTCAGTTCCGACCAGGGGAACACATGGCTCGAGCCGAACCCGACGTTTGACTGGCAGGTGAGGGGATTCGGGAATATCGGAGCGAAGGTCTTCGTGGCCACTGTCGGGAGTGGCGTTGTATCGTCATCAGACCATGGCGTAACCTGGCAAGGTACGGGTATGGTATCCGGGAACAGCCAGGGCATGGTTGCGATGCAGGGCCGCCTGATCATGACCACTACGGAAGGGATTTTTTATTCGGACGATCAGGGCGTATCATGGTCCGACACCACAGTAGGATTGCCATTCCCACCCATACCCGGCGCCCCGTATGTCGCAATGGGTCGCCTCTTCGTCACCAGTAGCGGCCATCTCTACGTTTCCTCTGACAGGGGTGTTCACTGGACCCTGAGCGATTCGGGGCTTTCTGGAACAGTCATGGCCGTGTACGGCCGCGGGACTAAGGTGTTTGCCGCCACACTCAACGGCGTGTACGCATCGGCGGACACCGGACGTTTGTGGAGCAGGAAGAGCCAGGGATTGACGGACACGAGCGCCAACTGCCTGGCGGACGCAAAGGGGGTGTTGGTGTGTGGAACCTCATCCGAGATCTTCCGCTCGACCGATGATGGCACCTCGTGGAGTCTGGCCTCGACCGGCATTCGGAATCTGCGCTGCTATGCACTTGCGGATTCCGGCGGGATCCTGCTTGTCGCGGCAGGCCGCACGATACGATCCTCTGCAGACTCCGGAAAAACCTGGTCTCGTCCGGCACCAGGGCTGATCGGCACCCAGGCGGTCAGACGGATCATGTGGAAGGGTGCAAACCTCTATGCAGGAACGTCGACCGGATTGTACCGGTCAACGAGCTCCGGAGGCGCATGGACGCAGATCAGCATGGGGCCGCTTGTTGAATATGTGAACGCGCTTGAGACGTTAGGGTCTCGACTGTTCGTCGGAACGAATAGCGGTGTCATGCATTCATCGAATGACGGTGCGAGCTGGACCCGCGTAAAGGTGGCGGCGCTCTACGGGTTCATCCGGTCACTCACTACCTCGGCCGGCAAGCTGTACGCGGGCACGGATGAAGGTGTATTTGTCTCCGCAGATACCGGTTCACACTGGTCTCCGGTCGGCAGCGGGCTTCCTCAGGAAAGTGTGCGGGCACTCTTGGTCGTGGACTCAACGCTGTTTGCGGCGCAGGATCTGGGTGTGCGGCGATTGAAGCTCGGAGGAACCACATGGACGCCGGTGCCCGGGCCGGTCTTCGGGCTTTTCGTATTTGCCATGGCTTATGGCCGCGGACGTCTCTTTGCGGGCACGGACAATGGGGTGTTTTCTTCGCCGGACCTCGGCGAAACCTGGACACCGGTGAACGATGGGGTGAGCGATCGCCTCATCACCTCGTTGTCGTTCACCGGTGGTGATCTCTATGCGGGCACCGTGGGAGGTGTGTGGCGATGGCCCGCCGATCAGCCAACAACCGTATCAGCGACATCGGAGCATGTTCCGCTCTCTGCCATGCTCATGCAGAACTACCCCAACCCCTTCAATCCGTCGACCACGATCAGGTATGGTCTTCCGGGTCGAGCGCACGTTACGCTGACAGTGTTCAACACGCTGGGACAGCAGGTATCCGTCCTGCAGAACAGCGAACAAGACCCCGGCTACCACGAAATCCGCTTTGACGGCTCGAACCTCCCCAGCGGCGTGTACTTCTACAGAATGCAAGCGGGCTCATTCGTAGAGACCAAACGACTTCTCTTGTTGAGATAAGGACAGACGCAGATCGTGAGAAGTGATTAGGGATCGGTACTCATCTCCGGGCCTTTTCAACAAAAAACCCGACATCGGGGGGATGCCGAGCTCGTCCGGGCCAAGATTCAGTCAGACCTCTTGTTGGGGAAGTATGGATTACCCACCTCTCGTACCAAGTCCAACTCACTTCATGACCATGTTAAGACATTTGTGGAGAGAAAGAAGAGCAGGATCAAGGCTACATCACTTGCACGGTACAAGACCAAGAACTTCTTCAACCATTTCGGGGACAGCTCTAGTGAGACCTATACTTCGATTTGCAGTCTGTTCTTTGCTTCTGACGGCAAATGTAACCCTTCTGTTCGCTCAGTGGGAATGGGCCGGAGGAATCTATGGGGGTAGTCTTGGCACCGTGGGTTCCGCTGGAAAATGGATCGTTGCCAGCGGACGCTACGCGGGAGAACGGATCGTGAGTTCGACCGACGGGGGAGAATCCTGGTCGTATCTCCCCGGAGTCGGACCAACTGTGTTCAACCCTGTATTGGTGACTGCTTCCACTGACACCTTCATGCTCGCGGTGGGAGCTGGATACTCGGTTTTCCGCTTGCGAGACACGGCACAGACCTGGGTCCGCAGTGACAGCGGCCTAAACGGAGCGCCGATACGGCAGTTGGCCGTGATGGAGGGAAAGGGATCTTCCTCTGACGGTGTCATCGTTGCGGCGTCACCATCCTCCGGCATCTTCCGCTCGACTGATCAGGGAGTCCACTGGTCCGCCTCCGACAGCGGCCTGACAACGCTCAATGCGGTTACAATCGTTGCCATCGATTCGTCGTTCCTGGTGGGCACAAGCAATCGTGGGGTTTTCCGATCGGTAGACCAGGGCATGTCCTGGTCGTCATGGGGCGCAGGTCTGACCGACACCAGCATCACCGCTCTTGCCACGTCGGCAGGATGGGTATTTGCCGCCAATGGTACTAATGTGTACCAGTCCAGCGACAAAGGCGAGACATGGTCGCTTGTGCCGAAGAGCGCGCCAGCACAGGTTCTGAACCTGGTTCTCGTCCCAACGCCTGGCAAAGGCCTTGGCGTGGCTCTCTTTGTCGTCACTTCGGCGGGGTACAATAGATACGCACCAGAGGCCTCAGACTGGGTACTGGTGAAGGCGGCACCCAGTCAATACATCAATTCCGAACTTCAGCCTTTCACGATGACTGTTGTTGATACGGTGCTTTACACTGTGGACTATAACCAGATGGCGTGCTCGAGCGACCTGGGCGGCACCTGGTATCAAGTAGGGAAAGGGATTGCAGCGGAGGCTCTCGGACATATTTCCAGCCGCAACGTGCATGCGCGCCTCTACGGCCGCGAGTTCACGTCCACCAACTACGGCTCAAGCTGGCTGGCTATTCACCCGATTTTTACCAACGGATCGAATGGTAATGTCATTTCTGTTTCCGCCGACACCTCGGCACTCGGCTATGACCAGTTGACCATCGGGACCGATTCGGGGAGTGTCGAGTTCTCCAGTGACGGCGGCAGGAGCTGGCAATCACTAGGAAAACCACGCCCTGCCAGTGACAATCTCATGTGCACCAGTGTCGCCGAAATGAATGGTATGGTGTTCACATCGCTCTTGCGAACGGACAAGTGGGTGAGGGTTGCCGATACCATTGCCGCAGTCTATCGCACCACCAATGGCGGTGCGTCGTGGGAAAGGCTTATCACGCCGAATCTTTCTGACACGGATGCCGCGGCAAGCTGGCTCTATGTGCATCTGTTCCGCGACGGGGCAGGAAAAAGGATACTCTTTGTCGACAACCAGTATCACCTCTGGCGGTCGACCGATGACGGAGTTAGCTGGTGGGAGGACACGGCCTCGTCCATCCATGGCGGGTGGAAGAAGATGGTGCAGGTGAACGGGAGTCTCTTCATGTGCGCGCAGGGGTATTACCGTGTTCTCTATGACAATGATGGCAATATTACGTATTCGGGGGACAGTGCGGGGGTCTATCGATCCGATGACTTTGGTCTCTCGTGGCTCAATGTGACCGGGGACCTGCATCCATGGGTTACTAGCGGGCTCGCTGCTGTTGCCAGTTCCCAGGACCCATCACGGATCTTCCTGGCGACAACCACCCCAGGGACTTATTCGCGTGCCAATGTACTAACATCGACCGAAGGCGGACAGCATTGGCGAGCCTTCACCGGCGACCTCCGGGTAGACTTTTCGTCAGCGTTTGGCTCAGGTCCGGTCGTAGGCGATGATCACTACCTTTACCTTTATGCCAGACGACGGCCGTGGAGTGAAGCCGAACTGACCTCCGCAGAGCCGGTGCACACTTACCACCCAGCAGCGTTCTCGCTGAGCCAGAACTACCCGAACCCGTTCAATCCGACGACAACGATTGGCTATAGCCTGCCGCACAAATCGCACGCGTCTCTGACGATCTTCAACATGCTCGGCCAACAGGTCGCAGTTCTCCAGAATGGAGAACAACAGGCCGGATATCACGAAGTCCGTTTCGACGGCGCGAACCTCCCCAGCGGTGTGTATTTCTACCGCATGCAGGCGGGGACCTACACGGAGACGAAGAAGCTCTTGCTTGTCCGTTAGTGATCGACGATGGGCTCGGTATGTTCTTCGGGCCCTATCACCGAAAGAAACAAAACCAGCGTTGGGGAGGATCGACGATCACAGGCGTCGACTCCAAGCGCACGTCAATGTCGTTGACAATCCCCTCGCCGAGCCGTATCTTTCATATGCACTATCGGGGGAACGATGGAACTGCATATGCCTCTTATCCGGATGTCACAGGATGAGAGGCATTTGTGTTTCTTGGGGAAAAGTGTGTTGTTGCACGATGTTGGCTCTGCAATGAACCGTCAAGATTCGATTTGCATGGATGGCGCTATGAGACTCCTGAAGTACTTACGGCCGGCAGCCATGATGTTTCTCCTGTGTGGAGTCGGTCAGCGATCAACGGCCCAGATAGTTTGGGAATGGCAGAATCCACTTCCTCAGGTGAGCGGTCTCTACGTATACGCAACGATCGCCCCGGATAGCTCGAAGACATACCATTTGGTGTCTGGGGAAAGCGGTGATCAGCTTCAACTGCTCTTTACCGTGGAGCCTTTGGTCGGCGTGGAAATAGAAGTGTTCAGGCAGTGTGCGATAATTCTTACTGGATCCCTGAGGCGGGCTTGCTTTGAGCTGGCATGGTATTCATGGTAATTCGCTTTGCGACGATCCTCAAGTCACAATGAGTTCTGTAATACCTGGATCAACTGGAGATAGAGATATGACATCGCGTGCGATAGGAGTAGTTCTCGGGGTCGCCCTTTTCGCAGTGAATGCGTTTGCCCAGTCGGGATGGACGACGAAAACCGTGACGTTTTCATTCCCCGATTCGATCAGAGCGGTGAGCGGTACGGATTTCAAGAACCGGCTGGCGGTGGGCAAGCATGGTCTCATCTACCGCACCTCCAACAACGGGTATACATGGACAAACCAGTCAGGTGGCACAACGGCCGATCTGTTCGGCGTCACGTTCGCTGATTCCGCGGTGTGTGTGGCAGTGGGCGACAGCGGGGTGATCCTGCGCAGTACCGATGGGGGGAGAGTGTGGACCGCGCGCCCAAGCGGGACCACGAAGCGATTGAAAGCGATATCATTCAGGAACGCTTCCATTGGTGTCCTCGTAGGCGAAGGTGGAACCATCCTCCGGACCACCAATGGGGGGACCGCATGGTCGACGGTGACCGCAGCCTTCACCGGGGCATTCACGGGTGTGGCCATCGCTGGGAGCGACACGGGATTCATTGTCGGGGCAGGCGGGATCATTGCGCGGACAACAAATGGCGGAGCCGCCTGGAGTGCGCAGACCAGTGGAACGAGCAGGACGTTGTCGGGTGTGACGATTCTCTCCGGATCGATCGCCATCGCTGTTGGGGATAGTGGAACCGTCCTGCGCACAGTGGACTGTGGGGTCACGTGGACCACACCGGTCTCCGGCACCACGCAACCGCTCCGCGGGGTATCGTTCTGCCTCACGCGAACGGGTTTTGCCGTCGGGGAAGGCGGCACGATCCTCTCGACAACGGATAGCGGCGCAACCTGGCACAATGACTCGGGGATCACCTCGGAGTCGCTGTGGGGCGTTCATGGCGTGGATTTCTGGGATGCCACGGTCGTCGGCGATGACAAGACCATCGTCTTGTGGGACCGTTCAACCGGTTGGTGGAGCACCATGTACAGGGAATCAACATTCCGTGGCGTGGCCTTCGCGGATTCGCACGGTGTGGCTGTTGGCTATGATGGGTTCATTCTTCATACATCGAATGGTGGCCGAACGTGGGAGCAGCAGCGGAGCAACACCACAGGGTCCTTCGGCGACGTCGACCTTGCTGACAGGGATTTCGGAATCGCCGTCGGGACCAATGGTACGATCGTGCGAACGACAGACGGCGGGGCCCATTGGACGGTGCAACCGAGCGGGACAGAGAAAGATCTGCGGCGGGTGGATATCGTCGATCATGCGATCGCCACCGCCGTCGGTGCGGATGGGACCATCCTCCGAACAACCGATGGGGGGATATCGTGGCAGGCGCAAGTAAGCGGCACAAACTGGGAACTGTGTGATGTGTCGTTCCAGAACAAGGACAAGGGGACCGCGGTAGGATTCGTCGGAACCATGCTTCAGACAACGAACGGCGGTACCACCTGGGTCGCAAGGGAAAGCGGGATCTACGACAACCTGTGCGCGGTGGCGTTCACCACGCCGGACACGGGATATGCCGCCGGAGGGTACGAGGCGATCATCAGGACGTTCGACAGTGGCATCACGTGGACTCGGGTTATCGGCGGGAGGCAGCTGGCATTCTGGAAGGTGCAATTCACGACACGGGATACAGGATATGCTGTCGGCACGTGGGGATCGATCTACAAGACCACAAATGCGGGGGCGACATGGGTCCCCCTCACTGGGATCACCACCAGTTCACTCTATGACCTCTGTTTCAGCGACGCGAACCATGGGACCGCTGTCGGAGCTGACGGAACGATTCTCACCGTCGACTTCGATCCAACAACAGGCGTGGGTGCCGTTGATGCCGATCGGATGCCCGGCCAGGCGACGCTGGCGCAGAGCTATCCCAACCCCTTCAACCCGTCGACGACAATCCGCTACGGGTTGCCGGCACGCTCACACGTGACGCTGACCGTCTTTAATACTCTTGGTCAGCAGGTTACCGTGCTGCAGAACGGGGAGCAGGACGCAGGGTATCACGAGGTCACATTCGATGCTGCGTCTTTGACGAGCGGTGTGTACTTCTACAGGCTGCAGGCGGGAATGTTCACGGAGACGAAGAAGCTTTTGCTTGTGCGATGAGCGCCAAGGTAAACTGTTCCTGATCTTGTTGGGTGAGGAGTGAGGGCGCTCTACTCCGAGTCCCAACCATGATGAGACTCTGTGCATCATGGAGCGGGGAGTCGGTATGAGGCGGGAAACGGCTTCATGCTAACGGCCTCGACGACGTAGTCTGAAAGGACGCAACGCAAACGGCCAGGTCGTAATCTTCGGGTGAACGCACAGGTAGCCTCGTAAAGAGTACTGAGATGGACGAGCCCCTATCGTATGGGCGAAGTCAAGACTGCACGCCGGACACAGAGAGACCACGGTGACGGCAGCATCTCCGGGGTATGAGCGACGACATGGTTGGACAGATGAGGAACGGGACTTGGGAAACCCTCGCTGACCCTCGACGACCCAACACGCCACTTGGGGATGACAGGAGAAGAGCCCTCTCATAAGGAAACGAAAGAGAGGGAAGCCGGCAGGGTGGCGGATGGGGCCGTAGTACCGATGAAGTTCTGGAAACAGAACAGAGGGAAGGGCTCCTGCTGAAGGAATGCTTCTGCAAGAAACGAAGGAGCGTGTATTGCGCGAGCTATCAAGCACGGAATGGCTTCGGGAGTCTCAGAAGAAGCTGCATGCAAAGGCGAAAGCCGAGCCGAAGTTCCGGTTCTACAGTCTGTACGATAAGACGTATCGTACGGATGTGTTGGAAGAGGCCTATCGCAAAGCCAAAGCCAACGGTGGAGCAGGCGGGGTGGATGGAGAGACCTTTGACGATGTAGAGAGGAAGGGTGTCGCTGTCTATCTTGCCGAACTTCAGCTTGAGATGAAGGAACGGCGCTATGAGCCGAAACCAGTACGACGTGTGTATATCCCGAAACCGAATGGCAAGGAGCGTCCGCTCGGCATACCGACCATCCGGGACCGGATCGTGCAGACGGCTTTTCTGATGATACTGGAACCGATCTTCGAGGCGGATTTTGCCGACTCAAGTTACGGGTTCCGTCCGGAAAAGAGCGCACACGATGCGGTGCGGGAGATATACAAGTACCTGAACTGGGAATGCACCGAAGTGTACGATGTCGATCTGGAGCAGTACTTTGACACGGTCGACCACGGCAAGCTCATGAAGCTCGTTGCACGGCGCATCAGCGACGCGCAGATACTTCATGTGATCAAGCAGTGGTTGAGCTGCGGGTACGTCGAAGACGACCAGCACCGGCAGACGACACAAGGCACACCACAGGGCGGGGTGATCAGTCCGCTGCTGGCGAATATCTATCTGAACCCAGTCGATCAGGCGTTCAAGAGGGAGAGGCTTGGCAACATCAGTAAGGGGTCCATCCACCTTGTCCGGTATGCTGACGATATGGTGATCCTGGCACAAAAGAATCTGGAGAAGGGCATAACCCTGCTGCATCACTATCTGGAACGGCTGGGGTTGCGTCTGAACAACGAGAAGACACGCCGCCTGCGGTTGGACATTGGCAATAGCGTGGACTTCCTCGGCTTCCGCTTCCACAATGTCAGGAGCAGGCAGAACGGCTCACGGCTGATGTTGGTCTATCCGAGTGCGCGGAGTCAAACCAAGTTCCGCGCCACCGTACGGAAATATGTCCATCACTCCATACCGCTACGGGTGAAGGATCAGGTGCAAAACCTGAACCGGTTCCTGCGCGGGTGGATGGGATACTTCCGGCTCGGACATGGATCGGCAGTGTTCCGCAAGCTGGCGCATTTTGTCAATCTTCGCGTCCGGCACACCATCTGGCGACGCAGAGGCAGGCGTGGGTATGGGTTCGGTAAGCTGACCTCGGACTACATCTATGGTCAGCTCGGCCTGTTCTACGACTACCACGTCGCACGGCTTTGACCAATGTCTGTCAGACCTTCAGGAGCGCTGGATGAGGGAAATCCTCACGTCCAGTGCGACGAGGGTTCAAAAGGCAATAGAGTGATGGTCTGCTTGAGCGGGACACTCGCCCGAAAGGAGAGATCCGGTCTGGGCTCACAGGACCTGCACACCACTACACTTTTGTCCTACTCTACAAAAAATGAAGTAGTGTTTAAGGGGTAAACTGTGAGGAACGAGGTGGATTCTCAACTCGAGAAGGCATATCGAATCGGACTGGGGCGAACAGTCTTGCCGGTCTTCTGTCTGCTACTGCTCGCCTCTTCTCCAAACGGGACTGCCAGAGCGCAATGGACCAGAACCAATTGGCCGCAGAGTAAGGTTATCCATGCGCTGATGGTCAGTGAAGCGGATCTGTATGGTGGATCAACGGCTGGCATCATGCGCTCGACCGACGACGGGGCAAGCTGGTCGTATCCGGAGAGCACGTTTTCGTATCGTCGCGGCTACAGTTTTGCCAGTCGGGGAGAGCTTCTTTTCGCAGGGACCACAACGGGACTGTATCGGTCCACCAATCGGGGGCGCGTTTGGGATCGAGTTGAGGTCGGCTTGAGTAGGCCGGAGCTCAGTGTCTATGGGATCGCTCTGCTCGATAGTGCGATCTTTATCGGCACGGGCGGGCAAGGAATAGCGGTGTCGACCGACGCGGGGGTATTGTGGCAACGACTTCCCGACGGGCTTGATCTTGACGTCGTTGAATTCCTGACGGCATTGGATTCCAACCTCTTCGCATCAATCAATTCAACAAAGATGATTCGCTCCACGGACCGGGGCATCACCTGGCAACGTTCCGACAAGGGGCTTCCTTATAATAGTGTCTTTGGGGTAGAGAAGGTGGGCAACATGTACCTTGCCCTGACGATGCAGGGCATCTATGAATCATCCGATACCGGAACAACCTGGACTCCCCGAAAGACGACGGGTCTGGAAGGGATCATTTCTATCTGCCTGATCGAATCCCATGGCTCTTTGATCATGGGCACCGGCTCCGGAGTGTTCGTGTCCCGGGATTCAGGTTATACTTGGACAAACATGAGCACGGGCCTCGACACGATCGTGAATGATGTTTGGATACTGAGAGTGAAGGGGGATTTTCTGTACGCGGCAGTCTATGGTTATGGGCTCTGGCGGCGACCCCTCTCTGAACTTACTTCCGTGGAATCGCCGGATCTTCCCGTCCCCGTCCGGCATGCGCTCCTTCAAAACTATCCCAACCCCTTCAACCCGTCGACGACAATACGCTACGGGCTCCCGAGTCGAGGGCATGTGACCCTGACGGTTTTCAACACCCTCGGGCAACAGGTCTCGACGCTTGTCCAAGGGGAACAAGATCCCGGCTACCATGAAGTCCGTTTCGACGGCGCGAACCTCCCGAGCGGGGTGTATTTCTATCGGATGAACGCATCGAGCTACACGGAGACGAAGAAGTTGTTGCTTGTCCGGTGACGGTGGAGTCACGCAGAGTTGTGCGAGAGGCTCGTTCCGGTTTTCGGGGCGGGCCTTTTGTGTTTCTGTGGGGTGTTTCGTGGTGTCGGAATTCGGGGAAGAGGGGAGTAGAATTGGAGAGCGGATTATCGATTATCAACGGATAATGGACAATGGATGATGGGGGTGAAAGATCTTATGGCCAAAGGAGACGATATCGCCGCCAGATTGGTGGCGTTTGCCGTAGCAGTGCTGGATCTGTGTGACAAGTTGCCGAAGACTCCGCAGGGCACGCACATCGCAGGACAACTCTTGCGGTCTGGTACATCCGGTGCGCCCAACTATGGAGAGGCACGTGCCGCGGAGAGTCTGAGTGATTTCATTCACAAGCTGGGCATCGTGTTGAAGGAGCTCAACGAGTCACGGGTGTGGCTGGAGATGATACAGAAGAGGGCTACATTCAGAGTGAGATCGTAACACCCGCCCTGGATGAGTGTATCGCTCTCAGCAAGATCATCGCGGTGAGCCGCAGGACAGCAGCAGAAAACGCAGGCAGGATACGGCAGGGGAGTTCTACAAAAAAGTAGAGCCCGGAAAACCTCCGGGCTCTTAATTATCCATGATCCATGGATAATGGATAACGGCTGGCTTTGATATAAAACCGTACACCTGATACTTGTTGTGAGCTGGTCTTTTCTGAGGTAGCTTTTCTTGGTGATGTATGAGTCCAAGACCTTCCATCAGATGAGACGGCTCAGTGAGACAACAGAAAGCACAACAGCTCTTTGCCGAAGTCCATCGGCTTCACGGCCTGGGCAAGAACAACAGCCAAATTGCCGAGGCGCTAACGCTTCGACGCGCCACTGTCGTCGATTGGCTGAGTCGGAGCGAGTACCAGGACAATCGTGGTTGGAAGGCCGGTCGGGCTCGCAAGCATACGGATCCTGGCGTTACCAAAAAGATTCTACGGCTGAAGAAACGTCGCGTCCAGGAAAACTATCTGGTCGGCAGTGAGTATGTCCAGATGGACTATGCAAAAGCGTTCCCGAACGAGGAACCGCCTTCTGTCTGGTTCATCGACAGCATTGTCCGCAAGGCCGGGCTCCAGACGCGGAAGCCCAAAGCGAAGCGGCGCGGTGGATCAGCGTATCTCCTGTACCCCGTGGTCTCGATGCACCGCCTCGGGCTCATTCAGCAGTCCGCCGACTTCATCGGCAAAAAGTATATAGACGGTGTCACACGGCCGGTCACGATCTTCTCGAGTTGTTACTACCGGCCGTTTAAGATGTATCAGATTCAGCGAACCGAAGCAGAAAAGGCCGCTTTTGCGATCGAGATCCTGTCCCGGCAGTGGGCAGACCTTCCCGTCCCGCATGTCGTACGGATCGACAACGGTGGCCCCTTCCGAGGGACCAGTCGGGCTGCTCGCTTCCTCGGGACGTTTGTCGTGTTTCTCTTGAACCTGGGGATCACGCCACTGTTCGGATCCCCGTCGCGTCCTTGGACCAACGGTGCGGTCGAAGGCTACAACCGAGTCTTCACCGAGAAGGTCTGGCTCAAGAACCGTTTCCGTTCTTTGGAAGAAGTCGACAAGGAAAATGATCGCTTCAATGCCGAAGGCCGGGAGCTCTTTGACTTTCGCTATCGCTCACTTGTTGACCGCTACCAAGCTCGGCGCCTGGAGCCTTCACGGGTGATCAAGACCGACTCTTTGAGAACACGGCGCAACAAGAAGATCAGTTTCATCCGCTTCGTCGAGCCGGCCTTGGATGAGCCAAGACCACACATAGTAGTTATGAATGAGCGAGTCTATCTGCCGGAGGCATATCTTCACCAGTTTGTCTTTGCCACCTGGGATCTGGAAGAAGAAAAGCTCTCTATTGTCTCTGAATATCAAGGAACATGTACACCGATCATGCAACACCCCTTCAAAATCAATGAATGAACAGGGTGTACGGTTTTATACCAAAGCTAGCGGATAACTGATAATTCAAAAGCCCGCCGAAGGCGGGCTTTTGTGGCGGGGCGGACGGGGGTCTCACAGAACCCTCATCCTCTGCGAATTCCGCACGGAAACGCTGAAACGACGACGTTGAGACCTTGACAAGCGTTCACGTACAGGATATATTGTATCTGGATGACCGTGGTGGCCGGTTCTCACTTGGGTGACGAAACATATGCCCGTAATTTCGATGTTCTATGGAATCGTCGTGTTGATGTACTACTTCGACGACAAGAAACACAAGACACCCCATATCCATGCTCAGTATGGGGAAGAAGAGGCCGTCGTTTCCATCCCTGAGGGAAATGTCATCGCCGGAACGCTGCCGCCGGCGAAGCTGAGACTTGTTCTTGCATGGATCGAGATTCACAAAGAAGAGCTCCTTGCAAATTGGCGGCTGGCCACAGAAGGTCAACAGGTTTTTAACATCGATCCGTTGAAGTGATCATATGAATAAGCTCATCTCGGTAACGCCACAGGACGATCACACGCTTGTTCTTGTATTCGATGATGGATCGCAGCGCCTGTTCGATGTACGCCCATATCTTGACAAAGGGATCTTTGTCGAACTCAAGAACCTCGCCTATTTCAGACAGGTCAGGATCGCTTTTGGAACCGTCCAGTGGCCGCACCAACAGGACATCGCTCCTGAGACTCTCTATCATGACTCCAGAGCGTATGTCGCTTCGTAGCGATCCTTCTGAGTTCACCGGTTTCGGCGTGGATGACTGAAGATCAACCGTTCTGTGATAACCTGGCAGAGTGGTCTCAGGGCACATTTTGGATGGTGCTCCGGGAGGCAGAATGACAAAGCAGCAACGCAAGACACGGGAGCTCATCATCGAGGGTGTGAAGGAATCCGTCGCAAGAGCTCTCGAGCGTCATAAGAAACTGGGCGAATCGGTGGCGGTGTGGAAGGATGGCAAAGTGGTGATGCTAAAGCCAAGCCAGATTCCTTCGAGGTCACGTCGTCAGTACAAGTAGGTGCATCGCTTTCTGAGATTGAAAGCGAGGCTGGCGCTTTCTTTGTACTGCGCAATATAGAATAGTGCTATCGGGGGGAACGATGGAACTGCATATGCCTCTTGTCCGGGTGTTCTGGATGGGAGGCATTCGTGTTTTGTCGTGGATGTGCCTTATGGCCGCACCAATGAGTCTGGTTGGGCCTCAGTCCACCAGATCGCAGACGGACGTGTTCCCCCTCCAAATTAGTCGGCACCTGCAATATGGATATCGACAAGAGTCATGCGATTGGTATTTCTAGACGATCTGCTTGATCATTATGACTCGACGATGCGATCTTCGACCAACTCGAACGGATGGACTGTGAAGATCTCAAGGATCACTTTCCTTCCCGTGGCCTGGACCACAATTGCGGCCGCCCAGTGGGTGGCTCGTTCTGCGGGATTTGATCCAGTGCATCTCATGACACAACATCAGGGGGCGACTCAACGGTGAAGACCGCGTGGAGGGGATTCGTGCTCCTTGTCGTAGCTCTGTCCGGCCTTGCCTTCCGCTCAGGGGCAGCGGGGAACGGTACGCCGGCCACGGAGGGGACGCCGCGTTTGTCCGTAGGCGGCGAGGCCCCGGTCGTCATCGTGGTGGACACGGCGGGTGTTCTCCACGGTTGGGGGTACAACGGACTCGGCAGTCTCGGCAATGGTGCAAATGCTGACACCCAGCGAACCCCGGCGGCAGTTGTGATGAATGGCCTGTTGTCGGGCAAGACCATTGTAGCGCTGGCAGGCGGCACGTATCATATGCTTGCGCTGGATTCAGACGGGAGGGTCTATGCGTGGGGATACAACCGTTCTGGCCAGCTGGGGGACGGGACCACAGTGGACAGCAACGTCCCCGTCGCCGTCTACACGCAGGGCGCGCTGGAGGGAGAGAGGATCATCGCAATTGCTGCCGGATGGGACCATTCTCTCGCTCTCTCGGCCGATGGGGCTGTGTACGCCTGGGGCCGTAACGGGAGCGGCCAGCTCGGCGATGGAACGACATTGGGCTCGAATGTCCCTGTTGCTGTGCGGGCCGATGGTGCCCTGTCCGGCAAGTTCGTTACGGCGATCAGTGCAGGTGGGTACCATTCCCTCGCGTTAACCTCGGAGGGCACGGTGTATGCCTGGGGGCTTAATAATGATGGAGCTCTCGGCGATGGGGGTTCCACCAGCAGTTCCCTGCCCGTTCGTGTTTATTCGGAGGGGGAGATGTCGGGTGCGTTCATCACAGCGGTAAGTGGTGGCGGATGGTATTCGCTTGCACTTTCGTCTGGGGGCGTTGTGTATGCGTGGGGCAACGGTCAATGGCTCGGGAGGAGGTGGGCTGGAAACAGTGCTGTGCCCATCGTGGTTCGGGAAGCTCTTGAGGGAAGGACAATCACGGCGATCGCCGCGGGCAGGGTCCACGCTCTTGTTCTGGATTCGGAGGGGGCAGTGCATGGATGGGGCCGAAATGACAATGGGGGCCTCTGCAACAGAAGCTTGTATGCAACCTACGTCCCTGTCACCGTGGTCAGGGCCGGTGAGCTGGCCGGGACGACAATTTCCCGCATTTTTGCTGGGGCGGAATTCTCGTATGCCGTCTCTTCTGATCGTCGTCTCTATGCGTGGGGTCTCAATCGCTTCGGCCAGGTTGGCGACGGCACGACGGTGAACAGGTGGTCTCCGGTGGCGACGCTTATCCACCGCATCGCTACGGACGTAGCGGACGACTCGCCAGAGTCCCCGTCAGGATTCACGCTTCGGCAAAACTACCCCAACCCCTTCAACCCATCGACGACCATCCGCTACGGTCTCCCGATTCGGTCTCACGTCTCTCTCACCGTGTACAACACGCTTGGTCAGGGTGTAGCTACACTCATGAACGGAGAACAAGACCCCGGTTACCATGAAGTGCGCTTCGACGGCTCGACACTCCCGAGCGGCGTGTACTTCTACCGCCTTCAATCACGGAGCTATGCGGAGACGAAGAAGTTATTGCTTATTCGGTGACGGTGGGGTCACGCAAGGCAGTGCGAAAGGCTCGTCCTTGTTTTCTGGGCGGGCCGCGGAAAGTCTGAGTGATTTCATTCGCAAATTGGGTATTGTGATGAAGGAACTCAACGAGTCACGGGTGTGGCTGGAGATGATACGTGGCGTCAAACATGTGGCGAAGTCTGATGATATCACTCTTCTTCGGCATACACCACCCGGGCTTCCGCTACCACTTGTTGTCGAAAATACTTGCTCAGGCTTGCGGGAGTGTGGAGATCGACCGGTCTCTCGAATATCTCTGAAAGATCCTCTGCGATCCTGGCGTAGGCAAATCCAGGCGTTCGACCCGTCTCGAATTCCACGAGAAGATCGATATCACTCTCGGATGAACGAGATCCGTCAGCCGTTGAACCAAACACCATGAGGCGCCGGACATGATATTTCTGGCAAACGTCTCTTAGGGTTGGTGTTGCCAGGGGCGGGAGAGGCTCAGTATGGGTTGGTGACGTGGACATGGGACGGACGACATAGAGGGACTACAATGTCTGCATCTCGCAATATACGACATCCATCGTTGGAATCAATGGAGTGTGGTCGGTCCGGGTAGCACCTTAGGCTTGCCTGGCAGGGCAGAAAATGATGGATCGGAAATGCGGCGGGAAGTACCCAAAACATGTAGAGCCCGTCCCGCGAAGCGGGCTCCGGGCTCTAAATTATCCATGATCCATGGAAAACTGATCATTCGATCCCGCGAACCGGGATCGAGCGGGGCGGACGGGGGGTCTCACAGAACACTGATGATACTTGAATTCACCAGATTGGGACCAGATCCGGCGCCAACCATCGTTGCCATGTCCATCTCTATTGACAAACCCTGAGAATCCCGGTACTTTCTTGCGGCGAAGAGCATGTTTGCCGCGCGGACTCGGGGATCTTGCATGGTTGACTTACGTCAAACACTTCACGCGAAACGGACCGGCGCTTCTACCCATAGTAACGGTTCTTTTTGTTCCCGCATTGAAGCGCTGCATCGCCGAGAAAATCCCCGACGTTCAATCGAAGGCAATTCCACTCAAGCACGGACACCAGAAATGCTCAAACACCGGTTCAGCTGCATCGCCATTGTCATCCTTGGGTTGCTCAACAGTAGCCTGGCCCAGACGTCGTTCTCACCTGCTATCGAGGGGGGATTCATTCGACTCCTTTCGGAACAAAACGTCCCTGGTGTCTCAATTGCCCAGATCAGTGGAGGTAAGATCGTAGCTCTTGGCGCATACGGACGGCAGGATTCCGTGGATGCTGCGAAGACGACGACTCTCTACAATGTTGCCTCATTGGCGAAGCCAATTTCCGCCGAAGTAGCGCTTCGCCTCGTCTCAAGGGGGACGATTTCACTCGACGAGCCGATGGTCAACTACTGGACCGATCCTGACATAGCCCGGGACGATCGGCGGATGCTCTTGACGCCGCTGTTCTCCTTGACCCACCGGACCGGCTTTGCCGCCAATTGGCGCTCAGAGGATGGCGGTACGCTCAGGTTCACGAGCACCCCGGGTACAACATTCCATTATTCGGGAGAAGGGTACGAATACCTGGCGCGATTCATCCAGAAGAAAACGAACCGCGACCTCCAGGCGCAGGCAAAAGAGCTGCTCTTTACTCCGGCAGAGATGGCGGCGACATCTTACGTATGCCAACCCTGGTTCGAAGGCAGAGTGGCCCTTCCGGCCGGTAAGGACGGCGGGTGGATCGAGCCTATGTTCACAGCCAGCCCGCTCGCCTCCGATCTCCTCTATACGACCGCCGGGGACTATGCCAGATTTCTGATACAGGTGATGAACAATGAGGGTATCACGGATTCTCTTGCACGCGAGCGCCAGCGAGTTCAGGTGAACCTGCTGGAAGAAATCGGTCAGTCAATTCCGGTTGAGCTTCGTCCCGATGAGCTGGGCATGGGCCTGGGGTGGATGGTGATTCGGTTCAAGCAAACGACATTTTTCATGCATACAGGCCATGACCCGGGTGTCCATACGTTCGCGTATCTGAGTCCGACGAACGGAACAGGTGCGGTGATCCTGACGAACGGCGAGAAGGGAAAGAGCATCGTCGCTCCCATTCTCAAGGAGATCGGGGTGGAGCCTGAACTCGTAGCTCTTCTGGAAAGGACAATGCGGTAGATCGTGATCCCCAAGCTCTTCCTGATACGTGGTACAAAACGAGCAATGGTGTCGACATCGCAGCCCGCCACCTTGTGTTGAAGGAACTCAACGAGTCACGGGTGTGGCTGGAGATGATACAGAAGAGGGCATACATTCAGAGTGAGACCGTAACACCCGCCCTGGATGAATGGCTCGCTCTGAGCAAGATCATCGCAGTGAGCCGGAGGACAGTAGCGGAGAATGCAGGCAGGATACGGCAGGCCAGCGCTGCAAAATGAGAGAGCCCGGAAATTCTTCCGGGCTCTAAATTATCCATGATCCATGGATAATGGATAACTGATAATTCGATCCCGCGAAGCGGGATCGGGCGGGGCGGACGGGGGTCTCACAGAACCCTCATCTTCTGCGAATTCGGCACGGAATCGCTGAAACGACGAAGTTGAGACCTTGACAAGCGCTCCCATACAGGATATATTGTATCTGGATGACCGTAGTGGCCGCTTCTCACTTGGGTGACGAAACATATGCCCGTAATCTCGATGTTCTATGGAATCGTCGTGTTGATGTACTACTTCGACGACAAGAAACACAAGACACCCCATATTCATGCTCAGTATGGGGAAGAAGAAGCCGTCGTTTCCATCCCTGAGGGAAATGTCATCGCCGGAACGCTGCCGCCGGCGAAGCTGAGACTTGTTCTTGCATGGATCGAGATACACAAAGAAGAGCTCCTTGCGAATTGGCGGCTGGCCACAGAAGGTCAACAGGTGTTTAACATCGATCCGTTGAAGTGATCATATGAACAAGCTCACCTCGGTAACGCCACAGGACGATCACACGCTCGTTCTTGTATTCGATGATGGATCGCAGCGTCTGTTCGACGTACGCCCGTATCTTGACAAAGGGATCTTTGTCGAACTCAAGAACCTCGCCTATTTCAGACAGGTCAGGATCGCTTTTGGAACCGTCCAGTGGCCGCACCAACAGGACATCGCTCCTGAGACGCTCTATCATGACTCCAGAACGTATGTCGCTTCGTAGCGATCCTTCTGAGTTCACCGGTTTCTACGTGGATGACTGAAGATCGGCCGTCCTGTGATACCTGGCAGAGTGGTCTCAGGGCACATTTTGGATAGTGCTCCGGGAGGCAGAATGACAAAGCACCAACGCAAGAAACGGGAGCTCATCATCGAGGGGGTGAAGGAATCTGTCGCAAGAGCTCTCGAGCGTCATAAGAAACTGGGCGAATCGGTGGCGGTGTGGAAGGATGGCAAAGTGGTGATGCTAACGCCAAGCCAGATTCCTTCGAGGTCACCTCGTCAGTACAAGTAGGTGCCTATTCCTCCCCGGAAGGCATAAGCGACTGCCTCACTATTGAAATCAAATTCCGATTTGTTAACGTCGGTTGTGTCATTGGCATTCGTTGACAATTCCCTTGGGTTTCCGTAACATGCTGCATACCGTCCTCGGGGGAGACGCGATTCGGAGCCTCTTCTGCCGAGACATGGTAGAGGAGGCTTTGTCGTTACAGTCAACAGCAACATCCGAGAAGATGTCGTGATCCCGGGACCGCGGACCAACGAGGCACGTTTAGTATGACATGGGAGAGGATGATTGAGACGGGGTGGGGCGCGCTGTGTTGGTTGGTCCTCATAGCTCTGCCATTGGCCTGCTCTGAACCCGTTGATCATGTGGACGAACGGGTTCCGACAGTGAAGTTGACGCTCATTGACGTTTCAGTTCATGAGGTCTACCTCCACGTTGCGCGTCTCGAGACAAAACCGAATACCGTCTATCTCCTGCGTAGAAACGGGCATACCCTGCGTGAGTTCTTGGATACACAATTTGGTCAAGACCTGACCGATACCGGGCTGGTTGCAAGTACTTCGTACGAATACTCGGTTGTATCGGCGGCCAATCCCTCCATATTCGAATCCAACAGCGTTCAGGCAAGGACCCTCACACCTTCCGGACACTCCGTGACCTGGGAGACGTTCTTTCTCGGAGACGGGAATGGTTCCGTCGTATACGATGTGGAGGTTGTCTCTGAATCTCTCGTCGTAGCGGTTGGGAAGTTGGGGTCTGTTCCCCATCGCATGGTCCATTGCGGATGTTAGTTTTGTTAGTATATTCGCACATCGGGAAGCGAGGAGGACCGCGCCATGAAGAAGCGCTACACGGAAGCCCAGATCGCCTTTGCCTTGCGCCAGGCGGCATCAGGTACGCCGGTCTGTGACATCACGCGGAAGATGGGCGTGACCGACGTGACGTTCTACCGCTGGAAGAAGCTCTACGCGAACATGGACGTCAGTGAGATCCGTCGCTTGAAGCAACTCGAGGATGAGAACCAACGTCTCAAGCGTCTCGTAGCCGACCTGACGCTCGACAAGCAGATGCTCCAGGAGGTGCTCTCAAAAAAGCTGTGAGGCCCGCCCTTCGCCGGGAACTCGTCCACGAGATGCAGGCAGTGTATCAGACGAGCGAGCGGCGGGCCCTGCGCGTGTTCAAGTGGCCGCGGTCAACACATCGGCATGTAGGAACGACCGATCCTCAGTTGCCGCTTCGTCTGCGCCTACGAGAACTGGCAACATCGAAGATCTCCTTCGGCTATCGCCGGCTCCACATCGCGCTGAGGCGCGAAGGATGGCCCATAAACCATAAAAGGGTCTACCGGCTCTACCGCGCAGAAGGCCTGATATTACGGCGCAAAACACCGCGTCGTCGTGTCGCTGCAGTCAAGCGTGAGATTCGTCCGACCGCATTGTCAAGGAACGAGTGCTGGAGCATGGACTTCGTCTCAGATCAGCTTTTCGATGAACACCGGATCCGTGTGTTGGTTATCGTCGAGAACTTCACGCGTGAGTGTCTCGCTCTTGATGCCAGCAGCCGCATCCACGGACTGGACGTTGTGAAGGTGCTTGAGCGCATCACGCAGGCACAGGGCTTCCCCAAACGCATCAAGGTGGACAATGGACCCGAGTTCATCTCCAAGGACCTGGACCGCTGGGCGTATTGGAACCACATTGAACTTGACTTCAGCCGGCCAGGCAGACCATCAGACAACGCACTCGTCGAATCGTTCAACTCCCGGTTCCGCCAGGAGTGTCTTAATCAGCATTGGTTCCTCTCGATGGAGGATGCACGGGCAAAGATCTCGGCTTGGCAGAACGAGTACAACAGCGAGCGGCCACACAGCTCGCTAGGTTACCGCACACCTCTGGAATGTAGGAGAGATTCAGTCAAGAAAAACGCTACTGCAGCATGAAAGCCACCCCAAAACTAACACCGGTTTTGGACCCGCAATAGGGGCAAGTCCCGTTGGCCCAATCCCAATATACGAATTGGACCGGTATCAGGGGGCTAGGTCACCGCGTTCACTCGATCCTGGGATTTCAATCCCCGGAGCCTTTGAGGCAGCCGATCATCAACGGATACTCTGAAGACACAATAACTTGTTTCACCGCAGCGGGGTCACTCCACGTGGTTCTGTATTCACGATCCTCTGCACCCGCCACTTGCTTCTTTCACGTAATCGTGCGATAATATCAAAATGGGGGATCACAATCCGAGACTGGCTGTACTCATGCTCCATCTATTGCGCCGCATGTTCCGGGCGTTCATCCCGCCGCCGCAATGGAAGGTTCCGGTCATCATCACTCTCGGACTCCTCTGCGGGCTCGCGCTCCTCGTGCTGCACATCTCTAATGCCACATCCTACCTTTCCAGCGATCCTCTTACGTGTGTGAACTGCCATGTCATGTCGCCCCAGTTCGCGACCTGGCAGCACAGCAGTCATGGACGCTTTGCCACCTGCACGGACTGTCACGTCCCCCACGATAATGTTTTCCGCACGTATGCCTTCAAGGCGCAGGACGGCATGCGGCACGCCTATGTGTTCATGTTCCGTCTGGAACCGCAGGTGATCCGGATCCGGGAGGCGGGGAAGACTGTGGTACAGGAGAACTGCATCCGGTGTCACGAGCCGCTGGTGAACGACGTGACAGTGGGCGCGGTGACGTTCGACGGCGCGCGGCACGGGCAGGGGCACCTCTGCTGGGGATGCCACCGGGAAACGCCGCACGGCACGGTGAACAGTCTCGCGTCCACACCGGACGCGCGCGTGCCGCAACTTTCGCCGATCGTGCCGCCGTGGCTGGGCGGTGACACCTTGAACCATCTCGAATGAACGAAGCGACGACCGCTGGAGGTATCTATGATCACGATTCGGGAACTCATCAGGACGAAACCATGGACGGGCTGGGCCCTGTTCGGTGGTACGGTCGTCATCGTCTTTCTTGCCGGGCTCTTCGGTGCTTCCATCATCGAGCGCCGTGCCGAGAAAGGGATCCGGCTCCAGCCGGTGCGTGAGATCGCGGAATGGGAGCCCCGGAACAACGTCTGGGGTGAGAACTATCCGCGGGAGTATCAATCGTATATAGCGACACGCGATACGACCTTCCAGAGCAAATACGGCGGGTCGCGGATGCGCGACATCCTTGCCGAGGATCCACGGCCGGTGATTCTCTGGGCAGGGTATGCGTTCTCGCGCGACTACAATCAGGCGCGCGGACATTACTATGCGATCGAGGACATCCGCAACACGCTCCGGACGGGCGTGCCGCAGCCGGCAACATGCTGGACGTGCAAGAGCACCGATGTCCCGCGGGTGATGAGCAAGATGGGAGCCGCGGCGTTCTACAAATCGTCCTGGAGCGAACTCGGGCCGGACATCGTGAACCACATCGGGTGCCAGGACTGCCACGATCCGAAGACCATGAACCTCCGGATCACCCGCCCGGCGCTGGTGGAGGCGTTCGCCCGGCAGGGGAAGAAGATCGAGGAGGCGTCGCACCAGGAGATGCGCTCCCTCGTCTGTGCACAATGCCATGTAGAATACTACTTCAAAGGGAAAGAGGACAAGTACCTGACGTTCCCATGGGACAAAGGGTTCTCGCCGGACGCCATGGAGGCGTACTACGATTCGGTGGGACATGTGGATTTCGTGCATGCCCTGAGCAGGGTGCCGGTGCTCAAGGCGCAGCATCCCGACTACGAACTGTACCGCACCGGCATCCACGCGCAGCGCGGGATCTCGTGTGCCGATTGCCATATGCCGTACAAGAGCGAGGGTGGTGTGAAGTTCTCCAACCACTGGATGCGCAGCCCGCTGGCGAACATCGCGGGCTCCTGCCAGGTGTGTCACCGCGAATCCGAACAGGAACTCACGCGCAACGTGGAGGACCGGCAGGACCGGGTGCGGGAGCTCCTCACGCTTGCGGAGGACGCGCTGGTGCGCGCGCATCTGGAGGCGAAGCATGCGTGGGACAACGGGGCGGTTGACAGCGAGATGAAGCCGGTGCTCACGCTGATCCGTCATGCGCAGTGGAGGTGGGACTGGGTGGCGGCGGCAAACGGCATGGGATTCCATTCACCGGCGGAGGCGCTGCGCGCCCTGGCAACGTCCATCGCCAAGGCGCAGGAAGCGCATGCGGAGCTGGTCAGGATCCTTGCACGCAAGGGCATCCTGGAACCATTCGCGTTACCGGACGTGTCGACGAAAGCAGAGGCGCAGCGCACCATCGGGTTCGACGTCGTGAAAGCGCATCAGGAGAAGGCGGTGTTCCTCAAGGACGTCGCGCCGGCGTGGGACGCAAAGGCGCGCACGAGGGAAGCGGGGTACTGAAGCGCGTCAGCCGGTGCGCCGCGTGATGTACGTGAGATGGTGGCCGGCATGTTCGGGATGCACCTTGTGGTGCACCGTGCAATGCTGTTTGCGCATCGCCTCCAGGAGGGGCGCAGGCTCGAAGTCCGTGACGAGCAGGATGAACGCACCGTCCGTGAGCTCCCGGAGAAGACCGTTGATGTGATTCAGCGGCACATCGCCACTGCGGAGCATCTCGATGCCGTCCACGTAGTGCGCCGGCTCGCCGCGCGTCCATTCCGGGTCGGCCACGGTCGTCCCGCTCAAGCTTTCGGTCCGCAAGGTCTCTCCCCCGGCGATCTCACCCTGACCGGCGGCGCGTCGCAGCGTGTTCACCAGGTCAACGACGTCCAGTCCTCCGATCTTCGCCACCATTTCGAGCGTCGCCATCTGCGCGACCGTCCGCCGGAGGATGGGGTTGCGCAGGTTCTTGAATGGCGGCGCCAGCCCGATCACCGTTTCCTCCAGCGAGGGGTATTCCTTCAGGACCTCCAGGATCTTGCTCTTCCTCGTGATCTCCATCATTCTTCCCGTCCCTTCACGGCTGTGGTTCCTGATCATAGGTGAGGAGTCTCCGTTCGCCTTCGAGCGTGCGGAGCTCGGTGAGGTCCTGGGTCACCTCGAGTGTACCCATATAGTCGCCGGCCTGGCCGCGCAGGGCGTAGTAGCAGATCAGGATGAAGCGGCCCCGCATGGTGATCCAGAACCGTGCCTGGTTCTGGCGGCCCGTCCGGAAGTCGTCCACGATCTTGTTCACGATGTGCACGCTCTTCGGCGGATGGCAGTACTGCACTTTCCTTCCGATGATCGCACGGGAGCGGTCGAAGATGCGGTCCTTGCCCGGGCTGAAGTAGCGGACGGTGTCGTCCTTGTCCACGAACGTGAGGTCGAAGGGGAGGTGCTGGAACGTCGCGATCAGTTCGTCGAGACTGAAGCTGCCGGTGGGCATGTGAATGCGTCCACCTTCGGCGGCGGGCTTCCGGTCCGCGGTGTGGACACCGCCCGCAGGTTGCCAGGTTGCCGTGGGGGCCACGAGGCAGTAGCCATACTCATCGCTCTGGAGGTAGACCTCATACCAGTCCTGCTCCGTCAGGAGGTCCAGCGCCGTGGGGAAGAGTATCTTCTCTTCTTTGTAGATCATCTCATCCACCGCGGTGATCGCGGGCGTGACCGCAAGGTCGGCGTAGGCGCGCGCTTCGGAGGCATCGAGGGCATCGGTCTGCTGGAGGCCATGGATCGTTTCGCGCAGGAGCGTGCGGACCTCATCGTCCTTTCCCCACATCACTGTGGGCGGACCCGGGAGGTTGTTCTTCTCGAAGTACGGGAAGAGCAGGTTTTCTTTCCGCTTGTAGTGCTTGTCCACGTCCATGAGATCGTTCAGATGCTGCTGGATCTCGCGCATGACGGGGGTGGCATCGGACGCATCGGCGATCTCACGGAGGCGGCCAATGAGGCCCCGGACCGCCATGGTGGTTGCGGCGAGCTGGCGGTTCTCCATGATGAAAGTATGGACGGGGTGACCGGGGAGTTGCGCCGGGGTCTCCTGCTGATCGAGCTGCTTCTTGAGGACCCGGGTGTGGGTATCGCACAGGCGCTGAATGTTCTCTGCCGGGATGCCTTCCTGGATCAGTTGCATCTCCATCACGAAGACATCGCCATAGGCGGCTTCGGCAAGTTGTTGATCGAGGGCTTGCCGGACATCTTCTTCACCTCCGCCTTCGTGAAGCCGGCGGATGAGGGACTTCATGAGGTCGATGCGTTGCTGACGGTTGTTGATGACTTCGCTCATTGGAACTCCTCCTGCACTATTTCAGACTCTTTTATCTGATATTAAGATACGCTTTTTGGGGGTTCGTGTCAAGTCCGGACCGCCTGGTGTGTGCCTCGGGGTGGGGGGCAGAAATCAGACGAACTCTCGTCCAAGCAGAAAGTGACGCATGTCCCGACTGAGACCCTCTGACATGGTTGTTCGACTGTAGCGAAGACCGGGTCGGTCATTGCAGTCCGGACAAATGGCCGGCGATGTCGATCGTTCCGTTTGACGCACTCTTCGATCTTGAGAATCAATCCGCTCGGTAACGATACCGTTCGGCCTGCCTCACCGGAGGAGCAGCATCCGCTTCACGCCGGTGTAGCCCGCTCCCTCCAATCTGTAGTAGTAGACCCCGCTTGACAACGAGCGTGCGTCGAGGTGTACGCGGTGCTGACCTGCCGCAACCATGCCATCGATCAACGTCAACACCTCCTGACCCAACATGTTGAACACTCTGAGCGTGACAACGGCATCATGCGGTACCTCAAAGGAGATGGTGGTGCCTGGATTGAACGGGTTGGGGAAGTTCTGATCCAGCCGGTACGATCCGGGGTGGATCTCCTCCTGCGTGTCAACCGTGCCGCCGGCCTGGTTTGCCAGATACAATGTATCATCCACCGTCCCCGTATTCCCGTGATCCACCAGGATCCTGAGAGCCGTACCTGCGAGATCCTCCCAACCGGGCTCCAACAGATGTGTTGTGTTTGCCTGGAGTGGAACCCGTGCATGCATGAACCGGGCAGTTCCCTCCCCGTCGACACGTGTCAGCTCCAGATCGTACTCCCTCGAAGCCCCATGCGAGATGAGCCTGAGGTCGTTCTCGCCCACTGTGGCGACCGCAACCGAGTCCCCCTGTGGCAGGTCCATCCCGCTGAATGATACCATCTTCTCCCTGGTGGTCTCATTGACCAGGGCGAGCAACCCGATCGTTCTTTGCTGCGTGTCAGGATTGCTCACCGAGACGCCGTCATGGAAGCGCAGCCTGTCGGTGTGATCCGGTCGGGAATCACCTCTGCTGTAGAGGTATGTCCTGCTCCCCGTGAAGAAGAACGCCATGACGGTGTCCGAGGCACAGCTGTCCATGGTCACGCGATAGCTGCCTGCAGGGAGCGCGTAGCCGTACGGCGGGGTCTCGCTGCCGTCGAACGACACCAACGGGACCGATCCCGTGATGTCTTCCCATGCCGCACCACTGCGGTGGCCGGTGACGTTCCCATGTGCATCTTCGATCCGGAGATCAACGCCGGGAGAAGTGATGACCTCGAGCCGGTCGGGCGATAGAATGAAGGGTGAACGGCGCTCCGCCGTGGGTTTCGCGAACACGGCGTGTTGCAGATAGTCGCGCGACTCTGTCATGAGCAGGAATTTCCGCGGGCCGCCCCAGCCCGCGTTCCCATACAACGGCATCCACACACCATGCTGAGCGTTGTCGGCGGTATCGATCCGTATGATCGTCGTGGTCAGGGGAAAGTTGTTGTCGTAGACAAAAATGTAATAGATGTTCTGCGCCGTGTTGTCCTGCCTGACCCTGTAGGGGAGCACATTGTGTCCGCCCATGCCGTTGTTGTTCATGAAGGACAATGTGCGTGGCGAGCCCTCATCCTCCCTGAGCATCGCCTTCAGATCGCGCAGGGTCTCGTTGGGGGTCACATAACCCAGCAGGGAGAGAGTATGCTCACGCGATGGGTCCCCGAACTGATGGGTGAACAGTCCGCTTACCACACGCCTGACCGACGTATCGGGCGGCACGCTGACCGGATCGGCAAAGGCCGGGAATCCGGCGTACCTGGACCGGAACTGTTCTCTGTAACTGAACACGAGGGCATTGGAGGCAGCAAGTCCGAAACAGGAACCCTGCCAGGATCTCGCCATGGCGTACCAGCGATAGACCGCTGCATACGAGTAGACGGGCGGGAAGGCGATGCGATGATAGCAGGCATCCGCTCCGAACGCCCTCACCCATGAGATCCAGTCGGGGAAGCTGGAAGAGGACGAGAGGGCGAGCTGATAGGGTGCGAACACCACGTAGCTCTGACCGGTGAACGGGTCGGTCCCCCGGTAGTCGAACTGCTGGTACCATGCGGGGGGGTACATGTACTGCGCCTGATTAGGAAATGACCAGACATCTTCTTCCGGTCTGTACGGCTCATACTGTCCACCGCTGTCGCGGGTGAGGATGTACGGCTTGATCCGGAACCGGCCGCTGGTATCACGGAGGGAGGGATCGTTCAGATCCTCGGCACGGATGAAGCAATGCTTCGATATGACATGTCCTGGGACCTGCCAGACGAACCGGCCGGAGTCGGCATAAGGGACGTGGCCGATGAGATCGAATGTCCTGCCAGAGTCCGCGCTGAACCGGAGTTCGAGAGCATGGCCCTGCAGTCCGCCCTGCCACCGGATGGTATCGGTTTCGCCGGCCATCCAGCGTTCGTTGGGTCCCGGCCGTGTTATCGTCAGTCCGGGAATGAGAATGACATAGGTACTCACTGAGTTCTTCCGCGCCAACGCGAGAATGTCTCCCGGGCCGTTGATGTCCACGGCGTGTTCGATGACCCATCCTGAATCCGGAGGGACGAGGCTGTCCAGGAGCGTCATCGTCCCTTGCTGCCAGATGAAACCACGCGACCCGGCCGGCGTAGCGATGTCACCCACGACCTGGCCGTCATCATTGACAGCCCAGGCCCGGCTCCATGACCCGGGCAGCGTCTGTATGTTCTGGATGCCGGGATTCCAGATCACCGCGCGTGAGACGTCATTGGTTTCCTCGGATATCCCAACGACCATGCCGTTATCATTCACATCGTACGGACGGCTCTGCCCGGCGCCAAGGTTTCCGAGCGGGGTCAATCCGCCTCCGGCCGTCATGAATGCGCGACTGTCAAAGCTCGTGCCTTCAGACGCCACTCCCACGACCATCCCATAGTTGTTCACTGCGATCGCCTCGCTTTCCGCATCCTCGATGGTGCCGAGATCGGCGATCGTGCCGCCACGCCAGAGGACCGCATGATTCCGACGGTTGCTCGGGCGGCACGTATCGCAGAAGTCGAAGTATCCTGCCACATCTCCGAAGTCGTTGATACCGTTCGCTCCGCCTATCCCCCGGCCGGGACCGGCAAGGATCAGAAAGCTGGTGTCATTCCTGAACACGACGGCATGCCGGTCATTGTTGCCATCAACAGACCAGCCTGCGATCTCACCAACGCCGTTGATGGCGAGCGCACGTGACCCTGCGGGTGAGAGGCCTGGATACGTGAACGCACTTCCATTCTCCCAGCGCGCAACCAGCGGACCAATGTTTCCTGCGACCTGCCGTCTGTCATTGATTCTCACGGGCGCGATGCCGCTGATCGTTCGTATGTCGTACCGTACCGGCTGGGCCGCGAGTAAGAGGGGGATGAGCACGCTGACGATGATCGCAGCAACCGCCATCCATCGCAAGCGCACGGGTGCACCGGTACGGCACGTCCGGGGATCGTCCCCGGAGCTTTTGATCACGATAGTCGCGGCCATCGTCCTATTCCCTTGTGAGAAATCTCATCCGAGGATCTGCCTCGTACACCGTCGTCGCGCGCCATTGCTGCATCCGGTTGTCAGGCAGAGCGACGTGCTGCGGTGGGGTCGCTGGCCCATTGATGGGAGATCAGACATCCGGTATCCGGCTTCATCGCATCGGCTACCGGCACGGTGAGCATCCGAACGCAGGCCTCGTGTCGGAGTGTACGGCGGGGGGGCGATCCATACAATCGAGGTACACACGGAAATCGATCTGCGTAGACACACGTAGGGATGCGCCGCCGGGGGTCCATCTCTGCGGACCGCGCTGATACGTTTGCCTCAGCACACACATTCCGCGATCTGGCCACGTGAATCTTTCGGGTGATCCTGAGCGGATTTTCTTCTTGACTCTGTCGTAAAGAATATCGTATAATCGGATAGTAATATCTTAAATCTACTGATTTGCGTGATTCTTTCCTTCGTGTTGTACGGGCAATAATCAGACAATATAGTCGTAAATACAAAGTCTGAAGCGCCTCCTGGTGCCGTGCCAGGAGAACTCGTAGTCTGTCGTTCCGAGCTCTATAGCGTGCCTCCACATCTCTGGCAGGATAAGCCATGCTGAACGTACGCATCCCCGATATGCAATTCTGGAAAGACATGGTGCCCTGCCAGGCGGCCTGCCCTGTCCACACCGATGCAGGACGGTATGTCCAGCTCATCGCCGAGGGCAGGATCCGCGAAGCCTATCTGACAGCACGCTCCCCCAACCCCCTTGCAAGTATTTGCGGACGCATCTGCGCCGCGCCATGCGAGGACTCCTGCCGGCGCGGGCTTATAGATGCGCCCGTCAGCATCCGCTCTCTGAAGCGGGTCGTGACCGAACGCTATGGCGTGGAATCGCAGTCCCCGGATACGCTCGACGACCTCTTCGACGGAACCCCTGATCCCGGCAATGCCTGGTCACCGGACCATCCTTCCCAGTTACGCGAGCGCCATGCAGCCGGTACCGGCCCCATGGTCGCTGTCATCGGGTCCGGCCCCGCAGGCCTCGCTTGTGCCCATGATCTTGCACTGATGGGCTACAGGGTGACGGTCTTTGAGGCATCCGGGGAAGCGGGGGGAATGCTGCGCTATGGTATACCGGAATACCGTCTTCCGCGCAGCCTCATAGAAAAGGAGGTCAGGACCATCACGGAGCTGGGCGCCGTGATCCGCTTTCATACACCACTGACCGCCGCCTTCGGGGTCGAGCATCTCAAGCAGCAGGGGTATCAGGCCGTGTTCATCTCTGTCGGCACACAACGCGGACGGGACTTGACGGTCCCCGGGAATGATCTGGACGGTGTGGTCCGGGCCATTGACTACCTGCTCAACATCAACCGCGGGTTTCGCATGGACCTCGGCCGCCGGGTGCTGGTGATCGGCGGCGGCTTCGTTGCATTCGATGCAGCCCGCACTGCACTCCGCGGCGGCCCGCAGGAACCGGACGGCGATCTCCATGCGGCGGTGGATGCCGCGCGTTCCGCTCTCCGCGGAGGGGCCGATGAAGTGCATATCGCAAGCCTCGAATCGTTCGCGGAGATGCCGGTGCTGCGTACGGCCCAGGGCGAAGAAGAATTCGAAGAGGCCATCCGCGAAGGTGTTCAGTTCCACCCGCAACGTGGCCCGCATCGCTTCACCGGCGTCCAGGGACGCGTGACGCATGTGGATCTCATCGGGGTGGACCGCACGTACGATGGCGACGGACGGTTTAACCCGGTGTACAATGGCTCGGTCACGGAACGTCTCGAAGTCGACTCTGTCGTGCTGGCGATCGGCCAGCAGACCGATCTCTCATTTCTCCGCCCGGCCGATGGCATTCAGCTGCGGGGTGGAAACCTGATCCAGGTGGACCCGGCAACACTGGCAACATCTGCTCCCGGGGTGTTCGCCGGCGGCGACGTTGCCTACGGACCGCGCAATGTCATCGATGCGGTGGCGAATGGTAAACTGGCTGCGCGATCCATCGAGGCCCACCTCACCGGGAGGAAGCGAGAATCCGCTTACACGCTGAATGTTGAAAAGATCTCAACCCGCACCTATCACCGGCCCGAAAACTATGAGCGCATCCCCCGGTGTGCTCCTCCCACGATCGCGACCGAGAGGCGCACCGGTATCACGGAGGTGGAGTCCGCGTACGAACCCGGTGAAGCAGTGCGCCAGGCAGCACGGTGCCTCGCATGCCACGTGCAGACGGTCTACGACGCAGACCGCTGCGTGATGTGCAACCGGTGTGTGGATGTCTGTCCTGAATACTGTCTGAAGCTTGTGCCCTTCGAGGATCTGGCACTCGACGAGGCGACCCGCGAGACGTTAACGGAACACTTCCGGCTGGAAGCCGGCGGTCCCGCATCGGCAATGATCAAGGATGATGAGTCGTGCATCCGGTGCGGGCTCTGTGCGATCCGCTGCCCTACCGATGCCATGAGCATGGAGATCTTCACCTATGAACAACGGGAGCCCGGCTCCCCGCACTATTAGGAGGCGCAGCAATGAATCACTCTGCCGTCAGGAATGCGGCATCACCGGAAGCCCTGTCCTCTCACAGTTCGAGACGGTCTTTCCTGCAGAAGATCGGTCTTGGCGGATTGGCCGCCGGACTGGCCGCCCTCGGCTTTCAGTCCTTCCGCTCATTGGTCCCAAACGTGCTGTACGAACCACCGAGCAAATTCAAGATCGGTCCGCCGACAGGGCTCGCCGAGGGCGTTACATTCCTCGAGGAACGCCGGCTCTATGTGTTCCGCAGCGGGAGTACCTACTCTGCGGTTTCAGCCGCCTGCACCCACCTGGGATGCACGGTGAAGTATATGAAACTCCAGCAGCCGAAGCAGGTTGAGGTCAATGGAGAATTGCGGTCGGTCCCGTTCGAATTCCACTGTCCCTGTCACGGCTCCAAGTTCTACGACGACGGAACGAACTATGCGGGTCCGGCCCCGGCCCCGCTGCGATGGCACCGTCTGGAGCTCTCGCCGGACGACGGGCAGTTGATGGTGGACCTGAGCATGGAAGTGGAGCGGAACTTCCGGTTGACCGTATGAGCCATCACGAACGCACCAGGGATGACGGAGAAACGTCGATGGGACACACAATCCACACGCGGTCCGGTTTGCAGCGCCTCCTGTGGCCGTGGAAACCGGAAAGCGAGAAAGTAGCCGGCGATGCAATCGTCAAGAACATGCTGTTGCACTGGTTCCCGGCCAGGATCGCGAAAGCCAGCCTCGCCTGGAATTATAGTTTCTACCTCGGGACGATCTCGTTCTTCCTGTTCCTGATCCTCGTGGGCACTGGGCTGGTCCTGATGTTCCTCTATGTTCCCTCGGTGGAGCGTGCGTACTCCTCGGTGAAGGATATCGAGTTCGTCGTCTCCTTCGGGTGGATGCTCCGCGGAATGCACCGGATGGCTGCGCATCTGATGGTGGCCACGGTCTTTCTCCATATGATCAGGGTCTTTCTCACCGGAGCGTACAAGAACGGAAGCGCCGCCGGCGCCAACCGTCCGCTGAACTGGATCATCGGGCTTGTTCTCCTCATCTGTACGCTGCTGCTGTCGTTCACGGGCTATCTCCTGCCGTGGGACCAGCTTGCGTACTGGGCGATCACCGTGGGAACGAACATTGCGAGCGCTGCACCGGTGGCGGGGGAGGCAACGCGGTTCCTGCTGCTGGGCGGCACCACGATCGATCAGCCTGCGCTCATCCGCTTCTATGTCCTCCACGTGTTCTTCCTGCCGGTCGCCGTGCTGGTGCTGTTCGCCTGGCACATGTGGCGCATACGGAAAGATGGAGGCCTGGCAGCGGTCGACCGTGAGGCACTGTCCGCAAAGGCCGAATCGGCGCCACCCGTGCGCACGAAAACCTATTCGCTCCTCGGGGTGGTGGGTGGAGAGTCGGTGCATGTGCGGAATACCGTGATGGATGAAGAGCGTGACACCGTTTCCTCATCTCCACACCTGGTCCGGCGTCTCGTCTTCGTGGCTCTGCTCACCCTCATCGCGGTCGCGGTCCTGACGGTCATCTTTCCTGCACCGCTGGAAACTCCGGCGGATCCATCCGTAACGCCGAACCCGGCCAAGGCCCCCTGGTATTTCCTGTGGCTGCAGGAGATCGTCACCATTACCACCGTTTCGATCGGATCATTCACCATCAATGGTGCGCTGGTCGGAGGAGTGATCCTGCCCGGCCTGTTGTTCGCCCTCGGTGTCTGGTGGCCGTACCGCGACCGTTCGGGGTCCGGGGCGGTCGGGGTATGGTTCGCGCCGGAACGGAAGACCGCGAACAGGGTCTTCCTGCTCATCTGTCTCCTCATCATCATCCTGACCATCGTCGGGACCTTCATGCGGGGTCCCTATTGGCACCTCTACTGGCCCTGGGAGACGTGGCCTGATATGCCGGTGCGATTCTAAGGAGGCACAGCTCAATGGATCATCGTTTGCCTGATACGAAACACGGCTTCGTCCATCGCGACAAGCTCCTGATCAGTCTTGGCGGGATCGGCGTGTTGCTCATTGCAGGATACTTCTTCTTCGTCGACGCCACGGCGGAATGGCGCGGATACCAGGAGGAGTTCCGGGAGACTGTTGCCACAACCCTCGGGCCCGACCGTGCAGCAGCGGTACCGGAGGGGTTGCAGCAGATCCATGTCCCTGCCCTGAACCGTACCGACCGCTGCGTGACGTGCCATCTCGGCGCCGGGTGGCGCGGGCTGGAGAAGCTTCCGCAGCCGTTCCGGACGCATCCCCAGGAGGTCCTCGCCTCTCATCCGATCGAAAAGTTCGGCTGCACGGTCTGTCATGGCGGGCAGGGGTATGCCGTCACGATGGAGGAGGCACACGGACTCATCGAGCACTGGGAGGAGCCGGTGATGGGACAGGAACTCGGGGACTTCTATGTCTTGAGCAACAAGAAGGCCATGATGCAGCTCAACTGCAATGCCTGTCACCGGTACGATCGGGAGACGCGGGGTGCGGAAGTGATCAATGCGGCCAAGCGTCTCGTTGCAGCAAAGGGATGCCGGGCCTGCCACGTGATCAACGGCAGAGGTGGCACGGTCGGACCCGATCTGACGACGGTGGGTGACAAGTCGCCGGAACAGTACAACTACGAGCGCATCAAAGGGTTTGCTTCGGCATTCAGCTGGCATGTGGCCCATCTGAAGAACCCCAAGGAACTCGTCCCTGAATCGGTCATGCCCAACTTCGGCCTGTCCAGCGCGGACGCGCAGGCGCTGGCGCTCCTGGTGATGAGCTGGGGCAAGGCCGATATCCCGGTGGAGTACATCCCCGGTCACAATTTCCGCGACATCCCGAATGCGGAGGAGAAAGCCCGCGAAGACCGGATGCTCAACGGGCCGGGAGCATTCTTCGTGACGAAGAGCTGCTTTGTCTGTCACTCCGTATCGACACTCGACGTTGAGGCGGCCGCGCAGATCGGGCCCGATCTGGCACAGGCCGTGGATGATGTGCAGGCGCGGTTCGGCCGGTCGCTCGAAGACTTCCTTGCGAAGCCCACCGGTACGATGGAAGTGGTCCTTGCAACCATGATCACGCTGACGCCCGAAGAGCGGCGTGAAGTGATCGAGAAGCTGAAGATGGCAAATGAACTGCTGAAGAAGAAAATGGTCACGGCAGCCGGTGCTTCGCACTGATCGCTCCGTTCAGGTGAACGATCTCCGCGCCGCCCTGTGCAATGGTCCACTACTGAGGAGGGTCTCATGAAACGACAGTCACCGATCCCGGTCGCAGTGCTTACGATCGCTACGCTCTTCGCTCTGTTGCTGCTTGCAGGGTGCGGGCCCGACAAGAAGGGGCGGAGCGGAGGACGGTCCGAAGCGCGGTCAGATGTTCAGGAGGCCGCACTGAAGACCTATGTGGCGCCCGGCGATCTGGATGAATACTACATCTTCAAATCCGGTGGCCACTCCGGACAGGTCTATGTCTACGGGATCCCCTCGATGCGCCATATCGCCACGATTCCGGTGTTCGCGCCCTACCCAGCGACGGGGTACGGCTTCGACAAGGAGACGAAGCAGATGATGGGCGGCTTCACCTGGGGCGATGTGCACCACCCTGCGCTGAGCGAAACGGGCGGCGAGTACGATGCGCGCTGGCTCTTCGTGAACGACAACAGCAACAACCGCATGGCGCGGATCGATCTGCGCGACTTCAAGACCAGGCAGATTCTTGGACCGATCCCGAACGTGTCCGGGAACCATGGATCCACATTCGTCACGGAGAACACGGAGTATATCCTGTCGGCCTCCCGGTTCTCGATCCCCTTGCCCAAGGGACGGGTTGAAAGCGTGCAGGACTACGCGACGAAATACAACGGCGTGGTATGCGGCATCAGCGTCGATCCGAAAACGGGGGAGATGCGGGTGGGATGGGAAGTGAAGATGCCGCCATTCAACTATGATCTGGGCGATGCCGGCAAGGGCCCGAGCCATGGCTGGGCATTCTGGACCTGCTACAACAGCGAGCGGGCGACGGGGAAGCTCGAGGTCACGGCGAGTCAGCGCGACAGGGACTACATCGCGGCGGTGAACTGGAAGCTCGTGGAACAGGCGGTCTCGGCGGGGAAAGCGAAAACGATGGATGGCGTGCAACTGCTTGACCCGAGGGATGCACCCGGTGCCGTGTTCCTGCTGCCGGTGGCGAAGTCCCCGCACGGGGTGGATATCAGTCCGGACGGACGCTATATCATCGGCAGCGGCAAACTGCAGAGCATCACGACGGTGTTCACCATCGAGCGGATCCTGGCCGCCATCGAGAAGAGGGATTTCACCGGCGATGAGGATGGGATCCCGGTCCTGAACTATGACGCTGTCAAAGAAGCCGAGGTGAATGTGGGGCTCGGACCGTTGCATACGCAGTTCGACGATCAGGGCAACGCATATACCTCGTTGTTTGTGGAAAGTGCCGTGGCGAAATGGAAACTGGGCACGTGGGAGGTCCTGGACAAGGTTCCGGTGTCGTACAATATCGGTCATCTCTGTGCCGCGGAGGGGGATTCGCGCAGTCCGGACGGCAAGTACCTCGTGGCGATGAACAAGCTCTCGCACGGCCGTCATTTGAATGTCGGTCCCTCGCAACCCGAATCCTCGCAGCTGATCGACATCAGCGGGGAGAAGATGGCGCTGCTGTACGATGCCTTCACCGAGCCCGAACCGCACAATGCACAGATGATCAAGGCGGACAAGCTGAAGCCGATCGAAGTGTATCCAAAGGAAGAGAACCGGCACCCGAAGGCGATCTGGGACATCAAGGATGCCCGCGTCACGCGCAATGGCAGGAACGTGGAGGTGCTGATGGTGGCGGTGCGGACCAGCTTCGAGCCGACGGTGATCGAGGTCAACCAGGGCGACAAGGTCACGATCTACATCACGAACATCGAGCAGACGACGGACGAACTGCACGGCTTCGGGCTGAATGAGTACAACCTGAATATCGTGGCCGATCCCGGCGAGACCAAGGTGATCGAGTTCATCGCGGACAAACCGGGGGTGTTTCCGTACTACTGCACGAACTTCTGCTCCGCACTGCACCAGGAGATGCAGGGATATCTGCTGGTGCGCGGCAACGGAACGGCGGCCCGCGCCCGCACCGGTGGCCCCGGACTGGCCGCTCAGTGAACACGTACTGACGTCCCCTGCCCCGTACGGCCGGGGCGGGGGACTCTTCTGATCCAGGAGGCATCATGCAGGCGATCGTCCGGCGTGCAGCAACATTCTTTGGAGTGGTACTTGATGTCCGCAGCAGGGTTGTCGTCATCATTGCGGCGCTGGCATTGCTCCTCACATACTTCTTGCCCCTCTGGAGTCTGACACTCTACTCCAATCAGTTCCCCGAAGGGCTGGTGCTGAAGATCCACGGACACAAGCTCGAGGGGGACAAGTCGCCCTCCCGGGACGACTTGAAGGAGATCAACGCACTGAACCACTACATCGGCATGCGGGCCCTCCGGGAAGAGGATTTCACCGAGTTCCGTTGGATCCCCTTTGTGATCGGTGGTTTGATCCTCCTTGGCTTGCGCGTGGCGGTCATGGGACGCATGGACCAGCTGGTGGACCTGCTGGTCCTCTTCGTGTACTTCGGCGGCTTCTCTCTCTGGAGTTTCTACCGGAAACTCTATTTGTATGGGCATGAGCTGGACCCGACCGCGGCGGTGAAGGTTCCGCCGTTCATGCCGCCGCTCTTCGGTCATCAGACCCTCGCCAATTTCGAGGTCTACAGCTATCCCGAGCCGGGCTCGGTCGTCATGGTCTTCTCCATGCTCATGCTCGGGCTGGCTCTGGTGCTTGCGCTCCGGGCGGCCCGGAAGAAAGAGATGGAATGACGGCTCTTCCTCCCACGGCAGGAACACATCCGGGCCGGTCCGCGGGCATCCGCAGAGTATGCTGCAGGTGTTTCGTTGCCGCACTCCTGGTCGGGGGCGTGGTACAGCCCCTGCCGGCGATCGGGCAATCCTTGATCTCGCGGATCGCTGCTGCCCGTCCGGGAGACACGGTCCTTGTCCGCGGTGGCGTGTGGGAGGGCGATCTGGTCTTGGACCGGAGGATCGCGCTGATCGGTGTTGGGTCGCCCGTCATCCGGGGGAGCGGCAATGGGAGTACCATCACGATCACGGCGGACTCGTGTACCGTGGCGGGGTTCGTGATCGAGCGGTGCGGGCGCATGCTCGTGCATGAGGATGCCGGCATCCTCGTCCGTTCGAAAGGCAACCGGATCCTCCGGAACCGGCTCCGGGACATTCTCTTCGGGGTGTACCTCTTCCGGGGCAGGGGCAACACGATCGACGGGAATGAGATCACCGGCCGACGGCACCTCGATGTCGGCCAGCGGGGCAGCGGGATCCATGTGTACGACTCACCGTGGAACGTGATCGCGGGGAACACGGTCACCGATGTCCGTGATGGGATCTACATCCAGAATGCGAACCATACACACATCGAGCGGAACAATGTCCACCACGTGCGGTACGGCCTGCATTACATGTACGCCGACTCGAACACCTTCCTCGGGAACCGGTTCGAGGACAACGCCGCGGGAGCTGCGGTCATGTATAGCCGCGGCATTGTCATGCGGCACAATGTGTTCGCGCGGAACAGGGCCTTCTCTGCGTTCGGCGTTCTGCTGCAGGATTGTCACGGTCTGGTGGCGGACTCGAATATCGTCGATGACAATGCGATCGGGATCTTCCTGGAGAACTCACGGCATGGACGATTCCGGCACAACATCATTGCACGGAACGACCTGGCACTGCAGATGTTCCAGAACGCGGATGGGAATACCTTCACGGAGAATGCCTTCATCGACAACCTGAGTCCGCTGGTCGTGGTCGGCAAGCGCACCGGTTCGCGGTGGAGCGACGGCGGACGGGGGAACTACTGGAGCGGGTACGAGGGGTATGATCTCGATGGGGATGGCGTGGGCGACGTACCGATGCGGATACAGAACGTCTTTCATTATCTCGAAGGGAGGAACAGCGCGGTCCGGCTCTTCCTGTACAGTCCGGCCTCGCAGGCCCTTGCTGCAGCTTCCGCGGCCTTTCCGATCATGCAGCTGACGGAAGCGTCCGATCCGCATCCGCTCATGGATCGGGAACGCCTGTTCACGGGACATGCGATGGGGAGGAATCCGTGATCGAAGTGAGCCATCTCTCCAAGAATTTCGAACGGACGAAAGCCGTGCGGGATGTGTCGTTCACAGTCCGCGAAGGAGAGGTCTTTGCCTTTCTTGGTCCGAACGGGAGCGGGAAGAGCACCACGCTCAAGTGCATTGTGGGATTGTCGCTTCCGGACAGGGGAAGCATCCGGATCAGCGGCATCGATATCCGGCGTGAGCCCCGTGCTGCCCGGCAGGTGATCAGCTATCTTCCCCAGCGTGTGGTGTTCCCGGACTCGCTCACAGCACGGGAGATCCTGATGTTCCATGCGCGGCTCCGCGGTGTGGCGCCCGCTGTGGTGGACGCCGTTCTCGAAAAGGCGCGCTTCGTGACGGGGGCGGACCGGCCGGTCGGGGGGTTCTCCGGCGGCATGACGCAGCGCCTCGGGCTTGCGGTGGTGGCACTACCGGATGCCTCGGTCCTCCTGCTTGACGAGCCGACGGCCAATCTTGATCCGCATGGAGTGCGGCGGTTCCGGGAGTTCATCGTGCAGCAGAAAGAGGCGGGCAAGACGATCGTGTTCTCCACGCATCTGCTTGCCGAAGCGGAGCAGCTTGCGGACCGTGTCGGGATCTTTGTCGGGGGGCGGCTCGTCGCCGAAGAATCTGTGGAAAGCCTGCAAGCCTTGTCCCGCACCGCACACTCGATCGAGGACCTGTATCTTCACTATGTGGGAGACGAGCATGATGAAGCATAGCCTGGCACTCTTCCTGGTGCTGACATTCATTGCTGCAGGGTGTGGTGGCAATGAGCCGCGGCCGGTGGACATCTTTCCCGAAGACCTGTGTGCGGGGTGCCGCATGGCGATCTCGGATGCACGGTTCGCATCGGAGATCATTGCGACCGATGGAACCGTCCACAAGTACGACGACATCGGCTGTCTGCTGCATGCAAGGCAGAAGATGCCGGCGCATGAGATCGCGGCCATCTTCGTGAAGGACTACGAGACCCTCGCATGGGTCCCGTACGGACGCAGCACGATCGTTACAGCCGGTATTCATACGCCCATGGGCTCGGGCCGGATCGCGTTCGCTTCGGCGGACCGTGCCGCGGCATTCGTGAAGGCACATCCACCCGAGGAGAAGACCGGTGAGAACTGCGAAGCGTGCACGGAGTGATGCGATGACCACGTCGCCCATCGTCCTCATCGCACAACGGGAGCTGACCATCACCGTCAGGAACCGGTGGACGGTGATCATGGCTGCGGTGTTCGGTGTGCTGATGCTGGTGATCGCCTGGGCCGGCGTCGCTGCCGAGGGGTATGATGGTATGGCCGATTTCACCCGCACCTCCGCGAGCATGGTGAACCTCGTGCTGTATGTGGTCCCGCTGATGGCACTCGTCCTGGCAACGCTCAGTTTTGCCGGTGATCGCGGGACGACGGAATTGCTGTTCTCGCAGCCTGTCTCACGGACGGAAGTGATGCTGGGAAAGATCGCCGGCCTCTTCGTAGCGATGGGAGGTGCGATGGTGGCCGGCTTCATCGTGTCCGGGGGCGTGATCCTATTCCAGACCGGCACGGAGGGCATCGGTGGCTTCATCGCCTTCGCGGTCATGACGTTGCTCCTCGGATTGATCTTCCTGTGTGTGGGAGCGCTTGCCACGATGCTGGCAGGCCGGCGTCCGCGCTCGTTCGGATTCGCCATCCTGCTCTGGTTCCACTTCGTGCTGTTCTATGACCTCGTGGTGCTCGGTCTGGCGTCGCAATTGCGCGGGCAGAGTGCGGTGACGGCGCTCTTCCTTTCCCTTTTCGGGAATCCGGTCGACCTTGTCCGTGTCGCTTCCTTGATCGTACTGGACAACGAAACGATCTTCGGCGCAACGGGGGCTGCGCTGTTGCGCTTCCTCGGTGGTCCGGAAGTGAGCATGCTCGTGCTCGTGGTGGCTGCCATGCTGTGGGTCGGCCTGCCTCTGCTCTGGGCCCGCGTCGTGCTGCGGTCACAGGACATCTGAGATGCCCGGGCTGTACGCAGGCCGGGGTCTGAAGAGTTCAGGGAAGGGGAGAGGAGAGGTCGTTACGGAAAGGCGGGCAGCATGGAGACAACGCGGCGGGTCAGTCCGATGACACCGGCGGGTACCCACAAGTGGGTACCCATCGTGGATGACGATCTGTGCACCGGGTGCGGCGCATGTGTTGAGGCCTGCGGACCCCGGTGTCTGGAACTTGTCGCCGGTAAGGCGCTGCTTGTCCGGCCGCACGATTGCGGCAGCGAGGAACACTGCATTGCTCCGTGTCAGGAGGATGCGATCCGGATGGCGTGGGTGCCATGGGAGGGCGATTGCGCGCGCGGTAGATGGAAGGATGCAGCGGTCTGAAAGGGGAGTGCCGATGCGTGTCCATTACCTGCAACATGTTTCATTCGAAGGGCCGGGGGCGGTCGACACCTGGAGCCGGCGGACCGGCTTGACCGTCACCTGGACCAGATTCCATGAAGCGTGGGAGTTGCCGGATCTCCGCGGGCTGGATCTTCTGGTGATCCTGGGTGGTCCGATGAGCGTGAACGACGGGCTGGCGCATCCATGGCTTGCGCAGGAGCGCGCATTCATTCGCCGTGCCATTGACGCTGGCACGAGGGTTCTCGGGATCTGTCTGGGGGCACAATTGATCGCGAGTGCTCTGGGTGCGCGGGTGCACCCGAACAGCGAGAAGGAGATCGGGTGGTTCCCGGTTGCCGGGGTCCCGTCTGCCGGCAATGCTGTCTACCGATTCCCACCGTCATTCCCCGCATTTCACTGGCACGGCGAGACGTTCGATCTACCTGCGGGGGCAGTGCCTCTCGCGCGGAGCGCGGCGTGCTCCCAACAGGCATTTCAGGTCGGCCGGCGCGTCATCGGTCTGCAGTTCCACCTCGAGGCCACACCCGAAGCGGTCATGGATCTGGTTGACCACTGTGCCGGGGATCTCACCCCATCGCGGTTCGTGCAATCGCGGGAGGCCATCCTCGGAACCGGTGACGATGTTTTTCGAACGTTGCATGCAGTGATGTTCGATCTGCTGCAGTATCTCATCCGCGATTGAGTGCGAAGCGGACCGGACCGGCCGGGATCAAGGAGCGGCATTCAATGACCGCACGCCGTCGGATACTCCTCGTTGTAATCGGTTCGCTCATGATGCCCTGCGCTGTCCGGGGTCAGATGTACCCGTTCACGACACTTACCACTGCGGATGGACTTGCCCAATCCGCGGTGTCCTGCATCTTTCAGGATTCCCGTGGACGTCTCTGGTTCGGAACCTGGGGTGGGATCAGCATGTATGATGCGAAGCAACTCCGGAGCTATCGCAACAGCGCTGCCCGGGTCACATGCATCGCGGAAGGTCCCGGCGACACACTCTGGGTCGGCACTACGGCAGGGATCGCGCGGGTCGTGTACCAGGGAGGCACGCTTCACTGGCACGGCCCCTCGGATGACGGTCTGCCGTCGCCCTATGTCATCACGATGCTGAAAGACGTCAGCGGCGCTCTGTGGGTGGGCACGAACAAGGGGTTGGTCGTGTTCACGCCGTCCGGGGAGCGCCTGCTGTTCGATGCCACAACGGGTCTTCAGGATGATCACATCACGGGCCTGTGGCAGGAGCCGCAGGGAGCCGTCCTCATTGGCTCGGGTGGCGGGATCCTGCGGTGCCGGGTGAGCGACTCCCGACTTGTCGAGACGCACACACTGCTGGAACACGGTGTCGTCGGCTCCATGACTCTGCTCCGTGGGGGCGATGTGCTCGCTGCCCTCGTGGACGAGAGGACCGTTGTACGATTGCACGATGGAGCGTGGCTCACCCTGTTCTCGAGCGACCTCCTTGGCCCTGATGTCCAGGTGCGGAGTCTGGGTGAGGACGCCCAGGGGAACATCTGGATCGGTACAACACTCGGACTCGCGGTGCTCGTCGACGGTCACGCGCGCCGGATCACCGGTATGCAGGATCTTCCCAACCGTTACATCGGCGCGATCCTGAGAGACCGGGAAGACGTGCTCTGGTTCGGGACAGAAGCGGGTGTGCTCAAGCTTCCGAGCCTCCTCTTCCGCAACTACGGACATGCCACAGGTCTCAAGGGTGACCACGTCATAGCTGTGTACGAGGATGAGCAGAGGAATACCTGGCTCGGTACCTATTCCGGCGCTACGAGGATCGGGCCCGATGGGCGGATTGCATCGTTCGGTCTGGCGGAGGGGCTGCCGCACCTTACCGTGCATTCATTCATTGAGGCCGGACGCGGGACCATGTGGATCGGCACATGGGAGGGGCTTGTCGCTGTTGACCACGGCGCCCTCGTCCCATCGCCCGTGCCGGAGCTCCGCCACGATGCGGTGATCCGTATGCTCCGTGACCACGACGGGATGATATGGTGCGGGGGTCGTGGGCGCATCGTGCGGGTCACCCCTGCCGGAAAGGTCCTGTTGTCTCTCGGCGGAAAGGACGGGATCCCCGATGCCGGGATCTGCGCCCTGCACATGGACGGGGATGGCACGCTCTGGTTCGGCACAGATGGAAAGGGATGTGGGTTCTACCGCGACGGGACCGTGGTGATGATCGGAGCACCGGAAGGGCTCCCCGACCCCTGGGTCATGTCCATCGAACGTGACAGACGTGACATGCTCTGGTTCGGAACGCAACGCGGCATCGTCGGGTGGAACGGTACGCGTTGTGTGCCCATCGCAGTGGACGACGAAGATGTGCGCAGCGGCATCGTGACGTTTGTCGTGTGCGACAGTCTTGACATGGTGTGGTTCGGCACACAGCGGGGGGTGTATGCGTGGAATGGCTCAGTGCTGACGCATCTTGACTCGCGTGACGGCCTTATCGCTGATCCGACACGGAGCGGGTGCGCGGGTCACGAGGGCGACCTGTGGATCGGCACGATCGGCGGGGTCTCGCGGCTGGATATGAAGACCTTTCTCCGCGAGCAGCGTCCACCGGCAGTGTACATCGAAGGGGTTTCGCCCGAGGGAGGTGTGCTATCGCGGGATCGCACGTCGTTTTCCTTTGCGGAGAACACGGTGACCGTGCAGTTCAATACGCTGAGCTTCAGGGATGAGCGACGAACGGAATTCCAGTGGATGCTCGCGGGCATGGATGACGGATGGCAGCCGTCGCAGACGGACCGGCATGCACGCTACACGCATCTACCCTGGGGGCGCTTCGAATTCCGTGTGCGTGCGCGCGACCCGCGCACCCCGTGGTCGGATCCCGTGCATCTCCCCATCGTGATCGGCCGGCCGTTCTGGGCAACGTGGTGGTTCCTCGCCCTTGTGGTGACGGGATGTGCGGGGATTCTCCTCCTGATCTACAGCCGCAGGGTGCATACGCTGGAACAGGAAGGTGCAGTGGAGCGCCGTTTCTCCCGCACGCTCCTGGAGTTCCAGGAAGCAGAGCGCACGCGGATCGCGGGCGAGCTCCACGACGGTCTGGCACAGACCCTGGCTATTGCGAAGAACAGATCCCTGCTGGGGATCAGGAATGTGCACGACCCCCATCGCGCTGAACATGAGTTCACGGAGATCTCCACCTCACTGTCTGCTGCGATAGAAGAGGTCAGAAGCATCGCCCACAATCTCCGGCCGTATCAGCTCGACAGGCTCGGTGTGACACGTGCCATCCTGTCTCTGGCCGGAACGGTGAACGCATCCGCCCCGGTCAGGATCACCACCGAGATCGACAATGTGGACCGGCTGTTCACTCCGGAGATGGGTACGATGGTCTACCGGATCATCCAGGAGGCGGTGAACAACGTCCTCACGCATTCCGGGGCCGGTAAAGCTTCCATCGCCGTGCGCTGCTCAGCGCAGGATGTGGTCATCACCATACAGGATAACGGCCGCGGGTTCATGCTGGACCGCCGGGCAGGATTGGATGCGGCAGGATTCGGCCTGAGCGGCATCGCCCGGCGGGCCCGGCTGCTCGGGGGTGCCGCAACCGTGGAGACAGCGGCCGGCGCCGGTACGACGGTGTGCGTCACCATTCCCATTCCCGCAACTGCTTAGGAGGTGAGATGATCTCGCTGGTCATCGCCGACGATCACCCGCTGTTCCGTCAAGGCGTCCGGCGTGCAGTGGAAGAGGACGCCTCCATCCGCGTCGTCGGTGAGGCCGATGAAGGGGCGACCGCGCTTCGCCTGATCAGGGACCTTTCGCCGGATGTCGCCGTTCTCGATATTGACATGCCGCTCATGAAGGGATTGCAGGTGGCGAAGACCATGCAGGCGGAGCATCTTGCCACCGCCGTGATCATCCTCACCATCTACACTGGCGGAGACCTGCTCGACGAAGCACTGGACGCCGGGGTGAAGGGGTATGTGACGAAGGAGACTGCGGTCCTGCATGTCCTGGAAGCGATACGAACGGTCGCGCAAGGTGAGCACTACCTCAGCCCGCTGATGTCCGGCCATCTCGTCGGCAGGCGTGAGCGTATGCGTGCCCTCGTTGCTGCCCGGCCGGGCCTCTCGATCCTGACGCCGTCGGAGCGCCGCATCCTGCGACTCATTGGAGAGAACAGGACCAGCAAGGAGATCGCCGACGATCTCTGTATCAGTTACCGTACCGTTGAAACCCACCGCACCAACATTGCCGCAAAGCTCAACATCCGCGGCAGCCACGCCCTGCTGAAATTCGCGATCGAGAACAGACACGCGATGTGATCCTTGTTCCCGGATCCACCGTTCCCTCCGCGGTTCCGTCCCAACCCTCTACGTGATCCCTCGTAGGCAATGTTGCGTGTTTGCCTCTATGGTGTCCGGCCGTCACCGTGCAGTATAATGCAGGCACGCAGATGGCAAACGCAAAGACATATCCGGCCTTGTATCCCGCACCATGTGGGTGGGCGTCATGCGTCCTCGTCGTGCTCATGCTCCAGGGGACACCTGGTGCTGTCGCACAGGACGTGAACGCGCGTCTGCTGGGGAGTGAGGGGTGGCGCAATCGTTTCAGTCCGATCGAGATCCTGCTCAGCAGACCGCTGTCGGGCGGCGAACGTGTTGCTCTGGTCATCGGGACCACGGATGTAACGGACCTGTGCCGCCTCCATGGAGACACGCTCTCGTACCAGCCTGAAGCCCTGGCGGCTCCCCCGGGGGCCGTGGCCGTGTCGGTGTTCATCGTCTATGCTGGAGACGTCTGGACGCAGGTTGCCGGTGACTCGATACACATCCTTGTCTCCGGTGGTTTCGAGCGGAGCATCCTTCAACCATCGTTCACCCTCTCGTATAGTGGGCAGATGCCCGGGGATGAAGAGGGATCTGCTGAAACGCCCTCCCCTTCCCATGAGCTGAACGGGCAGTTGTCAGTGAAGGGCGAAGTGGAACGGAAAGGCGTCGGCGTCGGATTCGCTGCGAACATCGTCGGGGTCTCCGATCGTGCGGAAGCCCTGCGTTTCAGTGAACTGGGGGAGGATGCGTCCAAGATCGATCTGGCGAGCGGCCTCGTCGAAGCATGGGTGGGTGTGTCGAAGATCGCGGCGGGCCACATCAGCCATGGCCGTTCGCGGCATCTCCTGAACAACTTCGCAAGCCGCGGCATCACCGTGACAACACAACTCGGTGGGTGGGCGGACCTGTCCGGTTCGGTGATGAACGCCACCGGGGTCGTGGGATGGAGCAATCTGGCGGGATTGGCGAATGCACAGCACAGGATCTACAGTGGCACTCTCGGCGTGAACGTCCTCCCGTTGACCACCGCCACGCTCCGGATCGAAGGCTCGTACGTCCATGGGTCGCAGCTTCCCCTGGCAAACTTCGGGCAGGCCGTGATCAATGACGCTGAGGAAAGCGGTGGAGCGAGCGTGCGGCTCGTCGGTGCCGATCCGGGCAGGACCATCACGCTCGATGCCGGTGTGACGCTCGCACGCTTCGTCAATCCGAGGGATCCTCTCCTCGAGCAGGGTCTGGAAACCGTTCCTGTTCAACCGGAGACACGTCAGGCGCGTTACGCCGATGTCACGTGGGATGTGGTACGTGAAGCCGCGCTTCTTCCCTCGGTGTCCGGCCGGCTGAGTGTCGTGTACCGTCATGAACGGGTTGATCCGCTCTTCCGGACGGTCGGTGCGAGCGTTCGTCCGGATCTGCTCTCCCATACCGTTGAGGCCCACGGCGGACTCGGCCCGTTGCAGATGGACTTCGTCCATCAGCGTGCAGAGGACAACCTTGCGGCTGTCACCTCCATACCGAAAAGCGAAACCCGGCAGACCGCGCTGAATATGATGCTTGTCCCGCCGGTTTCCGGCGGTCTTTTGCCCGGATGGCTGCCATCGCTGACCTATAGTCTCAACAGGACGGGCCAGGAGAGCGTCACAGCACCGGATCTCTCCGGTTCCACTCCCGGGGGAGGCACGGATCAGGTGACAACGACGCATGCCGGAGGGGTGGAATGGCAGGGCGACTGGCTGCGGATCGGGTACCGGTGCACCTATACCGATCAGGACAATAGTCAGGGTGGTCTCCTGACTGCCGGCACGGTGAACCGCTCCAACGGTCTCGCCATCGCAGTGAATGTTCTTGAAGGGTTCACTGCGGGATTGGAAGGCGCGCTGGAGTCGAATGAGAGCACCGGAACAGGAACGGTCCTGCAGAACAGGCGCATCGGGGCGAATATACTCCTTCCCCTCACCGCCGGCGCAATGGTCACGTTCACCGGATCGATGTCCACGTCAGGTCCCGATGATGGTTTGGCAGCACAGCAGCAGGCGCAGGTCTCGATCGAGGCATCGTATGCATTCGATCTTTCGTCCGCATTTGTCTTCACGTGGCAAGGGCGCAGTTTCATCCGGTATTCCTGGAACGAGTTCACCATGCGCGACGATGTGTTCGATCTGCGTGCTGAGACCCGGTCCTGGGCGATCAACGCCGGTCTCTCATTCAGCATCTTCTGAGGGCTGCATGCAACTTCAAATGCTTGCACTTGTCACGTTCGTGACGGTGGAGATCGCATCTGCTCAGATCAGGGTCGATCCGTCGCGCGTCTCCGTGGATGCGACGGGTGCAACGTCGGCGTTCCTGACATGCGGTGGTGTGGCTGGCTACGTTCTCGTCGAGGCACTCTGGGCCGGCGCGATCATGGATGCCGCGCCCGACATTGGGAAGCGGGCCGTGCCCGGCACGATCTACGGCTCACTTCCTGCGCGCTACAATGTATCGACGGCGAGCGGCACGAATGGCTTCACGGCGATCATGTCCATACCCCCCTCCGTCACCAGGCGGGCGTATCAGGTGGCTGCGGGCGGCGGACCATCAACATTCTACTTCGTGTGCCGTTTTGTGAGCCAGTCGCATGGACCGGATGTGTATGTGCCCGTGGCCTGTGAGTTGGCGGGCGCGGGCATGCTCACGCCATTTGCCCTCACGAATGTGCGTCTCTTCTTTGAGGATGGAGAGAGTCTTACCGGCACGGGGGAGGGAGCACCCGTGCCACCGTTCATGGCCGAGATCCGATACACGGGGACGGCGGTCCTGCGCGGGCGATGGGAGATCGTGCGGCCCGGAGAGGACCCGCCGACGGAATGGGATCTGCTGACCGAGGCGAGTCTTCCCATCGAACAACGCTCGGACCAGCGCCGGTACACGGTGATCCAGCGCTTCAACGAATTTCTTCCGCCCACGGGAACATACACGTTGCGCGGACCTGATCCGTCGTTGCTCCCCACCACGGCGAGCGGACTGTACATGATCCTGCTGCGTATCGAGGCCAGCCCCGATGCCGCCACGGTGTCCGATCTGGCTGAGGTGGGAGCCGGGCCTGCGCCGGTCACCACTGGCGGCGTTGCGGGCTTCCCCATCCCGCCGCTCCGCTATTTCGTGGGTGGCGGCGAGCGGGGGGCCGGTCAGCAGCCCCTCACACTCCTTGCGCCGCAGGATATGGCCCGGGTGAAGCCCGGCGATTCCGTTGTGCTTACGTGGCAAGGCGGGTTGCAGGACCACATCTCCCGGGTCGTTGTGATCGATCCGATGAATACCGTACTGCTCACGGGACTGCTCCGCGCGGGAGCGGTCTCGTACATCCTGCCCCCCTGGCTCTGGACGAAGACCGATGCGCGCAGCATCGCGTGGAGCCTTGAATCGTTGGATGGCAGCGGGAACGTGACCGCAAAGACCGAATGGAGAACTCTGTACCGGGAGCCGTCAGGAACGACGCCATGAACGACACGACACAGCCACGAAGTGCAACGCGCAGCATTCCATCACATCCATACGGAGGTCCTACCATGAGCACCACACGCACGATCATTGGCGCAGCTCTGCTTCTTGCAGTGATAACAACGCCAACCATCGCCGGCAAGATCCTGGGAACGTCACGGCAGACGGTGTATCCGCAGAACTTCAGTACCAGTCTGGTCTCCACGGTCTCCGTCTATGGAGATTGGATCGAGACCATCGGGAGTGCAACGTCCACGTCTCCCGGCGTGTTCGTTACTATCGTTGACAAGTTCAACGGAGCGCAACACACCTCACAGCCGTTCGCCGGACGCGGCGAGGTCACCCTGAAGATCACGACCAATGGGGCGACGCCGGGTGTCAAGACGATACGCTTGAGTGGCGGGATCTTTGGTGAAGCTTCGTTCACGATCACCGTTCCTGAGTCACCGACGGTCACGAATGTTGCGGTGCCGGCACCGGCCGATCCCTTCAAGGAGATCATTGTAACGCTGACGGGGACAGGTCTGCAGAACGCCATCGATCCGGCGGACGGGAAGATCGTGAAGGACAATCTGGTCAATTGTATCACGGTGGGCGGCGATGTCCTTGTCTCCAGCGTGAGGGTGCTCAGTTCGTCTGAACATACCTTGCAGTTCAAGGTCTTCCTTTCGGGGTTTGTCCAGGACGTAACGGTCGATCTGAGTTTCAGGACAGCAGGGAACGTAAACGTCCCTCTCCTAAACGGCCTGAAGCAGCGCATCCGGATGAAGAGCGCCAACGTGAGGAACTATGTTAGGTCTATCACTTTTCCTAATGGAAGCACCTTCGATAAGAACAGCATCGCAACGGTCCGCCTGAATCTTCTTTCCCGGCCCCATCGGACGGTGTTGGCACGGTCACCATCGGTGGACGCTCGATCACGACCGGTTTATCGGTCGGGAATACGAACCGAAAAGTGTATCTCAAACTTGTACCGGGGAACGCCTTTGTCGCAGTGCAGAATGGGACGCCGATCAATGCGAACGGGATCACGACAGTGCTTGCAAATCCCGGGGATGACGTCATCACGCTCACCTTCAAGGTGGCGGATTGTCTGGGGGGTATGCCCGGGACCGTGAACACGGTGAAGCTGCAGACCTGGATGCACACCACGAACACCAATCTGCCGCCGAATTTCATCGAGCAGTCATTTGGTGTGCGTTGTACGCAATGATGGTGCACAATTGCTTTCGTCTCCCTCTCCGTTGATATTGGTGCGTGCCTTCGATGGTGCCCGGAGTTTCTCCGGCCATCATCCACCACTCCCTCTCACGTCACGGGACCCTTCATGGCATGCGATGCCAGCTTCGCCCAGTTCGTCGTTCACCATGTCGGCGGTGCGGGCACGATCACCTTGCTCTGCCTGCAGACGCCCATGTGAAGCTGACCGTGACTGATGTCATGGGGCGAGAGGTCGCTAAGCTCGCAGATGCTCATTTCATTGCGGGCGATTATAGCGTCAACTGGAATGTCGCCGGGGAATCGAGTGGCAAGTATTTTCTTCACCTTGATGTGACTGACGCTGCTGGAAGCACGATGTATGTGGACACAGCCAAGTTGCTGCTTATGAGTAGCGGCGAGGGGAGAGATACAGAAAATAATAGCGCCCGGAAGTTTCCGGGCGCTAAATTATCCATGATCCATGGATCACTGAAAATTCAATCCCCGCGAAGCGATCATGCGAGCGGACGGGACTCGAACCCGCGACCTCCTGCGTGACAGGCAGGCGGATACGGCTCTTCCCGTCTCAACATCCTCAAATCTGTACTGTTTTCGCCACCTGACTACCACGCTCAGTCACAATTTCGAAGCCCTGAGCAACCACTTGAGCAACCACCTGGACACCCACCAACCAAGTAGAACATAGCGCTGTATAAACGCGAGCGCAGACCTTGTCGACTGATGCAATATATGAGCGGCGGTCGGATGTTGTCAAGGGGAATCTATCTTGGTGGTGGGTCATCTGCTCAAGGTCCCACTGCGAGCGCGAAGTGTTGTTTGATCCTTGCCCCGTGAATCACCACAATGCAATCGCATTCATCAATCCCAAATACAAGTTCGGCAGGCTCATCAGGCCACCTTGTCGTTCTTCCTCCCGTGGACCCTCAGGAGCGTCTTCAGAACCTCCTCGCTCGACTTCATCCCTTTTTAACTTTACCGTTGTGTTTACCGTTGTGTTTACCGTTGTGTTTACCGTTGGAAGTGTTGCGTTGACAATCCCGAATTTGAGCCTTACATTCGAATAGGCCTCGGGGGATTGCCAGAAGAAGCCTCTCGATCATGGGAGGCTTTCGTCGTTTTGGGGGGGGCAGCTTCGACGCAGTGGGTGGCGAAGGCTGAGTGCGCCGCGTAGCAGAATGAAGACGGGCGAAGTGCTTCGCGAGTGCTGTCCTTGATGCTGAATGGCGATTGCTATGTGCGAATATAGTGTCATCATTAGAGGGTATGTTGCAGCAAATGTTAGTTAGGCGCGCGTGCATGCATTGCACGCGCATCATTCGGAAAGTCTCCATCGGGCAAGGTCGAGCGCATCGGTTCTGGGTTGATGGGCGAGAGAGGTTCTCCTAGGGTTCGGTTGGTGTGGAGACGCGCTATTGCTGCCCTCGCGTTCAAGCTGGATGGCAACGTGCTGTTGCAGGATCTCAGTAGTTGTTCCGTGGCGACTCGGTGAATCCGGGCAAGCGGGATCGTCGCCTCGGCGTCGTCGATGGAAAGAGTTGATCCGACACGTCGCTGTCAACGTCAAAGCTGTATCAGGCGGCAGAGTAGGCCGGGTGGCCGGGATTGGCGACGGGCTTTGCTGTATCACCGACCTCGGTTTGCTGAGGGACGGGTAATCTGCAAAGGGAGATTAATCGAGGCTCCGCACTCGCGATCGGCGCGCCTAACCAGCGGCTGCACTGACGCCGTGCCTGGGGGTCGGGGTATTGACCTTAGTCAATCAAAGTGTTGGTTGACATTTTCAATTCAGCAGTCGTTCGCGGCGCAGGTGAGCCGCGACGAATAGGTTTCATCTAACATGGGAGGTCGCGAAGCGCCCTAGATGATCAAGAGCTTGCGCTTTAAATTCGGGAGTGGTCCCGGTTCCGCACCTGTGCAAATCTCAACGACGCCCGTCACTGTTTTTGTCGGACCAAACAATTCGGGGAAGAGCAAAGTTCTCTCTGAGATTCATCATTTTTGCACTACCGGCCAAAAGAACTCCACCGATGTAATAGTTGATGAGATTGAATTCGAGTCCTTGACAGAGGCTATAGCGATCGAAAAGATCGACCGTATGACGTTGAAGCCTCATGCGACGGAATCCGTTCCGCTAGGTCATTGATTCTCGGAAAGCGCGGTGAAAGGCGACAGGTTATCCGGAGGGGATTTAGTCGAGTCGTTCAAGAACACAAACGCTCAGACCGCTCTCTTCTGCCAGTGCTATTTGCAGTTCACCACGCTCATCCTCAATGGCCAGAATCGCATTGGTCTCATCAAGCAACAGGCGGCGGGAGATCTCCAGCAACCTCCGCACACGAGCTTCCAGGTCCTATTTGCTGACGACGCGCGGCGGCTGGAGGTGCGGCGAATCATTCACGAAGCATTCAATACATATCTCGCGATCGATCCCACCAATCTTGGTCAGCTGCGCCTTCGTCTGTCTTCCCGTGCTCCCGCTTCCCACATGGAAGAACGTGGGATTCACGATGAAGCTGTTCAGTTTCATTCTGCTTCCTCGCCAATTGAGAATGCAAGTGATGGCGTGAAAGCGTTCACTGGCATGATAACTGAGACTATCGCAGGGGATCCTGCGATCCTGCTTATTGATGAACCGGAGGCGTTCTTGCACCCGTCCTTGGCATTCAAATTGGGTGACGAGATTGCAAGAGCCAGCCTTGGATCGGAGAAACGCCTTTTCGTGTCTACCCACAGCCCAAGCTTCGTAATGGGGTGCATACAATCCGGTGCACCCGTGAATATTGTGCGCCTCACGTATCGTAACGGTATCGCGACGGCCAGAGTACTCCCCAATCACGAGATTCTTCGCCTGATGAGGAACCCCTTGCTGAGGTCAACAGGCGTCCTCAGCGGATTGTTTTACGAGTTCGTGGTTGTCACCGAAGCAGATGCGGACAGGGCCTTTTACCAAGAGGTAAATGAGCGACTTCAGCGTTTCAAGCCCGAGCTCGGAATCCCCAATTGCCTCTTCATAAACGCCCAGAACAAGCAGACAATCCAGACGATTATCCGTCCCCTTCGAGATCTTGGCATCCCTGCCGCGGGCATTGTTGACATTGATGTACTCAAGGAAGGCGGCTCAGTCTGGGCCTCCTTTTTAGAGAGTGCGTATCTGCCAGAGATTGAACGCAATTCCCTGTCCACTGCTCGGTCCGCGGTTAAACAACGCTTTGAACGAACCAAGAAGGACATGAAACGCGAAGGCGGACTTCACCTGCTCTCGGCCGAGGATATGGAAGCGGCCAAGAACCTAATGGAAAGATTGGGGGAGTACGGACTTTTTGTTGTACGGCTTGGGGAGCTTGAATCGTGGTTAAAGCAATTAGGAGCAAGCGGTCACGGTCCAGCCTGGTTGATTAGTATGTTCGAGAAAATGGGTGAAGACCCTGAGAGCGGAAGTTACCTGAAGCCGACGGATGATGATGTTTGGCAATTCATAGGGCAGGTGAAACAATGGCTCACCAATTCGAACCGAAAGGGTATCCCAGCCTGAAGTCTTTCACCAGGATACGATCGATCCGAAGAGAGGGTGGCTGATGGCGGGGGCGGCCCATTGACCCCCAAAACAGCGAAATGAATGTAATTCGTGATCTTCTTTCTTCCTTGAAATCTGACTCATTGCTGGCTTTAGGGAAATCAATCGCAAACTTCAGACAGCTGGGGCGCTTTGCACGGTAAATGGCTTGAGGCGACTCGTGCCTCATTCAAGCACGGGCTTGACCAACCGACTCCCCCCTCGCCCCCCAAAAAAGACAGAAACATGACGGACGGGTATTGCCAAAGAGCAGTAGATCGGAGGTTTGGCACAAACATCGGCACCGCCAATTGGTGATGCAACACGCTGAGGTGAAGGGCGAGAAGCGCTTATTTCAGGGCAGAGGATCGCGGTGATAAGACTGACAATCTCTCGAAATCCCACGAAGAGTGGAATTAACGAGCTCCAATGAGAGGCAGAGCCTTTCGATCAGAATACAGATATGCAGGTTCACCGCAAGACTGGGATACTTGTTCGCTCACCGGAAATCTCTGGTGAGGTGGAACCGGTGATGGCCTCATCATCGAAAGATTACCATGTGATCTTGCCTTGAGTCGTAGTCCCTCTTTGCCTCCGGTAATGTATGCGAGTGGCACGCCATACCACTCACTCCGAATCCCACTTTTCTTTCCCCTACGATTGCCGTGAACGCTGACTCTTTCTCATGAAGAGCGAGTAGCAGCGGGATGTCTCCCGTGCCGATCTGTATTTGTCAAAGGGGGATGCCAAAATGTCCTGAATAGACTCAATGTTGACTGGACCATCCACTTTTGCCACGTGAACCCTGACCACTGCTTCCTTGATGAGATTCACCATTTCGCTTGTGATCCCCCGCGCAGCCCGCTGGGCAATTCCGCGCACCATCTTCGCGAGCCAGTGCCATTGAACATTGTTCCTATCCTCATGATGCGTAGAGCATCGCTGATGAGACACCACCACGAGAAAGTTCTTGACTCTTGTGTTGGTGCCTTGTACTTTCAAGTCACGCAACTGTGAACTCTTCTCGGAGCGCAGTGCGTGGACCATCACCGCCCCTCCCAGGATTGGTGATGGGGGGGAAGGGGGTGACAAGCAATACACAGAAGCTTGACGTTCCCGCCTGCATTCGTTCTCAACTGTAAAGCTTCTTATCGAATCGGCGGATATGAGTCTCATCGCCGCTCGCTGATCTTTGCTCAGGGGAGCATGATTATGTCGAATCGTGAATGCGGTCCCGCCTCGGACGGGCGTGAACACATTTCTGGCCTGCTCATGAGGATGGGAATTGTCGGTGACGATCCGGCAGTCTACATGGCTCTGCATCGTGCTGAGAAATTCGCTGACAAGGATAAGCCGGTTCTCATCCAAGGCGAATCGGGAACAGGCAAAGAACTGTTTGCACGGGCCATACACTACCTGAGCAAGCGCTCCAGAAAGCCGTTCGAAGATTTTCAACCCTCCGCGTGCCCAGAGGCTCTCGTCGGGAACGAGTTGTTCGGTCACTACGCAGGTGCCTTTACGGGAGCGGGAGGATTTCGCCCGGGTATTATTGATCGTGCTGCCGGGGGAACTCTCTTCCTTGATGAGGTCCAATCGCTCTCACCTGCACTTCAAGTCGAGCTCCTTCGAATACTTGACACACAAGAATACCGTCCACTGGGAGGAGGGGCCAGGCGGAGGGCTGATGTTCGGATTGTCTGTGCCTGTAATGTCGATCTCCTGAGCCTTGTGGAGGCAGGGACGTTCAGGCACGATCTGTACTACAGGATGGCATGGGCTCGAATAGAAGTGCCCCCTTTGCGCGAGCGCCGTGGTGACATCCTCTTGCTTGCGGATCATTTCCTGGAAAAGTCCATACTTGAAGGAGGAGGGACTCGCAAGCTGCTATCAGAAGGCGCACGGAAGGCCTTGCTCGCGTACCAATGGCCTGGAAATGTTCGGGAACTCGCGTCGACGATACAATCGGCTGCGACCATGGTCGAGGGGGATGAGATCTGCGCCGAAGATCTGGAATTCCCTGGCCAGCGAGATGAACTGTTGCTTCTCCCGCTTGATCAGGCTGTCGCAGACAGCACCCGACAATTCGTGGGCAGGTACATCCGGGAGTTGCTCGCGATGTACAATGGGAATATGGCACGTGTAGCAGAAACTGCGTGCCTCGATCGTAGCAGTATCTACCGGCTAATCCGTGAACATGGGATCGAAATCAATACCTACCGGCGCAGCATCGCGATGTAGAATTCCAGCAAGTTCTGAGTCCTTCCTGCGCCGTACCCTTTGAAGACCGGTCCATCATTGAGTTCTCTACACTTCTCACCATGAATCGCGGCGATCATGGTTGGAATGGAGGTTCTGCTCAATTCACCGCGTTCGTTCTCATCTCGCCCTGCTTGACCGGAAATCCGGAGAGATTATTCGCCACTCCTCAAGGCCATTTCCCGGTCTGCTGAGCTCCAGGACCATAACCCCTCCATTGAACAAGTACGCCGCGTTTTGTTCCACAAATGCCTGGGGAAAGAACCATTTGCTCATGTGCAATGCGTACGAGTCCACACCAACACGCACCGTGTCCTTGGTCAGCAATACACTGTCAATCTGAGCCGCATAGGCCGGACGGAGAAGAACGGCCCCATGCCCTGTGTAATATCGCGTAATCTCAATGAAGTTGGTCGCGAGGTCGACTTCGGGCTTGCCGCGCCAGTTGTTATAGTAGATGACATGACTGTACCACGTCTTTAGCGGCGGGCCAACACCGAAATCCTTGATTTGCTTCGCCTCCGCTGACATGGGGAACGCTGTAAGGAAGCAAATACCCTGGAACAGCAATCCATACACCCATGATCTTCTGTCGAGTGCCGGGCCCGCGTAATGTACGACGTACATGAGCAGGGCTATCAGGGGCACATACCACAACCGCGGATTCCCCAGGAACATATCCAGAGTGAAGAAGTCTTTTCTCCCCAGATCGGGCCGCACAAGTAGGATTGTCACAGCACAAACCCCCAATCCGGCGTACATCAACCAGTCGCGTCGCATCTTTGTGATATCTATCCCAGCCAACGCGATCGGCGTTGTCAGCAGAACGGCCCAATACCACCACCGGCACCTCCACGCGATAACGATGAACAGCGCAGCCATGGCATAGGGCCGGCACATTCTGGAATAGAACACGAACAGCGGGCACACCGCCACAATCACACTCGCGTAGGCCCCCCACTTCGACGGCTTGCTCCAGTACACTGCCGGGATCGTCAAGATTCCGGCGATGGCAAAGGGGAGCCGGGCTGTGAATTCGCTACCGACGCCAAGGATATGCGAAACCACCATGGGCAGGAATTCCTGGAAAACCGTGCCGTCGTATATGCGTGTGGCGAAGATTGCCTCATCGCACCACAAGGGGAGAACCCCCAGATGAGCCAATCTCAGATATCCGCCGTAGAGTGTTGCGATCAAAACGACTGCCACATGGTGTATTTCGTATTGCCTTCCTCGGGTGTTCATTAGTTCCTGCGTTTGCGTTTCGAGGTTGAGTTCGAGACTGAGCGAACTCAACAAGATGGTCGTGTCTCAAGGGAGACATAACCAACTACCATGCCAACCTGCCCATTTCCCTAGAAAGCGTCCCGCAAATCCCGCTGTTAAAGCAACTTTGATATTCAACGCAGAGACTTCGCCGATCTTCTGGCCGCGGGAAATGCGATTTGTGGTACGCCGTACCACTTTGTCATTTTCGGGTCGCCGAATTTGTTGGTGTTTTCGGAGTGAGTGGCACGCAATACCACTCCAGACCACTACTCGCCATTTTCCCTAGTATTCCTGGTATCATGACCGTGGCATACAAGTTGCTCTCACCAATTCGTACAAGCACACGTGCCAGCCCAAACACGTCCGAATGTCCCACACGAGAACGGATTTATGGATTCACCCCTACAAGATGATCTTGCCGTCGAGATTTTGCAGTACATGCTTGAGCATCCCGACGCGCGAGATGAGGCGGAGGGAATCCTGGCGTGGTGGTTCTCGCGAGAGAGAATACGGGCAGGTCTGGCAAGACTTGAAGTGATTCTGAATGACTTGGTGTCGCGAGGGCTTGTCGTTGCACACCCTCTTATGGGTGAGAGGATAGCATATTCGGTGAACAAAGAAAGGATCGAAGACATTGTTCGCATTATCTCGTCTCACGGATAAGCCCATTCTCCCACGCCTTTTAACAGACAGGCGTGCCGCAAAGGAGGGGGGATTCTCCCTCACCGAACTGATGATCGTTCTCGTCATCATCGGCGTGCTCGTCCTCCTGGCTCTTCCAAAACTCCTCCCGATCGTGACGAAGGCGAAGACCACCGAAGCGAAGCTCATGCTCAAGCAGGTACACACGCTGGAGCAGGCCTACAAGTATGAGCGAGATCGTTACGCTCTCCAGCTCGCGGAGATTGGTTTTGAGCAGGAGAAGCTCGTCTCCCAAGGAGGCCAGGCGCGCTATCAGATCGAAATCCTGAGCGCCGATGAGCGAGGCTTCCAGGCGCGGGCTACGTCGGTTGTCGATTTCGACAATGACGGCACGTTCAACGCCTGGGTCGTTGACCAAACGGGGATGATCAGCGAGAAGGTACCTGACTAGCGATGCTCCTCGTTGCCACCATAGCCGGAATACTGGGCCTCGCCCTGGGGAGCTTTCTCGGCTCGTGTGCCTACAGGATCCCGAGGGGGATATCCCTCACAGGCGGGCGTTCATTCTGTCCTTCGTGTGCGTCCATCCTCAAGTGGTATGATCTCATCCCGATTCTCGGGCCGGCGCTATCACGCTGGCGCTGCCGCTCATGCGGGGCGAATGTCCCGCTGCGATACTCGATCATCGAGATCATAACTGCCGGGTACTTTGTGATCCTGTCGCTCACGACGAGTTGGGATGCGGGTGCGTTGCTCACCGCCGTCTTTGCGTGTACTCTCATACCCCTCATTTGGACCGACCTTGAGTTCTTTCTGATCCCCAACACGATCCTCATCGCAGGCAGCTTCGCTTCGGTCGTTGCGGTAGGAATGCTTGTGCCTGCTGAGCTTGGAAGTCGGCTTCTAGCATCAGGAGGCGTGCTTGTTGGTCTGTACCTGGTGGGGAAAGCTGCAAGCATCTTCGTAAGCCGACAAGCGCTGGGACTCGGAGATGTAAAGCTCGCGGGGTTCATCGCATTTCACACGGGCCCAGCTCTGTTCCTGGCAGCTCTCTGGACTGCCGCCGTTGGCGCCCTGCTCTTTGTCGTGGCAAGGCGGTTTCAGCATATGGCCCCAGTCCCCGTTGTCGGCTCAGGCATTCTTCACATTGCCGGACAGGATGCGATTCCCTTTGGATCATTCCTCTCCGGCGCATCGCTCGTTCTCATGATCTGGAAGGAGGTTCAGCCAATTCCTTTCGACCAATGGCTGACATTGATATCATAGAGCCCCCTCAGGCCGTGTTCTCGCTAGTCCCGAAAGCACTGGCATTGAAGATCCCTGCCCTTCCTCTTTCCGTGGAGGACGGTACCCTTGTGTGCGCCGTGCCGGAAGGAATGGAGGAGAGTGCCCTCCGGGATCTTGAGTTCGTCACCGGGCGCAAGGTCAGGTGCTCGCCCATGCCGAGGGCAGAGCTGGACAGCGCGATCGCCAGCGCATACCCTGGTGGGGCCCAGATATCCAATCAGCACTCGGGCAATAAACAATCAGCGTCTTCTGCTGCCTCAGTCCACTCCGAAGGTTCGGCCGTATCTCTTGCAAGCGCGCTTATCGCAGATGCCGTAAGGATGGGAGCAAGTGACATACACGTTGAACCGTACGAGACCTTCGTCCGCATCCGTTACCGGCTTGATGGAGTCCTGAGAGAAGTCTCCCAGCCAGGGGTTGCTCAAGGCCGCACGCTTATCTCTCGTCTAAAGATCATGGCCGACCTGGACATCGCCGAGAAGAGACGCCCTCAGGATGGGCGCTTACGGGTCCGCGAGGAGGGGAGGACGATCGATATCCGCGTCTCGACGCTCCCCACGGATTTCGGCGAGAAGGTGGTGCTTCGCATCCTCGACAAGTCCCGCCTCCAGCTTGATTTGGCCCGGCTCGGTTTTGAAGATGCTGATCTCGCCTCGTTCAAGAAGGCGCTCAAGCTCCCGCATGGCATGATCCTCGTGACCGGCCCCACAGGAAGCGGGAAGACAACCACGCTCTACGCCGCGCTGAGCTACCTCAATCACCCCGGGGTGAACATCACCACGATCGAAGACCCGATCGAGTACAATCTGCCCGGCATTAACCAGACGCACGTCCGGTCCGACATTGGACTCACGTTTGCCGCAGCTCTCCGCTCGATCCTCCGTCAGGACCCCAACGTAGTGATGGTGGGGAGATTCGGGACGGCGAGACGGCCGAGATTGCCACCCGGGCAGCCTTAACAGGTCATCTTGTCCTCTCAACGCTTCATACTAATGACGCTCCATCGGCAATCACGCGTCTCAAGGACATGGGCATCGAGCCATTTCTTCTTGCCGCTTCCCTCAAGATGGTGCTGGCGCAGCGACTCCTGAGGCGCCTGTGCGCAGCCTGCCGGGAGGTCGATTGCGCGCGACCTGATCTTGAACCCAAGTTGGAGCCATCCATGCCTTCCCGCCAGTGGCGAGGCCGCGGCTGTCCTGAGTGCGGAGGCACGGGGTATCGCGGGAGGAAGGCTGTGTATGAGATCCTGCCGATGGAAGGCGCCATCGCCGATCTGGTGGCCGCCGGCGCCACCTCAAGTGCGATTGTTTCGAAGGCACGAGAGCAGGGATTCAGAACTCTGAGAGAGGTGGCGCTGCTCCAGACCGGCTCCGGTGAGAGTTCGCTTGAAGAAGTGATGAGAGAGACATGAACATCGGCATCCAGAACGTAGCGATAAGATTCAATTTCCTTTTTGAACATTCCGGAGATGCGACAATGATGCGCGCCATGATAATCGGGCTGATCGTGCTCGCCGTGGACCTTGCCACCGGCCAGGAGACGCCTCCCAATCTCAAACTCGCCCCGCCACGTCAAAGCGAGACGAAGGCCGGAGTCTTTGAGTTGCCTAAGAGCGTCACCACGGCCCAACTCTTGAATATTCTCTCCCTCACGCGAGCTGGGTACTACGATCCCATGGCCGTGCGACAGGCTGTCGCCAGCCGGGGTGATGCGGTTGTTCCCCTTCTTAGGGAACTGCTCATGACAAATTCCCTGGTCGCCTCGGGACCGCTTGCGGGGCCAGCGACTGACACAACGTCAAGTAGGATCGCTGTGCAGACAGACCGGGGAATCGGGTATGTGGTTGGATACCTAGATGCAATCGGGACAGAGAAGAGCTTTCAGGTTCTCCTCGGTGCGGCCTCTACCCACGCCAATCCAAACGTGAGGGGAGGCGCCATTGTGACACTCGGAAACTCGATGCATGATCAAGTGTGCGCAGGGAAGGTGAAGGCGGATCCGGAAGTTATCCATGTCCTGATGACATGCCTTGACGACACGGCTCAAGCAGCGAGCAGCCAGATGAAGGTGGGAGATCTGGCCAGGCACGCACTCGCCACATGGACGGGCATCGAACTTGGCCCCCTGGATGAACACGTCAGGACGGTGACCGTCGGTAAGCAGAAACAAGTGATGTCGCTCAAGGAATATCGCGATTACGCGTGGAAGCGCATCGCTACTGGCCTCACATGGGCAGAAGGAGATGGAAGATTCGCCATCCCGAAGTGACTTCCGGAGTCGCTGAACAATGGCGCATCCAACCACGTGACTTGGAAATCAGGAGACAGAAAATGCGTACGTCAATACTTTTCATGGCAATAGGGTCCCTGCTCGTGATCGCATGCCGGTACCCTCTCAATGCACAAGGGGTAACCGGTGAGCTGGCTCGATCGAGCGCGCTCGCCCTTCTGGATTCGGCATCGGCCGGAGCCGTCGATGGGCAGAAGCTGATTGATGCACTTTCAAAACATGATGCTTCCTCGGTAGCCCTTCTCCGAAGCCTGCTTGGCGACCAAGGGGCTCAAAACAAGTCGAGAAGTAGCATCGCGCCAACCTCCCCTCGAAGGGACTTTACTCCGATGGGCGCAGAGAGAATCATCCTCAGGTCTCTTGAGCGCATCGGTTCGGCTGAAGCTTTCGCCGTTGTGTACGACGCGGCGCAGAACCATCAGGATGCCGCTGTGCGGGCGAACTGCTTTGGCAGCATTGCGACAGGATTTCAAGAGAAGGCAAGCGTAGGGGGCATCCAGCCCGAGAAACAGCTACTCTTTCTCTTCCTCAGCATGTCAGCCGACACGATAGTTGCTTCAGACTACGGAAAGCCGGTGGGCGAACTTGCACACATGGGCTTTCGAGAATGGACCGTGAAAGGTGGGCTCATCCCAATAACAGCCGCGGTGAGAGACCTTCGCCGAGAAGTGGTAACTGGTCAACGGCCATACTGGCAGCGCTGGTGGGATACGCATTCGCCTAAGATCAAATGGGATCCCGTAGAGGCGAGGTTTCGCACACCGCGCAGCTGACAAATAGACGAACCACAATATTCCGTCCACACTCCCAGTATCCCATTGAAGGAGAGTTCCCATGGGTTCCAGGCACATGCTTCTTGTCTTCGTCTCAGCCCTGTTGCTAACATTCACAACGGCTGACGCATGGGCAGATGCAAAAAGCTCAACTGCGAAGAAGCGAGAAAAGGCTGATCTCGGCACGAAGGACTTTAGCGGCGAGAGCCAGTTCACGGGCGATGTGGCGTTCTCGATCCCGCTGGCGAGCAAGGGCGGCGTGGATGTAACGCTCCGCTACAACAGCAACCTCCATAAGTTGCTCCCGGCTGAGAACAAGTTCAGTCCCTCAGGATGGCTGGGGTTGGGGTGGAAGCTTGATTTGGGCAGCATCCAGGCAGATATCAGCAACACCGCGGATTCGTCTGATGACAAGTACTTCTTCGTTGGCAGCGACGTCTCGTCGGAATTGATCGTCGACAGCCTGAATGCCTTCACCTTGCGGGAGTACCGACATTGGAAGATTACAAGGGAGGTAGTGGACGGGACTGTGGTCGGTTGGACGGTCATTCTTGAAGATGGGACTATTTGTCGCTACGGGAACTACAATATCGACAATGGAACATTCAGCCTTGACGACCTGCCGACAAGCGCAACAAGATGCTTTGTGGGGTGCGGGGGCCTGGTCCAAACCACTCTTCCTGCAAACGGGACCACGAGTCTGATTCCATACCAGTGGGATCTCTCCGACATTCAAGACGTTAACGGTGATCACACCACGATCAAATACCAACAATTCAAATCCACGTTGAGCGGTAGTAATCTTCAATTCACTTTGGAGTCCTACCCGAAAGAGATCGCAGACCGGCAAAAGAGCACGATTCAGTTCGAGCTCTACCCCACACCATTGCTGTGGATTGAACCCCCGGTTGTTGGGATTGGCCAATTCAAATCCGACAGCCGGTCTCTGCAGCGCATCGTGGTGAGAGACGCTCGCAGCCAGGTTGTTTCGGGGTACGACTTCCAGTTCGATTCGATCAACGTTCTTTCTCGGTCCTCCCAGCAAAATAAGAAACTGTTCCTCCGGCGGGTCAGCGAACTCGACAACACGCTGACGGCGTTGAAGAGTACGCTCTTTGATTATGCGGGTGTGAGGGAAGAACTCAGTGCTCAAACGGAGACAAATCCCGGCGCAATGATACGGATTCTCTTGCCCGAGGGAGGTGAGATTACGTACAGGTATCAGAATGACTTCATCATCACCGAGAGATCGCCTCAGGTGGGTGACCCAGGCGATTATTGGACTTCGTCGCCAACCGGAGCACTTGCGGCCGATCCGGATTTTTGGTCAATGAGTGGGTCGGACTTCTTTGTGGTATGGAAATCAGGCGCCATGACCGCCTACCGGTGGTCACCGAACAACGTGTATGAGGTCGATGCGGCGTTCCCATTTGCAGGCGTGACAACAGGCGGGATCTCTTCTTATTGGGTATGCAATGACTATGTTGTGTGTAAACACTCTGACAACAAACTGTCGGTGGCAAAGAGGGATGGAGAAGGCTGGCGACTGCAACTGCTTGAACAGGGGTCGCTAGTAGCCAGTGCGCAGATTGTGTCTCTCGCCTCCGACTTCTTTGTGTATGCGACGAATTGCTCGGGGAATCCAGCCGATGGAGACGTCAAGGTTGCGACGTTTTCAAATGACCAGAATTGGAACATAAGGTTCCTCGGGCGGAGGTCAATTGGTTTCAATGGTGCGGGTTCCAACCGGCTTCGTACCTCAGGAAGAAGTTTCGTGTTCGGGGACACGAATCCTAACATCTACAGGTATAGTCCAAGTACCGGCAACTGGATAGCCAGCCAAATATCCGGGACTATGTTCGCTGGAGGACCCGAATACTACCTAGAGAAGGCGGACGCGAACAATACGAAGATCTGGAAATGGGGAGGTTCGGCCTGGGGTTATGAGCAGTTCTATGACGCGACGAACAATACGTTTGGCTCTTCATTTGTGCCCGGTGCAAACTATTTTCTCATTGTGGGCAATGGAGTCAATGGTGAACCCCGCGCGTCCACGTATCCAATCCGATTTCCAATGGCTGGGAGACCGTATCGCTTACGAGTCTCTTGAATGGCGCCGTGGTCGACAGGCATGCGAAGTTCGTGCTTGGACCGGATTTCTTTGTGATAACGTGGCGCGAAGATACGTATTGGAAGGTTGGTGTCATACGTAACCGCGATGGGCAGTGGCAGCAAGGGAGTCTCGTTGCGCAATATTCAGCTAGACCCCGCACAAGCTATCCGGATGACACGTGCATCCCAGTGGTAAGTGGATCGACAGTATTCATCGAGATTCATGAGCGTTTGAACGCCCTCGAACTCCACACGCTTGTCTTTCGGAATGAGGTCTGGGATGATCAACAATTGACCAGACTTCAACTGAATACGAACAGTCCACCCACCGGCATCAAACCATTCCTGCAACCCGGTGCGAACTTCACGGTGTGCATCGTTGATCCCAATCTGAGGCAGAACGGGGATGCCCAACTCCTGGTCTGGAAGAGATCCTACGGCGACTTCTTCAGGGAAGTCTATTCTGAAAACGTTTTGGGCGGTTACTCATATCGCGTGAGTACCAAGATGTATTCGGATGGATTCTCGAACGGAATTACTAGCACTTTTGAATTCGCCAATGGGTCATACGATGAGGACATCAACTCCGTACGGTTCAACAAGCGGACGGAACATCTGCCAGGAGGTAACGGACGGACTGAAAGCTTCACATACAATGATCAGGGGCCTGGGTTAGTGGATGAATTCCGTCCCAATCCACACTATAGATATCTTGACGGGCAGACGTATCTGACGCGGGCGATTGACAACAATGGCAATACCGTAAACGAAACGGCTACGGACTACAAAGTGTGGTTTCCGGGATCGACGACAGCAAACGCGAGCGTGAACCCAATTGCGGACTTTGATAAGGGAGGTTGGTACAATCCGTATTTCGCAGAACTCTGGGCAGCGATCGATGAAGGGGCCACTCTGAATGAAGCGGACTATATTGAATCGTTGAATCCGGTGGACATGGCAATTGTTCAATTGGCGGCACCAGATGGGGCCCTCGTACCAGGCACCGACATTCAGATTCGTGTCGATGCCCGCCCGGCGCAGCCAAATGAAGCTTCCGCGTTTGCAATTCTTCTCTTTGAAGATACTGGTGCCGGTCTCCAGTATGTGACTGACGTAACGGCAAATGCGCCGGCAAACAGCGGCTTTGGCCCCTACTACGTTACGCACCCAGCTGCGACCATATCAGACCCCTCTCACTTATATGTCGGGATTGAACTCCTCACTGGAACACTGCAAGTTGCGAGAATCAAGTGCGACCTCGTAATTCAAGTAGCACTAGACACTGCGGGGAGTTATTCCCGCTCGGTGTGGTCACGGACTATTCGTGACGAAGTGCCGAGCGCCTCATCGACCACATACAATGAAACCAACGGCCTCGTCTCGATGGTGGTGGACACCAATAGTGCCGGAATCCAGCGTGTCGTCGAGACCCGATATGCGTATGAGCGCGCCTCATATTCCTTCATGGGCACCGGCAAACACATGTACTCTCAGGTGTATTCAACCACCGTTTGGGCCGGGGCAAGTGATGTAGAGGCAAAGAAGTGGACCCTCTGGGGGGACGGAGATGGCGTTTGGAGGCCTCGCGAAGAGTGGGCCTGGCGTGGTGATGGGTCGGCGAACGATCAATCAGCACCTGATGATCCTGAAGAAAGTGCGGAGGCGTTGAGAGTCTCAACGATCGCGAGCTATGATGCGCATGGCAATCCGAGACAGATCACTGATGCAAATGGAATCCATACCGCCACGGTCTATGGTTATGACAGTACTCTCCCGATCGGCAGATTCCGGAACGCCGCCGCGAGTTCTTCGTTCGCCGCTGTGTTTGACGACAGCGTAACAACCGGCTGGAGTTCTTCTTATGGAAATTGGGTGATTCAAAACGGGACGTATCGGCAGACCGATAGCACTCAGACGGGATCGTGGGCAACTCCCACCAGAAACACGGCTGTCCAAATTGACGACGGGGTCGTGGAGGCTGATATTCGTTTCGATAATTCTGGGAGCTATCGATATGCCATGATTGCCAAAGTCGTGGATCAGACATCGTACCTCCGCTTTGAGTGCCGCAAGACCGAAAACGTGGTTCGGATCCACGCAATGGCTCCGGGCAGCAATGTGTATCAGAACCAGTCGTTCACCTTTGATGAGAACCGGTGGTATCACCTGCGCGGAGAGATCGAGGGAACGGTTGCGCGGTTCTACATCGATGGGAGGAAAGTGGTAGAGCTCAACGCCGCACAGGTGGACCGTCCAGCCGGGTATCTCGGACTGGGCACCTTTGGTACTGTGGCTAGTTTTGACAATATCCGGTTCTCTCCTATCGGTTCGCTGGCGAGCCTTCAGGTGTATGACCGTTCATCACGCCTCCAAACGGGTGCTTCGGATGAGAGTGGTGTCTTGCAGAGTATGGTCTACGATCCAGCCAACCGGAGATCCAAACTATATCTGCGGGCTGAAGGGAGGAATCTGCTCACTAATGAAGTACGCTACACGTATAGCCGTTCGATCGGCGATGCCTATGAGAGCGGGAGGCCAAATGCTGTTGAGAATCTCGCCCCTCCGGATTCTGTATCTGTCTCGGATTTTGCCAACAGATACGGCTGGTCGCGGGGAAGCTATCAGTCCATTCATGATAGCTCTATCGATATCGTCTTCAACATCCCGTATGCTGGCGAGACGACGGCTCAGCTTGGGACGAATGGCGGTTGGAACTACATCTTGCGCTGGCTGACGTCCGCCCACACTATTGCGCGTGTCGATTTCTACCCGACCAGCGCAACGGGTGGGCTGCCCCATGTTCTTGCCTATGAAAGTGATGGTTACAGGTTCTGCGTGCAGTACAATCCTTCAACGGACCGATTCCAGATGCAGACCTACTTTGGTTCAAGCTGGAACTCCCCGATGACGTTTGATCTCCCGGCACCACCTGATCATTGGTACACGATCGAGCTGGAGAAGACGGAGGGAGGGGACGCGTATGCATTTGTCTATCCCAAGGGATCAGGAAGGATAAACAAGACCGGTTACGTCTACCGAACCTCCGGCTATCCAGCCCCTTGGCTGACCTTCGCGATCTCATACACGAATACGGACTACTATTACCTTGCCAATTTCTACGCTGGATTGGCTGATAGATCGGTTGCCTTCTTCGACGGGTTGGGGCGTGAGCTTCCAGGCCCAGCGTCAGCTCAAGCTCAATTCTGTTGTGGAGTCAGGGACACTGTATGATGATGCTGGACGACCCTATAGGGTGTACAAACCATTCGAAAAAGACTACTCCGGGACCTCCCGTCATCGGTTCGATGGAAGTTATGCAAGTAACTCAGATGCGTACTACAATGCCATGGACAACGGGGATTCACATACCAGCGGGTACCCGTACTCCGAAAGCAAGTACAATCCTGATCCCACGTCCCGAGTGTGGAAGCGTTCCTCCCCAGGCTCCGACTGGAGGATGGACGGCGGGCATGAGAGGCAAACGACGTTTGGCTCGAATGCTAGTACCGATCTGACTGGGTACGCTCAGAATACGCTTTACAGGACATCCGGGGTTGATGAGGACGCAACAGTTACCTGGAGCTTCACCGACAAGTTCGGCAACGCGGTCGGGTCCATAGTTGATCCGTCCGGGCTAAATCTCCGTACCACGATGCAGTTTGACGTGCTCGGCAACAGGATCGCTTCAGTGACCCCGCGTGGAGACGTAACAACGTACGCCTACGATCCGCTGAAGCGTCTCCGGTCCAAAACCTCTCCGGATGCCGGTACGACGCAGTACCTCTATGATCCAAACGGCAATCTCCGCTTGGTCAAAGACGCGGCGCATACTGGGACGGGAGCGAACAGCGTCTATCTCAATTCCAACAGCGTTTCCGTACCCACTCTCATGTCGAATCAATTCACCTTGACGATGCCCGGCAAGGTCACGCTTGATGCAAGGGTGATCGATATTGATGATGTTGAGAAGCTCACCCTGAGGATAAAGGCGAACGGAGCGACTATCAAGACCGTCGAGACAAACCACTGGAGCGGGGCGTCAGGGAACATCATTCTCCCCAAGGGGACCTACACGTATGAAGTGCAGGCCTCGGGGCCGGCGTACGGGTCCTTCGGCTACACGATCGCATGTCAGACCGGATATGAGTTTGTGTACTACAAATATGACGCCTTCGGGCGCCTTACGGAATCGGGCGAATACGAATCTAGCTCAGCCTCGGCGAATTTCACCCAGGCCAATGCCAACAACGGAGCTTTTCCATCATCAAACTGCCTGGTTTCCTCGTTGATGCGATATGACGTCGAGAGTGTCGATTCTAACGCCGCGGCACAGAGGAACTTCAAAGGACGCCTATCCATGGCGCGGTCCTACCGGCTGGGCGTGCTGGAACTCACAACCTCATATTCCTACAATCCATTTGGGCTTGTTGAATGGACCGTGCAGACTAATTCTGCCGGCAGGGTCTGGACTCAGAAATTTGACTACGATGTGCAGGGAAGGGTTACAAAGAAATCCTTCCTTGACGGCGTTTCGGCAAGCTACAATCTGTACACTTTCTATGAATATGATCAGATGGGGAGGCTCGTTAAGGTCTCAACTGGGCCGAATGCGGACGGGACATCGAAAACACAGGAGGCAGCATACACATACTACGCTGGGGGTACGGTCAAGCGCGCCCAGCTTGCATCAGTTCAAGGCGTTGACTATCGTTACAATACAAGGGACTGGCTCACCCAGATCAATGAGCTGGACCTTGACACGGCGCAGGACCCCGGCCGCGATGGGCCGGGGGGAAGCGGTGTGAGCAACAAGGACAAGTTCGGCATGCTCCTTGGGTATCAGAACCAGGATCGAATTGGGTCTGCTCAGAATGCGACTCAGCACTGGAACGGAAACGTAAGTTGGCAGGTATACAATATGGCCGAAGATTCGATCGAACCAGGCAGCCCATACAGGCGGACATCGCGGGTTGGCAACACGTACAGCTACGACAAAGCAGGCCGGATCCTCGGTTCGAACTTTGGGTTCTTTTCGCAGAACACTGGGAACGGTGTCTGGGGGTGGTATGGCACCACCTTCTACGATGAGAACGGTTATCAATACGACGGGAATGGAAACATCACGGGGGTGCAGCGCTATGGAAACACAGGTGCCCTAATGGACAACCTGACCTACGCCTACGCTACCGGAACGAATCGACTTCGCCATATTTTGGAAACGGTGACAGCGGGGACGTTCGCGAGCGACATAGACAGTCAGGTGACCGATAACTATGCCTACGACGCGAACGGCAGTCTGCAGAAAGACCTCCAGCGCGACGTCGCGTTTGTTGTGAATGACATCCGAAATCTGCCCGTATCTGTTTGGAAGGCTTCGACAGCTCAAGAGATGAAGTACTACTACGATGCCGGAGGCAAGAGGATTCGGAAAGACATAGGATCGACAGACTACTATGTGAATGGCCCGGGAGGCCAGACGGAAGCCGTGGTGAAGAGCGATGCAAGTGGAGCCACCCACAGTATTCTCGGGCGAGACAATCTTGGGCAGGTGAAGCGGTCTGGGACAACGTTCGCGCGGTACTACTTCCTGAAAGACCATCTTGGGACGGTCAAGTTGACCGTTGATGCATCGTGCACCACAGTCGGTTTCGATGATTACTACCCATTTGGCCAGCAAATGGAGGGGCGATGCTTCCAGTCAACTGCGGATGCGCGGTACAAATACACATCGAAGGAACGGGATTCCGAAAGTGGATACGACTACTTTGGGACGAGGTACTATGACGCGAGGATTGGAAGGTGGCTCTGCGTTGACCCTCTGGCCGATAAGTATCCAAGTTTTGGATCCTTCAACTATGTGGGGGGCAATCCCATCTCGCAGTCTGACCCGGATGGGGCTGATTGGTACAAAGATGAATCTGGAAATATGCAATTCTCTCCGCTGGTTACTTCGACGGACCGCTCGAAGTTGAAGAAAGGTCAGACTTATGTAGGACCAACACATCCGGACAAGGGGTTAGGGAAGATCTTCTATCGCAAGGACGGGAGTATATATTACGAAAATGAACGAGATGCATACAAGCGGGCTTTCTCTATCCTTGGAAAAGAGGAATTCATGGTGCTTCTGAGGGTGGCCAAAGAAATACGGAAGAATTCCAACAAGGTAACACCGGTCCTGATGACGCCAGACTATAAGAACACAGCTGGACGCTCCGATCCAGATGGCCTGTATGCGGGGTATGGATGGAGTGATGGGGCGCTAGTAGATGGCGAAGGGAGGATGTGGCCCGCTGCTGGGACAGGGCATACCCATCCTGGCAACAACCCCCCGAGCTACTTGGGAGAGAGTGGTCATGTTAACGATGCAGACGTCGCCTATGTTGCAACTAACATCCCATCGACGATTAATTACGTTTTTGGTCTGAGCGGATTGCGGAATGTTTACATGTTTAGCGGGGCGATCAACTCCGAGGGCGGCTTGGTCTATTGTCCGGCTATACCAGAACTCACCGCCCCTACAAGGAATTACACAAAGCATGGTTCAAAGTGGAGAATATAGTCCATCGAAATATGCAAATACACACAACTGGCCGACGAAATGAGAACCAAACGAGGTGTGTTGATACTAACGTTGGGCCTATCCTTAATCGGCTGCGCCCGTCAGGCTCCGACGTCGTCTGCTCCCTGTACGGATAGCTTGGCAATCGAACACCAACGCCTTGAGATAGACAGCCAATTACGTGATGTGATCCGGGAGATGTTTGTTGGAGACCGGACCGGCAGGTGTATCGTGGAATTGTATTTCTTGCCGCGCACCAGCAATTCATCCATACTGGTGTTGGGTAGAACCCCCTGGTACGAGGATTACGCCGAGAAGAATAGACCGTTGGTGAGTTTTTGTCTGGAGAACCATCCAATCTTCGTGTATTCCGGCGTAGACAAGTACCTTCGAGAACGAAGACGTCCAGGATATCAATCCACAGAAAAGACCGATACGTGCTCTGTCTTTGCTATTGCTTACCTTGATTCGGCGGGAGTGATCTCAAGAGTCCCCGTACTCCCGCCGATCATGCTCTTTCCGGAACGTCTCCCCGCAGCAATGTATATGTCGCCACCAGGAGTGGTTCCTGATTCGGAGTGATTCCAACGCGTTCAGATGCTCTTGTTGCTGGCAGAGCAAGGGACACGTCGAAAACCAGCCTGGACGATTGAGGGGGCAACTCAAAGCTTGTACTCGGCAATAGCAAGATCAGGCAAATTGAACAACGACATGATCCGTGTTACTACTCTCATCGTATCCCTCTTCAGCTTGGTCGAACCGATCAACGCGAGGCAATCCCTTACTCCTTCGGAGATCCATGGTGATTCACTTTCCGCAGTTCTGGGCAAGAGATATGTCGCGTCTGAGGCCATGCCGTTAGGTTCGATGGATACGACCAGCTTCAGCTTCAAAGACACTGACCTCCGCGACATCTTCCGAGCGATCTCGCTCCAGCACGGTGTGAATGTCTTCCTGGACAACGCCATCAACAAGAAGGTCACGGTTTCCCTGAATCGCGTCAGGGTCTTTGATGCTATCACGTTCCTCGCTGCGCAGAACAAGTTGGATGTTCTGCTTGAAGGCAGCATCTTCCGCATCACTCAGCCGCCCACACCGGCCCCTCCACCGGAGCCCCCGCCGCGCATTCCCGGAATTCTCTTCGAGAACGGCCTCTTCTCTGTCGATCTCAAAAACGACGATCTGGAGAAAGTCGTCCTTATTATTCAGGAGAAATGTGGCAAGAACATACTCGTGATCAGTGGCACCTCAGGAACGGTAAGCGGTAAACTGATCGACATCGAGTTCGACCTCGGCTTCACACAGATCATGAACAACAACGGATTCGCTGTTCAGAAAAAGAACAATATCTATATCGTGAGCCGGCAGGAGTACTTCGTGGGCGCCCAGGGGACGAGCACACCTCAGAAGTCCGGTCCCTATTGGGTGAGCGTGAAAGATTCGCTCGTTAGCATTGACGTGACGAACGCACCCCTGGAACGTCTCCTTCACGATATGACGCGCCAACTGAGTGCTGACATTGTCTTCTACAGCGCTATCAGCGGCACGGTCTCGGCGCGCGCAACCAGCGTCCCTCTCTCCCGAGCCCTGGATATCATCCTCCGCAATACGAACTACGCCTACAAAGAGGCCGAAGGGATCGTGTTCGTGGGTGAGAAGACGAACAAGAACCTTACCACGACACGGCTTCTCCGGCTCAAGTACCTGACCGCAGACCGCGCTGCGGAACTCCTCCCGCAGTCGATCACCTCGCTCGCCACTGTGAAGGCGATCAAGGAGCAGAACGGCCTCGTAGTAGTTGGCTCTGCAGATGCGGTGGAGCAGGTGAGGGAGTGCCTCGCGCAGCTCGACCAACCCGTTGCCCAAGTGCTGATCGAGGCGATCGTGATCGACTACGATGTCTCGCGCGGCTCTGAACTCGGCATCCAGGCCGGACTCCTGGGCTCGAACGATACGGTCTCCTACTCCCGCCAGGGGACGCTCGTGCCCGGGATAGATATGAGCATGAAGGGGGACTACATCAACCGGAAATTGAAACAGATCGGGACGATCAATCTGTTCGGGAAAGAGATCAATATCGGCCGGCTCGGACAACTCCCCGGCGACTTCTTCTTGAATGTGAAGGCGATGGAAAGAAACGGGCTAGCCAACGTGCGCTCCCATCCGGTCCTCGCTACGCTCAACGGATACAAGGCAAGCCTGAGCATCGGCACAACACAGTACTTTCTTCTCAAGACGACAACGCCGTACCGGGACCAGACGCAGACGGTCTTTCAGGAAACGCAGTCATTCCAGACGATCGAGGCGGATGTGAAACTGGACATCACGCCGTACGTCGGCTCGGATGGGCTGATTACGCTGGAGATCAAGCCCGATTTCCGGACTCCCGTGGGACAATTCTCGTCGGAGGTACCACCCACGATAAACAAGCGGGCGATGAGTTCGACGATCATTGTGCGGGAAGGAGAGACGATCGTACTCGGCGGCCTGGTGCAGGAGACGGAGTCGGAACTCAGGACGAGCGTGCCGATCCTCGGATCGATTCCGCTCCTTGGCTCACTTTTCTCGTCCACGACCAAGGACAAACGGAAGTCGCAGCTCATGATATACGTAACCCCACGCATCTCGTACGGGGAGGCCTTCCATAGCGCTTACGCTTTGCCGGGAGGTGATGAGTAGTATCTTCTTTGGAATGTCTCGCGAGGGCCCTGCCAGAGGCAGGCAAGCTCGGAGGAGCAGACCTATTTGACCCTCATGCTTGCCGATTTGCGGGAGGCACAACCCAGAAAATGTGTTGACTATACGGGGGGAAGCGGTGTTTGAACGATCACCCATCCATCTAAACCTCCACCAGCTCGCAGGCCTCTCGCGCATGATCGGTCTCGACTTCACCGACCATGACCTATGTATTGCCGAGCTTGAGACCCCTGGACTGGTTTACTCCCCCGGAAAGCAGCACTGGGTTGAAAGGTGGAACGAGCGCTTCAAATGCACTCCTGAGAACCACCCCGATGAGACCGGCGCGCGTCTCACTGAGCTCTTTGGCGCGCGCAACTGCCGCGCCACACGGGCACGCCTTGCGCTCCGGCCTCAGGCAGCTCGGATCGTGCAGGCAGACCTCCCTGAAGGCGACGTTCGCGTGCGTGAGTGGATCGAGGACCACGCCGAGACTCTTCTCCAGCTTCCGGTCTCCGCACGAGACATCGTCTTCGATTATCGTCCGGTAGCGGACGCCGATGGCGCTCACAGGATCGAGATCGCATTCGTCCGCCGTGCGGAGATCGAGAGATCCCTTAGCGTGTGCCGTTCGGCCGGACTTCAGGCCGTCTCGATCGGTGCCGGGCGTATAGAGGGGGAGCCCGATCTCGGGGAGTTCCAGTTTCTTCCGGCTGATATTCGTGAGACTGGTGAGACCCAACTCTGGCGGTCGCTTCTCCAGCGCACAGCACTCGCCTGTGGGGGACTGCTCCTCACGCTCCTTCTCCTACAGTCTGTGGCCGCTTTCTATGTCGAGACGCGCAAGACAGCCATCGATGAGGCAAGTCAGGCGATGGAGGCCACAGCGCGTGAAGTTGCCATGAGGGCCTCAGCCGTGCAAACGCTCGAAGAACGCGTGGCCACTATGCGGGTCGGAACCCACAGGAGTCAGGTGGCCCATACGCTGCACGACCTCGCCGCTTCGGTCACTCCAGGCGTCAGATTCCAGGCTCTCGAAGTCCAGGCGCCTGAGCGCGGCAAAGAGAACTTTGCTGTGAGCGGTGAGGTCGTGACTCACGCGCGGCTCGCTGTGTATCTTGCCTCGCTCGATACGGCAAGGTTCTGTAGCGGCGTGCAACTCCTCCAGTCTGGAAGAGAGAAGGGGGCATGGCCCGAAGAGGAACCGGCAGCCCCGGGCGCCGTAGGTTTTATGGTCCAGGGAGGGGTCAGGTGATGCACAAGAGACACTACCAGATCCTCCTTGCGGCCACGCTCGGGTGTTTTCTCCTTCTGCTTGCCACAGAAGTGGCCGGACGCTACAGCGAAACGATCAGTCAGTACGAAGAAATGGGTGAGCGCGAGGCACTCGTCGCTTCACCGGAGTCGCTGGTTGTCCGCCGTGTGGCCCTCAAGGCGCGGGAAGACACTCTAAAACGGGAACTCGACCGGGCGGCGGGGGAGTACGGGCGCACGTTCGCGGGGTTCCTCTCACTTGCGAGCATAGCAGCACAGGAGACAAAAGTCACGCTGACTGGCGTGGCGCCCATTGTGAGCAGCGACGAGACCCCCTCCCGCGAACGACATTTCAGGATCCTGTGCAAGGGGGAGTATCACCGGATTGCACAGTTCGTGAACCGGCTGGAGAACAGTCCGTTGGACATCCAGCTCGGCCGGGTGGGGATGAAACGGGGCGGTGTCCGTGACCGCCTGCTTGACTCCACGATCGAAGGACATTTCGAAGAGGAGTGAGGGTATTGATAGCCCCAGTTCCACAGAAACCACTCGTGCGTGTACTGATGCTTCTGCTCCTGGGCATTTGGGGAGGAGTCATCTATCAGGTCATCGACGCTGTGACGCGCATGGACGCGCCACAAGGGGCTCAGGCACGTCCTCTTGTGTCCACTGCCCGAGTGCCGTACGAGTACAAAGCTGATGTACCTGATCCCTTTACCGGAATGAAACTCGCCCCTGATTCTTCCGGCTCACGGGGGCGAGTTCGGCCCAAAGCAGCACCTCCATGGATGCCTCCAGCGCTACAACTCACCGGCATCCTGACTCAAGCCCGGAAAGCCACGGCCGTCCTCCTTGGCCCCGACGGATCAACGCACTTCCTGATCCGCGGCGATACGCTCCTTGGCGCGCGCATTCTCCGTATTGACCGTCAGTCGGTGGCCTACGCCTACAACGGAAAGAAGGCGCAGTGGGTGCTGGAGTGACTCTCGACGAAGAGTCCGGCTTCGCCCTCCCGTCAGTGCTGATGCTGGTGCTCCTCCTCACGATGGTAGCGCTTTCGGTGCTCTTGATGGGCCACCTGCGCACGCTGCAGGCCGTAGCAGATGTCGCACGGGTGCGGGCTGAACTCGCCGCCCAGAGTGGTGTGGCACGGGCTGCAACGGACCGGGATGTGCGCGATCATGCCTCTCTCCTTGTGTTTGCCGACAGCAGCTCTGCTACGGTGCGGACCCTTCCATGGGGACTCTTCAAGCTCGCCATCGTCCGGGGACGTGCCTCACGCGCCACGGCAACACGCACAGCGCTTCTCGGAGCGGCTCCGCCTCCTGCCTACCGCTACGCGCTCACCTTTGGAAGCGCGTCCCGGCAACTCATCCTGACCGGCTCGTCAGAGATCGTCGGAGACCTCGCACTCGGACCAATGGGTGCCACCGTGGGGACCCTCCCCGGTGAACGCCAGCCCCCGCGGCTTCCTGTTTCAGGCACGATCCTGCGCGGAGGGGGAGTATCACTCCCTCAATTTGACGATACAATGCTGGCCGCAGCGTTTGAGTCCAGCGACAGGTTTCTCGCCGGAGGGACCATCCCGAGTGCCTCGGAGACTGGTGCGGGTTCATTTGGTGCAGGCGGATATTCGGACTCGACCGAGTGCATGGTCATGCAAGGCAATGTGCAGTTCTCCCGGACGATCTCGCGCAGGGAGATACCATTGACCATATATGTGCGCGGTGATCTCACGCTCACGTCTCCGGCCTCGATTGAAGGCCCTGTGGCCTTCTACGTCACCGGGCGGGTCAGGATCGAACGGGGTGCACATCTTGACAATACGGTTCTCATCTCGCTCGGGCAGGTCATTGTGGATAGCGCTGTGACGATGCGCGGACAGCTCATCGCACCCCGCATCACCATCGGACCCGACGCCCTGGTTAGGTATCCCTCGATAGTCTGTTCGCGTGAGGCGAGCAGTGCGGGATCCCGCTCGATCACACTCTCACGCGGGGTGCGCTGCGAAGGAATGGTGATCATGCTCCGTGGCAGGTATACTTCCCAGACGGGCGGAATCTCACCCCGGGATCTCGTCATTGTTGACAAGGATGCGTCCATCTTTGGCGCGCTTCACGCTGAAGGCACGGTTACACTGGACGGAACGGTTGCCGGCACGGTGTTCATCGAGGATCTCTTCTTCCATCATCCTCCTACGGCGTACTACGGGTGGATCCGCTCGGCCCGCATCAACCGGAGCGACCTTCCCGAAGGATTCGCCGTTCCGCAGGCACTTGGGACAGAACGGGGCGAGGTCCTGCTTTGGATGTAGCCCTCGCTCACCGGCTCAGGCGAAGCCCTTCAATATCACGTGTCTCGTGGTGGAGATCTCTTGCCAGTAGAGGAAAGAAGGCAGCAAGCCGGTTCATCGGTGATGAGTCCGGCAATACGCTCGCAGAAACACTCGTCGCGCTCACGCTCTTCTCCGGAGTGCTCATCCCGCTCTTGACCTCGATCGGGAGTCTGATCATGGACGACCGTGCGGACAAAATCCATGAGGCGTTGAATTTGGCGCAAATGGAGCTCGCTCTGCCGGAAGTGCAGGAAGCCCGGGAAGGGGATGCCGTCCGTACGGCGCGCGGGCTTAGGGTCGAACGCCGCGTGACGGTGCATGGCGCTCTGGCAGAGATTGATGTGCTCGTCATAGATACCCGGAAAGGAGGTCGGCCCGTTGTCCATCTGGCAAAGACGGTCGTGGCGCAAAACACAAGCCGCGCTCGCTGACCCCTCGGGGTTCACGATCAACGAGCTCATCGTGGCGATGGTGGTCGGATCCATCCTTATAGGATACGCCTTTGAACTCTACACCTTCGCAAGCCGCATCGTATCGCACTGGCGGGCGAGGACGGAACTTGAGGGCGCAGCGCAGGCCATTTTCCACCGGATGATGCTGGATCTACAACGGTCGAGTGACGTAACGATCGACGGGGATACCGTACTGGTGATGCAGGGAGACACACGTGTCACAGCACTCTACCGGATCTCCCGGGGCACCGTGGTACGCAATGATGCACCTATGAACGCGCCGGATGTCGTGCAGGTGAGCGTCCATGCCTCGCGGGTAGGAAACATGGTAGACCTCGGCGTGTGCGCCCGAGCTCGCGGCAACGAGATCCAGGCCGGAGGAAGGGCTGTGCTTCAGTCCAGTTCCACGGCAAAACTCATTCACCGGAATGTGGGGATAGATGTCTATGTCAATGGAGCATATCCGGTCGCGCATCTCCGGTGCGGACATCGCCACGTTTGCCACTCAGCTCTCCGTGATGCTGGAGTCACGCGTCTCGCTCCAGCGCTCTCTGGAAGTGCTGCTCGTACAGACCCGCAATCCCCGCCTCCGGGAGGTCATTGCCGATATCGGCCGCTCTGTCCGCCACGGCAACCCGCTTCACCAGGCGCTTGCACGTCATCCCCGCGTGTTCGACCCGCTCTTCATCGTGACCGTCGAGGTGGGCCAGGAGACGGGGCGTCTGGCCGACGTTCTTGCGCACCTTGCGGAGTATCTTGAGAAAATGGCGGCTCTCCGCCGAAAACTCACGCAGGCCATGACCTACCCGCTCCTTGTTGCTACAGTGGCACTCGGCTCGATCCTCTTCCTCCTGGTGTTCATCGTTCCTTCCTTTGGCGAGATGTTTTCGAGTTTTCAGAAGGAGCTGCCGCCCGTGACAGAATTTGTCGTGGATGTGAGCAAGCTCGTGACTTCCTATGGCTGGTACGCTGCGGGCATTGCTGCGGCCGTCGCCCTTGGCCTCATGTTCCTTGTGGATGGACAGGCACTGGCAAAGCGAGGAGCCGTACTGGCCCTCCGGCTCCCTGTGGCAGGCGACATCCTGGTGAAAACCCAAGTGGCGCGCTTCTGCCGGACTCTGGCAACGCTGCTCGGGGCGCAGGTGTCGCTCGTGAAGGCGCTGGAAGTGTCGGAGCGGGGGCTGTGGATCGAAGGGATGCGGGAGGAAGTGGGACGAATCCAGCGTTCGGTGAAGCATGGCCGGTCGATTTCTGCGCCACTTGAGTCATCCCCGTACTTTCCGCCGATGGTCAGTCAGATGATCGCGGTGGGAGAGGAGACAAGCGAACTGGACAGGATGCTATTCAAAGTGGCTACCTTTCACGAGAGGGAGTTGGACTCGAAGATCGAAGCGCTCTCTTCGCTGATCGAACCCGTGGTGGTCCTGCTCCTGGGCTTTGTGGTGGCGGGCATCCTAATCGCGATGTACCTTCCTATGTTCGAGCTGGTGGGGTCGTTTGGAGGTGGGTGAGAGAGGGGGCAACGTATACGGGAATACATTTTCCCATGTGACACTTGGTTGGCGTCCCCGCCGAGCGCCATCGGAAACACTAACAGCACAACAACTATCGGAAATACGTTACGATTCTCCTTGACAGCCCAGATTGAATTCCGTAGCTTTCGTCAAGTTCTGATGATGTGACGTAGCTGCGGTCTGCACGATGCGAGCTACCATGGGGAGCGGGGGACACATCAGGATTCCCATCATTGTCCCATCGCAACCGAACTCCGAGAAGCCGTGGCTGGGAGGAGGGGTGCCTGATTCCACTCGATTCTTCGAGCTGATCGGACCTAAGGTCATCCCTACAGTATTACCCAGTATTGAAATATGAGGAAACCCACCATCTGTTTCGTCCAGGCAGAAATTGGAATCGAAGAGATGACCTTCTTTGTTCCCTGCCCCAGGGAGGGCGGGTTCTCACTTTGGCGGAGCCTTCAGGATGACACAGTGGATTCTGCGACTCTCCTTGCTCTTGGTACTCATGGTCATCGCGCAATGCTGCGATGATTTTGGCTTGGAACCTGCGATTGGTTGGAGCGATTACCGAGAGGCCAGATTGCTCTATTCAAACGCTGAGGGTGTGCAAGTCCTTGACCTCAAGAGCGGAAAGCGAACAGTATTGGCTAAGAACGGAGAGAGAATCGAGTACTACCATATCGCATCAGCAAACCCTCGGAGCGACGCCGCAAATGCTCGCTGGAGCCCAGACGGGACGAAGATTATCTACGTGGAGGGAATCAGCGAGACAGATTACTCGCAAATCACTATCATGAATGTTGACGGCACAGACAAGCGAGTAGTTGTTGCAGACGGCGCCCCTTTGAAGCCAAATTGGAGTCCGAACGGATCTGAACTCGTCTACCAGAAATCTCCTGCGGGATTTGGCGCAAATCACCAGATTTACATTATTGGCGTAGATGGATCGAACGAAAGACGCGTAACTTTTCGAGACGGTCAAGATTCTCAACCGGCCTATTCAGGAGACGGCGACGCGATAGTCTACACATCCGATATTTCAGGCGCAACATTCACAAGACAGCTGTTCATGATCAGAATTGACGGCACGGACAGTGAGCAGTTGACTTATCCAACCGGCCGAACTCAGCTGGCGAGCGGTCCATCCTCGTCGCGTCGCTCTGACATGATCGTCTTTTCGGGCAAGGATCACGTTGAGCCAGACCTCGAAATATTTCTAATAGGTGAATCAGACCGAAGTATCATTCAATTGACGAATCGAGTTGCCTCAGGCGGTTCATGGATCAACAATGCCGCCGCCTCATGGTCAAACGATGGCAAGTTGGTGGTGTACACTCAACATGCATTCGGATTGGTCTCGGGTCTACGTCCACTGCCCTCGGTATGGGTAATGAAAGCCGATGGCTCTGCTCAAACGCTTATCATTGAGAATGCCCAAGATCCGGATCTCTTTCTGAAACCGTAATAGCTAATTTTGGCTCTTCAATCAAGGAGGCTAAGATAATGCGGACCACTCGACTCTTCTCCTTTTTGTGGATGGCGACTATCGTGACTCAGATGAATTATGCCCAAAAACTCCCGCAAGAATCTATTCACGATTGGTCCACATTAGAGATACCCAAAACCGAAATAAGGGATGGAAATCGGGTAAACGTCCGCACGAATATCCCGGTAGCACTATATGGCATCAACTATGGTCCAATCGCTGCATCACCGGAGACTATTGCGCGTCAGTTCTTGGGCGACTACCACCAAATGTTCAGAATGAAAGGGGACCTCTCGGATCTTCAACATGATCTCACTCAAGAGGTTCCGGGCGGTTATCATGTTCGGTTTCACCAAAATTTCAATGGTATACCGGTTTACCTTTCCGACATTGTTGTGAGCATCAGTTCTAACACGGTGACGATGTTCATGGGCAACTATTTCTCAAGCATTGACTTGGCGTCGGTAAAACCAAGGATCTCTGAAGCGGCAGCGGTGCAAGGTGCAAAGACGGCGATAGGGGCAACGGGAAGCCCAACAGGTCCGCAGAAAATCAAGCTCATTGTTGTATCCGACACCGTTCAATATCATCTCGCGTATCAGATAATTCTGCCCTTGTCAGAACCCGACGGTGAGTGGGAGGTAATCACGGACGCCGAGACGGGGACGATTCTCGCTGTACGAAACCTTGAGTTCAAATACGACGGACACGGTTTTGTCCACAGACCCGACCCGCTTACGACGGCGCAGGCGTACTATGGGGCGCAAGGATATGTTGACAATAACGACAATAATTCCAATGAACTCGCGATACAGAGAATCTCCGTGACCCTTCCGAGCATTGGATACTCGGGAGGAGTCTACAAGTTGGAAGGCCCCTACGTCACCATCTCAGATTGGGATGCTCCGGCAATCGTGCCGGTCACCAGTACAAACGGGAGTTTCTTCTACGACCGGAGTCAAGATGGATTCGAAGACGTGATGGTCTATTTCTACATTGATCAAAACCAGAGGTACTTGCAGAGTCTGGGGTACACGAATATCCAGAACGGCTCCATTGTGGCCGATCCACACGGCCACAATGGACTAGATCGATCATCATACCAGCCCAGCCAGAATAGAATTCGCTACGGGATTGGCGGTGTGGATGATGCAGAGGATGCTGATGTGATCCTGCATGAGTATGGCCATGCCATTCAATCCGCACAGGTGCCGGATTGGGGCGTAACCGATGAGACGGATGCCATGGGTGAGGGCTTTGGGGACTATTGGGCAGGGAGCTATTCGGCCAGTCTCTCTGCTTTTGAACAAGACCGGCTCTACATGTGGGATGCTGGAATCCAAAGTAACTACAGTGGAGTATTCTGGTCGGGTCGGAGACTTGATAGTCCGCTAACGTACTTTGATTACGACGGTAGTCAGGCTATTTATGTGAACTGCGCAATTTGGTCAGGTACCTTATGGGATCTTCGGCAGACTCTTGGCAGAGATGTCACTGACAAACTCGTGATCAAGCACCATTACTACCTATCTTCAAGCGCGACCATGCCCGATGCTGCTCAAGCACTCCTACAAGCAGACAGGGATCTCTACCAAGGCTCACATCTCTTCCAAATAAATGAGACACTTTTCAATCGAGGATTCCGGCCGACGCTGTACGTTCCTTCTGTTTTCTCGACAATTGAGTCAGCTCTGTCGACTGCTGGAAGCGGTCAGACGGTAGCTGTATCTCCCGCAACTTACACCGTCAATGGCAATCTCACTGTTGCCAGCGGCCGCACTCTTCAATTATCTTCTACTACCCTTTCATTCTCGGGCTACTACAAATTGCGTGTAGAGGGTAGACTATATGCCGGCGGTAGCTGCACGTTCACACGCTCAGGAGGCCAGTGGATTGGCATTGAATTCTATGGTGCGCCATCGGGGAGCGAAATCTTCGGTTGCACTATCGAGAACGCACAAACCGGAGTCTCGGTGATCTCATCAGGCTCGACGAGCATCCGTTACTGCACGATTCAGAACAACTCGACTGGCATCTACTCTTCGGGCTCTCAACATGTGATTTCAAACAATTGCGTCACCGGCAATGCTACAGGCGTCAACTGTGCGAACTATTCGACAGTGGATTTCGAAATTAACAACTGGATCAAGTTCAATTCAACAGGGATCGCCATTGACCTTTACTCGACCCCTTGGCTCGGGACAACACAATTCCCAGTCTATTGCAGCATTTGGGGTAACGATTGGGATGTGTGGTCTACCAACCAAGCGACATTGAGCGCTCAAGTCAACTATTGGGGTAGCTATCCCGCGAATCCAATGATCTATGGGGATATAGACATTTCGAACGAGCTCTCGTCCGAGCCATCGATGAAAGTATCAGCATCTCTATCAGTGAAGCCTCCATCTGAGCTTCTCCCTTCGGATGAATCTGGTTCCACGGATACTCTAGGTATGAGTGAGCTTTCCGCCGCATTGTTCCTGGGAGGACCATATGGAAATCGAGACATCCAGAATACTTATCGGAGTCTGATCACGCGCTACCCTGATAAGCATAGTGGTGAGATTGCACTATCACGGCTTGAAGTATCCTGCGAAAAGCAAGGGGAATCACCAAAGGACATGCTGAGATCTCTTGTGGCAATTCACAGGGATGCCACGCTCGGCGACCTGGCCAGGCTTCGCCTCGCCCATCGACTGCTCCAGGACGGAGCAGCTGAAGAAGCGCTTGCTCTTGTTAAGCCAATCGCAGATGCAAGAGGCAGGTTTGAGCGTGAGGCACTCTACGATGTTGGCTCGATTCTTTGGTATAGACTCGGTCAGAAGTTCGAAGGGGAGAAGTGTTTCCGTCTGCTTGCTGATCGGCACCCTGACGATCCGCTAGCGCACTCGGGATTGGCAACTCTCGGCGAGTTGCCAAAGGGAAAGCAGGTGATGAAACCGATTGGGAAGGAATCCGTCCCGGTTTCCTTCTCGCTCGGAGAACCATATCCCAATCCGTTCAATCCGTCCACGCAGATCGATTTCGCGCTTCCGAAGAATGGGTTTGTATCGATGGTCGTCTATGATTGTCTGGGGAGCGAAGTGGAGCGGCTAGCTCATGGATACTATTCAGCTGGAAATCATGCGCTTCATTGGAACGCTTCCGCCTTGGCGAGCGGGGTTTACTACGCTCGATTGTCAGTCACGGATGACCTCGGGAATTATGTCTATGTTAAGACTTCCAAATTGATTCTTGCGAAATAGGGACATCGGCATTCGACTGAATGAGAACCCGGTCTAGTCCGCTGACCGGGTTCACATCATGTGTGGGATGGTATCTGGGTCTGCATCCCATCGTGGATCCAATTCCGATGTCACTTGTGGGGCTGGTGGGGACCTGGATCGAGGCGATGAGGGATGAAGTTGGTCGCATCCTCCGCTCGGTAAGGCACGGCCGGTCGATTGCCGCGCCCCCTCTTGGGTCTTCGCCGTTCTTCACTCCAACGGTGAGCCAGATCATTGGCAAGGACGAGTAGACGAGCGAGCTTGACAGGATGCTATTCAAAGTCGCCTCGTTCCACGAACGAGAGTTGGATGGCCGCTTCGAAGCGCTTTCCCACCTCATCGAGCCGGTCGTCTGTCTCCTTCTTGGCTTTGTTGTTGACGGGACTCTTATCGCCATGTACCTACGGATGTTCGCGCTCGTGGGGGCGTTTCGAGGTGGATAACATGCGCTCAGAGAGGGATTCGAGGAAAGGGTTTGGTCAAACGGAACTTGTCAATACTTGTGAGACAAATCTTTTTGTGAGTTAGCCACCAAATCCGACAGCGATCTTCAGTGGTGGATTTATCCACACATGGTCCGGGACCGATTTGACTTGTGGCGTTCCTTTTACAAATCTCTCCGGGTGTGTTTCAAATGCTTTGATAAGCACAGCAGCCCTTGATTGGAGAATGGGTTCGTGCTGCTTAAAGTGGACATTAGCCGGTGTCAACATTGCGATGCCTGAATGACGATGTTCAACATTGTACCATCGATAGAATGTTTTGCAGAACAGCCGTGCTTCTTCGATCGTTGAGAAGCGCTCCGGGAATTCCGGACGGTATTTCAGCGTCTTGAACGCCGACTCCGAGAATGGATTGTCATTCGACACATGCGGCCTCGAATGAGTTTTCGCCACCCCAAGATCTGCAAGAAGCTGAGCAACCACGGATGATCTCATCGAGCTGCCATTGTCTGCATGTATCGTCAGCGATCCGCGATCAATATTCTGCCGCCAGCATGTTTCGGCGATCAACTCTTCGGCAAGTGCCGCGGATTCCCTGTAGGAGACCATGCAGCCGACAACATACCGGCTATAGACTTCAAGAATGGTATACAGATAATACTACGTCCACTTGCGCGGCCCCTTGAGCTTTGTAATGTCCCAGGACCATACTTCATTCGGGCGTGAGGCCAACAGCTCAGGGCGGGCATACGCACGGGGTGCCGACTGCCGTCGTTGACCTGTCTGGTGATTGCGTTCAAGAACCCGATTCATCGTTCTCTGAGAGCATAAATACTGGCCTTCATCAAGCATCGTCGCATGGATTTCCGGAGGAGCCATATCTCGAAATCGCTCACCGTTGAGCGTCTCCAGAACGATCGTTTCTTCCTGGGTGCTCAGGCGGCGAGGATGAGGACGATGAACTTTCAACGGACCTTTCGGCTGCTGCGAACGATACACGGTGGATCGGGACATTCCCAAGGCCTGGCACAAGGCCGTTGTGCTGAATTCTTCTCCATGGACTGCGACTATTTCCCGAGATTCTTCTCGTCGATCTCGGGAAGGTCGAGTCCCAGGATCAACGAAAGTTTCTTTTAGATCTCGACGATCAGCTCTGTCTTCTTGAGCTTCTCTTCCGTTCGTTCCAGTTGGCGACGCAGGCGGTGGATTTCCGCGTGCAACTCAGTTGTACTTTTTGTCTTGCTCCCGCTCTTTGTGGCGGTGAGTTGTCCACGTTCCTCTTGTTCCATCCACTTCCGGACGGAGGACTAGTACAATCCTTCTTTTGCCAAATATGATCCGACGGAATCGCTCCCCTTGGATTTCAGTTCGGCAACGGTCTCGATCACTCGGATCTTGTACGCGACCGTCAATCGCCTCCGGGGGGTCTGAGCAATGACTTCAACGTCTGGTGTCGTGGTTGTCCCACCAGTAACTCCAGTCGGCCTACGGCCTCCTTCTGTTCCTGGTGTCTGGGGCAGGGCTTCTATGCGTGCTTCTACCATTGTTCCTTCTCCTAATCTCCTCTATTCTGTTACTGCGTCAAGGATGGACGCTGTTAATCTCACTTGGTGTGTCATCGTCGACAGCGATCGCGTAGCGGCTGGGGCTCCTCCATCTCCCGATGCACTCTCAATTCTCGCCTCTCGATCTCCGACCTGCCGGACTGTGGAAATCATGAATCGCACTGCAATTGAGAACTACTTGGACCCCTCAAAAATTGCGGCGATCACCGGTGTTCTTTGTGCAGTTCCTCAATATGGACGTCCAACTGATCCTGCTGGCAATGCTCTAACAAAGAACGACCTGAAGACTATCAAAAGAAATGCGGGTAGGGTTGCTGCGGCTATGGGGCCAGATATTGTGCCATTTTCTCTCGATTCATCAGGCGCCTCTGAATGGATTACACTTTTCTCAAATGTCAAGAATGCGTTTGGGCTTTGAGCGCCCACAACGGTAGGGCCTAACCAACGCTTGCACCTGACGCCGCGTCTGGGGCATCGGGGTCGTCACCGATTCTGTTATAGGTTTTGGTTGCTTGCAATTCCACAGTCGTTTCGCGGCGCAGGTGAGCCGCGATCCGTTAGGCGGCAACTCTTCTCACATCAGGATACCTATGCGATCTACCATCGTAACTCTACTTGTCTTTACCGCTCTCTCCGCGTCGCCGGCACAACTGTCGATCGAAACCGCGAAGGAAGATATCATCCGTCTATGCTCACCCGAGTTTGTCGGGCGCGGCTACTTCGCCGAAGGCAATGCCAAGGCGGGAAATTATCTCAAAGCCCGCTTTCGCGAGATTGGCCTTGTGCCCATCGCCGCCGACATTGGCCAGAAATTCGAAATAGAACAGAATGTCGTTGACGGATTGGCTACGCTAGAAGTCAATGACCGCAAGCTAGTTCTTGGGAGAGACTTTCTTCCATTTGCTACTACCGGGTCTGGTTCAAACTCAAGGCGTACGCCAATCTACTATGTTCGCGGTGGAGTCTTCGCTCCCAACAAGGGGATCAATGATTATGCGGCCGTGGCAAGCGAGCGCGCAATCCTCATCTTCGACGACGAAGTGTCGGCGCAAGTCCAGGCAGATAAGTCCATCGATCCACGTTCTTATTCCCGTGCAGCAAGGATAGCCAATGCCGGAGAACTAAGAGCGTCCGCCGCCATCTTCCTCGTCAAGGAGCTCATGGCTTCGACGCCATATGAGAAGGCGAACGTCGCTGTCTTTGACGTTCTTTTGAGTTCATTACCGACTCCCGTTGAATCGGTTCGATTCGAGGTGGAGGCCTCGATGGAGGAATACGACGCCGAGAATATCATTGGCATGGTCAAGGGTACTGGGGAAACCGATACTTCTATCATCATATGCGCACACTATGATCATCTGGGTGGATTCGCGGATTCCCTCTACTTTCCGGGCGCGAACGACAACGCAAGTGGCGTCGGGATGCTCCTTACGCTCGCGGACTACTTCGCTACGCATCCAACTAAGCACTCGTTGGTGTTCATAGCCTTTTCAGGCGAAGACGTCGGTCTCATCGGCTCCAAGTACTATTCTGAGAACCCGCTCAAGCCCCTGGCAACTACCAAGTTCCTACTCAACCTTGACATGGTCGCGTCTGGAAACGATGGGGTAATGGCTGTCGGCGGGGATGATTTTCCAGAGTTCTATGCGATCCTCAAGGCAGCCAACGAATCATTGGCGCTCGGTCCGCTCTACAAACGTTGGAACGCCCCCAACGGCGATCATCACTTCATTTCACAGAAGGGAGTCAAGACTTTCTTCTTGTATGCCAATCAAGGCACACAACCGTATCACAGCTTTCAAGATGTGCCGGCGACCCTGGACTGGAAGGCGTTCGCGCACATCCTTGCGTTATCAAAAGAATTCATTGCAGCTATCGCCAATTAGAAGTTGCCGCCTAACAAGTCACTCAACTTGCGCTCGCCGCTTCGCGGTAGCTTCGCAGAAAATGGCGGTGGATAGGGAAGCAGTTCAGGCCAGCCACAACTATTGCGGTACTTGACAGTTTAACGAACCTACAACTCGCCGGCGCAGGTGAGCCGCGAAATCGTTAGGCAGCCCCGGAATGGACCAGAAAACGAAACGCGCGCGGGAGATTCAGGATGCTATTCACACAATTCTCCTGCATGAGTGGGATCCGCTTTGCGTCGTCCATCTCCCCGGTGCGCAGGACGAGTATGACGGGTACATCGGGTCCGTGTACAGTTGGCTCGCCGCGGGGAGCAGCGCAACAGAGGTTGCGGAACGTCTTGCTGCGCTTGAACGCGAGTCATTGGGTTTCTCGACCCCAGCAAATGCACTGTTGCCAGTCGCAACAAGTCTCTGCGCACTGGACGTGCGGTTAGATCCGGAGGTCGGGGCTGCCTAGCTAGCGGCTGCACCTGACGCAGCGCCAGGTTCGCTTCGAAAGATACTGGTTACGAATCGGTGCTGACAGTAGCGTGTATTTACAGATGTGTCCGAAGCAAGGTGATGAGTGCGTCAAGCCAAGAAGCGAGGTAAGGTACGATCTGAATTCAAGAGGGTATTCAATAGCCTTCGGAAGCAGGTGACTTGTGTCACGCCGCAATCAAGTGTTTGGGATGTGCCGTCTTTGTGGCAATGAGCGGCAATTGTCGTTTGAACATGTCCCACCAAAGGCAGCGTTCAACGACAGGAGGTACATCAAAGTCGCTTTGGAAGATACGATTGGGCTTGGACCTGATGAAATCGTCAAAGGGCCAATAAAACAGGGTGGGATCGGTGACTATACTCTTTGCATCAAGTGCAACAGCGACACCGGGGCGTGGTATGGAGGCAGGTTCGTCGATTGGTGTTATCAGGCGATGGAAATCCTAATCAGATCCAATGGAAACCCGACACTTGTCTACTTGAACTACCTCTTTCCGTTGCCGATCCTCAAGCAAATTGTAGCAATGTTCTTCTCCGTTAACGATGAACACTTCGCGGCAAAACATCCGGAGCTCGTACGGTTTGTCCTGGACAAGGAGAGAAATCATTTACCCCCGATCTACCGATTCTTCGTCTACTACAATCTTACGGGGCGTTTCCGGTATTCCGGGGTATCTGCACGAATTCAACTTGACTCGAATGCTATGCCTGGTTCAAATGCCATCGTGATGAGTGAGATAACGTACCCACCCTTCGGCTATCTCCTGACTTTCAATTCGGCCCCCCCGGATAACAGACTTGTCGAGATCACCCATTTCGCTGATTGCAGGTATGACGAGTTCCGAGTGATGACGCTGAAACTACCTGTGCTTCCAACTCATCTGGCTTATCCCGGCGACTACCGAACGAGGGAGGAAATCAATGAACAGGCCGCCCGTTCGAAAGGGGAAGAAACTGGCGATCCTTGACGAAAGGATCAGCTGATGCGACTCGGACTCCCAGTGAAATCGGTCGATCTGTCGGTTGGCTCAAAAGGCATGAAGCTCTCATACCATGCCTTTCGGGGGCCTTCAATACTGCATGACTGAGCAATTACTGTTCGCCCACCTCCAATTCCGCCCTTGAACTGAATCGTAAGCTCGGTAGGATATCGACATCGAGGAACCAAGGAAACGACAGACTCCTTGAGAATGTGGGTCGGTGTTGCTTGATGCGGCCAGGGGTGTTCGCAGGCCCATCCTCCTGCGTACGAGGCAGGAGGATAGGGCTTTTCCCGTCTCAACATCCTCAAATCTGTACTGTTTTCGCCACACGACTACCACGCTCAGTCACGATTTCGAGGGCCTGAGCAACCACTTGAGCAACCACCTGGGCAACCACCGACCAAGTAGAACATAGCGCTGCATGAACTGAGCGCAGACTTTGTCGACTGGTGAAATATATGAGCGGCGGTCAGGTGTTGTCAAGGGGAATCTATCTTGGCGGTTGGTCATCGGCTCAAGGTCCCACCGCGAGCGGAGATGTTATTTGATCCTTGCCCCCGTGAATCACCAAAATGCAGCTGGCAATCACATTCATCAATCCTCAGTCGCAGGTGTGGCCTGCCCACCTGACCATCCTTGTTGTTCTTCCTCCCGCTGCCCCTTGGGAGCGCCTTCAGAACTTCCTCGTTTGACTTCATCGCTATTCGAACATCACTCCTGGAACAGTCCCTGGAATCCCATGTCCTTGGAATCCCATGTCCCTGGAATCCCTGGAATCCCACGCTAGCGCGTTGACAATCCCAATTCGTAGCCGTATCTTTCATATGCACTATCGGGGGAACGATGGAACTGCATATGCCTCTTGTCCGGATGTCATGGATGGGAGGCATTCGTGTTCCTTCCAGGTGCTATTGCTACACGACGCAACTGGCTCCCTGGTCAAGACGAAGGCGGCGACGTTCATGACTGTTTCACGAAATGCCAATCATTCAATGTTGGCGTTGCTGTCGATGATCTTCGGCATCCTGATCGCTTCGATGGCCACCGCGCAAACCCAGTCCTGGGAATTGCTGAATGGAACGAGCAACCAGAATGTTGCGAATGTCGTGGTGACGAGACCGGGCAACATCTTTGGCGGGTTCAACTTCGGAAGGATATTTCGATCGCTGGACGGCGGGGAAAGCTGGACCAAAGTATGGGACAGCACGATGAATACCTTCGTCCACGCTTTTGCGGTGGATTCCTCGGGGAACATATACGCTGCGACCTCCACCCTGGAGATCGTCACGGATGAGAATGCGTACTACGTAGGGAGAATCATCCGGTCCTCCGACGAAGGTACCACGTGGCAGTCGGCGGACACGGGGATCGAGAGAATTGTCATGAATGATCTGCTTGTCGACGGGAAGAATCGCCTCTATGCGGGAACCTACGGGGGAAAGGTCTTTCGTTCCACCGACCTCGGCATGAGTTGGTTGCTGATCCGGGATGATCATTCCGAAGCCTATGTGCATTGCCTTGGTCTTGACCAGCACGGCAACATCTGGACGGGAGATAGCCGTGGGCATCTCATGCAAAGCCGCGATAGCGGGTCGACCTGGAGTGATATCGTGAATATCGGCAAAAGCATAGAATCCCTTGCTCCGGGGAATGGTGATACTGTTTATGCGGGAGCCTGGGACGATTTTCATGTCGACGGTGGGGTGTACGGAATATCGTGCGAGAGCAAGACATGGTGGAAGATCGGCCTACAATCCACATCTGTAGTTTCGCTCCTCCAGCACGATACGCTGCTCCTTGCGGGTACGACCGGGGCTGGGGTGTTCTCTTTGGCTCGTAGTGAGACCACATGGATTCCATACTCGAACGGTCTCTCGAACCTGAATGTCTGGGCACTGACCCACGGACCTCGTGGGGAGCTGATCGCAGGGACCTGGGGCGGTCTGTTCCGGAGCTCTTCTTCAATTCTTGGAACCAGTGAGCCCCCTGGCGCTCGGCCGACAACGAACCTTCTTGATCAGAACTACCCCAACCCCTTCAACCCCTCGACGACGATCGCATATCATCTGCCCGTCCGCACCCACCTGAGGCTGGCGGTCTTCAACGTCCTGGGCCAGCAGGTTGATGTGTTGCAGAATGGAGAGTGCGATGCGGGGTCGCATACGGTTCGCTTCGATGCAGCCGGCCTGCCAAGCGGTATATATTTCTTCCGTTTGAACGCAGGAGTGTTCACAGAGACAAGGAAGTGCACGCTGGTGAGGTAGGAGAATGTATATCTTATTACGGAGAAGGCAATGAACAACAATGTCACGATCTGTGTGGCGATCCTCCTCATGTGGTGTGCCGCCCCTGGTAAGGCACAATGGATGCCGGTCAACCTGCCGTCATGTACTCTGCTTCACGCATATGAGTCCATAGGTCCCGTTCTGGTCACTGCGTCTGACAATGGTGTGTACCGCAGCGATGACGCCGGGCATACGTGGAAGGAGAATGACCTGGTTGCCACGGATCTCCGCTTTCTCAGCTTGGGGCGGTTGGGGCAGATGCTCTTCGGTGGAGACCGGACCAGGGGTGGTGTGTACATGTCCCGTGATACAGGAGCAACGTGGGAATGGCGCAGCAATGGACTCCTGACGGCCCCAGCGTATACGCTGCCTCTCGTTCGCTCGTTCGCCGTCGTGGGATCGAACATTTACGCGGGAACCTCCGACGGTGTCTTTGAGAGCACCGATGAGGGGGAATCCTGGAGCAACACAAGTCTCGGCCTGACAGACCGCAATGTCTCGTGCCTGGCGCAGCTGGGAAGATATCTGTTGGCGGGAACATATGGGGGAGGGATCTTCCGTCGTGCGGCAGGCAGTTCGTCATGGTCGCATCTGAGCCCGGGGCCGACTGATCCATCCGTCTCATCCCTCGTCGCTGATTCAGGGGCACTGTACGCGGGGACATGGTATGGCGGGGTCTTCATCTCCGTCGACTCCGGCAACTCCTGGCAGGCACGCAATGAGGGATTGCAGGGCCTTTCGGTCAAGGCTTTGGGTCACGCAGGCAGCGTGCTTGTGGTCGGGACCGATGCAGGGTTTTCCAGATCGAGTGACGCCGGGGTCACGTGGAGTTCAGGGAACTCGCCGGTTTCGATAACCATTGTCAACGGGTTTTTTGCATATGGAGGCAGTGTCTTCGCAGCGAGCGATGGATGCTACGTGTCTGAAGATCAGGGGACCACGTGGGCGTACAGGAATGCCGGTCTTGCGACAGTGTCCGTTCGTTCGATGGCCGTGATCGATACATGTGTATTCGCTGGAACATCGTATCCCGGTGTGGTCGTCCTTCAGCAACACAGCGCGCAGGTTGTTCGTTTTGACACAAGTCGCACTACTATGGATGCGCGGGCGATTGCTGGAACCGCCACAGAACAGTATGCCGGGCTCTGGGGTGCTGGCATGCGACGCTCCCTCTCGGGTGGACAGACCTGGGCCAATGTGTCGAATGGGCTCCAGAACCAGACCGTGAACACGATCCTCCTCGATAATGGGAGGCTCATGGCGGGATGTCTGGGTGCCGTATCAGCATCAACGGACCATGGAGACCACTGGCAGTCGCTCGGGACCGGACTTGCGGGTCGGTTCGTGCACACCCTCTTCAAGAGCGGCTCCGGTCTGTTCGTCGGAACCGACAGCGGGGTATATGCTTGGAGTGAAGCGGATAGCACGTGGGGCTTGAGGAGCACCGGATTACCACCTTGGGAGGTCCTTTCGCTGGTCAATGATGGTCCGACACTGTATGCCGGTACGAATGGACGGGGAGTGTACCGCTCGTCCGACGGAGGAATGTCGTGGGAGGGTACCAACGGCCCACTCACAGAGCAGAGCACTGTGGCCGTCTTGCTCAACGATGGACATCGCATCATCGCCGGGACATGGAGCGGGGTCTTTGTGTCACGTGATGGCGGATCGTCCTGGGATTCGGTGAACGCCGGGCTGGCATCCCGTCAGGTGTACTCCATGTGCGTTGCAGAGGACTACGTGTACAGTGGAACCGCACGGGGAGTCTACCGTATTCCCAGAACCGCATTTGGCCTCACCAGCGTGAAACATGATGGCGGGTCCTCCTTGCGTGGGTATGTGCTGGACCAGAACTATCCCAACCCGTTCAACCCGTCGACGACGATTCTCTATGGTCTCCCGAGTCGATCTCATGTAACATTGTCGGTGTGCAACACACTCGGGCAACAAGTGTCGAATCTTGTCCAAGCCGAGCAGGACGCAGGCTACCACGAAGTCAAATTCGATGGGGCCGATCTCCCGAGCGGGGTGTATTTCTATCGCATGCGGGTGGGGTCATTCACCGAGACGCGCAAGTTATTGCTCGTCCGATGAGTGCCAAGGTAAACTGTTCCTAATCTTGTTGGGTGAGGAGTGAGGGCACTCAACTCCAAGTCCCAACCGTGATGAGACTCTGTTCATCACGTAGCGAGGAGTCGGTGTGAGACGGGAAACGGTCTCATGCTAAGCGACTCGACGACGTAGTCTGAAAGGACGCAACGCAAACAACCAGGTCGTAATCTTTGGGTGAACGCACAGGTAGCCTCGTAAAGAATACTGAGATGGACGAACCCCTATCGAATGGGTGAAGTCAGGACTGCACGCCGGGCACAGAGAGAATACGGCGACGGCAGCATCTCCGGGGTGCGAGCGACGACATGGTTGGACAGATGAGGAACGGGACTTGGGAAACCCTCGCTGGCCCTGCGCGACCCAATACTCCACTTGGGGAGTGCAGGAGCAGAGCCCTCCTATAAACGCACAGAAGGGAGGGAAGCTGGCAGGGTGGCGGATGGAGTCGTAGTACCTGCGAAGCCTCGGAAAGCGAGGTGGAGGGAAGGACTCCTGCTGAAGTATAACTTCTGAAGAAACGAAGGAGCGTGTATTGCGCGAGCTATCAAGCACGGAATGGCTTCGGGAGTTTCAGAAGAAGTTGCATGCAAAGGCGAAAGCCGAGCCGAAGTTCCGGTTCTACAGTCTGTACGATAAGACCTATCGTACGGATGTGTTGGAAGAGGCCTATCGCAAAGCCAAAGCCAACGGTGGAGCAGGCGGGGTGGATGGAGAGACCTTTGATGATGTAGAGAAGAAGGGTGTCGCTGTCTATCTGGCCGAACTTCAGCTTGAGATGAAGGAACGGCGCTATGAGCCGAAACCAGTACGACGTGTCTATATCCCGAAACCGAATGGCAAGGAGCGTCCGCTCGGCATACCGACCATCCGGGACCGGATTGTGCAGACGGCTTTTCTGATGATACTGGAACCGATCTTCGAGGCGGATTTTGCCGACTCAAGCTACGGGTTCCGGCCGGAGAAGAGTGCACATGATGCGGTGCGGGAGATATACAAGTACCTGAACTGGGGATGCACCGAAGTGTACGATGTCGATCTGGAGCAGTACTTTGACACGGTCGACCACGGCAAGCTCATGAAGCTCGTTGCATGGCGCATCAGCGACGCGCAGATACTTCATGTGATCAAGCAATGGTTGAGTTGTGGCTACGTCGAAGACGACCAGCACCGGCAGACGACACAAGGCACACCACAGGGCGGGGTCATCAGTCCGCTACTAGCGAACATCTATCTGAATCCGGTCGATCAAGCGTTCAAGAGGGAGAGGCTTGGCAATATCAGTAAAGGGTCCATCCATCTTGTCCGGTATGCTGATGACATGGTGATCCTGGCACAGAAGAATCTGGAGAAGGGCATAACCCTGCTGCACCATTATCTGGCACGGTTGGGGTTGCGTCTGAACAACGAGAAGACACGCCGCCTGCGGTTGGACATTGGCAATAGCGTGGACTTCCTCGGCTTCCGGTTCCACAATGTCAGGAGCAGAAAGAACGGCTCACGGCTGATGCTGGTCTATCCGAGTGCGCGGAGCCAAACCAAGTTCCGCGCCACCGTACGGAAATATGTCCATCACTCCATACCGCTGCGGGTGAAGGATCAGGTGCAAAACCTGAACCGGTTCCTGCGCGGATGGATGGGTTACTTCCGGCTCGGGCATGGCTCGGCAGTGTTCCGCAAGCTGGCGCATTTTGTCAGTCTTCGCGTCCGGCATACCATCTGGCGACGTCGAGGCAGACGTGGGTACGGGTTCGGTACACTGACCTCGGAACATCTCTATGGTCAGCTCGGCCTGTTCTATGACTACCATGTCGCTCCGCTTTCACCATAGTATGTTGCGACTTCAGGAGAGCCGTATGAGGGAAAACCTCACGTACGGTTCGACGAGGGTTCAAAAGGCAATAGAGTGATGGTCTGCTTGAGCGGGACACTCGCCCGAAAGGAGAGATCCGGTCTGGGCTCACAGGACCTGCACACCACTACACTTCTGTCCTACTCTACGACGATGTGGGCATGCTGAAGAGCGCGAGGGGCTCGGCATGTTCTCCGGGCCCTTTCAAAATAGAAAAGCCCGACATCGGGGGGATGCCGGGTCCGACCGGGGGAGCGGAGTGCGAACGGTCATGGACGAGTTCAATAGTGATAACCCGCCATCAGGCCCGGCAACCTCGAATCAAGGAATGACCATCCTCAAGGAGATGAACGAGCTTGACCAATCCCACGACACGTTTATGGATTCGTTGAAAGGCGACTCCAAGAGCCCAGTTTTTTCCCTTGACTTTTTGAATGTTCCACTGTAGCTTGATTATGAACCGTATGGGGGATGTATGAGTTTCGCCGCAGCACATAGCTCGCCTCTTTCGATCTGCTCGCTGTCGTTCACACCTTCGCAGGAAAATCCGATATCGCCAAGATTCTAATGATTGCTCAATAGGACTCTGATAGTATTCGTCGTCCTTGGGCAATTATTGGTATTGTTTCTCAGCTTGCAGTCGATGCTCATCCATCATCTTGATGGAAGGAATTGACCATGGGAAGACTTGATACCGCCGGTCGGTGCTCGATCTGGCAGTCCATAGATATCATTGGTATCATCGGGGAAGCCCTGATGATATCGCAAAACATGCGTATCGAGGAACCAAAATGCGATTACTCACTTGCGTTCTCGTGCTGGCGTGCATCCCGATGTTTCATGCCGATGCCCAGATATCCATAGCTTGCCAGGGTGGATTGAACTTCGCCAATCTCTCAGATCCCGGAAATCTAGCCCCAACGGCGGTGTGGAGTACACAACTAGGATTCGTGGGGCTTGTGTCGGCGAATTTTCCGATCGGGGCGGGATTCTCGGTGAGCCCTGGCTTCCGGTTCGTGCAGAAGGGAACGAGGTCCGATTGGTTTCTTTCACCCTACGGAACGTTTGCGATCAACATGTATCACAGCTACATCGAATTGCCCGTGTATGTGAAGTACGCGCTGATCGACAGCCGTGTTCGACTGTCGCTGCTGATGGGACCGTCTCTCGGCCACCTGGTCTCCTCGCGCGCGAAGGGGACGATTACATCCGAAGGAAATGTCTCGTTTGACGTAACGGAAGACTACAGATCCTACGATTGCTCCATCGATGCGGGTCTCGAGTGTGAGACTCCGATCAGTGAAACCTTCTCCATCGTGGGTAGTGCGGCCTACTCGCTCGGGCTTGTGAAGATCTACAAAATGGGGGGCAATGAACGAACGAGAGATATTCGGGTGATGGTTGGAATTGGGTATTCTTTCATTTGAAGCGGCTCAACAGACAGTAGGAATGTCTCAGTCTTCGACGAACGTGGGGTGTGAAGTCAATCATGAGCATAGAACAATGAGGTAACGACTAGGACCTCACAATGTAACGGATCACGATGGACCCAGATCATCATTATTCTAATAACTGCGGAGAACGTCATGAAACAACGCACAGCGGCATTCCTCGTACTGATCATCCTGGTGGCAAACCTGTGTCACGCTCAAGGCTTGGGGACACCACGAAGAACGAGGACATCTCCAAGATAATTGACCACATCGGAATGATGATGCAAGGGGTTGAGTTTGTGCGGGTCAAGCAATACGTGTCCCCGGAGGCAAACCTGGTCAGCGGCCAGAACGTGATGCGTCTACAGGATATCCTGATAGGGAAGGACCGGGAAGCGGTGCTCCATGAGAATTCCTCTCGGCAGGGGGTACAAGTTATTGCTCGGAGTAACAAGAATGAAGATGCCATCTATGTGGTGTTGAAGACGGTCAACGCTCAGAAAACGGAACCACATTATCACTCGCTTGTTCTCTACAAGGAGCCTGGGACCGGCTGGCAAATCTTTCTGTGGCATGTGGGCATGCAATGACGGAGAGTAGTATCCAACGACTGCGATCCGCTAGGGGCTTCCGAATCGATCGTACGTTACCCTGACGGTATTCAACACCCTTGGGCAGAAGCTATCAGTTCTCCAGCACGGCGAACAGGGAGCAGGTTACCACGAGGTCCGGTTCGACGGCGCGAGCTTCCCGAGCGGGGTGTACTCCTACCGGATGCAGGCTGGGAGTTGCGTGGAAACGAAGAAGCTTTTGCTCATCCGACGGTGGGGGGAGGCCACAAAACAGTAGAGCCCGGAAATGCTTCCGGGCTCCAAATTATCCATGATCCATGGATAAGGGATAACTGATAATTCAAAAGCCCGCCGGAGGCGGGCTTTTGTGGCGGGGTGGACGGGGGACTGGCAGAACACTGAGGGTCCTGGAGATTGCTCATCCAAGGCAGAAATGAGGAATTTCTGTTGACCAGTCGGGCTCCTTGACATTCTCCTATGTTTGAATTAGTATTCCCTTACCTGTTCATTCTCTCACACTGCTTGCCGATATCTGCGATCGGAGATCGGCTGCAAGCGCCTTATGAGATCGATTGCCCCCCCCTAGATTGTAGCATTCCCTCTCACACTTCAGCCGCTTTCTCAGGAGACTCCGACCCGTGAATAGTGCAGGCGATGGTCTATGATTGCGCGCGTTTCCCGTGGGGTACTCCATGAAACCCATCATAGTCGTATTCCTTCTCTTCTGTCTCCTTCTCTCGTGTGTTCGTTGCACAGCGCCGGTCGAAGGATTGAGCTCCCTTCCATCGACCAAGACTCAAGTTCAGATCGCCTGGCCGGGTCTAGCAGACTCCCCGTGGCCGACATTTCTTCATGATCCCCAGCACACAGGGAGAAGTCAATATCGGGGTCCTCAATTTGGAATTGTCGAGTGGACCTTCGAAACGAACAATTACATCTACTCTTCCCCCGTGATCGGGCCGGATGGTTCAGTCTATTTTCAGTGTCATGATCAGTACATGTACGCCATTACCAGTGCTGGTGGGTTGAAATGGAAGTTCGATTTGGGAGGTGCTTCAAATTCCTTGACCACAATTGGGTCCGACGGAACCGTTTATGCCACCCCCACATTAGGGGGAATTTTCCGGGCATTTGATGAAAGCGGAGCCATCAAATGGTCCTTCTCTACAGGTGGCAATGCTCAATTCAGCACACCCGTTCCTTCGCGGGACGGGGATGTAGTGTATTTTTCATCGAGTGATTCAACGGGCACGACACACTTGTATGCTCTGACAAAGTCCGGCTCACTGAAGTGGAAGTATGCACCATCGGTTCGGCGCCTTACGTCCAATTCAATTGCACTTTCACCCGATGGACGCACGATCTACTGCCCGGGCGGAGGTTATGCAGGTGCAAGTCTCTACGCAGTGGACACAGCGGGAAGCGAACGGTGGCGCCTGGATGCTCCTGCGGTCGGGAATTCGACGATAACTGAACCAGCCGTCGATAACGAAGGGAATATCTATTTTGCTTGTGACCAGACACTCTACTCGGTCGACCCTGCGGGTACCGTGCGCTGGCAGATAGATGACCTCAGTTTAGTCCGGCATGATGGTGGACCGGTGATTGGCGTGGACGGATCCATCTATATCGCCGGGACATCGATTTATTCAATCGACTATTCGGGCCATGTGAAGTGGAGCAGGTATATTCTAATCACCGATTGCATCCCGGCGATCGACAATGAAGGAACCATCTATCTGGGCACTTCTCGAGCGGGTCCGGATTCCTCTAATTTCTACGCGTTCAAACCGGATGGCTCGCTCAAGTTTTCAATGGTCCTACGGAGTGCTTCGGGAGGAATTGTCGATATAACATCTCGGCCGGCAATCAGCTCCGACGGGGCAATTTTCGTTGGCTGTGACTATCCTCAAGGGCGCCGATTATTCAAAATTCGATAGCGTTGGGAATTGAAGAACATTGGGGGGTTCAAATGAATCAGACCCACATATTGACTCAGGTGCTGGCATTTCCGATTCTCATATGACCACACTACCAGTTCTCAACCGATCCGGTCTCCGTAGTGTTGCAGCACGTGGGCTGTCGGCCCGGCTTTGCGTGTGCCCCTTCGCTGACCCTTTGGACATCGGCGAGCTCAATGTTATTGTCGATGGAAATGACGCCGGGAACGCGGAAACCTGACGAGGATTCTGGAGGATGGAATATGAAGACGTGCGGCATATTTGCGATCTTGGTCTGGCTGCTTGTGTGCGGTTGTCCATCGCACCTCAATTGCCAGACATGTGAGATCCAGAGCATCGCGGACAGCGTCAACCTCGACTCTTTGCGGGTCCACGTCCGCTGCCTGGCCGATGATACCACTTTCAGCCTCGGGGACGAAAGCTACCGGATCGCGGGGCGTTACGATTCGACGGGACGGAAAGTGGCGCGGCTGTATCTGAAGACGAAGCTCGACGCCTACGGCCTCGTAACCCGGCTGGATACATTTGGGGTCGCAACCAACTATTCGATCGCGGATGTGAATGTTCTCGCGGAACAGCCTGGAACGCTCGAGCCGGACGTTAAGGTGATCATTGGGGCTCACTATGATGCCCTCGTTGGGGGGCAGACGATTGCTCCGGGGGCCGACGGAAATGCATCGGGCGTTGCTACGGTATTAGAAGTGGCGCGGGTCATGAGTCATTACTCGACCCGCCACACCATCGTCTATGCGCTTTGGGATGCTTGTGAGAGAGGCAGACTCGGGAGCACCAGCTACGCAACGAAGGCTCGGGCGCGAGGAGACAGCATTCGTGCGGTCCTCAATGTTATCATGACTGGTTGGGACAGTGTGCAGACATCGAGGGGCGAGATCTGGGTTCGGGCATTCGCGCAGTCTCAAGGACTCGGCGATTCGCTGCTCGCCCTCTCTCGGGACGTGAATACAGGCATCACGATGAGCGTTTTCAATCCAGTGCTGGTGGGGAGCGATCACGTCTCGTTCTGGCAACAAGGGTACAACGCCGTATCCATTACAGGCAAGTATATGGAAGGCAATCGCAGTCCTTACGTAGGTACTGTGAATGACAGGGTTGCACATATGAATTTTCAATCGTTCCTTGGCCGTGCGCGCTTCTCGGCTGCGGCGACCGCCTATCTTGCTGGCGGGGGGCAGGTCATGGCAGCGGTCCCTTTGCATGCCATGCCCACTTCTGCCTCATTGTCCCAGAATTACCCAAACCCTTTCAATCCATCGTCATGGATCCGGTACGCAATTCCTACGACGTCGCAAGTCTCTTTGGCGATATTCAACACCTTGGGGCAGGAGGTTGCGGTGCTTGTCCGGGGAGTCCAGGACGCCGGGTACCACGATGTGAAGTTCGACGCAATGAACCTTCCGAGTGGGGTGTACTTCTATCGTCTGGAAGCTGGTAGTTACACGGAAACGAAGAAGCTGATCCTAATACGTTGACGGTCGGGGGGGGGGAGAGCCACAGAAAACAGTAGAGCCCGGAAATCCTTCCGGGCTCCTTAATTATCCATGATCCATGGAAAATGGATAAGTGATAATTCAAAAGCCGCCGACGGGCTTTTGTAACGGGAGGTAGACGGGGGTCACATAGAACACCCATGATGCTTGAATTCGCCGTTTTGGGGCGAATTTCGGCTACTTGACATTCCCAGAGCCCCGGTGTATATTCGATCAGTACTATCGGGGGGAACGATGGACTTGAATATGCCTCTTATCCGGATTCTGTGGATGGGAGGCATTTTTGTTTTTGAATGGGCCTGGAATTCGCGTATGAGACTGACAATGGTAGTCGCCATGACGCGTGAGTTGGCGATGATCGCAACACTTCCTTTCCTTCTCTTGTGCTGTCTCGAAACCTCAGCCCAGACCCCTGGCTGGTCACAGCCCGTCAATCTCAAGGGGAGCGATTCTTCGAGAAGTGAGTTCCTATCGATGGCAGTCACCCCGAGAGGGAAAGTATTTGCCGCCTGGCAATCCAAGAATCAACTGCCCTGGGATCTGAGGGCTCAGATCTTTCTCGCAACAAGCGATGGACAAGTGTGGTCCCCACCAGTGGCAATAACGGATACGGGTGTTATGGATCGTACTCCCGACATTGCCATCGATGGGTCAGGAGGCCCGCATGTTGTCTGGTGTGAGTATGGGTCATCGGACATCTTGTACAAGCATTTCGATGGTGTGGGTTGGTCTGAGGCGCAGAATGTCTCGGAGACGCGACAAGGAGAATCCTATTTCCCCCGTATCGCCATCGGGAGCGACAACACAGTCCACTTCGTCTGGCACGACAACTATCGCGAAGGGACGTTCCAGGTGTTGTATCGCTCGTTTAACGTGGCCAACGGGTGGTCTCCCTCGGTCATTCTCTCCGATACGAATTTCACCGGCGCGTTTCCGCATTTGGTGGTCGGCCCGGGAGACACCGTTCATGTGGCTTTCTGTGGTGAAATCCCTCCGAAGTGGTCATACGAGGTCTTCTACAGGAAGGGGCATCATGGATCGTGGTCGCTAATCGAGCGTATCACGACTGATGACACGCTTGAGTCGGTCCGTCCAGATATTGCGCTCGATCGGAATGGGCATCCGAACATTGTTTGGGATCAGCAACTCAATGCGTATGGAGACTTTGCCAACGGGATCCGTCTGGTGACGAAGCGAGGAGATACGTGGTCAGCGCCGGAGGTTGTCTACGACACCACAGAATCGATCAGGCCCTCACTCGCTTTCGACGTGAACAATTCCCCTCACGTGCTCTGGTATCTCCGTGAGCGCGCAAACTCGCGCAGCAGCGGGCTCTACAGCACACGGGCAAGCGGCAGCGGCGCATGGACCAGGCCGGTGAGTTTGTCGAGCCCTGTGGTGGTTGACCCTGGTGAATCCGTGATCCGCGCGGATGCGCTGGGAGGGGTCCATGCCCTCTGGGGGAAAGGATGGTCGTCGCGCGATCGAGGGATTTACTATTCGCGTCGGTCGACTGTCGACGGGATTGAGCATGTATCGGACGGATATCCATTTGAATTCACCCTTGAGCAGAATTACCCTAATCCTTTCAATCCTTCCACGACGATTCGATTCTCGCTCCCAGAACGTTCCGTCGTTCGAGTCACGTATACAATCCGCTTGGCCAGGAGGAGGCAGCGATCTTCGATGGAACACCGATGCCGGGGTGCATTCTCTGGCTTTCGAGGAAGTCATCTCGCATCCAGAGTGCTTTTACCGGATACAGACCCGGGGGTTCATGGCAAAAAAGGCATGATGCTTATCAAAGTAGGTGTGCGGAGAGGGGGGCCCGGGGGGGAGGGGGGGGAGAGGTACAGATAGCAGAAGAGCCCGGAAATCTTCCGGGCTCTAAATTATCCATGATCCATGGATAATGGATAACTGATAATTCAAAAGCCCGCCGAAGGCGGGCTTTTGTGGCGGGGCGGACGGGACTCGAACCCGCGACCTCCTGCGTGACAGGCAGGCGCTCTAACCAAGCTGAGCTACCGCCCCCTTTGTTTTCTCCCTCTTTTTGGCTCTTTTTGAGACTTCTCCCGCCCGGAATACGCTTTGCTTGGATGGGTGAAGTGCCGGAAGACCTTGAAGAGGTAAGAACGTCTACAGCAACATTAAGATAAGGCATTTCTCCGAAATCCGCAAGCGCTTTTTCGTGTCGCCCACCCCGAAATCCATTGGCTGCATCGAGGCTAGCGGATCACGATGCGCACCCCATTGAACGTGGTCGAGCCGAGGGGACCCGTCGTGACATATTCCGCGTGATCATACGCCAGGTCAATGTGGGTCGCGAGGAACGATACCATCCCATCCGACTGGATACCTGCATCGATGGCCGACAACAGCCGCAAAAAGCCGGCGAGACGGATCCCGTATCCTCCGGTCGAGTAGTTTCGGGCTCCGAAATTGGGCGACTCCCTGAAACTCCCACCCCGTATGGCGATCGCTTCGCCGATCTCCAACTGCCACCCCTTGTGCAGTTCGGGCCGCTCGTTGTCATCGAGCTTTCCCCGGATGACATGTTTGAAGAAAGAGATATCTCCGAGGCCCGACTGGTACTCAAACGTCCCGTTCCCGTTTCGCACGATGAGCCGATCCTCGGCTTCGCGCGCAAGCGTGAACGCGATCACTTTCCAGGGCCGGTTGTCCACATCCATCACCAGACCCAGCTCTGCGCTTATCCCCAGAACAGCATTGCGGGGAAGGGGATCGCTCATTGCCGCGGTCACATACGAGACACTCCGCCCTTGATTCTGGTGAGCGTATCCTATCGAGAGATTCACAAGAGGAGAGAGACCAGACCCCAGTGTTACCGGTTCTCCTTTCACCTTCGCAACGATGTCGATAATGGGAGCCTCCAGCAACACACCAACATCGGTCGCCGACGGTTCGGCCCGTCCGGTCCCCATTTCCTGCTCGGTGCCGATCGGGGAAAGGTTCGAGACGATCTTCTCGAAGTTCACACCCACGCCGAGCCTTACAAAGTAGTCTACCCCCACGCCCAGACTGAAGCATTCCGATCGTTCCCATGATTCATGCCTGGTGCTCGCTCCAGGTGAGGACGGACTTGTCGTGATGAACGTCCCGAGGTTCAGGAAAACCCGTGAGTATCCCAACCCGATGCTGATCGGCAGTTTCAGGTCGAACACCCGCGCCAGGTTCACTCCTGCGTTTGCCGCAGTGACATTGTACGTGAGGTCAGGGTTCCCGAACGCCGGGAGCCACCGGGTCTTCGGCGCGTAGGTGGATGCGGCAAAGTAGTTGTCCAGGCTGAACAATCCGAGCTGACCGGGGTTCACGAAGGTAGCTATCGGATCGTCCGATGCGACGGCCGTGGACACGCCACCCCATCCGTTCGCGCCGGGAGAAGGTGCGATCAGGAGGAACGGGACGGCACTCTCACCTTGCGCGAGGGCCGGGGTGTGGATGCACAATAGTATTGCCGCACAAAGGCTCGCACAAATGACGCTTCGCTTCATGAAGGCTCCGTACCTGGACGGTGTAAGATATGCTGATGTCTTCCCCCCATCAGAAATGCGTTTGGAAAGCAGCGAGAGTTGGAGGGAGAAAGAGCAGGGGAATCGGCGTAGCACTCAATAATAGTAACCAAGGAACGGGTCAAGGTCAATGGCAACAGAGTCACCCGTCTTCGTACTGCGTTTTCTTGGTCACCGGTTACTTTTTTCTTGACACTCTAGAATTCCCTTAGTATCTTCGTTCACGATACAGTTACCGGTAAAGTAACCGTAATGATGCCGGTTGCGGGGGTTTTCAGCAGATCCGTTTCATTGAAACGTCAGCAGCTAATCCCCTCACGGCACCGTGAGAACTGGGGCCACCCCTCACGCATACGGACCACCAATCACGCTTCCCGTCTGTTCTCGAAATCGAATCTGTACACCCGTCGCGCCCGCGCACAGGACGCGACGGTGAAGAGAAGGAGATCTCCTATGCTTCGTTCCATACTCCATGCAACCCTGCTCCTCCTGCTGATCCCGGCAGCCGGCTTCGCCCAGAGCACGTTGCGCGGGACGGTGAGGGATTCCGTCACGCATGAAACTCTCGTCGGCGCGAACATCCACCTGATCGGCACAGCCATCGGGGGCGTTACCGACAGAGAAGGGCAGTTCAATGTGACCAATATCCCCGCCGGTACGTACCGCGTCCGCGTGTCGTACGTCGGCTACAAACAGCGCGAGTATCCGACCACGTTCGAAGGGAAGGCCACGGTCACGCTGAACCCCGCACTCGTGCCCGATGTGCTCGAAGGCAACGAGGTCGTCATCACCGCACAGGCTCGCGGACAGGTCGCCGCCATCAACCAGCAGATCACGTCGTCCACGATCGTGAATGTGATCTCGGAAGAAAAGATCAAGGAAATGCCGGACGCGAACGCGGCCGAAGCGATCGGCCGACTGCCCGGCGTCTCGATCATCCGTTCCGGCGGAGAAGCGAACAAGGTCATCCTCCGTGGCATGAGCGACAAATTCACAAGCTTCACCATCGACGGTGTGCGCATCCCTCCGACCGATGCCGATTCGCACGGCGTCGATCTGAGCACGTTCTCACAGGGGACGCTCGCAGGTATCGAATTGTTCAAGGCACTCACGCCCGATAAGGATGCCGACGCGATCGCCGGCAGCATCAACCTCGTGACCCGCAAGGCCCCCGAAGAGCGCCAGGTGAGGATCGATGCCAAGGGGCTCTACAGCAAGATGACGGACAATCTCGGTCAATACGACATTTCCGCAAAGTACAGTGAGCGGTTCTTCGATAACGTGCTCGGCGTCCAGGTCAGCGGGAATCTGGAACAGCGGGACCGGAGTCGCGAGCAGTACAATCTCAGCCTGGATGGAACATGGAGAAACTACACGGACTACTATATCGATGACCTGACGCTCAATTTCGTCGATGAAACACGCCGCCGGGGTGGTGCAGGTCTCCTCCTTGATATCAATACGCCGGAGGGCGGGACCATCAGGATCAACAACATGTTCAGCCAGACGAACAGGGACTACACGACGTATGGCAGGAACTATCCGAATGGAGGCGAGCGCGTCTACTACTCGATCTGGGACCGCGAGCAGGCCATCAACGTCTTCAACAGTTCCATTCGTGGCGACAATATGGTGTATGACATGAACGTCACCTGGGGGTTGTCGTTCGCCCAATCGCAGTCGCAGTTGCCGTATGACTACCGCATGCAGTTCAGTGAAGCCCCGAGCACGGGAATCTCGGGTATGCGCGGCATTCCGGAGTCCATCTGGAAGGGGCCGGTGGAACAGTTCATTGATTATGCCTACAACAATTTCAGCGCGTCATCGCTCGACACAGCGGTGTACTCGACCGAAAAGAACCATGACCGTGAACGGACGGCCTTCTTCGACATCTCCCGGAAGGTCGTCCTTGGAGATCAACTCACGTGGGATGTCAAGGTCGGCGGCAAGTACCGGTACCGCACACGCTTCAAGGAGTCGACGAGCCTGATGGCGCCGTACTACCTGTCGTCGTATTTCGGGACCCACACCATCGCCGGCGACGGCAGCATTCAGCCCAAGAATTTCGCGGGCAGCCGGTTCGCCGATCTGCAACTCGTAGGACGGCTCGTGCTCCTGACCAATTTCGTGGGAGCGTCCCCGGAGAAGAGGGCGATCTTTGACCGGTTCAGCCTTAATCCGTTGATCAGCAAGGATGCCCTCCGGGAGTGGTACGAACTCAATAAGAATGGTGTCAGTGCCTCCGGCAACCAGCGCGAGTACAACTATGACCCCGAGGCCGCCGGCGACTACTACGATATCACGGAGCGGATCGCCGCCGTGTACCTCATGAACACCTTCAACGTGGGCTCCTTCGCCACAGTGATCGCGGGCGTGCGTGTCGAACATGAGACCGATGACTACAATTCGGTCTACTCGACATCGGCACTGTCCGGGTTCCCGGTGACGGGGTCCTTCATCGACACCACGGCGCAACATTCGGAAACGAGTGTCCTGCCCAATTTCCACCTGACCCTGCGTCCGACCGAGTTCATGAACGTGCGGTTCGCGGCGTACCGTGCGCTGGCGCGGCCGGATTTCAACATGCGGCTCAACAAACTTGTTGCGCGGATCACCAACCCCCGGAATATCGTGACCGCGGGCAATCCGGATCTGAAGAACGCGAAAGCCTGGAACTTCGAGGTCAATACCTCCTTCTTCGGCAACGACATCGGCCTCTTTACGGTGTCCGCCTTCTACCGGGACATCGCGGACATGTTTCACACGGTGAGCAACATTCCCATGGACTACAAGCGGGGCGTGGGGTCCATACTTGACACACTCGGCATCACCTGGGCGATGCCGTTCCCGAGGAACTCACCGATGAGTCTCACCTACGCGACCAACTCCGACAAGCCAACGAAGGTCTGGGGCTTCGAAGTGGAGCACCAGGCGAACCTTTCGTTCCTTCCCGGCCTCCTGTCGAATATCGTCCTGAGCTACAACCTCTCCATCATCCGCTCGGAGACCTTTGTGCTGTCGTACCGGACCGATACCTCGCGTACGTTCATTCCGGGTATCGGCACGATCGAACGGTATTCCTTCGTGCTCTCGGAGCAGAAACAGAAGCTGGAAGGGCAGCCGGAACTCTTTGGCAACGTGGCGGTCGGGTACGACATCGGCGGGTTCACGGGGCGCCTGTCCGTCTTCTTCCAGGGCGAGTACAACCGTTCGTATTCTGCATCGCGGAGGAGCGACCCGGTGGTCCAGAACTTCTCACGCTGGGACCTTTCCCTCAAGCAGCGCCTGACGGAGAATATCTCGGTCCTTTTCAATATCAATAATCTCTCAAGCATTGAAGAACAGGTGTACACGGTCAATCGCGACCCGAGCGCCAACTGGGAGACCCTGACGTCGAATCAGCGCTACGGTCTGACCGCGGATCTGGGTGTAAGAATTGAATTCTGATCGTTTTGTCGTGCACAACTACCATCGTAGCAACATGTACCACACCATCACCACACAGGAGGCTGTCATGCGCAAGCTGCAATTACTACTTGCAGTGATGCTCGTTCTATCACTGCTGCCGGTTGCCACGGATGCACAGAATCTGTACCGGATCCCGCCCTATAGCGTGAACTCACGGTATCTGAACACCATCATCGTTGGCGATACGCTCCCGAACGGGGCACGGCGGGATTCCAACGTCGTCTATGTGCTGCAGCGTGGAGGCGTCTACCTCTCACAGGCCGCCATCACCAATGGCTACCCCATCCGGATGCAGACGCATGATACGACCGGCAACGTCAGCAAGCCGATCATCTATCTCTATCCGAGCGCAACGACCGGCAATCCCCCGGGAACCTTCATCACCATGCGTGCCAATGTATCCCTGAAGAATTTGATTATTTCGGGTTACTTTGAACCAGGCAACTATGTGCTGCAGGACACCTCGTTCCTGAACCACCTGCAGGGTTCCCTGTTCAACACGGGCGTGGCGGGCCTGACGCTGACGCTTGACAGCTGTATCCTGTCGCAGACCAATGGCAATCACGTCCGTACGGATCAGCCGCTCAGGACCCTGCGCATCACGAACTGCCGGTTCACGGACATGGGCTTCCTCGGCCGGTCGAACCTCGGTGCAGGAAAGGGGATCGATATCCGTGCGGGTTCCATCGATAGCTTCATCGTGGTGAACAACAGCTTCATCAACTGGCAGGACCGCATCATCCGCCACTTCTCGAGCACGGCGAATATCCAGTACCTCCGGTTCGAACACAATACCTGCGTCAATGGCATGAGCTATCACGGCATGCTGTCGCTTGGCAGGACCGGCAAGAAGGTCATCATCAAGGACAACCTGCTGTATGATGCGTTCGCCATGGGCGCGGACTCCGACGCCGTGCGTCAGGCCGAGTTCACGGACAGCGGCGAGAAGGATGCGTTCGGTGGCGCCCGGATGACCTGGGTCGTCTCGGTTCCGAACGACTCGACCGCATGGACCGTGAAGAAGAACTACTATGTGGTCAGTACCGCAGGGAAGGGGTTCCTGGACTCCGCCTCGGTATGGCCTATCGTGGCAAACCCGGCCCTGACGGAAGGCTCACCACTGACCTACAAGATCAACAGCCGGATCGGCGCGGATTCCACCACGGCGTTCACGAAAACCACGACGACATTCCCGAACATGCCGAAGCTGATGGTGGCCATGATGAAATGGTACCGTACGCCGAAGGCGTCGCTGGGTTCCGGCAAGACGAAGGAAACGACCAACTGGCTGCCGATGTATGACTACGATCGCAGAAGTGTTGGATACTACAGCGACACCCTCAATCTGGCATTCCCCACGACCGATGCGGTGTACACTGCCGCAGACGGCAACTACCCGGTGGGCGACCTGAACTGGTTCCCGGCACGCTACACCGCATGGAAGAACGACCCGACGGTGGATGTGCAGGAGCAGGGCGAAGCGGTGCCGGAAGCGTTCTCCCTGGCACAGAACTTCCCCAACCCGTTCAACCCGAGCACGCAGATCACGTTCACGCTCGCCAGGGCTTCGAAGGTCACACTGGAAGTGTACGACATCCTCGGCCGTCAGGTCGCCACGTTGATCAACGGCGATCTCCGTTCGGCCGGACGTCATGAAATGCAGTTCACCGCCGCAGGCCTCGCCTCGGGCGTGTACTTCTACCGGCTGTCCGCCGACCAGAAGGTTGCAACGATGAAGATGATGCTTGTCCGTTAATTGTGGGCTGCTGTCTACCCCGGGAGGCATGGTGCCTCCCGGGGGTCTTATGCAAGGAGATCGTGTCAATGGCAAATGCACTCTCATTCCAGCACATGGCCGGACGCGTGTGCGTCATCACCGGCGGCGGCGGGATCATCGGTCAGGCCCTCGCGTCAGGATTCTCGGCGGTCGGCGTCCGTATGGTCATCGTGGACCTGATCAAGGAGAACGCCGAGAAGCTGGCCGCCTCGCTGAAGGAGACCTACGGCACGGACGCTCTGGGCGTCGAAGGGAATGTGCTGGACCGCGGTTCCATGGACCAGGCGCTGGCGACGATCACCGCGAAGCTGGGCGATGTGTCCATGCTGATCAATTGCGCCGGCGGGAATTCGCCGAAGGCGACGACGAAGGAGGAATTCATCACACCGGAGAATATGGGCCGGCTGGCCGACTCGTTCTACGGGCTGGATGTGGATGGATTCCGCAAAGTGTTCGATCTGAATTTCCTCGGGACCATCATCCCGACCATGGTGTTCACCGAGGGTATGGTCGCACGGCAGCAGGGCGTGGTCCTGAATATCTCCTCCATGAATGCCTTCCACCCCCTGACCAAGATCCCTGCCTATTCCGCTGCCAAGGCCTCGGTCAATAATTTCACCGAATGGCTCGCGGTGCACCTTGCCAAGGTGAACGTCCGGGTGAACGGTATCGCCCCCGGGTTCTTCGTCACGAACCAGAACCGGTTCCTCCTCTTCGACGAAAAGACAGGTGAACTCGGCCCCCGGGGCAAGAAGATCCTGGCCGGGACGCCGATGGGCACATTCGGAAAACCGGAAGATCTTCAGGGCGCGGCATTGTTCCTGATGTCGGATCTTGCGACATTTGTGACAGGCGTGACCATCCCCGTGGATGGTGGCTTCAACGCATATTCCGGAGTCTAAGACGTGACGTATTTCGAACGCGGATCGGCCACCGACCGCATCTCTCCTGACGAGATGCGCACTGCCCTGCACGCAACCCTGCGTGCACTGGGGTCCAGGAGGAAGGTGCTTCTCGTGCCTCCCGATATTACCCGTGCGCATTCGCAGGCCGGTCCGCTGACGCGGATGGCCGTGGAGCACTATGGTGAGGCGGTGGGCGGCATCCTTCCCGCGATCGGAACCCACGAAGCGATGTCGGAGCATGAGATCGAAGCGATGTTCGGCGACCTCCCGCGCTCCCTGTTCCGCACGCATGATTTTCGCACGGGGGTGGCGACCCTCGGCGAGGTGCCGGCGGAATTCGTCCGCTCGGTGTCGGGTGGTGCCGTCGAGTACCCCGTCCCGATACAGGTGGCACAACTCATGAACGAAGGAGGCTTCGACCTCATCCTCTCCATCGGACAGGTCGTTCCGCACGAGGTCATCGGCATGGCGAACCAGACGAAGAACATCTTCGTCGGTACCGGCGGCGTGGACAGCATCCACCGGACGCATTTCCTGGGCGCCGCCTACGGCATGGAACGGATCATGGGCCGCGCCGATACGCCCGTCCGCCGGGTGCTGTCCTATGGTGCGGATCATTTCGCGAAGCACCTGCCCATCGTCTATGTGCTCACCGTCGTGGGCACCGACCCGTCCACAGGGAAGCTCGTTGTGCGCGGGTTGTACATCGGCGACGATGATGCGACATTCCAGAAGGCGGCCGCGTTGTCGCTCGAGGTGAACTTCATCCTCGTGCCGGAACCGCTCCGCAAGGTCGTGGTGTACCTCGATCCCTCCGAGTTCAAGAGCACATGGCTCGGCAACAAGAGCATCTACCGTACGCGCATGGCCATCGCTGACGGCGGGGAACTGATCGTCCTGGCGCCGGGCGTGGTCAAGTTCGGTGAGGATGCGCGCATCGACGGACTTATCAGAAAGTACGGCTACGTCGGCACCCGTGAGGTGCTGGAGCTGGTGAAGAAGAACGCGGATCTGAGCGCCAGCCTGAGCGCCGCGGCGCACCTGATGCATGGCTCGTCCGATGGCCGGTTCTCCATCACGTATTGCCCGGGTGGCGTGTCGCGCGAGGAGATCGAACGCGCGAATTTCCGCTACGAGCCCCTGGCGCCGATGATGCAGAAGTATGATCCGGCAACACTCCGTGACGGATTCCAGACGATGCCGGACGGCGAGCAGATCTTCTACATTTCAAATCCTGCGCTCGGGCTGTGGGCGCATCGCGACAGGATGCAGTGACAGGGAGGTGACGGTGGCACAAGCGAAGCGGAGATCGAAGTCGAAGCGTCCGGCACCCCGCCGGCGGCCCTTCATCGGTGAAGAATTCCTGCTGGAAACCAAACAGGCCCGCCGGCTCTATCATGAGTTCGCGGAAGACCTGCCGATCATTGATTATCACTGCCATCTGGACCCGAAGAGCATCGCGGTGGACCGCCGCTTTGCGACGATCACCGAGCCGTGGCTCGAGGGCGACCACTATAAGTGGCGTGCGATGCGCACGTGTGGGGTGGATGAACGCTTCATCACCGGCAATGCGACCCCCTGGGAGAAGTTCGAGAAGTGGGCAGAGACGGTCCCTCGGACACTCCGCAATCCGCTCTACCACTGGACACATCTGGAACTCCGCCGGCCGTTCGGGATCACGAACACGCTCCTCGGCCCGGATACCGCAAAGGGCGTCTGGGAGAAATGCAATGCGCTCCTGGCGAAACCGGGCTTCACCACACGCGGGATCATGAAACGGATGAACGTCGAGGTGGTCTGCACGACGGATGACCCGATCGATTCGCTGGAACACCATCGTGCGATGGCAGCCGACCCGACGATGCCGGCGGCGGTGTACCCCGCATGGCGCCCCGACAAGGCGATGGCGGTGGACAACCCCGTGACGTACGTGGGCTATCTGCTGAAACTATCGGCCGCGGCGGATATGGAGATCCGGTCCTATGATGCGCTGCTCGAGGCCCTGAAGAAGCGGCATACCTATTTCCATGAGAACGGCTGCCGGCTCTCCGACCATGGACTGGATGAGGTCTATGCCGAGGACTACAGCGTGCAGGGCGTCCGTGATCTGTTCGGGCAGGTTCTGACCGGCAGGACCCTCGATCCGATGGCCGCGCGCAAGGTGAAGTCCGCTATCCTGCATGAGCTTGCGGTCATGGACGCGGAACGGGGATGGGTGCAGCAGCTTCATCTGGGCGCATTGCGGAACAATAACACCCGCATGATGCGCACCCTGGGTCCGGATACGGGGTTCGATTCGATCGCGGACTGGCCGCAGGGCGCGCCTCTCGCCCGGTTCCTGGACCGCCTCGATGATAAAGAAAAGCTCACGAAGACGATCCTGTATAATTTGAATCCGGCGGACAACGAACTGATGGCCACGATGATCGGGAACTTTCAGGACGGCTCCGTGGCAGGGAAGATGCAGTTCGGGTCCGCATGGTGGTTCCTGGACCAGCGCGAGGGGATGATCCGTCAGCTCGAGGCCCTGTCGGCAATGGGGATGCTCGGCCAGTTCATCGGGATGCTCACGGATTCCCGGAGCTTCCTGTCGTACCCGCGCCACGAGTACTTCCGGCGGATCCTGTGCGCGATGCTCGGCGACGACATGGCGCGCGGGATGATCCCGGACGACCTTGCACTTGTCGGCGCGCTGGTCCGCGATGTCTGTTACGAGAATGCACGCCGGTACTTCCCGTTCCCGGTCTACGCGGAATCGTCATCCAAGTCACCCCTCCACCGCTCAAGGAAACACTCATGACCCCATCTTTTGACCTCACAGGTTCTTCCGCCATCGTCACCGGTGCCAGCACGGGGCTCGGCAAGGGCATGGCCCTTGCGCTCGCGACGGCAGGAGCGGATATCCTGCTTGTCGATCATGTGTCGAGCAGCGACACTGCCGCCGAGATCCAGAAGCTGGGACGGAAAGCGCAGGTGTTGAGCGTGGATCTCATGCAGATGTCCTCAATCCCGCTCGTCGTGGAGACGGCCATTGCGGCGTTCGGCAAGGTGGACATCCTGGTGAACAATGCAGGCATCATCCGCCGCACGCCGGCCATCGACTTCAGCGAGAAGGACTGGGACGACGTGATGACGATCAACAGCAAGACCGTCTTCTTCCTGAGCCAGGCCGCCGCAAAGGATATGATCAAGCGGAAGTACGGCAAGATCATCAATGTTGCATCATTGCTTGCGTTCCAGGGTGGCATCATCGTGCCGTCGTATGCCGCGAGCAAGGGCGCCGTGGCGCAGGTGACGAAAGCCCTGGCGAATGAATGGGCGGCGCTGGGCATCACGGTCAACGCTGTTGCCCCGGGGTATATGGCGACGAATAACACCAAGGCGTTGCGCGAGGACCCGGCACGGAGCAAGTCCATCCTGGACCGTATTCCGGCGGGCCGCTGGGGTTCGCCCGAGGATCTCGGTGGGGCAGCGGTGTTCCTTGCATCGCATGCATCGGACTATGTCACCGGCCATGTCCTCGTCGTGGACGGCGGCTGGATGGCACGGTAACACGCATCACCACGTTCCGGTGATGAAACTACAGTAGGTCAATGAACTTTCGAGGAAACGATGGATATCCGGTATTTGCCTGATGATCGCTCGTACGAGCGTTGGACGACGGAAGAGCTCCGGCGGGCGTTCCTGCTGGACGGACTGTTCGTCCCCGACGAAGTGAGAATGGTGTACTGTGATGCTGACCGTGCGATCGCGGGTGGAGCGGTGCCGAGGAGTGGCGCGCTCGTGCTCGAGGCGACGAAGAAGGAGATGGCCGCGAACTACTTCACCGAGCGGCGCGAAGTGGGCGTGGTGAATCTCGGTGGCGACGGCGTGGTCCGCACCGATGGCGTGGATCATGTGATGCGTTTCCGCGACATGCTGTACATCGGCCGCGGGACGAAGGAAATCTCCTTCACGAGTGCGAGCGCGGATGCCCCGGCTCTCTTCTACTTCGCGTCGTATCCGGCGCACGCATCGTATCCGACCACGCTTGCTCCGCGGGAAAACGTGGACCAGTCGCATCTGGGTTCGATGGAATCGGCGAACAAGCGGACCATCAACCGGTACATCCATACGGGGGGCGTGCGGAGCTGTCAGCTGGTGATGGGACTGACGGAACTCGCGCCGGGGAGTGTCTGGAACACCATGCCCCCGCATACGCACCAGCGACGCATGGAGATCTACCTGTACACAGGGCTTGGGAAGGATGACCTCGTCGTGCATCTGATGGGGCGGCCGGATGCCACGCGCAATGTGCTTGTGCGTGATCTGGAGGCGGTCATCTCGCCGCCGTGGTCCATCCATTGTGCGTCCGGGACGAAGAACTATCTCTTCGTCTGGGCCATGGGCGGTGAGAACCAGGAATTCGGGGATATGGATGCGGTGGCCATGTCCGATCTGAAGTAACAACCTCACAGGAAAGATTCTTTGATGGCAGCTTCCGCGCTTTCGGCTGAACAGGCTCCTCCGGGCGGACGGTACCGCTGGACGATCTGCAGTCTGCTCTTCGTTGCAACCACGATCAACTACATCGACAGGCAGGTGCTCGGCATCCTGGCTCCCGATCTGCAGAAGGCGATCGGGTGGAGTGAGATCGAGTACGGCTACATCGTGGTCGCGTTCCAGGCGGCGTATGCGCTGGGCCTTCCGCTGTTCGGCCGCTTCATCGACCGGTACGGCACGAAGCTCGGCTACACGATCTCGATCGTCGGGTGGAGCGTGGCCGCCATGGCGCATGCCCTGGCATCTTCGGCACTGTCCTTCGGCATCGCGCGGGCGCTGCTCGGCGTGAGTGAGGCAGGCAACTTCCCGGCATCGATCAAGACGACCGCAGAGTGGTTCCCCAAGAAGGAGCGGGCGCTGGCGACGGGCATCTTCAATTCAGGAGCGAACATCGGTGCGGTGGTGGCGCCGGCAACGGTACCGTGGCTTGCGGAGCACTGGGGGTGGGGCGGTGCGTTCATCGCGACCGGCGCGATCGGGTTCTTCTGGATCATCGCGTGGTTGCTGCTGTATGAGCGCCCTGAGATCAGCAAGCGGGTGAGCAAGGAAGAACTGGCGTTCATTCTGAGTGACAGGGAAGAGGCAACGAAGGAGAAGGTGCCGATGGCCGTGCTGTTCAGGCACAAGGAGACATGGGCCTTCGTCCTTGGCAAATTCCTCACCGATCCGATCTGGTGGTTCTATCTGTACTGGCTGCCGAAGTTCCTGCACACGCAGTATGGCCTGACGCTGACCAATCTGGGGCTGCCGCTCATTGCCATCTATACCATGACCACCGTTGGCAGCATCGGTGGCGGATGGGCATCGTCGCGCCTCATCGCCTCGGGCTGGGCCGTGAACAGCAGCCGCAAGCTGGTCATGCTGATCTGTGCTCTGCTTGTCGTCCCCATCATCTTCATGTCCGGCAGCTCCAACCTGTGGATCGCCGTCCTCTTCATCGGCCTCGCCGCCGCCGCACATCAGGGCTGGTCCGCGAACATCTTCACGCTCGTATCGGACATGTTCCCGAAGAAGGCTGTGGGTTCGGTGGTCGGGTTGGGTGGTATGGCCGGTTCCGTGGGTGGTATGCTCTTCTCGATGACCGCGGGGTATCTGCTGGAGTGGACGGGCAGTTACATGACTCTGTTCTACATTGCCGGGTCCGCGTATGTTCTCGCTCTGGTGGTGATCCAGGTGCTGGTGCCGAAGATCAAGCCGCTTGAGGGGATCTAAGCGCACGATCCCCATTGTGCGGGAATGAACCGGGGTGAGGGCGAAAAGGGTGGTTCGTACGTTACGAAAGTAAACGTTAAAGTAACGGAGGCAGCCGTGGCAGTGAACGCGGTGAAACGAATGAGGAGCACGAGGAATTCGAGGAACGCGTATCTCCTGTTCCTTGCGATCACCCTGCCGGTGCTGGTGTTGTCATGTGCACCTTCCCGGACAGCGGACCATCCGACGGCGAGGCGGATCGTGGATCCCTCGCTCCCCTGGTCGGCCCGCATCGCGCAGAGTTTCGTACTCCGGCATCCCGGCGGCGTGTCCTGGGATTCTCTCACGACGTCGCAGGCCTGGAACTACGAGCATGGACTCATGCTCGTCGCGTTGCACAAAGCGTGGCAGCATACCGGTGACGGGCAGTACTTCGAGTTCATCAAGCAGAACATGGACCGGTTCATCGCGCCGGATGGCTCGATCCGTACGTACAAGCGGACGGAATTCAATCTGGATCAGATCGCCGCGGGGCGGGCGTTGTTTCCGCTCTTGAAAGCATCGGGCGAGCAACGCTTCATGATCGCGGCAGATACCCTCCGCCAGCAACTGCGCGATCATCCGCGCACGAAAGAGGGCGGGTTCTGGCACAAAGAGATTTATCCGTGGCAGATGTGGCTCGATGGGCTGTACATGGCCGAGCCGTTCTATGCGACGTACGCGGTGATGCACAACGATACGGCTGCCTTCACGGATATCGTGCGGCAATTCCGCTACGTGCACGCGCATACGAAGGACCAGCGCACCGGGCTTCTCTATCATGCATGGGACGAGAGCCGGTCGCAGCGGTGGGCCGATCCGAAGACCGGGCAGTCGCCCAATTTCTGGTCCCGCGCCATGGGCTGGTACATGATGGCGCTGGTGGATGTCCTCGATATCCTGCCGCCGGCGCATCCGGGCAGGGCTGAGCTCATCGCGCTGCTCCGGGATGCCGCGCCGGGGATCGCCAACCATCAGGATCCGGCGACCGGATTGTGGTGGCAGGTCACCGATCAGCCGGGCAGGGAAGGGAATTACCTGGAAGCGTCGGGGTCGGCGATGTTCGCCTACGCCTTCGCGCGGGGCGTTCAGCGAGGCTGGCTCGACCCGGCCTATGGTGTGAAGGCGAAGGCGGCATTCGAAGGACTCACCACCAGGCTGGTCACGGTGTCGCCAGAAGGGTTCGTCGACCTCCATGAGACGTGCCGGAGTGCGGGTCTTGGCGGCAAGCCGTACCGCGACGGGAGTTATGCGTACTACATCAGTGAGCCCCGGCGTCTCAACGACTTCAAGGGTGTGGGTCCCTTCCTGCTTGCGGCCATCGCCCTGGAGGAAGGTTGGACGAAATGAAGAAGCAGTCCCATATCACGCTTGCGGACATCGCGGGGCGTCTCGGCGTATCGCGCGTCACCGTCTCGAAGGCACTGCGCGGACACCCGGATATCTCGGAGGGGATGTCCAAGAAGATCCGTCGCCTGGCGAGCGAACTCGGCTACAGTCCGAACCGCATGGCACGGAATCTTTCCGCGCGGCGCTCGCACCTGCTCGGGCTCGTGGTACCCAAGATCGCACACTTCTTCTTTGGTTCGGTGATCGAATCGGTGTACGCGAAGGCCCTCGAGCAGAAGTACGAGACCATCCTCATGGTGTCGCACGAGAATGAGGAGCAGGAGATCCAGCATCTCCAGACGCTCGTGTCCATGCGGGTGGATGGCATCATCATCTCCGTTTCAGCGCGATTGAAGGACATCAAGATCTATGAGTGGGTCCGCCAGATGGGGATCCCGTTGCTCTTCATGGACCGCATCCCCGACCCGCAACCCAAAGGATCGACGGCCGTTCTGGTGGATGATTACGGCGGGAGCATGAAGGCGATCGAACAAGCCATGGCTGCCGGCTATACGACCATCGCCTGTATCGGCGGCGACACGAATGTGAACATCGGCCGCAACCGTGTGCAGGGGTACACCGATGCGCTCACCCGTCACGGGCTCGAGATCAGGAAGGAATGGATCGTTGCGGGGGGGTACGGGACCGATGTAGGCTATCACGGGTTCATGCAGTTGCTGGAATCGGGCCCCCTTCCGCGCTGTATCTTCACGGTGACGTATCCGATCGCCCTCGGCGTGTACGCGGCGGCGAAGGCACGCAAGATCCGGATCCCGGAGGATGTGGATGTCATTTGTTTCGGTGACAGCGATGTCGGCGGATTGCTCACCCCGGCGCTGAGCTGCGTGAATCAGCCCACACAACGCCTCGGTGAAGGATCCGTGAAACTCATGATGGAAATGATCGAGCATCCTGATTCCGTGGCACCGGGGAACCGGATCATCCCCACGGAAGTGATCGTCCGGGAAACGTGCGTCGCGAAGGGGAATCGTCCGCTGTCCTCCGTACTCGGCGGTGCCGGGAGATGATCGCATGACAGCCCGCGCCATAGGGATCACCGGAGCTTCTCGTGGCATGCCCTGTCGACGCGTGGAGCAGGGGGCCTAAGGAGATCGTGGTCGCGCAGGATGGATCGGGCGACCACCGCACGATCCAGGCGGCGATCGAGAGTCTGCCGGCGGACGGCAGGCCGGCGACGATCTTCATCAAGAAAGGCCTCTACCAGGAGAAGCTCTTCCTGACCAGGCCGTATGTCACGTTGGTGGGGGAAGACCGGATCGCCACACGCATCGTCTATCCGGAACTCCGGAAGAACTGGATCGCCGCGCACGGTGGGAGCGATTGGGGCGCTGCCACGGTGAACATCGACACCCTGGCGCACGATATCACGCTCGCGAATCTGACGATCTACAACAACTACGGATCGCTCTACGGCGACCATGATCATCAATTCGCGATCAGGGGATCGAGCACACGCATCATCCTGCTCGGATGCGATGTGATCGCGGATGGCGGCGACACGATCAGCCTGTGGGACCATGAGAACGGCATGTACTATCATGCCGCATGTTCGTTCGAGGGATGGGTCGACTATATCTGTCCGCGCGGCTGGTGCTTCGTACGGGACTCCCGGTTCTTCGGCCACAATGTGCCGAGCGCAAGCTTCTGGCACGACGGCAGCAAGAACAAGAGCATGAAGTTCGTGATCACGGACTCCTTCATTGATGGCGTTGCGGATTTCCCGTTGGGGAGGAATCACCGCGACGGGCAGTTCTTCTTTGTGCGTTGCCGGTTCTCGGCGAACATGGCGGACCGTCCGATCTATCATCCATCGACGAGCCCGACAGAGTGGCAGTGGGGTGCCCGGCAGTATTACTGGGGGTGCGAGCGGACCGGGGGCGACTATGCGTGGTTCGCGGACAATCTCGCGCAGGCCGATCCGCCGGTGCGCGGAGAGCAGATCGGGTCACGCTGGGCATTTGACGGGCGGTGGGACCCTGAGGGAACGCTGCCCTCGTTGCTGCCTCACGCGATAGCCCCATCGCCGGCGAACGCTGTGCGGGGAGTACCGGCTGGTGCAGTAACATTGCAGTGGGTGCCTGCACGCAGGGCGCGAGCACAGCGTATCGTGCTCAGCCCCGGGGGAGCAGAGGGCGTCGAGATACCGGGGGAGGCGCGCCGTTGGATAGCCGGCACGCTCGCCCCTCACACAACGTACACCTGGCGCGTGGATGCGCTGGGGATCGCGGATACCGTCCGCGGTACGACCTGGACCTTCACCACCGAGTGAGCGGTGGGGGTTCGACTGAGACACATCGAGAAGGAAAGAGCATGACGATCGAAAAGTACTCCATGGGAATAGGTGACCGGTTCGGCATGGAAGGCGTTGCACAGTTGCGTGCGCTTCAGGCCGCTGCGGAACAGGGCGTGACCGTGGTCCCGGTCTGGAATAAATCATACCGTGAGCACTCCATCATCGGGACCGGCCCGCAGGATACGCTGCTGGCGGCACAGGCTGCCGTCGCGGCGGCCGGGTGGACGAAGCCGTACTACCTCGATGCTGACCACATCGGGCTCAAGACGCTCGAACATTTCACCGGGTCATGCAATTTCTTCACGATCGACGTCGCCGAAATGATCGGGAAGCCTGCCCCCGCGGCGGATGTTGACGCCTATGTCAAGGCCATGGAGCGTTTCAAGGGGACCCTGCGCATTCCGGGGATGAGCGCGCCCATCACCGTCGATGAGCCCCTGCTCCGCACCATTGCAGGGAAGTACCTCCATGCCGTGCAGGAAGCCGGTCAGATCTACCGGAGCATCACGTCCCATCTGGATGCGGCCGCGTTCGTCCCCGAGATGTCCCTGGATGAAGCCGATGCGCCGCAGACACCCGCCGAGCTGTTCTTCATTCTTGCCGCCGTGGCGCGTGAGGGTGTACCCCTGCAGACGATCGCTCCGAAATTCACCGGCGATTTCCTGAAGGGGATCGACTACGTGGGCGAAGTGCCATTGTTCGAACGTGATTTCCGCGACGACCTTGCGGTGGTGAAGCACGCCATCGGTCTCTTCGGGCTGCCCTCCAATTTGAAACTCAGCGTGCACACGGGGAGCGACAAATTCTCCCTGTATCCGCTCATGCGGAAGGCTCTGCTCGAATCAGGCGCCGGACTGCATCTGAAGACCGCAGGCACCACGTGGCTGGAGGAAGTGATCGGGATCGCTGCCGCAGGTGGGGATGCCTACCGGTTCGTGCAGGACATGTATGAGAATGCGCTCGGCAGGTACGATGAGCTGCTGAAACCGTATGCGACGGTGGTCCGGATCGACCGTGCGAACCTGCCCACGCCCGCGGAGTTGCGCGGATGGACCCCGGCGCAGTTCGTGGAAGCGTTGCGGCACGACCAGGGTGCGCGGCGGTACAGCACCGATCTGCGGCAGTTCATTCATGTGTCGTTCCGCATTGCCGCAGAGGCAGGGGAACGCTACCGCGAGATGCTCCGTGCGTGCAGGAGCACCATCGAACAGAATGTCACCCACAACCTGTATGACCGCCATATCAAGCCGTTGTTCATAGGATAAGAGGAGAGTGAGGATCACCATGGGCAATCAACAAATTGGCATCATCGGACTCGGCGTGATGGGTGAGAACCTGGCGCTGAACATCTCCCGGAACGGGTACAGTGTTGCGGGATTCGACCTGGACGCGGCGAAGGTGAAGAGCTTTGCGGACCGCACTGCCGGTGCCAATGCCGTGGCTGCGTCGTCGTTGCCGTCGTTCATCGCATCGCTCGGCGTTCCGCGGGTCATCCTGATCATGGTCCCGGCCGGTAAGGCGGTGGACGCCGTGATCGATGAACTCCGGCCGCACCTGCAGTCGGGCGACATGATCATCGACGGCGGGAACACGTACTTTGCTGATACCGAGCGGCGGCTGAGATCGCTGGACGGCACAGGCATCCTCTACGTGGGCACCGGCGTCAGCGGTGGCGAAGAAGGTGCGCTCCGCGGCCCGGCGGTGATGCCGGGCGGCGATGCGGCCGCATGGCCCCGCTTCAAGCCGATCTTCCAGGCCATTGCGGCGAAGGCAGAGGATGGGGCCCCGTGCTGTGAGTGGATGGGCAAGGGCGGTGCCGGGCATTTCGTGAAGATGGTCCACAATGGCATCGAGTACGGCGATATGCAGATGATCTGTGAGGCGTACTGGCTGATGGAGAATCTGATGGGCATGACGCCCGCCGAGATCAGCACCGTGTTCCATGAATGGAAGAAGGGTGAGCTGAGCAGCTACCTGATCGACATCACCGCGGACATCCTCGCCAAGACCGATCCCGAGACCGGCAAACCGATGGTGCATGTCATCCTCGACACAGCGGAGCAGAAGGGGACCGGCAAGTGGACCAGCCAGGTGGCGTTCGACCTGGGAGTTCCGGCGCAGACGATCGCCGATGCGGTCTTCGCCCGCATGCTGAGCGCGCTGAAGAAGGAACGTGTCGTTGCGTCCGTGGCACTTCATGGGCCCGTGGTGAAGTTCACCGGCGACCGTGCCGCGATGATCGAGAACATCCGCCGCGCCCTCATGTGTTCGAAGATCTGTTCCTATGCACAGGGCTTCCAGCTACTCCGCGCGGCGAACGAGGAATACAAGTGGGACCTGCCGTTTGGCACGATCGCGTCCATCTGGCGTGCGGGCTGCATCATCCGTGCGCAGTTCCTGGGGAAGATCAAGGCGGCCTATGCCACCGATCCTGCATTGCCGAATCTCCTGCTCGATCCCTATTTTGCCGGCGTGATCGGCTCGTACCAGGGGGCGTGGCGGACCGTGGTCGTTGCCGCGGTGGAGAATGGCATTCCGGTGCCGGCCTTCATGAGCGCGCTGTCATACTTCGATTCCTACAGGTCGGACCGGCTCTCGGCGAACCTGCTTCAGGCGCAGCGCGACTACTTCGGTGCCCACACGTATCAACGCGTGGACAAGCCCGGGAAATTCCATACCCAGTGGATCGAATCTCACTGAACAAGCACAAGGATGACTGCAATGGACACAGGTTTGAATATTCGCAAGGAAGGCGCACTCGATCTCCTCTCCCTCGGTGCCCTTGTGCACCGTCTCGATCCGGGGATCATCCCGTTCCGGAAGGCGACCGAATGCGCGATCCACGTGAGCGGCGGTGAATTCAACGTCGCGGCGAACCTTGCCGACTGTTTCCGGATGAACACCGGCATCGTATCGGCCATGGTCGACTATCCGATCGGCGATCTGATCGCCGAACGCGTGCGTGCCATGGGCGTGAAGCCCTTCTACAAGCGCTTCGCGCATAACGGCGTGAACGGCCCCAATATGGCCACCGTGCTCAGCGACCGGGGCCAGGGCGTGCGTCCGCCGGTCGTGTTTTACAACCGTTCGAACGAAGCGGCGGCGCAGTTGAAGCCGGGAGATGTGGATTGGAATGCGATCTTCGCGAATGGCGTGCGCTGGTTCCACAGCGGCGGCATCTTCGCATCGCTCTCGGAGACCACCGGTGCCTTGATCATTGAAGGGATGAAGGCAGCGAAAGCGGCGGGGGCGGTCACAAGCTTCGATCTGAACTTCCGCGAGAAGCTCTGGGCCATCTGGGGCGGCGAGAAGAAGGCAGTGGAAGTGATCGGGCGCATCGTGGAGAATGTGGACGTGCTGGTCGGCAATGAAGAGGACCTGCAGAAAGGGCTCGGGATACCGGGGCCGGATGTCCATGCGACCTCGAAGCTCGATCCGTCGGCGTTCTTCAGTATGATGGGGAACGTGCTGAAGAAGCATCCGGGCGTGAAGGCGGTGGCGACCACGCTGCGCGATGTGCATTCGACGAACCATCACAGTTGGAGTGCGGTGGCGTGGATGAACGGACAGACCTACACCGCGCCGACCTGCGAGCTGACCGTGCTGGACCGTGTCGGCGGTGGCGATGGTTTCGCCAGCGGGTTCATCTACGGACTCCTCACCGGCGCATCGCCGGAAGAGTCGATCCGGCTGGGATGGGCGCACGGCGCACTGGTCACCACGTTCCCGGGCGATACGACCATGGCCACGGTGGAACAGGTGCGGGCGTTCGCCAAGGGCGGATCTGCCCGGATCCAGCGCTGACGTGCCATGAGACCCACACGCATCATCCGTTCATCGAACACGTGCCGTTCGTCCTACGGCACGTGCGTTCTCTTTGTCCTCGCAGCCCTGATGCTCTTCCCCGCGCTTCCGCCTCCGGCGGAGGCGCAGGGGCGAGCAGCACCGTGCCGGTGTGGCCATCTGTCGGCAACGCATGCCTGCGCGGGGAGACACCCTGGTGCTGCTCGACAACTACTATAATAGTGAATGGCGGACGGACAGTTCAGGTATGCGCGTCCGTTATCACTATGTGTGGCACGATACCACGAATTCCGGCTTCTCGATCCTCGGGGGGATCATCCGCGGTCTGGGAGCATCCACCGATACGTTGTGCCGCAGACCGGATGCGGAGCAACCTGAAGAGGGCCGATGTGTATATCATCGTCGACCCGGACACACCGCAAGAGACCGAACATCCTTCGGCAATGGACTCAACAGCCGTCGATGCTGTGGCAAAATGGGTCTGCCAGGGTGGTGTCCTCGTGCTTCTGGGGAATGACCGCGGGAATGCCGATCTGCAGACCCTCTCGGCACTCGGGTCCCGCTTCGGGATCACCTTCAACGAGGACAGCAGGAACAGGGTCATCGGGAAAGCATTCCAGATGGGCGCCTTCGATTCGCTGCCTTCCCACCCGATGTTCAGCGGCGTGAAAAAGGTGTACCTCAAGGAACTCAGCACGCTCGCGCTCGTTCCGCCCGCGCAGCCGCTGTTCTCCGATAGCGGGCACGTCGTGATCGCCACTGCACGGTGGGGCGACGGGTTGGTGTTCGCCGTGGGTGATCCATGGTTCTATGACGAATACATGGATACAAGGAGACTTCCCGCCGACTACGACAACGCGAAAGCCGCGGAGAATCTGTTCCGGTGGCTCCTGCAGAAACAATGGAAACGCTGATGGCCCGCCTCCCGCCTCCCTGCGCACTGCGGTCTGCCTCCTGGTGCTCCTGGCCACCTCCTCCCTGCACGCCCAATTCCATGGTGCCCCCTGGGACACCGCCGATGCGATCGTTGCGCGTGTGAAGGTTCCGGTGTTCAGCAAGCGCACCGTGGACATCACGCGGTATGGCGCGAAAGGCGACGGCTCCTCGGATTGTACCCGCGCGTTCGCGGATGCGATCGCTGCGTGCGCGAAGCGGGGCGGTGGCAGGGTGCTGGTACCGCGCGGCATCTTCCGTACCGGTCCGATCCAGCTCCGGAGCGGCATCGAACTTCATCTCCTCCGGGGTGCAACGGTCAGGTTCGATCCTGACCCCGCGAAATATCTCCCCGTCGTCCACACGCGCTGGGAAGGTGTGGAGGTCATGAACTACAGTCCCCTCATCTCTGCCGTCGGTGCGGTGAACGTTGCCGTGACGGGGAAGGGGACGCTTGATGGTGGCGGGAGTGATTCCACCTGGTGGCCATGGGCGGGCAAGTCCGAGTTTGGCTGGAAGGAAGGCCTTCCGAAGCAGAAGCCCGACAGGGATACCCTGATGGCCTGGGGACAAGCAGGTGTGCCTGTCGCAGACCGGGTCATGGGGGCAGGGCATTTCTTGCGGCCGAACTTCATCCAGATGTTCCGCTGCAGGAACGTCCTGATCAGCGGGGTCACGATCATCAATTCGCCGATGTGGGTGATCCATCCTCTCGAATGTACCGGGGTCACGGTGCGGGGCGTGCAGGTGCGCTCGCATGGTCCCAATAACGACGGGTGCGATCCGGAATCCAGCCGTGACGTTGTCATCCGCGGGTGCACATTCGATACCGGCGACGATTGTATCGCGATCAAGTCGGGGCGCAACAACGATGGGCGCCGGCTGAAGATGCCGAGTGAGAACCTGGTGATCCAGGATTGCATGTTCAAGGATGGGCACGGTGCGGTGACCATCGGTAGTGAGATCTCGGGGAATGTGCATGGCGTGTACGCGCGCCGGTGCAGCGTGGCAAGCCCCGTGCTCTGGAGCGTCTTGCGGCTCAAGACCAACGCTGCGCGCGGAGGGACGATCGAGCATGTGTATGTGAAGGATGTGGCCGTCAGGCTGGTCGGTCGGGCGGCGATCGAGATCGATCTCTTCTATGAAGAGGGGCGCAAGGGTGATTTCATTCCCACGGTGCGCTCTGTTTCCGTGGACCGGATGCGGGTGGCATCGTGCGAACGCGCGTTCAATATTGTGGGGTATCAGGACGCACCCATACGGTCGATCCGATTGACCGATTGCAGTTTCGAGGGTGTGAAGAAAGATCCGGCATTGAAGGACATCGTCGGATTTGACGTTGTCCGGACGGTCGTCAATGGGAAGGAGTTCCATCCGCCGGCAGAATGATCTCTCCGGACCCTCCCGTTCGTTTCACCAGGTGCAAACGTTCATCAAGGACACCCATGCGTACCCTGCTCATTGCGTTCCTCGCCATTTGTGCCGCCCTGGTGCAGGCGCAAACAGTCGTCGTCACGGTCAAGAACCCGGCACGGTTCAACCGCCAGCATGAACCGGTCACCGTGCCGCTCGACAAGCTCACGTCGCTGCCGGGCGCACATGATGCCGCACTCCTGCGGGTGCGGAAAGAAGGTCGGGAAGACGTCCCTTCCGGTCCAGGTCAGTGCAACGGATCTGCTGTTCCAGTGTGATCTGCCGGCCCGTGCGGCTGCGAAGTACGTGATCAGCGTGGCGCCCGTGCGTGAAGTCCCTCATCCATCCCTTGTCAGCGGACTGTTCGCCGTCCCACGCGAAGATTATGCGTGGGAGAATGACAGGATCGCGTTCCGGATGTACGGTCCCGCGATGGCAGCGGATGTGAACAACGGCGTCGATGTCTGGACGAAGCGTGTCCGCTATCCGATCGTTGCGAAATGGTACAAAGAGGCGGAGGGGAGTGCACCGGGAAAGGACACATACCATCAGGATCGCGGCGAAGGTGCGGACTACTTTTCCGTGGGCCGGTCGTTGGGCGCAGGTGGGTCCGGTCTCTGGATCGACGGGAAGCTGGTCCAACCGGGAGTCTTCACGTCGTGGAAGACCCTGGCCACCGGTCCCATCCGGATCTCCTTCGTGTTGACCTACACCTGGCGCCTGGGTGCTGATACGTTGCGTGAAGAGCGGACGATCTCTCTGGATGCTGGTGAGAACCTCAACCGGATCGAAGTGCGCTATATCGGCGCTCGCGGGATGGCTGCTGCCACCGTCGCAGCCGGGCTTGTCAAGCGTGCCGGGACGGTACCCACGAGCGACCTGAAGGAGTGCACACTGTCGCTCTGGGGTCCCACCACTGCCGATCCGGCCGCCGGCGAGCTTGGCACCGCCGTAGTATTCCCGGCCGGGACGTGCGCCGGAATCACGGAGGACAAGGACCAGTATCTCATGCTCGGAAGAGCAGGTGCCGGCGTCCCATTCGTCTATCATGCGGGAGCTGCGTGGACCGGCAATGGCGGGTTCAAGGGGAGTGGGGACTGGGTAGCGTATCTCCACACGTTCGTGCAGCGCATCGCTGTCCCCCTGGAAGTTACGGTCACGAAAGGTAAGTAAGAAAGGTCTCGTATGCGCCCCGGTAGACATGCCGGGGCGCACCTCTCCCCGTCACGCCCTCCCTCAGCCGGCGCATCCTCGCACCATCCCGTCGCTTCCCACCGCGTCCTGACCAGTTTCCTTCGTCGAAACCGTTCGCCGTGCGTACGATACAGGACCAGCCCAGTATCGTCCCAACTAGCACGGAGGTATGAACATGCCATTGACACATCGGCTCGTTTCCCGCAGACTGATCTTCTGTGGGATATGCTCCGCCTTCATCCTGGCTCAGGCCATCGGTGGAGTGAAGATCGCCATCACCACCGGTTCGGAAGATGCCCGCAAGGAGTTCCTCCGGGGCCGTGAGCTCTTCGAGAATCTCAAGCGGCAGGACGCCGCGCCGCACTTCAAGAAAGCCCTTGCGATCGATCCCTCGTTTGCGCTGGCTGCAGCGTACTATGCGCAATCGTAAGGGACGGCGCGGGGCTTCTTCGACAATCTTGCGCATGCCGGGGAACTTGCCCGGCATGTAACGGAAGGGGAGCGGTCGCTGATCCTTGGATGGCAGGCAGGTGCAGCCGGGCGCATCGCGGACCAGCGCACGCACTGGGAGCGTGCAGTGGCATTGTTCCCGGAGGATGAGCGGGCGCTCACGCTTCTCGGGATCCACTACTTCGGACAGCAGGAGTACCGCCAGGCCGCGGAGTATTTCAAGAAGGCGGTCAGTGTCAATCCCGCTTTCCCACAGGCCTATAATCAGCTCGGGTATGCGCAGCGATTCCTCGGCGACATGGCAGCGGCCGAGCATGCATTCCAGCGATACACGGAACTCATCCCCGACGACCCGAATCCGCACGATTCATACGCGGAGCTGTTGTTGAAGCTCGGGCGGTTCGATGACGCGGTTGCCACGTACCGGAAAGCGCTGGCCGTGGATCCCGGGTTCATCGCCTCGTATGTCGGCATTGCGGCGGCGCGCATGTATCAGGACCGTCCCGGGGACGCGCGGGGAGAAGTGGCAGCGATGTTGTCGCATGCACATGATAATGGTGACCGCCGGTTCGCGTATTTCGTGTCCACCCTGACCTATATCGAGGAGGGAAAGACGGAGGAGGCGATCGCAGAGATGAAGAAGGAGTATGCCATCGCCGAGAAGATGGGTGACGCGGCATCGATGGGGGCCGATCTTGGAACGATGGCAGCGATCCGCTATGAAGCAGGGCAGATCGACGAGGCAGAGCGCTTGTATGCGGAAGCGTTGAAGGCCGTGGAGGGGTCGGCGTTGAAGGAGGAGGTGAAATCGCTGACCCGGGTGGGGAACCGGTACAACAGGGCGATGATCGCTGCTGCGCGTGGAGAGTTCGGTCAGGCGCGCAAGGAGGCCGCGGATCTCCAGCGTGAGGCCGAAGGGCTGAGCAATGCCAACCTGGTGCGGCTCGCCCATGAGGCGAAGGGGAGGATCGCGCTCATGCAGAAAGAGTATGCCGTAGCGATCGCGGAGCTCCAGCAGGCGTCCGATCAGAACCCTTACAATCTGTACCGGCTCGGGATTGCTTCGCGTGCGCTGGGACGGGCGGAAGATGCGGGACGCTGGTTCGGTGCTGCGGGCAGATTCAACGGGCTGCCCTTGCTGAACTATGCGTTCATCCGGTCGGCGGCGCAGAAGGCCATCGCTGAAAAGTAGTTCTCCCCCTGGCCGGCCGGGGGGTGGGAGACCGGTGGTCTCTCTGCCGCCCGGCCGGTCCAACCTTTGCGTGTTCGTCCGGTCGTTTCATCCCTGAGATCTCTCCCTTCCGGGCACACCACATCCATTGTTCTCCGTCGCGCGTACTCTCCGGATCTCTGGATTTCGGGTTGACTCTTCACCCCGAATTCCCTACTATGCCACACCCGCAACCGATGTTCTTTGCGGGAAACTGACCCTGTTCTTCCACAGATGGTGTTTGTTCGCGTTGTCGCATACGGGCGCCCCCGAATGTACTGCCACGCCGCTCTCCCGGAGATCCGGGCCGACAGACCACGAACGTTGTCATTCCTATACCCCCTCCCCGGGGGATACTCGCAGCATTCCGTCCCTCCTTCCACATCCCAGGCAGGCCACACACCATGAGTACCCATCGTTGGAGTGGTACATTCCTCGATTCCCTGAAGCAGCAGAGCGATCCTCTTGCTGATGCCGCATTCGCGCGCATCGTGGCGGACGGTGAGCAGTCGCGCATCGGGCAGTTGTTTGCGGGCCTGGATACGAACAATGCGGTCCCCCCCGCCGATCTCTTTCCGCAGGCATCAGAGTTCATTGCAACCACGGGCCGGCTTCCGGCGTGGGTGGACCTCAAGCGGATCCAGGACGGCGAGGCAACATTCTGGAAGCATGCGTATGGTATCGCCCTCGTGTTGCTTGCGAAGTCACTCCCCGAGGGGTACGCTGCCCCCAATCTGGCGCGCGTGCTCAATATGTCGGGCGACCTGAGGACGCGGACGTACAAGCGTCTGCTTGCCACTCTGCAGCTGGTACTGAATGTCTCCTCGTGCACCGGCTTCACGCCGAACGGGCGTGCGATCATCAGCGCACAGAAATTGCGTCTCCTGCACTCGGGCACGCGCTTCATCGCACGGAGAACGATCACCGATTTCGAGGCGCGCTATGGCGTCCCGGTGAACCAGGAGGACATGCTGGGGACCATCCTCGGCTTCTCGCTGCTGGTGATCAATGGTCTACGAACGCTTGATGCGGGCTTGACCACAGAAGAGGAAGAGGATTTCCTGTACACGTGGAAGGTGTTCGGGATCATGATGGGTATCCATCCGCCCGGAGAGCCGGAGAACCCGGCCTACCTGCCGGATGATGTCGCCGATGCCGAGGAGTTCTATCGCCAGTACCGCCGCAGGCATTATGTCGGGCCGTCAGAGAACCGCGACGGTGTGCTGCTCGGGGCCGCGAATCTGGCGATGCTGACCGAGATGATCCCGCGCCCGCTGCGGTGGCTGGGATTCGGCATCGTGCCGCGGATCGTGATGCAGGACCTCATGGGTGCCGAAGCGTGCGGCCGGATCGGCATCGCCCCGGTGCGTGGCCACGTGTTCCTGAAGTGGTTGCTCTCGGCGGTGCACCGGATCCTGGCACCGAAGAAGAAGCCCACCCAGCACCGGCTCGCGAAGATCATCTTCGGCGACATGATCACCGGTGCGTATGGCGGGGCGGTGACATTCACGGTGCCCGCATCACTCGATGATCTGCGGCACATGGTTGATCCGTCCCGCCCGGCGCAGGCCGCCCACCCATCGTCCATCCAACGCTCATAAGGACCGTCCATGTTCGCACACCTCCTGAACTTGAACGACTACACCGTACTGGAGCAGGTGCTCTTTGCGGGGGGATGCTATGTCTGGGTGGTCGTCTACGCGATCTACATCAAGAACATCCATCAGAAGAAGTGCATCGGGATGCCGGCATTCGCTGCGGCAGGGAACATCGCATGGGAATTCGTCTGGGGATGGGTCCCGCCGACCACGGACATGGGTTTGCTCCTTGTGTGGGCATACCGCATCTGGTTCATCTTTGACCTCTACATCTTCTACGGCGTGATCCGGTATGGCGCGGACCAGGTCATGACCCCGGTGCTCAAACAATACTTCCGCCCGCTCATCGTGCTCACGGCCTTGAGTTGGGGAGTGATCTTCTACTTCTTCAAGGCCGAAGGATTCGACACGCCGATCGGCGCGACCTCGGCGTACATCGCGCAGATCTTCATTTCCGTGCTCTACGTGCTCCTGCTTCTCCGCCATCCCCGTTATGTGTGGTTCTCGGCGCCGGTCGCGTGGCTGAAGATGATCGGGACCGGGACGAACACGGTCTTCATGCTGATCCACTACGACATTCATTTGCTGCACACCCTTGCGATCTTGTGTCTGATCATCGATAACGTGTACATCGTGTTGTTCTATCGTGCGAGGGCACGACATTCCATTGAAGGATAAGACACACATGCCTGTTTTTACTCCCGGCTATTCGATCCTGGAGGAGATCTATGAAGGTACGCGTACGCGTGTTCTCCGTGCGGTCCGCACTGCAGATGGAACACCCGTCATCCTGAAGCGGCTGAAGACGATGCCCTCCATGTACGGGGATGTCCTCCGGCTCCAGCACGAAGACCGCATGCTCCGCCGTCTCTCGTCGCCGTGCGTCATCGGCGTCCTGGGAATGGCCGAGGGTGCGGAGGAGCCGGCCCTGGTGCTGGAAGACTTCGGGGCTTTGTCGCTGGCAGAGATCCACCAGCATTCCCGTATGGATATCACCCGTATCCTTCAGGTTGCACTTCAGGTGGCCCGCGCGTTGGGAGACATCCATGCGGCAGGGATCGTGCATCGCGACATCAACCCCGCCAACATCGTGATGCACGTGGCGACAGGGAAGGTGAAGGTGATCGATTTCGGGATCGCTTCCACGTTGAAGGCCGAAGAAGCACAGCGTGGCAACCCGAACCTGCTTGAAGGAACGCTGGCGTACATCTCACCGGAACAGACCGGGCGCATGAACCGGTCCGTGGATTACCGGACGGATTTCTATTCGCTGGGGATCACACTGTATGAGCTGCTGATCGGGTGGCGCCCGTTCCAGTCGGATGATGCCCTCGCGTTGGTCCACCAGCATCTCGCACGGGCCGTGCCGGTGCCGCATGAACTGAATGCAGACATCCCGTCGCCGTTGTCCGGGATCGTGATGAAACTCGTCGAAAAGGCTGCGGAGGATCGATACCAGACAGCCGATGGACTTGTGGCGGACCTGCAGAGGTGCCTCCAGCAGTGGAAGCAGGAGGGGCGCATCGATGCGTTCGACCTCGGGTCCGCGGATGCGTCCGACCGGCTGCTGGTCCCTGCACGCCTGTACGGAAGAGACGCGGAGCGCGCGGTCCTGTTGGACGGTTTCACGCGATGCGCGGGAGGTGCGAGCGTCTTGTGCCTGCTCAAAGGGGAAGAAGGCGTTGGGAAGTCGAGGCTCGTCCAGGAACTCTACCCAGCCGTTGTTGAGCATCAAGGTCTCTTCGTGGCGGGCCGTGTTGATCCGCTGAAACGCGACGTTCCCTTTGCGGCACTGGTCGAGGCCTTTGGCGAGCTCGTGCGCTACGTGCTGGCTTCTTCCGAAACCGAGATCCTGGACTGGCGCCTGTCGATCCTGCATGCGGCGGGGGACAATGCCCGCATCCTGACCGACCTGGTTCCGGAAATGGAAATGCTGCTGGGTTCTCAGTCGCCCGTGCAGGACCTTCCGCCTGTGGAGGCGCAGAATCGCTTTCGTGGGGTCATCCTGGATTTTCTTCACGTCGTTGGCCGGCCGGGCCGGCCGTTCGTCCTGTTCCTGGATGACCTCCAGTGGGCCGATCAGTCCACCCTCGACCTGCTGGGGCACCTCCTGGTGGATGCCCGGCCCCGCGCGCTCATGCTCGTTGCTGCTGTGCGCACCGGCGATCCTGAAACGGCAGGTCTTCTGGAACGGATGCAGGAGTCCGCAGATCATGCCGGCATCATCCCGATCACCTGCAGCCTGGGAGCACTCGATGAACGGGATCTGACGCTGATGTTGTCGGAAACCCTCGGTTGCGACGCATCGGAGAGTACTCAGCTTGCCCGGTTGGTTCATGTGCGCACCGGTGGCAACCCGCACTTCGTGAATCTCTTCCTGACCTCGCTGTACGAGAATGGGAATCTCCGGCGTGATCGTGTGACACGGCGGTGGGGGTGGGATGTGCAGCGATTGCAGGAGACGACCGTCACGGAGAACGTTGCGCGCCATCTCACGCAGGGTCTCCGTGTGTTATCCGTTGACTCGCAGGCATTGCTGGCGGCGGCGGCGTGTGAGGGGAGCGTCTTCAGTCTCGATATCATCGCCGGGGTGTCCGGCCGATCGCTTGAAGAAGCGAATGATCTGCTCTGGCCCGTGCTGCGGGACGGACTTATCGTTCCCGTCGGAGGGGAATACCGCTACGTGCGGTCGGCTCACGAGGACGCACCACTGGTCCGGAACGTGCCCGAGCACTTCGCTGATGTGCGGTATCGGTTCTCTCATGACCGGGTCAGAGAGGCCGCGCTCGGTTTGGTGACGGACATGGAGCGGGCGCGGATCCATCTCACGATCGGCATGCTCCTTCTTCAGAGAACATCCGACGTGGGGGAAAGCGACAGGCTCTTTGAGATCGCGGCCCACCTGAACCATGGCGAGCAAGCGGACCGCGGCGTCCAGGCGGCACTGACGCGCAGGCGCTTGAACATCCTTGCGGGTAAGCGTGCCCGGGGATCGTCCGCCTTCGCTTCCGCGCACACGTTCTATGCGAATGCCGTGCGGTCCATTGTCGATGCCGAATGGGAAACGGATACCGATGTGGTGCAGGAAGTCTATACGGCAGCTGCGGTATGTGCCTATGCAACCGGGAAGTTCGCCGAAGCGGAGGCATACTTTGCAGCGATCCTTGAGATGGTCCGGTCTCCGCTGAAACGGGCTCGTATTCACCGGGCCCGGGTGGATTTCTACATCCATGCATCCCGGCGGGAGGACGCGATCAGAGCGGCGATGGAGGGATTGCGCCTTGTGGGCGTTTCGTTGCCACGGGATCCGGGTCCGGCCGCGGTGGCGGCGAAGATCATGAATGCCCGGCTCCGGCTCATCGGGCGCACTCCCGACGAGTTGTTCGATGCACCACTGATGAAGAAGGAAGAACCCCGGATCGCACTCGGGATCCTGATCTCCCTGATGAACATCGCCTATTCCGAGAGCCCGGAGTTCTCGGGCTACGTCGTGGGTACCATGATGAACCTGACGCTCCGGTACGGGAACAGCGACGAGTCGGCGTACGCCTATGCGATCTACGGACTGTTCGTCGGCGCGGGATTCGGGGACTACCGAAGGGCGCGGGAATTCGGCGAGCTGAGTCTGCGGTTGATCGACCGGGCACACAGCCCCTTCCTCCGCGGCCGCTGCTATTTCCTCATGGCGTGCCTGCTGAATCACTGGCGACAGCCTTTCCGGACCAATCACCGGTACCTTGATGAATGCTATACAAGCGCGATGGGGTCGGGCGATCTTCACTATGCATCCTATGCGCTCACCCAGCGGACCATGCTGGCGGTCATCGGTGGGGCATCGCTGGAGACGGTGGCTACCGGTGCGGAGGAGTACGGACGGTTCACCAGCGCCATCCAGTATGAGGATATCACCCCCTACTTCGTCTGCGCGCAACACTATTGCCGTGCCCTGCGCGGCGAGACCTCCCATCCTCTTGCGTTTGGCTCCCCGGAATGGAATGAAGAAGAGTACGTCCACTGGCTCGAGCAGTCGAGTTTCGCACCGGCCCGGACGTGGTACTGGATATTGAAACTCCATGTCGCCGTCCTCTGCCGTTCCTATCAGGAGGCGACGGAGATCGCAGAACGGATGCAGGCCATTCTCTACGCGATGACCGGGCAGGTGATCGAGCCGGACTACTGGCTGTATACCGCCCTGGCGATCGCCGGGTTGCCGGCAAGCCAGCGCAACGGTCAGCGGGTTCGGCTCTTCCGGAAAGCCCGCAAACGTCTTGCGATGTGGGCAGCCGGGGCGCCGGAGAACTTCCTTTCCCGGTCACTTCTCGTTCAGGCCGAGTCGTTCCGGTTGAGCGGCGATCCTGCCCGGGCCGCGCGGTGCTACGAAAAGGCAGCGGTGACCGCGGAGGAACACGGGTTTCCGCAGCTTGTCGCTCTCGCCGCCGAGAACGCTGCCTATCTTCACCGGGAAGAGGGGCACGGCGTCCTCGCTGACGCTTACCGGGAACGTGCGCGCGCCGCGTATGCGCGGTGGGGAGCGCGATCCAAAGCACTCACGCTTACGGGACATGAGAACAGCGTGCCGAGGTCGACCCGCAGCGGAACCACGGTGGGGACCACAACGATCGAGACGGGCCAGGAGTCGCTTGACCTTACAACGGTGCTGAAAGCCTCTCAGGCGATCTCAGGGGAGATCGTCCTCCAACGCGCATTGGAACGGCTGCTCAAGGTCGTCATGGAGAACGCCGGAGCGAGCCGTGGCCTCTACGTGCGCGTGGATGGCACTGTGCTCGTGCCCGAGGCAGAAGGATTTGCCGGAGGTGCCATGCGCGTGCGCGCGGGCGGGTTGGAACACGAGGTCCTGTATGCAGGGTCGGTAGCGCGCTTCGTGGCGCGCACCGGGGAGGCCGTGACGTTACAGAAGGACGTCGCTGATATGCGTTTCGCGGGGGATGGGTATCTGAGAGAGCATCATCCGTTATCGTTGCTCTGCATGCCTGTTGTGCACCATGGTGCCGTGCAGGGGCTTCTGTACCTCGAGAATGATCAGGTCCGGGGTTCGTTCAGTGCCGACCGCCGTGAGTTGTTGCATTTGTTGACCGGGCAGATCGCCATCTCTCTGGAGAATGCGCGTCTGGTTGAGACAGAGAAGGACCTTGCCAGGATCCAGGAGCAGGTCCGGCTTGCTGCGCGGATCCAGAGCGATCTTCTGCCGCACCACGCACCACAGGTGGAGGGGTATCTTCTGGCGGGGCGGAATATTCCGGCTCAGGAAGTGGGAGGAGACTACTTCGATTTTCTGGAAACGGGAGGGGGATCGTATGCGGTGTGTGTCGGGGATGTGTCCGGCAAAGGACTCCCGGCGTCGCTCCTGATGGCGAACCTGCAGGCCACATTGCGGGGACAGGTCCTGGCCTCGGTGTCACCGGGTGCATGCCTGGGACGCGCCAACACCCTGCTGCACCGGAGCACGAGCCCCAAGAAATTTGCGACACTCATCCTGGGCGTCCTCGATCCGCAGGGGCACACGTTCGAGTATGCGAATGCCGGCCAGGAGCATCCGTTCGTGGTGCGGGCCGATGGCAACGATGCGGTCCTTTCCTCGGGTGGGCCGCCGCTCGCGATGCTGGAGTGGTTCGACTACACCAGTGAGTCCTATCAGCTTGCGCCCGGGGATGCCATCGTCATATACACGGATGGGATACCGGAGGCGATGGACCCGGAGGGTGTCATGTTCGGACACGACCGGCTGCACGCGTTACTGAGCAGCATGCGTGGAGCAGCGCCGGAGGTCATGCTGGAGAGGATTCTGGCTGCCATCGCCGCGCATACGCGCGGTGCAGCGCGGTCAGATGATATCACGATCGTGATCGTGCAACGGCAGCCGGAACACGAGCGGCGGTCCCCCTAGCGGTTGGCGAACAGGAGGGCGATCAGAATGCCAAGCCCTATCGCACCGAGGATGGCGATGGGGATCACGTATTCGGGTATCCCATAGGTCGTCCGGTAGGCATCGTAGCCGAGCATGGCATCGTTCGAGCGCCTCTCGGTGCGGCGCTTCAGGCGGATGCGACTGTCGTCGAATTTCTCGATCAATTCCCAGCCTGCGCGCGCCTCTTCTTCGAGCAGCCGGCGCACTTTCTCCGGATCCCTGAAGCTGCCGAACATGGAACGGACGATCTTGAACTCCCACCCATGAACGTCATCGGTCGTGTAGCCGGTCATATCTTCTTCCTCCTGTTGTTCACGGCGGCGTTTGGCTGCGGCTGCCGCGCCTGCGGCAGCACCCGAGAATGGGGTGGACATGGGACCTCCAGCACCTTCGTTGTACACATGGATGACCAGGAGTGCGGTTTGCGCTTGTGCGCGGTGACGGTTATCGCGTGCTCCTGCTCAACTCGTTCCAATCCTGTTCGAACTTCGCCTGATGGATGATGAGCCGGTTGTAGAACACATCCATCACGCGCAGGTTCTCTTTCCAGCGGGCGACATCCTTCGATCGGACCCCTTCGAGTTCATCCAGGAATTTCTGTGCCATCTCGGCGTTTCTCCTGACGGCCACAACGCTGTCGCGGAAGACACTGATGAACAGGTCCGGGTCGGCGATGTAATAATCCTTCCGGCTCACCGGGCCGTCGGCCTTTTTGATGTAGCCAAGGGATTGCAGGCGGCGTGTCGTTTCGGACATGAGGCCCTTACTGCGATTCAATTGCGCGGCGATCTCGTCGAGAGAGAGCGGGCTCGGACTTGACAAGAGCAGTCCGATGATGAGTCCGTGCAGACGTTTGAATCCGGAGGAGACGGCGAGATTGCCGAAGGCGGTCACGAAGCTCTGCTGGCGGGTATCCATAGGGAGAGTCTCTGAAGAATTGGAACGTTCAGAAAATATTAAACATACAGAATATGAAAGTCAATGGCGTGTTGACTCTGATTTCACTTGACATGGGGTACGATTTTCCTATATTTATTAACACATACACGCCATGGACACTACCCGCCATATCGACACTTCCCATGCTCGCCACTCCTGGAGCAGCGGCGGTCGTCCGTCCATTTTCGTGAGCACTTTTCTGCTTCTACTGGGTAACCTGCTAGCTCTGGGTCTTATTCTGTAGCCCGGACGCCAGAGGTCGACCAGCACACACCGCCCACGCTCCACTGATACCAACGGTCTTGCACGGTCCGCCTCTGGCAGACGGTAGATGCATGTGTTTTGCCTAACCAAGAGGATGATGAGCAATGACAACACCCGGACAGACACCCCGCAAGAGCGAGACGATCACCAGGGGGGTGGAACGTTCCCCCAATCGTGCGATGCTCCGTGCCGTCGGCTTCCACGATGATGATTTCTCCAAGCCGATCGTCGGCGTTGCCAACGGGTACAGTACCCTGACGCCGTGCAACGTCGGGCTCAATGAGCTGGCGAACCGGGCACAGGATGCCCTTCGCCAGGCGGGGACCATGCCGCAGGTCTTCGGCACGATCACGGTGAGCGATGGGATCTACATGGGCACGGAGGGGATGAAGCTCTCTCTCGTGTCGCGTGAGGTGATCGCCGATGCGATCGAAACGGTCTGTCGCGCGCAGTGCATGGATGGTGTGCTGGCACTGGGCGGATGCGACAAGAACATGCCGGGTGCCATGATCGCATTCGCGCGTTTGAACATCCCCGCTATCTTTGTGTATGGCGGCACCATCAAGCCCGGTCACCTCCATGGCCGCGACCTGACCATCGTGAGTGCGTTTGAGGCGGTAGGGCAGTACAGTGCGCACAAGATCGATGAGAAAGAGCTCATGGATGTCGAACGCCACGCCTGTCCGGGTGCGGGCGCGTGCGGTGGCATGTACACCGCAAATACGATGTCGTCCGTGATCGAGGTGATGGGGTTCTCGTTGCCGTATAGCTCCACGATGGCCGCGGAGGATGCCGAGAAGGCCGAAAGCACCGCCGCGTCCGCGACCGCGCTTGCCCGTGCGATCGAGAAGCAGATCCTTCCGCGTCAGCTCCTGACCCGCACATCGTTTGAAAATGCCATTGCCGTGGTCATGGCGCTCGGCGGATCGACGAACGCCGTCCTCCACCTCCTTGCCATTGCCCATGCCGCGGATGTTCCCCTCACGATTGATGATTTCGAGGTGATCAGGAAACGCGTGCCGGTCCTGTGCGATCTGAAGCCTTCCGGTCGCTTTGTGGTCACGGAGTTCCACAAGGCGGGGGGTGTGCCGATGGTGGAGCGGATGCTCCTTGACCGCGGGCTCCTCCACGGCGACTGCCTTACCATCACCGGTCAGACCGTTGCAGAGATCCTCGCGAAGGTGCCGTCGGCGCCGCCGGCGGGGCAGGAGGTGATCCATCAGTGGTCCGATCCGATGTACACCCAGGGGCACCTTGCCATCCTTCGTGGGAACCTTGCCACGGAAGGGGCGGTGGCCAAGATCACCGGCGTGAAATCCCCGAAGATCACGGGGCCCGCCCGTGTGTTCGACTCTGAAGAGGCTTGCCTTGCGGCGATCCTCGATGGAAGAGTGACGAAAGGGGATGTGGTGGTCGTGCGCTATGAAGGCCCGCGTGGCGGTCCGGGCATGCGGGAGATGCTCGCACCGACATCGGCGATCATCGGTGCCGGGCTCGGCGATGCCGTGGGCCTGATCACGGATGGACGGTTCTCGGGTGGGACCTACGGCCTTGTCGTGGGGCATGTTGCCCCGGAAGCAGCGGTCGGCGGGACCATCGCTCTGGTGAACGAGAATGACAGTATCACCATCGATGCAACGACGCTCGAGCTGACCGTTCATGTGTCCGAGGGAGAACTTGCGAAGCGTCGTGCGGCATGGCAGGCACCCGCACCGCGGTACCAGCGCGGTGTGCTTGCAAAGTACGCCCGGCTTGTGACCACCAGCAGCAAGGGTGCGGTCACGGACCTGTAGCGTCAGGGCAGTGCCCCGGCCGCGATGAGGGCCGGGACCAGAGGTCGGATGAGACAGTTCACTACTCACGAGAGGAGAGGAAGGATGACGCCACAGACACGCAACGAAGCGAAGCCTGCGCCGGGTACGATCATGAACGGTGCGGAGATCTTCGTCCGGTCCCTGATCGAGGAGAAGGTGGAGGTCGTGTTCGGCTATCCCGGCGGCGCCACGATCGGTGTGTACGACGCGCTTCACGACATCTCCGACATCAAGCACGTGTTGACGCGCCATGAGCAGGGTGCGACCCATGCCGGGGAAGGCTATGCCAAAGCGACGGGGAAGCCCGGTGTTGTCCTGGTGACCTCCGGTCCCGGTGCGACGAACACGGTGACGGGCATCGCCGATGCCTATATGGATTCGATCCCGTTGGTGGTGTTCACCGGACAGGTGGCCTTGCACCTGATCGGCAACGATGCGTTCCAGGAAGCTGACATCGCGGGCATCACGCGTCCGATCACGAAGCACAATTATATCGTGCGCGACGTGAGTGAGCTTGCACGCACGATCAAGGAGGCTTTCTACATCGCCACCAGCGGGCGTCCGGGCCCCGTGCTGGTCGACCTCCCGAAGGATGTCATGGCGCAGAAAGCCCCGTTCCACTATCCGACGTCCGTCTCGCTCCGGAGCTACAATCCGATCGTGGAGGGGCATGATAAGCAGATCCGCAAGGCCGCGGGGGTCATCAACAACTCCGTGCGCCCGGTCCTGTACGTCGGCGGCGGCGTGATCCAGTCGGGCGCTTCGGACGAGCTCACGGCCTTTGCCCGGAAGCTGAACTGCCCGGTGACCACCACGCTCCATGGACTGGGTGCCTTTCCGGAATCGGATCCGCTCGCCATGGGGATGCTGGGGATGCACGGTACGTGGTTTTCGAACATGGCGGTGCATGAGTCCGACTGCCTGATCGCGGTCGGCGCGCGATTTGACGACCGCGTGACGGGAAAGGTGGAGGAGTTCGCTCCGCAAGCGACCATCATTCACATCGACATCGATCCTGCAGCGATCTCCAAGAACGTGCGCGTCGATGTGCCTATCGTGGGCGATGTGAAGAACGTGCTGAGGGGGTTGATGGATCACGTCCATCCCCTGCAGACCGCGGCGTGGTGCGAAACGATCAGCGCCTGGCAGGAGGAGCATCCTCTCCGGTATCAGGCGGGTTCCGAGCTTCGCGCCCAGCACGTCTTCCGGAGGCTCGGTGAGCTCACGGGCGGTAACGCGGTGATCGTCACCGACGTTGGCCAGCATCAGATGTGGGGGGCGCAGTTCTTCACCTGGATGCACACCCGCACGCACATCACTTCCGGCGGCCTCGGGACCATGGGGTTCTCGTTGCCTGCGGCGATGGGTGCTGCCTTCGGGCGGAACGATCTGCCGGTGATCTCCATCAGCGGCGACGGCGGGTTCCAGATGAATTCGCAGGAACTGACAACGATCGTGCAGCACAAGCTTCCCGTGAAAGTGTTCGTCATCAACAACGGATTCCTCGGGATGGTGCGCCAGTGGCAGGAATTGTTCTGGCGCCGCCGGTACTCGCATGTGGAAATGGCCAGCCCGAATTTTGTCAAGCTTGCCGACGCCCATGGATGTCCGGCCTTGCGAGCCACCACCCCCGAGGAGGCGGATGCGGCGCTGGAACGCGCCCTGGCCTACAATGAAGGGCCGATCTTCGTCGAATTCGTGGTCGCCCAGGAAGACAACGTGTACCCGATGATCCCCGCGGGGCAGACGGTCAATGAGATGCTGGATATCCCTGCCGTTCCTGGCAACGGTGCCACCACGGTCCAATATAAAGGCGCGCGAGCATTCGCCGGAAAGGAATCCCATGTCCCAGCCCCCGTCCGCTAATTCCCGCCGGCAGACCACCACACCATCGGTCCCGCGCAGGCAGCATACGATCTCCATCCTGGTGGAGAACAAGTTCGGTGCGTTCAACCGCATCTCCGGATTGTTCGCCGCCAAGGGGTACAACATCGACAGTCTCACCGTCGGGCCCACCGAGGATGAGAGCGTCTCCCGCATGACGGTCGTGACCGAGGGGGACGATCCGATCATCGAGCAGATCACGAAGCAGCTCCACAAGCTCATCGACACGATCAAGGTGGTGGACCTCACCTACGACAGTTTCGTGGACCGTGAGCTCGTGCTGATCAAGGTGGCAACGACCGCGGACACGCGTTCGGAGATCATGCAGATCGCCGAGATCTTCCGCGCCAAGGTGGTGGACATCAGTGTGAAGACACTCACCCTGGAAGCCACGGGAAGCCGGCTGAAGGTCGATGCGTTCATCAAGATGCTGAAGCCGTTCGCGATCAAAGAGATCGCGCGCACCGGCCGTGTCGCGATGAAGCGCGAGTTCCAGGGAGATGTGTGACGCACGAACGTCGATGGACCATGCACGAGCGATGTCATTGAAAGGTAGGACCATGAGCGAGGACAAGGTATTCATATTCGATACGACGCTCCGCGACGGTGAGCAGAGCCCGGGATGCAGCATGAATCTGGGGGAGAAGCTCCGGATGGCGGCACAGCTCGAGCAATTGCACGTGGACGTGATCGAGGCAGGATTCCCCATCGCGTCGGTGGGGGACTTTGAGGCCGTGCGCGAGATCGCGGGTGTCGTTCAGACCGCCGCGGTGGCGGGGTTATGCCGCGCGGTCGCGGGCGATATCGACCGGGCGTGGGAAGCGTTGTCGCATGCCCGCAGGCCACGCATTCATACGTTCATTGCCACGTCGGAGATCCACCTTGCCCATAAGCTCCGCAGGTCGCATGCACAGGTGCTGAAGGATGTGGATGTGGCGGTACGCCATGCGCGCTCGCTCTGTCCTGAGATCGAGTTCTCGTGCGAGGATGCGTCCCGGAGCGATATCGGGTTCCTGGCCGAGGTCGTCGCGGCGGCCATCGCTGCGGGCGCAACCGTCATCAATCTTCCCGATACGGTGGGGTATGCGGTCCCCGAGGAGTATGGGAACATGTTCCGTGATATCCGTGCCCGTGTGGCAGGGATAGAGAAGGTGATCCTGAGCACGCACTGCCATAACGATCTGGGACTTGCCGTGGCGAACTCCCTGGCCGCGCTTCAGAACGGGGCCCGGCAGATCGAGTGCACGGTGAACGGGATCGGTGAACGGGCAGGCAATGCCGCGCTCGAAGAGATCGTGATGGCGCTGAAGACCCGTGGTGAATACCTCGGCGTGGAGTCGGGCGTGGTGAGTGAAGAACTGCTGCGGTCCAGCCGCCTGCTCAGCAGCCTGACCGGCATGATGGTGCAGCGGAACAAGGCCATTGTCGGCGCGAATGCCTTCGCGCATGAGGCCGGCATCCATCAGGACGGCATGCTGAAGAGCGCGATCACGTACGAGATCATGACCCCGCAATCGGTGGGCATCAAACACAGTACGCTGGTCCTCGGCAAACATTCGGGCCGGCATGCGCTGAAGCAGCGGTATGCCGATCTGGGATACACGCTGGCCCCGGATGAGCTGGAGCGTGCGTACAAAGAGTTCACCGCGATCGCCGATCAGAAGAAAGAGGTCTTCGATGAGGAGCTTGTCGCGATCCTGGATGACCGGCCGGTGGAACTCGATTCGTACTATCATCTGGAGAATCTGCATGTGAGCAGCGGAACCGGCGTGCGGCCGACAGCCACCGTGGAACTCCGCCGCGGCGAAGCGCGCATGGTCGACTCGGCGACGGGCGACGGGCCGGTGGACGCCGCGTACCGGGCGATCGAGCGGGTGACCGGCATTGCCGGCACACTGACGGAATACTCGGTGAAGTCCGTGAGCTATGGACATGACACCGTCGGCGAGGCGTTCGTCCGCGTGGAATTCGACGGCGTACTGTTCAACGGTCGCGCGGTGAGCACGGACGTCATCACGGGGAGCGTGAAGGCGTACATCGAGGCTCTGAACCGGTCGCAGGCGTCCCTGACACGGAAAAAAGAACAGGCAAAAGTTGAGATGGAGGCCACTGCGTGAGTACGGCAACAGCACCACGAACACTGTTTGAGAAGATCTGGGACACCCACGTGGTAGCCTCGGAACCCGGCGCCCCGACGTTGATCTATATCGATCTCCAGTTGGTCCATGAGGTGACCTCGCCGCAGGCCTTCACGGGCCTCCGGAGACGGGGCCTCACCGTACGCCGTCCCGAGCGTACCGTGGCAACCGTCGATCACAGCATCCCGACGCTCGCCAATGCGGTGCCCGACGCGCTCGCCGCTGCACAGATCGCGACGCTTGAGAAGAACGCTACGGAATCGGGCATCCGGCTCTTCGGATCGAAGAGCCACGATGGGGGTGTCGTGCACGTCCTCGGACCCGAGCAGGGGTTCACGAGGCCGGGGATGACCATCGTGTGTGGCGACAGCCACACATCGACCCATGGTGCGTTCGGTGCGCTGGCATTCGGGATCGGGACGAGCGAGGTGGAGCATGTGCTTGCCACGCAGTGCCTGCTGCAGCAGCGCCCCAGGACGGCAGAAGTGCGGATCGAGGGGAAACTGCAGAAGGGTGTCACGGCAAAGGATGTGATCCTCGCGCTTCTTGCGAAGATCGGCGTCGGCGGCGGAACGGGATACGTCTTTGAATACACCGGTTCAACGGTCCGCAACTTCACCATGGAAGAGCGGATGACCCTGTGCAATATGTCGATCGAAGGCGGTGCCCGGGCAGGCATGGTCGCTCCGGATGAAGTCACGTTCGCGTATCTTGCGGAACGTGGCATCGACAAGGCCGAACTGGAGGCCAGCGTACCACTCTGGCGTGCATTGCTCACCGATCCGGGTGCGCAGTACGATCATACGATCTCGCTGGATGTGAGTGAACTGGCCCCGATGGTCACTTTTGGTACGAACCCCGGTATGGGCGTGCAGGTGACCGGGCGGATCCCGGATCCCGAACAGGTGGCGGATGCATCAGGAAAGAGTACTCTGAAGAATGCGTTGCACTATATGGGGCTTACGGCCGGTCAGGCGGTGCTGGGGCAGCCGATCCAGGTGGTGTTCATCGGGAGCTGCACCAATGGGCGCATCTCCGACCTGCGGGCTGCCGCGTCGGTCCTGAAGGGCCGTTCCGTCGCGAAGGGTGTCAGGATGCTTGTTGTTCCGGGTTCCCGTGCTGTGAAGCGGCAGGCGGAAGCCGAGGGCCTGGACCGCATCTTCCGTGAAGCCGGTGCTGAATGGCGTGAACCCGGATGTTCGATGTGCATCGCGATGAACGGCGATGAAGTGGCGGCCGGTCAGTATGCCGTGAGCACGAGCAACCGCAACTTCGAAGGCAGGCAGGGCAGGGGAAGCCGGACATTCCTTGCGTCGCCGCTCACCGCGGCCGCGTCCGCCGTCACAGGAACATTGACCGATGTAAGGAGTATGGCATGAGTACCACTGCACACACCGCAGGGGCCGGAAGCTTCCGGCCGATCACATCGATCGTGGCCTCTGTGCCTGCGGACAATATCGACACCGACCAGATCATTCCTGCCCGCTTCCTGAAGATCACCGACAGTGCGGGGCTCGGCGAGCATGCGTTCGAGGATTTCCGGAGGAACCCGGATGGATCGCCGCGGGCCGACTTCGCATTGAACCGTCCGGACCGTACCGGCGCCGCGATCCTGATCGCCGGCGACAACTTCGGATGCGGCTCGTCGCGTGAGCACGCTCCGTGGGCGCTCAAGGGCGCCGGGATCCGCGTGGTCGTCAGCACCTCATTCGCTGATATCTTCCGCGGCAACGCACTGAAGAACGGGATCCTTCCGATAGCCCTGAGCGCGGCGGATTGCGCCTCATTGCATGCCCTCGGGTCAAGCGATGCGAAGGTTACCGCAGACCTGGAAGCGCAGACGATCACCTGGCCGGGAGGCGCAGCATCGTTCCGGATCGACCCGTTCGCACGCACCTGTCTGCTGCAGGGTGTCGATGAACTCGGGTACATTCTCAAGCACGAACCGGCCATCACCGCGTTCGAACAGGCGCGCGTGGCAGCAGGAGGCAAGGCATGAACGCGCATATCGTTGTTCTGCCGGGCGACGGCATCGGACCCGAGATCATCCGTGAAGCGGTGAAGGTGCTGAACACCATCGCCTCATTGTATGGACATGTGTTCACCTTCACCGAGTACGCGTTCGGCGGAGCGTCGATAGACGCGTACGGGGTGCCTGCGACCGAGGAGATGTTGAAGGCATGTGCCTCCTCGTCGGCGGTGCTCCTGGGTGCCGTGGGCGGGCCGAAGTGGGACAATGTGAAGCCCGAGATCCGTGCGGAGACCGGGCTCCTCGCGCTCAGGAAGCATCTGGGGGTGTTCGCGAATCTGCGCCCTGTGGCGCCTCATCCATCGCTGACCGAGGCTTCGCCGCTGAAGTCGGAGCTCCTTGCGGGGGTGAATATGCTTGTGGTGCGGGAGCTGACCGGCGGCCTGTACTTTGGCAAGCCGAAGGAGACCCGCATGGTCAAAGGCGTCGAGCATGCGGTGGACACCCTGGAATATTCCGCGCCCGAGGTCGAGCGCGTCGTGCGGCTTGCCTTCACGCTCGCGAGGAACCGGAAGCGAAAGGTGACATCGGTGGACAAAGCCAACGTGCTGGAGAGCTCTCGCCTCTGGCGGAAGGTTGCCGGCCAGGTCGCGAAGGACTTTCCGGATGTGGCGTTCGAGAACATGCTTGTGGATTCAACAGCGATGCGCCTTGTCACTGCGCCGGCGTCGTTCGATGTCGTGGTCACGGAGAACATGTTCGGCGACATCCTGACGGATGAAGCGGCGGTCATTGCCGGCTCCCTCGGGTTGCTGCCGTCAGCATCGATCGGTGCCGGAGGCCCCGGACTGTACGAACCGATCCACGGGTCGGCCCCCGACATCGCAGGGAAGGGCATCGCCAATCCCGTTGGCACGATCCTCAGCGCTGCGCTGTTGTTGCGGCATTCGTTGGGGCTCGAAGCGGAGGCCGGGTGCATCGAAGATGCGGTCAACGTCACGCTGGACAGGGGCATCCTCACGCCCGATCTGGGCGGGAAGGCCTCGACGCGTGACGTTGCGGAGAGTATCCTCGAAGTGATCCAGAAGAGCGTAGCACAGGTTTGAAGACGGCCACACGGGCCGGAGATCGTTTACCCTTACACCATCAAAAGGAGTTACAGCAATGGCAATCATGGACTTCGGCGGCGTGCAGGAAGAGGTCGTCACCCGTGAAGAAATGCCTCTGGCACGCGCACGACAGGTTCTGAAGAATGAGGTGGTGGGCATCCTGGGCTATGGCCCTCAGGGGCAGGGACAGGGCATGAACCTGCGCGACAACGGGATCAAGGTCATCATCGGGCAGAGGAAGGGCGGCCGTGGCTGGAAGGATGCGATCGCGGATGGCTGGGTGCCGGGGAAGAATCTGTTCGAGACGATCGAGGAGGTCGCTTCGCGGGCCACGGTGATCGAATACCTCCTGTCGGATGCCGGACAGAAGGAGCAGTGGCCGAAGCTTGCCTCGTGCCTGCGCGAAGGCCAGGCGCTCAGCTTTTCCCACGGCTTCTCCGTGGTGTTCCGCGAGCAGACCGGCGTGGTGCCGCCTCCGTCGGTGGATGTGGTCCTTGTGGCACCGAAAGGTGCCGGGCGGACGGTGCGCGCGAACTTCCTCGCCGGCAGCGGCATCAATTCCAGCTTCGCCGTTCATCAGGATGCCACGGGCCGTGCGCGTGAACGCGTCATTGCGCTCGGCATCGCGATCGGCTCCGGTTACCTGTTCCCGACGACGTTTGAGAACGAGGTCTACAGCGACCTGACCGGCGAGCGGGGTGTTTTGCTGGGTGCGATCGCCGGGATGATGAAGGCGCAGTACGATGTGCTGCGTGCCATGGGACATTCACCGAGCGAAGCGTTCAATGAGACCGTGGAGGAATCCACCCAGAGCCTCTACCCCCTGATGGGGAAGAATGGCGTGGACTGGATGATCGGCGCCTGCAGCACGACGGCGCAGCGCGGTGCCCTCGACTGGGCGAAGAAGTTCGAAGCTGCGACGCGGCCTGTGATGGAAGAGCTGTACAGGAGCGTGAGGACCGGTGCGGAGGCAAAACGCACGCTGGATACCTGTGGTGCGGCCGACTATCGCGAGAAGCTCGAGAGTGAGCTGGACGAGTGGCGCACGATGGAGATGTGGAAAGCCGGCGCTACGGTCCGCTCGCTGCGGCCGGAGAACTGGGCAGGAAAGAAGGTGGCCAAGGCCCCGGCACGGAAGGCGCCGAAGAAGAGCGCAAAGAAGGGCGTAGCGAAAAAGAAGGCGGCGCCAAAGCAGGTAAAGAAGGCCGCAAAGAAGAAGGGGAAGCGCTGAGGGTTTTGTCGTACGGTTCCACAAAAGCACGGCGGGGATGAGAGCTTCTCTCATCCCCGCTTCTGTTCCATCCTCCTGCCTTCATCCTCCTGCCGGGCTGTCCGCTGCCTCGTTCCCTACGGCCTTCTGCGCATCGACGCCACGTCCAGAGTCTTGAAGAGTTCCTCCGGGAACGGTTTCCGTATCAGGTGTTCATAGTAGAAGCGATAGGTGTCGGTGCGGAGGTGGATCGCCTTGGCCCCTCCCCATCCGTGCCGCCCGCCGGGGTAGAGCATCAGTTCGAATTCCTTGTTCATGTCTTCCAGTGTGTCCACAAGCTGGATCGTGTTCTGCATGTGCACGTTGTCGTCCGAAGTTCCATGAACGAGGCGCATGACGCCGTGATACTTGTGTGCGTGGGTCATCACGGATGCCTCGCGGTATCCTTCCGGATTCTCGGCCGGAGTATCCATATACCGCTCCGTGTAGTGGGAGTCGTACAGTTGCCAGTCGGTCACGGAGTACTCGGCGATCCCGTGCGTGAAGTAGCCGGCACCGGCGGTGAGGGCGAGTGCGGTCACATATCCACCGTAACTCCCTCCGGTGATGCAGATGCGCGTGCTGTCCACCCATGGCTGGGCGCGGAGCCATGCGACAGTCGCAATGTAGTCATACATTTCCCACGTGCCCAGCTTCCGATGCATGAGCGCCGCACCGGCCTTTCCGAAATGGCCGGATCCGCGGTGGTCGACCGACAATTGGATCACTCCTTCACGCGCGAGCCACTGTCCGCCCATCGACTTCCATCCATCGAACACCGATCCGGCGTTCGGGCCGCCATAGACGCTGATCAGAACCGGATACCGTCGTGATGGATCGAAATCGAACGGACGCGTGATCACCGCCGGGAGTGCATACCCGTCCGGCGTGGTAATGGTCGTCATCGAGGGGAGGGCAAGTTCGTATGTGTCGAAGGCGTCGGTCTTGCTCGTGCCGAGTTCGCGGAGCAGTGTGCCGTCGCCCCGGAGCAATGCCAGTCGGGGAGGTTCGCTGACCGACGAGTACTGTGTCGTGAAGAAACTCCCGCGAGGGGAGACCTTCACCGTGTGCGTGTATTCGCCGAAGGTCAGGCGGCGCAATTTCTTGCCGTCCAGCCGGACGCTGTAGAGGTCCGTCCTTGTTGATGCTTCTTTCCGGGCGGTGAAGAATACTGTCCTGTTCACCTGATCGATGGCTTCCACACCCGTCACGGCCCAGGGGCCGTCCGTCAGTTGGGTACGGAGGGCACCGGACATGCTGTGAAGATAGAGGTGGGGCCAGCCATTGCGATCACTCTGCACGATGAAACCGGTGTTGTCGTCGAGGAAATGGATGGATTCGAACCAGTCCACCCAGGAGTTCTGATGTTCGATCAACACCCGCGTTGCAGTTCCTTTCCGGGGATCGACACCGAAGATCACCAGGGAATCCTGTTGCCGGTTCATCCATTGAATGAACACCGCTTTGCTGTCCGGTGTCCAGCAGACCGGTCCGAAGTACTGATCTCTGGTCTCATCAAGGTCGGCCCAGACGACGGTCGCCGAACCGACTGCGGCGATGCCGATGCGCACGCGCGGGTTCGGATCTCCTGCTTTGGGGTACCGTGTGTGCTCGATGCTTCCATGCACTCCGTCCGCGACGAAGATCGGGAATTCCGGCACCAATGATTCGTCGAATCGGTAGAAGGCGATGGAGCGGCCATCGGGGGCCCACCAGAATGCGCGGTACTGGCTCGCGCGGCCGAGGATCTCTTCATAGTACAGCCACGCCGCCCAGCCATTGTAGATGAGTTCGGCGCCGTCGGACGTGTAGCGGGTCTCCCTGCCGGTCGCGATCTCCACGCTGAAGAGGTCATGCTCCCGGGTGAAGGCGACATGTTTGCCGTCGGGGGAGATGATGGGTGTCTGCTCCTTTTCGTGCCCCGAGGTGAGCCTCGTGCGTTGTCGTGCGCGTGTGTCGAGACAGAAAAGGTCGTTCGAGGAATTGTAGATATAGACCCCCAGGGACGGGACGGAGGTCACATGGGAACCGGGTTCGATATCGGTGCCGAGGACGCTGGCGAATTCCTGAAGGTCCGGACCCGGCTGTTCGGATCCCGAGGCTGCATCAACGAGGACGGTGGCCGGTCGCGGGACTGCAGGTGGTCGCCGGGCCTCAAGATAGTGTGCGTCATCCGCCCAGCCTGAGACCGTGGGCAATGGGCGGGTGAGGCGAGGTTCAGCATTCTTGAATATCTGTGCGAACGACGGGCGTTCCCCCGGGGTTCCGCTGATCATCGCTGAGGGAAGAGTGAGAAGGGCGCACAGGATGACTCCTGCGCGCCGGAGGGTATCGGTCGAATTCATGCGGTGGTCCGGATTGACTGATGATCGGTGAAAAGGTCAGATGTCGTCGACGATGTCGTCCACACCGCGGCGCATGATGCGGGCAGCGACCCATCCGAGCAGCATGCCACCGAGCATGGTGGCGAGGCAATACAGAGGTGTAAAGAAGAAGACAAGAGCGCCGGTGGTCTTCTCATCGCCGGCGATATCGTTATAGATCGTGTCCCACGCCACCCAATAGGCGGGGATAAGGAGAGCGAGGATGCCGACGATCCCGCCAAGAGTGACACTCCAGAGGGTGATGCCCGGAACACGGCCTGCGTTGTAGTGACTGATGATGGCGAGAGCGACGAAGGGAACAAGGCTGAAGACATCCAGAAGGAGCCCCCGGCCCTTCAGATGTTCGAGCATGGTGTCCATGAGCGCATCCGCCGGCGGTGTGCCTCCGACCACGACATTGACCGCGAGCCAGACCAGGGTGGGTGTGATCATGCCGAACACGATCGGCAAGACCCACGCGCCACGTTCAGCAAGCGACGGGCTACGGCGGGAAGGGTAGCGTTGGCTGAGGATCAGTTCTTCCCTCTGTGTCACCCAGCGTCGGACAGGCCGGCGGAGGACCATCAGGAGCAACAGCAACGAGACCGCGGTCGTGAGTGCACGTCCGCCCAATTCCAACGTGCGGGCAAGGGCAAACGGATCAGGGTCCGGTATACCAATGGGCCGGGCGAGAAAATAGGGCGTGAACACCAGGATGGCGTTTGCCAGGATGCTGAGCGGGACATACGCGACCGTTTCCCAATACCCTGTCGCCGGTGAGCGGCGGAATACCCAGTACAGGATCAGCGGCAAGCAGATCGTAGGCACCGCGAACGCGAAGATCCCCCGTTGAAATGGCAAGGGCATGGGTGGCGCAACGAACGGGACGACATGTTCGAGGAAAGCCAGAGTTGCTTTGAGGAGGAACAGGATCAGGACCGCCTTTACTGCCGCAGGCAGGTCTCTGAAGCCGGGGCCGGTCATACGAGTCTCCATAGTGTCGAGATCGTGCGCAGGTGGGAGAACACAACGGGGCCATTGCTGGGCCCGCAAAGAAACACCATCGTAGATACTGAACTTCTGTGAGAGATGCAACCGGCTCCCGTTGCTTAATTTGCGGCGTTTTTGCACCTTACTCCGTCATCTCACGATCCAGGAGCATCCCATGCGTTCCCGAACCCGATTCAAACACACCGCGCCAGAGCGGATCGCGTACGACCAGGCCCGATTGCAGATCCAGGACGGCGATGTGCTCCTGTACCGGGGATTGTCGCTCGCCTCGCGGGTCATCCGTTGGGCGACCGGATCACCCTACTCGCATGCCGGACTTGCGGTCTGGTGGAATGGACGGCTCATGGTCCTGGAGGCGGTGGGGAAGGGGGTCGTGGTCACGCCGCTCTCTGCGAACGTGCGTGGCTACCACGGTGATGTGGAGTGGTTCGCGAGCACTGAAGCGATCACGCCGGGAGAGAGAAAGCAACTCGTGGATGTCGCGCAAAAGGAACTTGGGAAGGAGTATGCCACATGGAAAGCGGTTCTGCTCGGCATCCGGCGCCTTCTCGGTGCGGACATCGACCGCAGGGATACCCTCCGCCGGGAGCGGAAATTGTTCTGCTCGCTGTACGTTGCTTCCGTGTACACTGCTGTCGGCCGCGATCTGAGCCGGGGTGTCAGCGATAGTTTCACATCTCCTGCAGACATCGCCCGCTCGCCGTTGCTGCGGAGGGTTGCCGCACTCAAGCGGGCGGCAGCTCCTCAACACTAGCGGTATCGTGCGGGAGATGCATCCCCGTAGCAAGGACCGCACGGGTGAATTCTTCCAACGCCGCGCGTAGGCTGGCTACGCGGTACCGCGCGTTCTCTTCGTCCCCCGATCGGAGTTCCTCCTCGAGCGCGCGTGCGATCCCGGACATCGCAACCGCCCCGGTATTCCCCGCGGAACCTTTCAGTGTGTGCAGGGTCAGGACCACGGAGGCGGTGTCTCCTTTCGTCAACGCGTTCTCGAGTTCCATTAACCTCCGTGCCGCATCAGGGACGAACGCCTGAACCATCTCCGCTGCCAGTTCATGGTCAAAGTCGGTCCGGCGCATCAGGTCGTTCAGATCGAAGATCTCGGCCGGAGGGCCGGGAGGGGATGCCTGCCGGCGTTCTGGTTTCTTCACGTTCAGCATCACCCGGGTGATCGTTGCGTTCAATGTCTGTACATCCACCGGTTTGCTGATGAATTCGTCCATCCCCGCAGCCAAACATTTCTGGCGGTCTTCCTGATCCGTATGGGCCGTCATCGCGATGATCGGGATCCCATGCCATCGCACGGGGGACCCTTCGTCCCGGATGCGGCGTGTGGCCTCGTAGCCATCGAGTTCAGGCATTTCGCAATCCATCAGGACCAGATCATACGGGATCTGCGCCAGCGCGCTGAGTGCTTCACGTCCGTCTGACACGGCGTCGGCATGGTGTCCGAGCTTCTCGAGAAGCTTCGAGGCGACCATCTGATTGACGATGTTGTCTTCGGCCAGGAGGACCCGGTATTTTGGACGTTCCGGCATCGGCCCGGCGGGTTGAGCGCTGTCCTGGAGCATCGCCGCATGATTGAGTGCGACGACCTCGATGATCTCATGGAGGGCAGAACTGCGCACGGGCCGGGAAAGGGTCCGGAAACCGGCATGCGATGCTTGTTCGTCCTGGATGGAAGCGGCCGGGGCCACCATGACGATGATCGGTGGATGGGCGATGATGCCGCGTTCGATCCGCAGCAGTTCACTGGCCGCGGAGGTGTCCTCCGCATCCTGTTCCATGAAGATGACATCGTAATGGGGCAAGCGCTCCGGGGTATCCGCTGCAGTACCCGCACTCAGGTGTGTAGCGAAGTCCACCGCCATACCGAGACGTTCGAGTTGTTCGCCAAGGACGCGGCGGGTCATCTCGAGTGGTTCGATGACCAGTGCTGTGAGGTCCGTCCTTTTTGCCGGCGGGGAAGCCATCTCGCCCGGGTTATTCTCAGCCGGTGCAAAACGCGCGGTGAATGCGAACGAGGAGCCGGATCCCATCTCGCTCGACACGGAGATCTCTCCGTGCATAAGGTGGACAAGATCGCGAGCCATGGCCAATCCGAGCCCCATCCCGCCATACCGCCGGGTTGCGGTGTTATCTTCCTGGCTGAAGGCCTCAAACAGGGTCGCGATCTTCTCTGCACCGATGCCGATCCCCGTATCGGAGACCACGCACCGTATGACGGGATCGCCCCCCGGTTGGGAGGCAAGATCGGCAACGATCTCGATGCTGCCGGCGGGGGTGAATTTCACGGCGTTATCCAGCAGATGAAGAAGGATCTGGCGGACCCTCCCGGGGTCACCGTGCACGCGGCGGGGGATGCCCGGATCGACGAATGCTGCGACCTCGAGGCCTCCGGCGTGTGCGCGGGGGGCGATGCACTCCACCGAGTCTTCGATCGCCGCCGACAGATCGAAGTCGACCTCTTCCAGTTCGACTTTGCCGGACTCGATCCGCGAGAAATCCAGGATATCGTTGACGATGCCGAGGAGGGATTTCGCGCTCGTGCGGACCGTCTCGGCGTATTCACGCTGTTCGGGATCAAGGGGTGTTTCCAGCAGGAGCCCGGTCATCCCGATCACACCGTTCATGGGCGTGCGTATCTCGTGGCTCATGGTCGCGAGGAAATTGGCTTTGGCGCTGGTGGCCGCTTCTGCCTGCTCCTTGGCCTGGATGAGGTCCGCGTTCATGGCGACGAGTTCCGCGGTCTGCCGTTCGAGGTCATTGCGGCTCACGAAGAGCTCTTCGGAGCGCTGGACGAGCGCCTGTTGCGTCTCCTCGCGTTCGATCGTGGTGCCGAGGATATTCGCGACGATGCGTAGCCCGTGTGCCTCCTGATCCGTCCACGCGCGGTCCTTGTCGCACTGATCGAGTGTGAGTATGCCCCACCATGCGCCGGCGACCCGGATGGGGACCATCACGCTCGATGCGGAACCGAGCGCGTTCAGCGCGGTGCGTTCGTCCACCGGAGTCATCTCCGGGCGGACGATGACCGTGTGGTGGGCAGTGAATGCATCTATCCAGCGCTGCAGACCGAGTGTGGGAAGATGCAGGGTGTGCGTCGGGACCCTGCGGCAGCAACTCTCCGATGAGGCATAGATCCATTTCTGTTGAAGCGTGAGGTCCCATGAGTTGTCCGCACGGCACGACGAGGTGAAGAGGCAGGCCCTGCTCGCCCGCGCGGCCGTCGCAACACACGAGAGCACCCTGGCGATGGGGTCCCGCCATGTGGTTGCCGTGATGATCAGATCTGCAGCGGACGTGATCGCGGCAAGCAGCGAGACGGAGTCACGGAGCTGGGTCTCCATGGCATGCCGCTGAGAGAGGTCCTTGCAGAATCCGAGGAACTCATTCGGACCGATCCGGACGGCATCGACCTGCAAGCGGATCTTCGATCCATTGCGACGCTGTATGACCAGATCGCCTGATGAATGCCCCGTCCGCATGAGCCGGTCGAAATGTCGTTTGCCTTCCTCCATGGATTCGGCGGCAAGGAGCCTGCGGATGCCCAGGCCTGTGAGTTCTTCGCGCGGGTACCCTGTGAGCTCGCACGCGGCCTGGTTGACCTCCAGATACTTTCCGTCCCGGTCGGCAATGAAGACGCCGTCGGGGGCATTCTCAACATACGACCCGTACTTCGCCTTGCTCTCCACCAGTGATCGCTGTACGGCGAGTTGCTCCGTGACGTCGATCATGATGCCGATGATGCCGACGGGAAGGCCGTGCTCATCGGTGACCACGGTCTTGTGGAAGCGGATCTCATGGGAGGACCCATCATGGTAGTGCAGGCGCGACTCGTAGACATGCGGGGTCTGGCGGCTGAGGAGTTCAAGGTCGGCCCGGTGGAAGCGTTCAGCGTGCTCCTGTGGTACCTCCGGCACGAGGTCGAAGACCGTCTTACCGATGATGGCCGAGTCGGGAAGTCCGATCACTTCCGATGCAAACGTCGTGTTGCAGTAGATGTAGCGCCCGCTGGTGTCCTTTGCGAAGACCGGCAGAGGAACGGTGTCCAGCAGCGACTTGAACGACGGCATCATTCGGGCCTCAGGGGTTCGGTGCGCGAACGCACATGGAGATACGTGCACATTTTTGCATGAATCGTGCCAGCCAGAGTGCTTCCCAGGCGCTGGAACCGGCATGTCGGGGGGGTGGCGAAACGTAACGATGGCGACTATTGGCCAAGAGGATGGGGGCGCGGGTCGGTGGGCCTGTCAGGCCGAACCCTCGAGCGGAAAGCGAAGGCGTGGGAGGGAACCGTCGAGTTGGAGTGAAAGTGCCTTCATCAACTCCAGGCCCCGCGTCGTGGGGCCCCGGGCCGGGAAGAAAAAGAAGGGGGGGGAGGCGGGGGGGGGGGGGGGGGTCGGGGGGGGGGGGAGGGGGGGGGGGGAAAAAGGGGGAGGAAGAGGGGGGGGGGGGGGAGGGGAAGGGGGGGGGGGGGGGGGGGGGGGGGGGGGGGGGGGGGGGGGGGGGGGGGGGGGGGGGGGGGGGGGGGGAGGGGAGGGGGGGGGGGGGGGGGGGGGGGGGGGGGGGGGGGGGGGGGGGGGGGGGGGGGGGGGGGGGGGGGGGGGGGGGGGGGGGGGGGGGGGGGGGGGGGGGGGGGGGGGGGGGGGGGGGGGGGGGGGGGGAGGGGGGGGGGGGGGGGGGGGGGGGGGGGGGGGGGGGGGGGGGGGGGGGGGGGCGGGGGGGGGGGGGGGGGGGGGGGGGGGGGGGGGGGGGCGGGGGGGGGGGGGGGGGGGGGGGGGCGGGGGGGGGGGTATCACACAGATCGGTCCGGGGATCGTGTCCACGACTGGTGGATGATCGCGTGATCATGTGTCACTCATTCCCCCCGTGGGATCAGAATGCTGTAATGTGTTCCGTTGTTGACGGTCATGGTCGCCGTGCCGCCGACCTGTGCCGTGAGGCTGGTGATCAGCATGGTTCCCATGGACGAGGCAGAGGCCCAGGCTTCGCCATGCGGGTGCCCGATCCCGTCGTCATCGACCTGCAGGGTTACGAGACCGGCCGTATCGCTACGGATGGCGATGCGGATGGTGCCGCGGTCCCGGCCGGCGAAGGCATGCTTGAGGGCATTCGAAACGATCTCATTGAGTATCAAGCCGCACGGTATTGCCAGGTCGACACCCAGGCGGATATTGTCCGCTTCCACCGCGCAGGAGATGCCGGAACGGACATAGGAGTTCACAAGGTGCGATGCCACGGTGCGTGCATACTCTCCGAAATCGACCTCGGCAAGAGTGACCGAGCGGTAGAGCCGTTCATGCACGAGCGCCATGGATCGCACGCGGTTCTGGCTCTCGCGGAACAGTTCCCGGGTCGGTTCGTCTTTGATCCCGGACATCTGGATGCTGAGCAGGCTGGAGATGATCTGCAGATTGTTCTTGACGCGGTGATGGATCTCCTTGAGCAGGACCTCTTTTTCGCGGAGGGACACCTGGATGAGGGTATCCGCGGCCTTGCGCTCGGTGATATCCAGAGCGGTGAACGCGATACCCTTGCCCGTGTCCTCCGGGTCGATCGGTGTGGACCCGAGGAGGACGTCGATCATGCAGCCATCTTTCCGCTGCCAGCGGGTCTCGATGGCCCCGGTTCCCTTCGCAGCGATCTCAGCGTACTTCTCCGTGCCGACCCGTTCAAATTCCGCATCATTCTCGTACAGCATCCGTGAGCTGCGTCCGAGCAGCTCCTCGCGTGCGTATCCGGTCATGTCACACAAGCGGGTATTGACCTCCCGGAAGACCCGGCCGTTGACGACCCCGATGCCGGTGGGGGCGGCCCTCAGAATGCCACGGACCTTTTCTTCACTGGCGCGCAACGCATCGGTGGCAAGTTTACGGTCGGTGATGTCGATGATGACTCCATCGAGCCACTCCGGATTCCCGGCGAGATCGAAGAAGGCGCCTCCCCGTTCGAAGACCCAGCGGATCGACCCGTCAGCGTGGATGATGCGATACTCGATCTGGTACGGGCGCCTGGCTTTCACTCCTTCGGCGACCGTGCGGTCCACCAGGGACAGATCGTCCGGATGGATGAGGTCCGCATACGTCATCGCGCGATCCTGGAGGAAGACCGACGGAGGGTACCCGGAGATGTTCTGGATCTGGCCGGTCATGATGGTCAGTCGCCACGGGCAATTCACTTCGCAACGATACACGGCGCCGGGGATATTGCCAATGAGGGCCCGGAGAGTCTCTTCCTGACGCCTGGTTTCCTCCGCGTGCATCTGTTCCTGCTTATCGCGGCGGACGGCACGCATGATCGTCGCGCATGTGACCGTGAGCGGTTCGAGCGCATTCGTGAGGGCAGGGGAGTATCCTCCTTGCCTTCCCGCGAGTCCGGCAATACCGCCGAGTTCTCCACCGAAAACGAGAGGGATAAGGATGGCGCTTCCCGGAGGACCCGGCGGTTGGATGCTGCCGGTGTCCGGGCCGAAGCTGACCGGGGAAAAACGTACGGCTGTGTGTTGCTGCACGGACGTGGAATGCTGATACCCGGGGAACAAGCGCAAATTGTCGTTCCAGACCAGGCCCGCGTTGACAATGGTCTCGCTGTACGATGCGCCGTTTTCGTCGCGCAGCACCTGGTCGATGAAGCCCGTGGTACTGGCCGTCATCGCGATGAGGATCTCCATGAGACGGGTGAACACATCGCGGGGTCCGGCGCCAGAGATATAGAGCGACTGGGCTTCGCGGATCTCGCGCAGAAGTTCTTCTGTGGACGGGAGGGAGGGAGGGGTGACCAACGGCTCGGGCCGCCGACGTCGTTGAGTTACGCCCGGGCTTCCTGCTTCCAGTTCCGGTGTGCGTTTGCGACCGAAAACACGTTTCTCTGGCATGAGTGCGTAACTGGTGGTGACCAAGGCCAAGTGTTTCAGGGAATATACACATGGGAAACGGCGAATCAAAACTGACCAGTGAAGAGAACCCTGCAACTCTGTATATGGCGCATCTTTCCGCTTGACATACGCCACGGGATTTCGTAATATATTGCGGATACGTACTCTCTGCTCTTTGCCAGAATGCTCGATCGTTCTCGACCTTTCCCCCGGGCTCACCTGAAATGCATCCCTTTTTGATGACCTCAGGCCATGTTCGTTGGTTTGCCCAATCAACTCGGGGAGTCGAGCGGCCGGGAGAGAGAAAATTGATGTTCACAGCAGAAGCTCGTTCAGAATCCCCGGTTTCATGGAGACCACTTCGTAAAGTGTTGCGGATGGATGCTGTTGAGTTCCTTCTTCCACAGCCAGGTATGAAATGATGCTACCGACAGGCCCAAAGGGTTCGCCCCACCAACCGTCTGGTAAGACGATCGTCATAGTCGAGGACGAGCGCATCGCAGCGGAGGACGTCCGGCGCCGCCTTGAGTCGTGGGGATACCGGGTCGGGGCTGTGGTCGCATCAGGAGAAGAGGCTGTGCATACAGCGGAAACGGCCCATCCCGATCTGATGCTCATGGATATCAAGCTCAAGGGGAAAATGGATGGTGTGGAAGCCGCACGGCGGATCCGGGCACGCACCAACATCCCGGTCATCTATGCTACCGCACATGCGGATCCGCTCACGCTGCAGCGCGCACAGGTCACCGAGCCGTTCGGCCTGATCAACAAGCCATACGACGATGACCAGATGCGTTCTGCCATCGCGATGACCCTTTTCAAGCGCTCGATGGAGCGCCAGGTGAGTGAAGTGGAGGACCGCTACCGGCGGCTCATGTCCCACACCTCCGACCTTGTGTTCGTTGTCCGGGAACGCAAGATCCTCAACGCCAGCGCCACGGCCATCACCGCACTCGGGTATCACCCCGACGAATTGCTCCAGAACGACATCACGCGGTTCGCATCGCCGGACGCTGTCAACGTCCTCCTCTCCGTCCTCGCAGCTCCTGCCGGTGCTCTGCCGGGCAGCCCTGCACGCATCCGCCTCCAGACCAAGTCCGGAGCGGTGCTCACCGTCGACCTGACCGTGGCCAATGCGCGCCAGAACGGTGACCGCGTGATGATGTTGTTCATGAAGGACGTTACCGCTCAATGTGCCGCGGAGGATGAGAACGCTCGCCTGGTGGAGGAGAACTTCGATGTGCGCGCGGAGGCCGAAGAGGCGATGCGTGTGGTCCGTGCGAAACACCGTGAGATCGTCCTGCTGCGTGACCAGCGTGCTGACGGACCCGACGGGGGCCTCGAATCCCGCGGTGCTGACCTTTCGGGACGAGCGCCGCTGGCGACGCTCCGGGGGATCACGGCGCTGCTTCTTGAATCCGGGCTCTCGGACCGCCAGCGACGATATGTTGATGATATCCGGGCCGCGCTTCAGGACCTTGAAACGAGTGATGTTCCCGGAGAGACTGCCGCTCTGGACAACGACGACCTTCCGTTCCTGGTCCGACCGCGCGACACAGATGTACGGGAAAGGGTCTTGTCGCTGGTGGACCGCTTTGCGCGCATAGCGCGGGAGCGTGGGCTGGCCCTTTCCATGCGTGTGGACACGGATGTTCCTCCGGTGTTGCGGTTGGATGCGGACCGTTGGACGGAGATCCTGACCGAACTTGTCGGCAACGCATTGCGCTTCACCCACCAGGGAGAGGTCATCGTTTCCGTCCATGTGGAGCGTGGTGCACATGGTGCGATCGTTCTGCGGAGCGACGTGACGGATACAGGTGACGGCATTTCTCCGGCCAGGATCCCGACACTGTTCCAGCACGCGGGGAACGATGATCCGGTGTTCCTGCGCACCGATTCGCCGCGTGGCGTGGGGCTCAGGTTCTGCAAGCAGGTGATCGAGAGCATGGGTGGTTCCATCGCGGTCGAGAGTGAGCCCGGGAGGGGAAGTATCTTCCGTTGCCGGATCCCATGCGTCACGCCTCAGGCCGGACAGGCCCTGCGGATCGTCAAGCCACCTGTGCCGGGCCACACATCTGAAGCGTCAGCAGTGCAGGCATCGGGCGTGGTCGCGGCTCCGACGGCGCTGCCCGGCACGGGCATGCGGGTTCTTGTTGCCGATGATGAGGAGATCAACAGGGCAGTGGCCCGGAGAATGCTCGAAAATCTCGGGTGCATCGTGGATATCGCCAGCGACGGTTTCGAAGCGGTTGAGGCGGTCCGTTCGGTCCGCTATGACCTGACCTTTCTTGACGTACGCATGCCCGGGCTGGATGGGTTCGCGACGGCGGCAGCGATCCGTTCCATGGGGAGCGCCGCAGTTGGTCTGCGCATCATTGCCATGAGCGCCGATATGCAGGAATCGGACCAGCGGCGGTGCATTGCGGCAGGGATGGACGACACCATCGAGAAACCGTTGTCGCTGGACATTGTGAACTTGCTCGTGACACGCTGGCGGCGCTGATCCATTCATTCTTCCGTTGAGCCCTCCTCTGACGGCGGCACTCTTGTTTGTGTCGCCGTCAATGCTTACCTTGACTCATTCATGACCGGAGACCCAGTCGCATGACATTTCCGCGCCCATTCTACCGCTGGCGCCCGCATCCGTGGCACGGCCTGGAGGTTGGCCCGAAGCCACCGTCCCTTGTCCATGCATTCATCGAGATCACCCCGTTCGACCTTATCAAGTACGAGGTGGATAAGGCGACCGGCTACCTGCGCGTGGACCGCCCGCAGCGGAGTTCGTCGCTCCCCCCATCATTGTACGGCTTCATACCGCGGACCTATTGTGCGAGCCGTGTCGGTGCGATCTCGGGCAGTGGCCGGCATGGCGATGGTGATCCGCTGGACATCTGTGTGCTCAGCGAGAGGCCGATCAGCCGTTCCGAGGTCATCATGAACGCGCGTGTGGTGGGTGGGATCCTCATGGTGGACAGGGGAGAGGCCGACGACAAGATCATTGCGATCCTGGACAACGATTCGTTCTGGAGTGAAGTGCGCGACATCAAGGACCTCCCCGAGATCCTGATCGAACGGTTGCGGCACTACTTCGCAACGTACAAGCTGATCCCCGGCGATCCGACGGTGCACGTCGCGATCGAGAGTGTGTACGGTGCCGACCATGCATTCCAGGTGGTGCAGGCGGCCATTCAGGATTACGAAGAGGTGTACGGCGGATGACGCTCAGTCGTCCGCCTTCACCTCCAGCAGGACGATGCGGTACGAGCGGTGGACCTCCCGTCCGGCGAACAGGATGCCGACCAGCACGCTCAGCATGCCGCAGACGAAGATCGCGAGTGGAACGACCTTCATCATGTCCGCCGACACCAGCAGGTTGACCCCGATCATCACCGACGTGAGCACGAACAGGGCGATCGCGCTCTGCATCGAGAGGATCGCGTTGCGGACGAGCCGGCTGCGGATCAACAGCTCGCCGCTCTGGTTGCTGATACTCATGAAACGGATGTTGTCCGCATACTCGAGATGATCGTGCTGTTGCAGATGGCGCAGATATTTCCGGCGCTCTTCGTTCAGCAGCCGGATGCGGTTCACCAGGATCGAGTAGCGGTTATTCAAGCCGAGCAGCAACAGCCCGACCGCGGAGATGCCCAGGGCGGGGGCAAGCATTCCCTGGATCGCGACAAGCGGGTTCAACGGGATGTCATTCATAGGTCCACGCGCAGTGACTGTCAGTACTCCAGCAAGATACGGATTTTTTCTCTCTTCTTCCGCTGTGCTTCCCGTTCCCCGGGTCTCCATTCGGGGGCGGCGATCCGCCGGCATTCCCTTGACCACTCACACTTTCTGAACTTCCATGGAACCAGTACGTTTCGTCGTTATCGGCCTCGGTGGCTACGGCCTTGTGCACATTGAAGCGGTCCGCTGGCTCGCACGGCAGGGACTCGGCAGGCTGACCGGTGTCGTTGCTCTTCCGGTCGACCGTGCGGCGCGGCCGGACATGGTCGCCTCCCTCCAGCAGGAGGGCGTTGTGTTGTATGAGTCGGTGGAACAGTTCATGTCCTCCGGCATCCGGACCGCGGACGTGCTCACGGTTCCGATCGGCATCCACGAGCATGTGCCGGTGAGCATCGCGGCGATGGAGGCGGGGCTGCACGTGTATTGCGAGAAACCGGTAGCGGGGACGGTACAGGAAGTGGACCAGTTGATCGCTGCCCGCGACCGGACCGGCCGTCACTGTGTGATAGGATTTCAGCATATCTACAGCAACTCGCTCCGGCAACTCAAGGCACGGATCCAGGGTGGCAGGCTCGGGAGCCTCACCCGTGCGACGCTGTTCTCTGGCTGGCCACGCAGCAAACAGTACTTCACGCGCAATGAATGGACGGGAAAACTGCGTATCGGGCAGGACTGGATCCTGGACAGTCCGGCGAACAATGCGAATGCCCACTACCTCCTCAATATCCTGTACGCAGGGTCGCACATGGAGGGGCTGCATCGACGAAGGCGCTCACGGCGCATCTGTACCGGGCGAATCCTCTTGAAAGCACCGATACCGTGCAGTTGCGGTTCGTCACCGATGAAGGTGTACGCATGCATGTGATCCTGACCCATGCCAACGGAAGCCCGCACGGGCCACGGATGGTCTTCACGGGCGAACGGGGGACGGCATACTGGCAGACCGATGAAGGGTTCTCGATCGTGCGCTACGCCGATGGGTCCGCGGAGACGTTCGACAACCGGTTGCACGACAAGTGGCGGTACGACGGATTCAAGAATCTCGTCGAAGCGATCCGCGGCGCCGCGCAGGTCCTGTGTCCACCCGAACTCGCACGCGCGCAGACCCTTGCCGTCAATCTGATGCATGAGAGCTGTCCGGTGATCCGTACGATCGACCCTGCGTACATCACCGAAGCCGAGGACTGGGAGATGTTCCCGCCGAATACGAAGGGCCTGTTCCGTCGGGTGCGCGACATCGATTCGGCGATGGTCGTGGCCGTGCAGGAAGATGCATTCTTTGGGGGGGGGGGGGCCCCGGCCGCCGGCGGGGCGGGCGGGGTGAGAGGTTCCGGGGGTTGGGTACCGTCGGGTCGGGACGGTGCGCGGGTCCGGGGCGCCGGCGGCGATAGGCGTGAATAGGAGAACGGGTCCCGATTGCGAGACCCGCTCTTCGTTCAACTCGTTGATAGCTCATTCAATTAAGAACTAAGAATTCTTAGTTCTTAATTCTTACTTGAGCTTATACCAACCCCTGATCCAACATGGCGTCGGCGACCTTCAGGAAGCCGGCGATGTTCGCACCGTTCACGTAGTTGCCCGGCGTGCCGTACTTCTCGGCAGTTTCCAGGCAGGTCTTGTGGATGCTCTTCATGATCTGATGGAGCCGGTGGTCCACTTCTTCCTTCGGCCAGGGGAGACGCATGCTGTTCTGGCTCATCTCGAGTCCGGAGGTGGCGACACCGCCGGCGTTCGAGGCCTTGCCCGGGGAATAGAGGACCTTGGCATCGAGGAACACCTTCACGCCATCGAGTGTCGTCGGCATGTTGGCGCCTTCGCAGACGCACATGCAGCCGTTCTTGAGCAGCTCTTCAGCGTCGTCCTTATGCAACTCGTTCTGCGTGGCGCAGGGGAGTGCCACATCGACCTTCACGCTCCACGGACGTTTGCCTGCATAGAACGGCACGCCGAACTTCTCGGCGTAGTCCTGCACGCGGTCGCGTGAGCTGGCGCGCATCTCGAGCATGTACTGGATCTTCTCGCCCTGGATACCGTCTTTGTCGTGCACGAAGCCATCGGGGCCGGAGATCGTCACCACTTTGCCGCCGAGCTGGGTCACCTTGTCCACCGCACCCCACGCCACGTTGCCGAATCCGGAGACCGCAACGGTCTTGCCCTGGAACGACGTGCCCTTCGTTTTCAGCATCTCCTCCGTGAAATACACCACGCCATAGCCTGTCGCTTCCGGACGGACCAGCGAGCCGCCCCAGTTGAGGCCTTTGCCGGTGAGCACGCCGGAGAATTCCCGGGTGAGGCGTTTGTACTGACCGAAGAGGAACCCGATCTCGCGGGTACCGACGCCGATATCGCCGGCCGGCACATCCGTGTCCGGGCCGATGTGGCGGAAGAGCTCGGTCATGAAGCTCTGGCAGAAGCGCATCACTTCATTGTCGCTCTTGCCTTTGGGATCGAAATCGGACCCGCCTTTGCCGCCGCCCATGGGAAGGGAGGTAAGACTGTTCTTGAACACCTGTTCGAATGCAAGGAATTTCAGAATGCCGAGGGTCACGGACGGATGGAAGCGAAGGCCTCCTTTGTATGGTCCGATGGCGCTGTTCATCTGGATGCGGAAACCACGATTGATATGGATCTCTCCCTGGTCGTCCATCCACGGAACGCGGAACATGACGACGCGCTCCGGCTCCACCATTCTCTCCAGGATCCTCGCACTCCGGTACTCCGGATGACGCTGGAGCACGAGTTCCAGGGATTGGGCCACTTCTTCGACGGCCTGATGGAATTCCGGTTCGCTGGGGTTCTTGGCCTTGACCTGAGAGATCAAAGCGCTCACGTATTCTGACATAGACTACCTCGGATGCAGTTGTACGATTCGTTGGACTTTACAGAGGGCCGCCGGCCCGGATCTCATCGGCGAAAGAATGCGCCGACGAGTGCCTCGTGATCCCGGTCGTCAAGGTCCTGCATCTCACCCGTGTACATCTCTTCGCCCGCTGGCGCGGTCGAGCCGTCAGGTGTCCGGCGCGACATGGACTTGGTCATCTCCTTGAAGCGGTCGAGCTCTTCCTGATAGAAGGCCACCGCTCCGTTGCCGATCTTCAGGTCTTTGATCTCCGCGTCCAGTTTGTCCGCATCGATCACACAGATCCAGTTCTCACCGTACGAGGTCGTTTCCAGCGCCTCGAGGTGTTTGCCCAGGCCGGTATTGTTCTCCAGGACCTTGCCGCTCACGGGCGAGAGGAACGACACGCGGCGCGTGCCCTGCGTCACGGTGAACAGGGGCTGGCCGACCGCGACGGTCATGCCGAGGTTCGGGAATTCGATGCCATCGACCGTGCCGAGGAGTTTCCGCGCGAAATCGTCGAGCCCGATCCGCACCGTGCCGTCCTCGAACATGGCTGCCCAGGTATGCCCGTTGGCGATGAACACGCCGCCCGGGATCGCGAATTCATCAGCACCGGTGTGCCCGACCGACGACATGTGCGTAATGTGCACCTTCGGCTTGAGTTGTTTCTGGATCCGGTCCTGACGTTTGATGAGCGCCTTCTTCACGAAGGCGAGGAGTTCATCTTCCGTGAAGGGCTTCTGCACGTAGTCCAGAGCGCCGACCTTCATGCACTCCACGGCGGTCTCGACCGTTGCGTAGCCGGTGATGATCACGACATCGATATCGGGGCGGAGGTGTTTCACGGATTTCGTGACGTCGACACCGCTCATGGTGGGCATCTTCAGATCGGTGAACACAAAATCGTAATGGTGCGTCTGCAGGAGGCCGAGTGCCTCCTGGCCGGTCTGTACCGTGTCCACGGAGTACCCGTCCAGCACCAGGATCTTGCGGAAACTGTCCAGGATCACCTGCTCATCATCGACGCAGAGGATGCGGGCCTTGGCATGGTCGACCTCGGCGCGACGGAGGGAGGCGGCTTCCCGGGTGAAGTCCAGGTTCAGACTTTCCGCAAGCGCCGATTCGCGCTCCTTCTGGAGCTTCTTTTCCTGCAGGCGGCGGGAGAAGAGCCGGATCAGGACGTCCGCGATGACGAACAGGATGACTGCTATGACGAACGGGAACATGGAGGGGTCTCCTTGAATGATCAGAACAGGGTGCCGGCGCTGAACGGCGTCAGCTGGGGCATTTCGTAATCAACATCTGATGGAATACACCGGTACAGCCATCCGGCAAAATACGGGTCTTTCTCGATCGCATCCGGGGTCGCTGCCGGATTCACTTCGACGATCCTACCGCTGACCGGCGCGAGCACGGAATGCGACAATCCGTCCGGTGTTCGCACCTGCGCGCACGTTGTTCCCTGTGCGATCTCCGCATTCACCGGTTGGAGGTCGAGTGCATCGATGCGCTCCAGGATGCGGAGGAACAGATGTGTCAGCCCGATGAGCGCCGTGCCGCCGTCCTCGAGCACCACCCAGCTCGCATAGCCGAGGCGCTGGTACTTGGGCGGGCAGGGGACGATCAGCAATGCCGGGTCCGCGGGTCCCTGTCCGACGGCATGGAGTGCTTCCGCGATCGTGCGATATCGTACCGCACGGCCGACCGCCGAGAGCAGTTCATCGCTCGTGAACGGTTTCGGCACGAAGTCGATCGCACCTTCGCGCAACGAGCGTACGGCATTCTCCACCGTGGAGTATCCCGTTGCCATGATCACCGGCATCCCGGGCGCGCGTTTGCGCGCGATCTCCAGCAACTGGAAGCCGTCCATCTGCGGCATCATGATGTCGCAGAGCATCAGTCCGTAGGTTCCCGACTCCAGCATATGCGCCGCGACGGAGGCCTCCGGGGCCTGCGCCACGCGATACCCTTCCAGCGAGCAGATCTTGGAGACCGCATCCAGGATCACGCGTTCATCATCGACCACCAGTATGTCGGCCGTGTGCGCCATGCTCTCAGCGGGGCTGCTCGAAGGGGAGACGGATGCGGAACGTGGTCCCCTTGTTCAGCTCACTCTCGACCTTGATCGTGCCGTTATGATTGTCGATGATCCCCCAGATGACCGACAGTCCGAGTCCGGTCCCTTTTGTCCCTTCGTCGAGAAGAACGGCTCGAAGATCCGTGGGAGCGCGTCTGCCGGGATGCCGCACCCGGTATCACCGACGGTGATCTCGGCGTAATCGCGGAGCCCTCCCGTGTCCATGGCGTCCCACCGCTGCCAGTCACACCCCTGACGCGTACAGGCTTCCCATTTTCCGAGAGCAGGGACCTCCATCCAATATGCCGGTCCGCCGCAGAGCGGACAGGTCACGTCCGGCTCGATGAGACTCGCCGCACACTCCGGGCATTGCACCTGCCGGAGCTGTCCGGCCGCGATGGGCCAGCTGGTCTGGTCGCGGTGACGCCCGTACAACGGGTCGATGTACAGGAATCCCTCTTCTCCCGTTGCCCGGATCTTCACCCTGGCGGCGGGGAGCCCTTCGATCTTCACCGAACCGTCGATGAGGCTGTGGCGCTTCGGGCAGGTGGCCTTTTTGAGCTGTGCCATGCCGACGGGGGAGAGTTTCTGCACCGAGGTGCCGATGGTGATGGTGCCGCCGGTGCCGCTCATGGCATCGATGCCGTTGACGATCAGGTTGATGAAGACCTGCTGGATCTGGTTCGCGTCCAGCGTCAGCCTCGGCATGACGGGGTCCAGGTTCTTCACCAGGGTCACGTGCCCGAGCGTGATCTGGTTATGGACCACCGAGATCGCGCGGTCGATGATCTCGTTCAGGTCCGCTTCGTTCTTCTTCGGGATCGACTGACAGGCGAAATCCAGCAGGCTCTTCACGATGTCGCGCGAACGGAGTGTCTCGCGCACGATCACCTTCAGGTCTTCCTGGATCTCCGGCTGGTTCTGCGTGCGCTTCAGGAGGAAGCTGCTGTAGGTCAGGACGCCCGTGAGCGGGTTGTTGATCTCGTGGGCGACCCCTGCGGCGAGCCTGCCGAGAGAGGCCAGCTTGTCCGACTGGAACAACTGCATCCGCGCTTCCGGAGAGCTTGTCGGTCATCTTGTTGAAGGAGAGCGCGAGCTTGCCGATCTCGTCGTTCCTCCGGATGTCGATCCGGTATCCGAGGTTGCCGTCGGCCACCTGTTGCGTGGCTTTCAGGAGCGACTTGACGGGGGTGTCGACCCAGCGTTCCACGAAGTATCCGATGATCACGCTGATCGCCAGGAAGGCGATCACGGCGAAGATCAGCATCTCCATGCGGCTCTTCTGGATCGTTCGGTCCACTTCGGCCAGCGGCAGCGTGACGTCCAGGACCCCGAGCACGGTCTGCTGTTCGGGATGCACATGGCAATCCGCTGACCAGCACGCTTTCTCGTTGAAGATCGGGTTGATGATCCCGAGCATACGGGAGGAATCGGGGTGCATCTGGAAGACCCGCGTCCGGTCCGAGATGGGAAGGCGTTCGAGCGGCTGGTCCGCCTGATGGCAGGCGTAACAGCTCTCGGCCTTCTTGTTCACGGTGGTACCGATCTCATCCTCCTGCGACGAGTAGATGATCTCGCCGGTCTTGTTCAGGACACGGACCTTGCTGATCGATGGCTGGCGGCCGACCTCATTGATGACCTGATGGATCCGGTCGCGCTGGTTCACGAGCATATCCTGTCTCGTGCTGTACTTGACCGTTTCGCTCAGCTGGTTCGCATGCCGCTCCACTTCCGCCTGCAGGCTCGCGTCGAGGGACTGGATGTTGAAGTAGGCGAACACGCCGATGATGAGGATGGCGGTGAGTCCCGCCACCAGGATCAGTTTCAGGCCTATGTCCTGAAGGAATGCCATGTCACTTCACCGCGGCTTTCACCGTGGTGCCCGGTTTCTGTGCGGGGTACGCTTTGTCGTCGTGGCATCCCGCGCACGACGGCGGGTTTGCGAAGTTCCCCTCGAGATGGCAGGATTCGCAGTCGAGCTCCCGGTGCGTCCCGTCGAGTTTCAGAGTGGTGATCTCATGCTTGAACGAGCCCGGCAACCAGCCCTTGTGGCACGATGCGCATTTCGTATCGACCTTGGTGAAGCGCTTGGACTGGCCGTGGCACTTCTGGCAGGAGAGGGCGCGGTGGAACCGGTTGAGGGCCCAGCCGGCGCTCTTTGCGTGATCGAACGCTTCTTTCGGCTGGTCCACGTGGCACTCTTCGCACTTGTCCTGTCCGTGGCACGAGAAGCACGGCGCATGCATCGCTTCCATGGTGCGCTGCGTCTTCACTTTGCGTGAGGTGTCAGCCTGCGCACCGCCCTTCGTTCGATCATGGCAGCGGACGCAGCTCTCGCTCTTGTGGCAGTCCGAACATTCCAGGCTGAAGCGTTCGGCATGGTCGTTATGGAAGAAGGTCACGAACGACCCGCGCTGGCTGCGGGTCTCATACACCACACGCTTGGGGAGCGGGAGCTCGGGATGCGATTTCCCTTTGAGCCGCGCGGCCTGCAGCGACTCTTCCGTGCTTTGTCGTGCGTCGCGCTTCAGGTGGCAGCTCTGACAATCCGTGGCCTTGCTCCACTGACGGTGGCAGTCCATGCACTGACGGTGATACGCTCCCTTCAGGTCCGGCATGCTGATGTCTGTCCGTGCCCGGTTGGCCGGATGGCACTCCCGGCACGAGAGGATCGTCATCGAGGTGCTGTTGTAATGATGGCATCCATAGCAGCCGCCGGACATCGTGGACATCTCGGCGTGGAGCTTGTGGGAGAAGACGACCGGACCGTATTCTTTGGAGACCTTGCTCATCACGAGCACCTCGGGTCCCGACTGGTCCGGATGGAACCCCGGAAGGATGCGGGAACGCGGGCAGGGGAGCAGGGCCGGATTCGTTTTTGTGGGGGCCGAGCCGCCGTGACACGTCTGGCAGGAGATGTCCGCCTTCCTGGGCGGCGCGTGTTTGTCCCATTTTGAGCCCTGCCCGGACGCGGGCGCGGTGCACAGGAACGCGATGATGGTCACCAACGACAGGACACGTGTTCTCATTTCTTGCCTCTGATCGCATACTTGGTCTGGGGTGTCACAGGCCCTTCCGGGACGCTGATCACCGGGAAGATCATGACGTAGATGCGGTAGATCAGGACCAGCAGAGCGATGAAGCCCACCGTCACGGAGATCTCACCGATCGACGGGAAGTACGAGCCGAACTGGTAGGGAGGCGTGTAGGCCACGACAAAATTGTTGATGCGGTTCAGCGCCACGCCGAGGATCACCAGGGCGGAAGCGATGAACAGCAGGATGGGCGACTTGAGGACAGCACGCGAAAGGAACATGCGCAGGGGGATCACGATGCCCAGCACGACCTCCAGCGTCCACATCACGCTCTCGACGCTGAACGCCTGGAGATACACGAACGTCTCGCGGATGAACATATCGCCCAGCTTGAAGGCCAGATAGACGCCGAGGATCGGTGCCACGAGTCCGCCGAGGCGCGAGAGCACATCGATCTCGACCTTCTGTTTGAATGACCGCGAAGCGATCATGGATTCGAAGATCACCATCGGGAACCCGACGGAAATGGCCGACAGGAGGAACAGCAGCGGCAGCACCGGGGTCTGCCAGAGCGGATGCATCTTCGATCCGGCGATGACCATCAGGGTGCCGAGCGAGGACTGGTGGAGTGTGGAGAGCACAACGCCGGCGATGATGAAGACGAACATCGAACGCTCGAGCGTGCGGTCCAGAAGCCGGAGCAGCCGGTCCAGCGGTGCATTGAGCATGCTCAGAAATCCGGGGAGCGCCACACGGCCGATGAACCGCTCGGTGACCATCGGCAGGAACTCGATGTACAGGACGGACATATAGATCATGACGCAGATACCGACCTCGAACAATGCGGAGGAGCCGTTCCACATGATCAGGGGGTGCCAGATGAAGTACCAGCGGCCGATATCGATGAAGACCGCGGTGGCGACGAACGTGTAGCCGAGCATGGCGGTCAGCAGGGCGGGGCGGAGGATCACGTGGTATTCCTCGCGGTGCATCACGTGGCCGAGTGCCGCTGTGGTGAAGCCGCCGGCGGCGAGCGCAACGCCCGCGGCGACATCCACGGCGATCCACAGGCCCCAGGGGTACTGATTGTTCAGGTTGGTCACCGCCCCGATGCCGAAGAAGAACCGGCCGGCCAGGAACACCAGGCCGTTCAGTGCGATGATCGTGAGAATGATGACGCCCGGAGTGAAGAACTTCCCCTTCATGGGCGTAGGTTTCAAATGAGCATGCATGGGAACGATCTCCTAGAGGCCTTCTTCTTTCCGGGTTTTTGTCATCCACATGATCGCGCCGAGGATAGCATAGAGCGCGACCGGAGGCATGAAGTATGCGAAGATCCCGTGCTGGATCGCCTCCGAAACACCCGGGGCCGTGCTGGGGCTGAGTTTCGGGAACCCCAGGTCCTTGAAGTCGCGGCCCGCCAGATACATCCAGGATGTCCCACCAACTTCGTGTTCGCCGTAGATGTGGTCCACATAGCGGTCACCGTACGTCTTGATGCGCTGTTTCGCGATGCGGATGACCTCGTCGCGGGGGCCGTAGGTCAGAGCTTCCACAGGACAGATGCTCACGCATGCAGGCAGCTCGCCCTTCGTGGTCCGCTCGATGCAGAAGTCGCACTTGCGGATCTCCGGATCGAGGGCCTTGTGATATTCGAATGCCGGGATCTGGAACGGGCATGCGGCCATGCAATACCTGCAGCCGATGCACTTGTCCGTGTCCCATACCACCGAACCATTCTCGTTCTTCGAGAATGCGCCTACGATGCATGCGGAGAGGCAGGCGGGGTGGTCACAGTGCATGCACTGCACCTTCACATCGTACGGCAGGTCGGGGTTCTTCGGGTTGTCATATTCATTCACCACACAGAGAGCCGTGTCATCCGGGCGGCGCATCTGCCCGAGCACCGACCGGTCGCCATAGGAGCTCAGCGGCTCCGTCGGGAGCCCGTGCGCGGTCTTGCAGGCATGTTCACAATTCCTGCATCCCACGCAGACGGTCGTGTCAACCAACACGCCCATGCGGTCAGGGGAGAGTATGTTCTTCGGCGCGGCGGCAGCCGTTGAAGTTCCCATACCCACGGCCGCTGTGCCGACAACGGCTGCAGTTTTCAGGAACGATCGGCGATCTTGTGCTTTCATGGGGTTTCCTTGGGGGGATTTGTATCTCATCTCTGCCTGTGTCTCAATAATTGCGCCACTCTCTGGTGTTGAATTTTGTCGCATAAAGGGCACCAGAGAAGCCTCAATTCCTCGATTTTTTCCTAAATTAGGGAAAACCACAGTTTCGATTCCCACTTGTGGGAATCCCGATGGCTGTTCGGGGCTGATTTAGCGGATTCTCGTGGCATGATTTGTGAAATTCTGCTGATAACCCCAATCCGGCCCATGATCCTCGGCGCCCGTCATATTACCCGGACCCTGGCCTTCCGACTCTTCATTCTTATAGGAGGGATCCAGATGGTCGTCATGGTGGCTCTTGCCCTGGCCACGATCTCGATCCACAGCTCGCATCTGCGCGACAACGTGCAGATGAGCGCGGTGCGGATCAGCGACCTGATGGTGCGCTCGACGAAACACAGCATGCTGAAGAATGACAAGGGAGAGATGCAGGAGATCCTCCGGGCGATCGGGGACGAGCCCGGCATCCATGGCTTGCGGATCATGAACAAGGATGGGCGTGTGGTCTTTGCCGCCGATACCGCCGAGTTGCGCTCGCATGTGACCATAGAGGACAAGGCCTGCAGAACCTGTCACGACGGCGGTGCGGTGCGGCCCGGCCCCTACGATCAGCGGGAAGAATACGAGATCGTGACCCGGCCCGACGGCGAACGCATTCTGACCCTCGTCACCCCGATCATGAATGAGGCGTCGTGTTGGACCGCCGCGTGTCACGCGCATGACGCAGCGACCAGCGTGCTCGGGATCCTGGACGTGCGGATGTCGATGGAGACCATGGATGCGAGCCTGGCGGAGAGCCGCAATCAGTTCATCGCGCTCTCGGTGGCCGCAGTGCTTGTGATCGCCTCCGTGTCCGGCGCTTTCCTGTGGTGGTTCGTACGCCGGCCGGTGCGCATCCTCATCGACGGCATGGAGACCGTGACCGCCGGAAACCTCGACAAGCGGCTCCCCGTCCACAGCGCCGACGAACTCGGACAGTTGGCAGGGGCATTCAATGCCATGACCGAAGAGCTCGCGCGTGCACGGCAGGAGATCACCGAGTGGTCAGGGACCCTTGAGGCGAAGGTCCGCGAGAAGACGGCCGACCTCGAGCGGATCCACCGCAGCATGCTCAGCGTGGAGAAGATGGCATCCCTCGGGAATCTGGCTGCGAGCGTGGCGCATGAGATCAACAATCCGCTCGAAGGCATCCTCACGTTCGCCAAGCTCTCCATCAAGCGCCTCCAACGGCTCGCCCTGCCGAGGGAGCAGGCAGAGGGATTGATCGGCGATCTGCAGCTGGTGGCAGACGAGGCCCAGCGGTGTGGTTCGATCGTCAAGAACATGCTCGTCTTCGCCCGGCCCCAGCGTGCAACCCTGGAGCCCGTGGCCCTCGGCACCATCCTCGAGCGCTGCCGCATGCTCGTCCAGCACTATGCGGAGATGCACAACGTCGAGATCTCGGTCGCATCCTCTCCCGACGATGCCCTGGTGTACGATCCCGGACAGATCCAGCAGGTCCTCATGGTGCTGATGATCAATGGCATCGAAGCGATCGCGCTTGCGTCGCCGCGGCCTGCCGCCGCCCTCATCAATGTGGATGCGCGGCCCGATCCTGACGGCGACATGATGCGGATCCGCGTGGCGGATACCGGTATCGGCATGTCCGATGAGGTCCGGGGCAGGATCTTTGAACCGTTCTTTACCACGAAGGCCGACGGACGCGGCGTCGGCCTCGGACTCGCGATCGCGTACGGCATCATCGGCCGCCATCACGGGTCCATTGAGGTGGATACGGCACCCGGTGCCGGCAGCACGTTCACCGTGCTGCTGCCCCGGCGTCAGTCCGCAACTGTTGCAATTGACCTCTCTGCTGTCTCCTAAAGGGCATTCGCTATGAAGAAAAGTGATCTCGGCATTCTCGTTGTTGATGACGAATTGATCGTCAGGGAGTCCCTCACAAAATGGTTCCGGGAGGATGGCTTCCGCGTCGGCGCGGCTCCGGACGGCGCCACCGCGCTCAAGATGCTGCAGGCCGAGCACTGGAATCTGGTCCTGGTGGACATCCGCATGCCGGGTATGGACGGTATGGAGTTGCTGCAGCGCATCAAGAAGATGGACCGGCAGGTCGTGGTGATCGTCGTGACGGCCTTCGCGACGGTGGAGACCGCGGTCCGGGCGCTGAAGGAAGGTGCGTACGACTACATCACCAAGCCCATCGATCCGGACTATCTGAATCATATCGTCGTGAACGCTCTCGAGCAGCAATTGCTGAATCTGGAGAATCAGCGCCTGCGCGATTCCGTGAGCGAACTGACCTCCGGCGTTGAACTGATCGGCGAATCACCCGAGATGCATAAGGTGATGGAACTGGTGCAGACCGTGGGCCAGACGAGCACGATCGTCCTCGTCAAAGGCGAGGTCGGCACCGGGAAGGAACTGGTCGCGCGCGCGATCCATCAGGCAGGCAGCCGCCGCTACATGCCGTTCGTCACCGTCAATTGCGGGGCGGTTGCCGATGCGATGCTGGCCGATGAATTGTTCGGTCACGAGAAGGACGCCTTCCCTGGCGCACTGCAGACGCGGAAGGGGAAAATGGAGATGGCGGAGGGGGGCACACTCTTCCTCGATGAGATCGGGAATCTCGACCTGAAGCTGCAGGGGGAGTTGCTTTCCGCGATGGAAGCGGAGCAGATCACGCGGTTGGGGGGTGCCGATCCGGTACGCACGGGCTATCGGCTCATTTGTGCATCGGGCATGGACCTCGAGCAAGCGGTGAAGGACGGAAGGTTCCGTCAGGACCTGTACTACCGCCTGACCGTCTTCGAGATCGCCCTGCCGCCGCTGCGCGCCCGCAGGGGAGACATCGCGAAACTCGCACACTTCTTCCTCGTGAAGTATGCCCGTGCCATGAATCGGAAGATGCACGGATTCTCGCCGGATGCCATGCTCGCCCTCAAGGCCTACGATTGGCCCGGCAACGTGCGTGAACTGGAGAACGTGATCGAACGGGCGATGGTCATCTCTCCCGGGAACATGATCAACCGCGACCATCTTATCCTGCATACCGATCTTCCTTCGCCCAGTGAAGGGAAGCGGCTTGAAGACGTTGAGAAACGGCATATCGACCAGATCCTGAGGGAAACGGGTTGGAATGTCAGCCGCAGCGCAACCATCCTCGACATCGACCGGGTCACGCTCTATCATAAGATCGAGAGATACAATCTCAAGCGGGAGGCCTGACCCCTCTTCCGGCCTGCCACACTCCTCGCCCCGGGGCTTCGTTGACTTTCTGAGCCTCTTTGCGTACTTTGTAAAACTTTCACACGCTTTCCGTTCTTTGCGAGGAGTCCATGCCACACACCCAGTACGATATCGTGATCGTGGGCGGGGGTCCCGGGGGCTACACTGCTGCGATCCGCGCATCCCAGCTCGGGATGAAAGCGGCCCTTGTGGAGCGGGACCGCCTCGGTGGGGTGTGCCTGAACTGGGGCTGTATCCCCACCAAAGCCCTGCTCCGCAATGCGGAGATCTACTCGACCCTTCTTCATGCCGACGAGTGGGGGATCTCCGCAAAGGACGTCTCGTTCGATTTTCCCCGCATCATCAAGCGCAGCCGCGGCGTCGCCGAACGCATCTCCAAGGGTGTAGAATACCTGATGAAGAAGAACGCCATCACGGTACACACCGGGACGGCGTGCCTCACTGCCGCCGACACCCTTGAGATCAAAGCTGAAGGCAAACCGACAGCCACCATTTCGGCACCGCACATCGTTCTTGCCACGGGCGCGCGTTCGCGTTCCATTCCGAATGTGACGATCGACCGGAAACGCATCATCACCAGTTCCGAAGCGATGACGTTGCCTGCGCGGCCGGACTCGATGGTCATCATCGGCGCCGGGGCGATCGGGATCGAGTTCGCTACATTCTATTCTGCGCTCGGCACAAAGGTGACGGTCGTGGAAATGATGCCCTCGATCCTGCCGATCGAGGATGCGGAGCTAACGAAACTCCTCGCCACCAGCCTCACCCGCCGGGGTGTGGAACTTCTTACGGGCGCGCGTGTTGAAGGAGCACAGGCCGGGAACACGGGCGTGAGCGTCACGGTGCAGCAGGGGGGCGAACAGCGGACGCTCACCGCGGACGTCGCCCTGGTCGCCATCGGGGTCCAGGGGAATGTGGAGCATCTCGGATTGGAGGGCCTCGGCGTGCGTGTGGAGCGCGGGCACATCGCCGTGGACAAGCGCTACCGGACCAGCACGCCGGGCATCTATGCCATCGGCGATGTGATCGGACCGCCATGGCTCGCGCACGTTGCGAGTGCCGAAGGGATCTGCTGCGTCGAAGCGATCGCGGGGAAGGATCCGCAGCCGTTGGATTATGCGTGTGTCCCCGGATGCACGTACTGCACACCGCAGCTGGCCAGCGTCGGACTCACGGAAGAATCCGCAAAGGCGGAGGGATACGACGTGAAGGTCGGCCGCTTCCCGTACCGTCCCCTCGGCAAGGCCATGGCGATCGGCGAGACCGAGGGGATGGTGAAGCTGATCTTCGATGCGAAATACGGTGAGATCCTCGGCGCACACATTCTCGGAGCTGATGCCACAGAACTCATCGCCGAGCTTGTCCTCGCAAAAAGAATGGAACTTACCGCGCCTGACCTGTTCCATACGATCCATGCGCATCCCACGTTGAGTGAAGCGGTCATGGAAGCGGCAGCAGCGGCCTATGGCGAAGCCATCAGTATCTGACCTGCAGGTCGTGCATGCCGGCCGCACACGGTACCGCGCATGCTGGCAACTGCAACAGGAGTATTTCGACCGGCGCATCGCAGGGCGGGTGCCGGACACGCTGATCCTCACCGAGCACGAGCACGTCTACACGATGGGGCGGAATGCACATGTGGACCATCTGCTGGCCGGTGCGGTCGACCTTGAGGCCCGCGGTGTGGATGTCGTCGAGGTGGACCGCGGGGGCGACATCACGTACCATGGCCCGGGTCAGCTCGTTGCGTATCCGATCCTTGACCTCGAACAGCACGGCAAGGATGTCGCACAGTACCTGCGGTCGCTCGAAGAGGTTGTGATACGGGTGCTGGCCCGGTTGGAGATCGTCGCCGTCCGTCTCCCCGGCTACACCGGGGTCTGGGTTGCCGGCGAAAAGGTGTGTGCGATCGGCATCAAGGCAAGCCGGTGGGTCACGATGCACGGCCTGGCGCTGAACGTGGCGACGGACCTTTCGTATTTCGGGGGGATCATTCCGTGCGGCATCTTCGAGCGCGGGGTGACGTCGCTGCGCGAGATCACGGGCGAGGTGCTGCCCATGGCGTTGATCGAAGACCTCTTCGTTGCGGAGTTCTGTACGGTCTTCGGTGCGGCCACGCAGCAGGTTCGCGAATCAATGGAAGGACGATAGGGTGACGCATTCTCCGGAACAGTTGCGCCGTGCCTACACCAATGCCGTGGCCGCGCGCATGATGGATGCGAAGATCCTCATCCTGCTCAAGCAGGGGAAGATCTTCTTCCATATCGGCGGGTCGGGACACGAAGGCGTCCAGGTCGGCATGGCGCTGGCGATGCAGCCCGGCAAGGACTGGACGTATCCGTACTATCGCGATATGGGATTTGCGCTGCAATACGGCACCACGGTGGAAGAGGTGATGCGGGATGCGATGCACCGCGCCGCGGGCATCAGCAGCGGCGGATTCGCGATGCCGTTCCACTACGGCGACCGCGAGCTGCGCATGGTCGCGCAGTCGAGCCCCACCGGCACGCAGTACCTGCAGGCCGTCGGTACGGCCATGGGTGCGGTGCGCGAAGGGACCGACGAAGTGGTGTACGTTTCGTCCGGGGAAGGCGCCACGAGCGAAGGAGAGTTCCATGAAGCACTGAACTGGGCCTCGCGCGAACACCTGCCGGTGATATTCCTGATCCAGAACAACGGGTATGCGATCTCCGTCCCGGTGGAAGACCAGGTCTCAGGCGGGTCGGTCTATAAGATGACGCAGGGCTACGAAGGGTTGAAGCGGTTTGAAGTGGACGGGAGTGATTTCCCGGAGATCCTGCGTGTGACTGCGGAAGCGGTGGCCCTGGCACGTGCAGGGAAAGGCCCGGTCCTGATCGAAGCGCATACGGTGCGACTTCTACCGCACTCATCGTCTGATGACCAGCGGAAGTACCGTCCGGCCGATGACCTCGCCGAGGACGCGCAGCGCGACCCGATCCCGCTGATGGAGAGATATCTGATCGAGCAAGGGGTCTTTACCGCGGACGATGCTGCTGCGATCCGCAAGGAGATGCAGGAGCGGATCGACCGGGCGGCGGTGGAGACGGAATTGCTTCCGCTGCCCGATGCGGCAGACGTTGAACGGTACGTCTATGCGCCTGCACCGGTGGAACTCCCTGCGGAGCCGGCACCCGTGCCGGCGGATGCCCCGCGCGTTGTGCTCGTCGATGCGATCAATCATGCGCTCGCGGAGGAACTCGAGCGCAACCCCGCGATGCTCGTCTATGGCGAGGACGTGGGTGGTGGCAAGGGAGGGGTGTTCACGGCAACGCGTGGCCTCGCCGCGAAGTTCGGGGATGCGCGTGTCTTCAATTCACAACTGGCCGAGGCTTCGATCATCGGCACGGCCATCGGATTGAGCGTTCGCGGGACCTTCAAGCCGGTGGTGGAGATCCAATTCGGCGACTACATCTGGCCCGCGTTCATGCAGATCCGGAACGAAGTGGCGATGCTCCGGTACCGCTCCAATAACCATTGGAGTTGTCCGATGGTGATCCGTGCGGCGGTGGGCGGGTATATCCATGGCGGACTCTATCATAGCCAGTCCATCGATGGGTTCTTCACGCACATCCCCGGTCTGCGTGTGGTGTATCCCTCCTGTGCCGCTGATGCGAAAGGGTTACTCAAGACCGCGTGCCGCTCCGACGACCCGGTCCTGTTCCTTGAACACAAGGGGCTGTACCGGCAGAGTTTCGCTGCGTCGCCGGAACCACCTGCGGATCATCTCCTCCCATTCGGTGTGGCGTCCATCAAGCGCGCTGGCGAGGACCTCACGGTGATCACCTGGGGGATGCTCGTCCAGCGATCGCTCGAAGCCGCACGGAAGATCGAAGAGCGGCTCGGGGCGTCGGTCGAGGTCATCGATCTGCGCACACTGAACCCGCTCGATCGTGGCACGATCCTGGCGTCCGTGCGGAAGACGGGGAAGGTCATCGTGGCGCACGAAGATACGCTGACGGGAGGGTTCGGTGCGGAGATCGCTGCGATCATCGCCGCGGAAGCATTCGACCGGCTCGACGCGCCCGTTCTGCGCGTGGCCGCAAAGGATGCGCCGATACCGTACGCTCCTCCGCTGGAGAACGCGATGCTGCCGCAGGAAGCCGACCTGCTGAAAGCAATGGAACGGTTGTTGAAATTCTAGATCACCCGGCAAGGCGGACGTCGTCCGCTGCGCCCACACTGAGGACAATGACGGAACACGGACTGTCTCACGAGCAACTGCTCGATCTCTATTATTATCTCCGCCTTGCGCGTTCGTGCGACGAGGCGATACTCCGCCTGTACCGGCAGGGGAAGATGGTCGGCGGCGCGTATGCCGGCACGGGCAACGAGGCCACGGCCGTTGGCAGTGCGTTCGCCCTGCAGTCCCAGGACTATCTGTTCCCCATGCACCGCGACCTGGGGGCGCATCTTGTCCGTGGCCAGACGCTGGAGATGGTCTTCCTGCAACAGCTCGGCAGGGCAGAGAGTCTGACGCGTGGCCGCGATGGGACGGGACACTATGCCGATCCTGCGCGGCGCATCTACGGGAATGTGAGCCACCTTGCCGCCATGATCCCCGTCGCCGCCGGCGTGGCCCTGGCTTCCCGCATGAAGAACGAGCATGCCGTGGTATTGAATTACATCGGGGACGGCGGCTGCAACGTGGGTGATTTCCATGAAGGCCTGAACATGGCGGCCGTCATGAAATTGCCATTCGTCCTGATCGTCGAGAACAACCAGTTCGCGTATTCGACACCGGTGGCAAAGCAACACGCGGCGGAGCGGATCTCGGACCGTGCAGCGGGGTACGGGATCCCGGGCGTGACCATCGATGGGACCGATGTCCTCGGCGTGTATGAGGCCACCCGGACGGCGGTCGAGCGTGCGCGGCGCGGCGAGGGGCCCACGCTGATCGAATCGGTGACCATGCGTATGCAGGGGCACTCCGCTTCGGACGATGCCTCGTATGTGCCGCCCGGGCTGTTGGAAGAGTGGAAAGCAAAGGACCCGATCCTGCGTTTCGATCGGGCGCTTGACGCGGCCGGCATCCTGACGTCCTCCGGCCGGGCCGGGATCGAGTCGCGGATCCACGATGCGATCGCCCATGCAGTGCATGTGGCACTGGAAGCGCCATCCCCGGAAGCGAACGATGCGTTCGCAGGAGTGTACGCGTCCTGATGGCGACCATGACGTATATCGAAGCGCTTGCGCGGGGCATGTGGGAAGAAATGGAACGGGATCCGACCGTGTTCCTGATCGGGGAGGACATCGGCGCGTACGGCGGCGCGTTCAAGGCCACGAAAGGGTTCCAGGCGCACTTTGGCGAGGAGCGGGTGATCGACACGCCCCTCTCCGAAGCGGCGATCGTCGGCGCCTCTGTTGGTGCCTCGCTCCTCGGCCTGCGGCCCGTGGCGGAGATGCAATTCGCGGATTTCGTGACCTGCGGGTTCAATCAGATGGTGGTGAACGCAGCGAAGACGCACTACCGTTGGGGCCTGCCTGTGCCCATGGTCCTCCGGCTCCCGACCGGCGGATACATTCATGGTGGGCCGTATCACTCGACAAGTCCGGAGGCGTGGTTCTTTCACGTCCCCGGGTTGAAGATCGTGGCGCCGTCCACACCCTACGATGCGAAGGGGCTGATGAAGGCGGCGATCAGGGACAACAATCCGGTGATCGTGCTGGAGTTCAAGTATCTGTACCGGCGCCTGAAGGGTGAAGTGCCGGACACAGACTATGTGGTCCCGATCGGCAAGGCGGAACTCCGCAGGCAGGGCAACGACCTTACCGTGGTCACGTACGGGACCACGACCGGCTTCGTGCTCGATGCCGCGGAGCGGCTGGCTGCCGAGGATGGGATGGAGGCCGCGGTGGTGGATCTGCGGTCGCTGATGCCATGGGACAAGGACCGCGTGCTGGAGGCTGTACGGCAGAGCGGAAAGGTGCTTGTGGTGCACGAGGATGCGGTGACAGGAGGGGTGGGGGCGGAGATCGCTGCAACGATCGCGAGCGAATCCTTCCGCGACCTGGATGCGCCGGTGCGGCGTGTGGGGGCAGCCGATGTCCCTGTACCCTTTGCCCCAGCACTGGAAGAGGCGGTGTTGCCGGATACGGAACGTATCCTTGCGGCAATGAAGGAGCTTGCACGTTACTAGTCGAATGATCGTTGGACATGCACTAACTCATACAGGGTGATCTGATGGCACGTATCGAAGTGGTGATGCCGCAAATGGGTGAGAGCATCGCGGAGGGGACGATCGTCACGTGGCACAAGAAACTCGGCGATCAGGTGAAGAAGGATGAGACGTTGCTCGAGATCAGCACCGACAAGGTCGACTCCGAGATCCCCTCTCCCGCCGCGGGGGTGCTTGCCGAGATCGTGGTCGCGGAGCAGACGACCGTGGTCGTCGGCACCGTGATCGCATACCTTGAAACGGACGCCAGTGTGACGATCGATCCGAAGGCTGTGCCGGCCGCGGGACCGAAGCCCGCAGTGCCGGCACCGGTGGCCGCGCCGGCGGTCCATCCGGCACAGGCTGCAGCCCCTGTGGCCGAACCGGCGAAGGGCCGGTTCTATTCACCGCTCGTCCTTTCCATCGCAAGGACGGAAGGCGTGTCGATGGAAGAACTCGAGCGTATGCCGGGAACGGGTGAAGGCGGACGGGTGTCGAAGAGGGATATCCTTGCGTATGTGCAGGCACGCAAGACCGGCGCTGCACCCGCTGCCGTGTCGGGTGGCACCCCTGCTGCCGCCGTTGTGCCCACCCCGGCGGCATTCAAGTCCGGCGCGGGCGACGAACGCATCGCGATGAGCAATGTCCAGCAGAAGATGGCGGCGCACATGGTCGCAAGCGTGCAGACCTCCCCGCATGTTGCGGCGGTGCATGAGGTGGACATGACGGCGGTCGTGCGTCACCGCGCTGCACACGCGGCGGCATTCGAACGGGCCGAGGGGTTCAAGCTCACGTACACGCCGTACATCATCGATGCCGTTGTCCGTGCGATCAAGAAGTATCCGCTGATCAATGCATCGGTGGATGGCACGACGATCGTCCGGAAACATGCGATCAACGTCGGTGTTGCGGTCGCTTCCGAGAACGGCCTGATCGTTCCGGTGATCAAGCATGCGGAAGAGAAGAGTCTGCTCGGGATCGCCCGTGCCGTGCACGATCTTGCGGTACGCACGCGCACGAAGAAACTGACGGCGGACGACATCAGCGGCGGCACGTTCACCATCTCCAATTATGGTGTGTTCGGCACCATCATCGGTACGCCGATCATCAATCAGCCGCAGATCGCGATCCTGGGGACCGGGGCCATCGTGAAGCGGCCGGTGGTCATCGATGACGCCATCGCGATCCGGTCCATGGCGTACTTCACGATGTCGTTCGATCATCGGGTGGTGGACGGATTGCTGGGGGGTATGTTCCTTGATGCCATCGTAAAGAACCTGGAAGGGTTCGATGTCGGAGAAGAAATAAAGTAGGAAGTGACGGGAAGAGGATGAGGTGCCATGTGGCGCAGCGAGACGAAAGGCGGGAGGTGGTGAAGGGCGATGGGCGTTGAAGTGATCGTGACGATGGGTGAGGGGGCCGGCGACGTGGAGCGTCGCGAGCCGACGCCGCGGCTGCCGCGGCCGGAGTGGTTGAAGGTGAAGCTCGCGTCGGGCGAGAACTATGCCCGGGTGAAAGGGCTCGTAACGGGACACAAGCTTCACACCGTGTGTGAGGAAGCGCGTTGTCCGAACATGGGCGAGTGCTGGAATGCCGGCACGGCGACCTTCATGATCCTGGGCGATGTGTGCACGCGCTCGTGCGGGTTCTGCAACGTGAAGACGGGAAGGCCGGAGTTCCTGGACACCGACGAGCCGCGCCGTGTGGCGGAAGCGATCCGGACGATGTCCGTGAAGCATGCGGTGATCACGTCGGTGAACCGTGACGAGCTTGAGGATGGAGGTGCGGGGATCTTTGCCGAGACGATCCGTTTGGCGCGCGACGCGCGGCCCGGCATCACGGTGGAGGTCCTCATCCCGGACTTCCGCGGGGACGAGCACGCGCTCCGTGTCCTGGTGGATGCGAAGCCGGACATCCTGAATCATAATACCGAGACCGTGCCCCGGCTCTATCCGACGGTCCGCCCTCAGGCAAAGTACACGCGCAGCCTTGAACTTCTGGAGCGCGGGAAGCAATGGGGGATGGTGACCAAGAGCGGGCTGATGTTGGGGTTGGGGGAGACAACGGAAGAGATCGTTGAGGTGATGAGCGATCTGCGCGCAGTTGCGTGTGACATCCTCACGCTGGGGCAGTATCTGCAGCCGTCGCGCGAGCACTTGCCGGTGCACCGGTACGTGCACCCGGACGAGTTCAAAATGCTGAAAGAACGTGGTATTTCCATGGGTTTTCGGCATGTCGAGTCGGGGCCTCTGGTCAGAAGCTCCTATCACGCGGCGATGCACATTTCCTCACCTGAATATTGACATTCATTGGTGTTTTACGTACCTTTTGAGGCTCATTGAATATCTCTACGCTTTTCACACTGCAGGAGCATCATTCGTGGACAAGGCAACACGCTTTTTTACCGAGAAGGACACGGAGCGGAAGTGGCATCTGATCGATGCCGAGGGGAAGGTCCTGGGTCGCGTTGCGACCGAGATCGCCCGTTTGCTTCGGGGCAAGCACAAGCCGGAATTCACGCCGAATGCGGATACGGGTGACTTTGTCATCGTCGTGAACGCATCCAAGGTCAAGGTTACCGGCCGGCGCACAGAGTTGAAGCAGTACTTCCACTACACCGGGTATCCGGGTGGTGGTACCTGGGAGAAGTTCCAGGACGTTTTGGCGAAGCATCCGGAGCGTGTGATCGAACATGCGATCAAGGGCATGTTGCCGCACAACCGGCTTGGCCGCCAGATCTTCAAGAAGCTGAAAGTGTATGGAGGCGCGGAACATCCCCACGTCGCCCAGCAACCGCAGCCCCATCCGGTGTCATGATCAATCTGACAGGAGTCTGATCGCAGTATGCACACACACACGACCACAGCAGTCGGCCGCCGCAAAACATCCGTTGCACGCGTCATCCTGGCGCCGGGCACCGGCAAGTTCACCGTCAACCGGCGTACGTTGGAGACAGCGTTTCCGCTGGAGACCCTCCGCGCGCACATCTTGAAGCCGCTGGAGGTGGCGCAGGCCGGCGGCAAGTATGACATCCGCGTCAACGTTGAAGGCGGCGGAAGCACGGGACAGGCCGGAGCGATCATGCTCGGCATCGCCCGCGCGCTCGTCTCGCTGAGCGAAGACAACAAGTCGCCGTTGCGTCAGGCAGGGCTGTTGACGCGCGACCCGCGTATGGTCGAGCGCAAGAAGTACGGACAGAAAAAAGCCCGCAAGAGATTCCAGTTCTCGAAGCGCTAATCGCCCGGGAAGTGGTGTAGTACAAAAAAAGCATACTCTTGGATCCTGCCGGAGGTGTCCCGCGCTGAGCGCGGGATTCCGGCGGGAAGTGAAGAGAGTAGAAGACCCTATAACCAAGGAGTACACCCATGTCTCGCGTCGAAGTTGCCGAGCTCTTGGCAGCCGGCTGCCATTTTGGTCATCTTACCCGCCGCTGGAACCCCAAAATGCGCCCCTACATCTTCATGGAGCGCAACGGTATCCACATCATCGATCTCATGAAGTCCCGTCAGCTGCTCGAGGATGCGTCCAACGCGCTCTCGAACATCGTTGCTGAGGGCAAACGCATCCTGTTCGTCGGCACGAAGAAGCAGGCGAAGGACATCATCAAGGGCGAAGCGGTGCGCACCGGCGAATTCTACGTCAGCGAACGCTGGCTCGGCGGCTGCCTCACGAACTTCACCACCATCCGCAAGAGCGTCAAGCGCCTCACCAACATCGAGAAGATGGAGAGTGACGGGACGTTCGACAAGATCACGAAGAAGGAAGCGCTCTTCCTCATGCGCGAGAAGGAGAAGCTGAACGAGATCCTCTCCGGCGTGGTGGAGATGACCCGCCTTCCCGGCGCCCTCTTCGTTGTCGACGTCAAGAAGGAAGCCATCGCGGTGAAGGAAGCCCGCCGCCTCGGCATCCCGGTCTTCGCCATCGTCGACACCAACTGCGATCCCGACGGGATCGACTTTGTGATCCCTGCCAATGACGACGCGATCAAGTCCGTGCAGGTGATCTGCAAGGTCGTCGGCGACGCGATCGCCGAAGGGAAGCAGCGCGCGGCCCAGCACCACGCGGAAGCAATGGCCGAGCATGACAACAGGGGCAAGGACAAGGACGCGGCTGACGAGAGACCGTCCCGCTAACGATAAGACGAAAGAGCGTATCTCATGGACATTACCAGTGAAGTGATCAAGAAGCTGCGCGACAAGACCGGCGCAGGGATGATGGATTGTAAGCGTGCTCTCGAAGCCTCGAACGGCGATATGGAAGCGGCGATCGATTTCCTGCGCAAGAAGGGTGCTGCGACCGGAGCCAAGCGCGCCGAGCGTGCAGCCAAAGAAGGTGCCATCGCTACGCGTGTCTCCGCTGATGGTACGGTGGGCGTGGCCGTGGAAGTGAACTGCGAAACCGACTTCGTCGCCCGCAGCGATGATTTCACGGGATTCGCGACGAACGTGGTCGAGACGGTCCTCCGCGACCGCCCGGCGAACGTCGAAGCCCTTGCAACCCTGAAGACCCCGGCCGGCAAGACCGTCGCCGAGCTGCTGAATGACCTCCTCGCCAAGGTCGGCGAGAAGATCGAAGTGCGCCGTTTCCAGATCATCACCTCGGCCGATGGCTGCGTGAGTTCCTACACACATCTCGGCAGCAAGATCGGTGTGCTCGTGGAGTTCGGCGGGATGGATGCCACCGGCGCCCAGACCGGCCGCGACGTTGCCATGCAGGTGGCCGCGATGAACCCGTCGTGCGTGAGCCGCGATGAAGTGGGCAAGGACGCGATCGAACGCGAACTGGACATCTACCGCACGCAGGCGAAGAACGAAGGGAAGAAGGATCCGATCGTCGAGCGCATCGCCTCGGGCCGGCTCGAGAAGTACTACCAGGAAGTGTGTCTCCTGGATCAGACCTTCATCAAGGATCCGGGAAAGACGATCAAGGATGTCCTCGCCGACCTGTCGAAGGCTTCCGGCAAGACCGTGACCATCCGCCGCTTCGTGCGGTTCCATCTCGGCGAAGAGGTGAAGTAGGCCTATGGCCACGCCGGCGTACACACGGGTCCTGCTCAAGCTGAGCGGCGAAGCCCTGATGGGGCAGCAGCAGTTCGGCATCGATCCGGCAATGCTCCGGCAGTATGCGGAAGAGATCCGCTCCGTCAAGGAACTCGGTGTGCAGGTCGGCATCGTGATCGGCGGCGGGAACATCTTCCGGGGCGTGTCGAATTCGACGAGCGGTATCCACAAGGCCACCGGCGATCATATGGGCATGCTGGCGACCATGATCAATGCGATGGCCCTGCAGGCGACGCTGGAGAACATCGGACTGACGACACGCCTGATGTCGGCCGTCCGCATGGATTCGATGGCCGAGCCCTTCATCCGGCGCAGGGCCGTGCGGCATCTGGAGAAGGGCCGTGTCGTGATCTTCGGCGCCGGCACCGGCAGTCCGTATTTCACCACGGACACGGCGGCGGTCCTGCGCGGTGTTGAGATCGAGGCCGATGTGGTGATCAAGGGAACGCGCGTGGACGGCGTGTACGACTCCGACCCCGAGCGCAACCCGGGGGCATTCCGTTTTGAACAGATCACCTTCCTCGATGTGCTGACGAAGGACCTGAAGGTGATGGATATGACCGCCATCACCCTCTGCCGTGAGAACCATCTCCCCATTCTGGTGTTCAACATGAACACGCCGGGGAACTTCAAACGCCTCATCCTCGGCGAACACGTCGGCACCCGCGTCACAGAGACGATCTAGGCCGGCGCACAGCTCACGAACGAGGACCACCATGATCAAGACGATTCTGAAAGATACGGAAGAGCGGATGCACAAAGCGAGCGAAGTGGTGCGGCATGAGCTCGCCAAGATCCGGACCGGCAAGGCGACCACCGCGCTGCTGGACGGCGTGAAGGTGGAATATTACGGCTCTTCCATGGCGCTGTCGCATGTTGCGAATGTCGGCGTCTCCGATATTCACTCCCTGACCGTGCAGCCGTTCGACAAGGGCGCGCTGGACCCGATCATGAAGGGGATCCAGGCGGCCAACCTCGGGCTGAATCCCATCAAGGATGCCGATGTCATCCGCGTCCCGATCCCTGCGCTGAACGAAGAACGCCGCCGCGATCTGGTGAAGCTGACGAAGAAGTTCGGCGAAGAGGGGAAAATCGCGATCCGCAATATCCGCCGCGACACCATCGAGCATCTGAAGAAATCGGAGAAGGATGAACATTTCTCCGAGGACGAACGGAAGCGCGGCGAGACGGAAGTGCAGAAAATGACGGATAAGGGTATCAAGGACATCGATACGCTCCTTACCCAGAAAGAGAAGGAGATCATGGAGGTCTGACCTCCGTGTGACCCGGATGTTGAGAGAGCCGGCCCCGTCTGCGGGACCGGCTTTTCTGTTTTCATCCCCCCGCGGCGCAACCTCTGCGGCTCCGGTGCGTACATTCTGAGAGGAAACCCACTCTCGTGAAGGAGGTTGCGATGACGACTGGACAGGACTACCGCCGGCTCACCAAGAGCCGCACCGACCGGATGATCGACGGCGTCTGCGGCGGCGTTGCCGCCTACTTTGGTGTCGATCCAACCCTTGTCCGCGTGGCCTGGGTGCTCGTGACGCTCCTGGGCGGATCAGGCATCATCTTGTACATCGCTGCCATGATCCTGATGCCCAAAGCACCGGTGATGGAGGCGGCTGCAACGCCGGACCCTACGGTGCCCGGGAGCAGCGCTCGTAGCAACACGCGCTTCTGGGGCATTCTCCTTGTCGTTGTCGGCGCATTCTGGCTGTTGGGGAACCTCGGTCTCCACTTCTGGAACGACTGGTGGTGGCTTTCGTTCGGCACCGTGGTTCCGGTGCTGCTCATCCTTGCCGGCGTTGCATTCCTTTTCGGCGGGCGCGAGTATGTGAGTAGCTCTCCTGCGGTGAATGCTGCGGCTCCCGGGGCTGTTCCCCCAGGCGATGGAACGCCCGAAGGATCACCAGCAGGCGAAGCCGCACCCGCACCGGCTGCCGCGTCTGCGCAACCCCGCCTGACCAGGTCGATCACGGAAAAGCAGATCGCCGGTGTGTGCGGTGGACTGGCGCTCTGGCTGCGCATCGACCCGGTGTTCATCCGTCTCGCGTTCGTCATGGCGGCCATCGCGTCGTTCGGTTTCGTGATCCTGATCTATCTCTTGCTTGCCCTGGCACTGCCCGCTGCGTCCGAACCGCCCGCGGTGCAGGCAGTCACCGCTTCATAAGGATACCATCCATGACTCGTTTCGACTTCCGGCGTCCGCCGGTGATCTGGGGGGGCGTGCTGATCCTGATCGGCGCGCTCCTGTTCTTGCACCGCCTCGATGTCCTGCCATTCGGATGGTGGGGAACCGTCTGGGGTGCGATCGCCGTTGCAGCGTTGCTGGCGATCATCCGGCGGGTGAAAGAAAAGAAGGACGGCACGTTCTGGTGGGTGATGCTGTTCGGCTTTGCGCTCTACAAATTCGCGCGCACGACGGGGTGGGTGGATGTTCCGGTGTGGTACGGCTTCCCGCTGATGCTCATCCTTGCCGGACTCGCATTCGTGGTGATGGTGGCCGCACGGCCGAAGGCCTGGCATCTGGCGGTGCCCGCGCTCTGCCTCATCGGCGCCGGCACAGCAATGTTGCTTGCGGAGATGGGAACGGTCGAGTACGATGTGGTCCGCAACGCGATCAGCGACTACTGGCCGGTCGCCATCATCGCGTACGGTGGCGCATTGCTGCTTTCGCGGTCCTGAATCCATCCCGGCCCCGCGCCTCGCGCGGGGCCGCGGCGTTGTGTCGTTACTTCGCTTCCAGCCAGTTCGGCCCGAACCCCGCATCCACTTTCACCGGCACGGCGAGAGGCATCGCGTTCGCCATGATCTCCGGGACCAGCTTCTTCATCGCCGCGGTTTCCTGTTCGGGGACCTCACAGATCAGTTCATCATGGACCTGCAGGAGCAGCCTCGTCGCATGCCTGCCTGCGACAAGTGCGGCATGCAGGTTGACCATGGCGATCTTGATCATGTCCGCCGCGGTCCCCTGGATCGGCATGTTGATCGCCTGCCGTTCCGCATTCCCCCTGATGTTCTGATTCCTGCTCGTGATCTCGGGGAGATACCGCCTGCGTCCGTGCAGTGTCTGCACGAATCCGCGCGACCGCGCCTGTTCCAGGGTGTCCTGAATGTACTGCTTCACCCCGGGGAAGCGGTCGAAGTACCGCGCAATGATCTCCTTCGCTTCGGTCTGCGTGATGCCGAGGCGGTTCGCGAGCCCGAACGGCCCGATGCCGTACATGATCCCGAAATTCACTTCCTTCGCCTTGCGCCGCATGTCGCGCGAGACATCCTTCGGCGCGACCCCGAACACGCGCGCCGCAGTCGTCGCATGGATGTCCTCGTCGTTGATGAAGGCCTCACGCAGGCCGGGGTCCCCCGAGATGTGCGCCATCACACGCAGTTCGATCTGTGAGTAGTCGGCAGCAAGGATGTTCCATCCTTCGTCGCGCGGGATGAATGCACGACGGATCTCCCTGCCCAGGTCGGTGCGCACAGGAATGTTCTGCAAATTGGGGTCGCTGGAGGAAAGGCGCCCCGTGGCCGCGACCGCCTGGTTGAACGATGTGTGCAGGCGCCCGGTGCGCGGGTGCAGCAGGGCAGGGAGCGCATCCACATACGTCGATTTGAGTTTGGTCAGCTGCCGGTATTCGAGCAACGCATCGATGATCGGGTGCTGCCCCTGGAGGCCTTCGAGCACACTCACATCGGTCGAGTACCCGGTCTTGGTCTTCTTGACGGCAGGCAGTCTGAGTTGCTGGAACAGTATCTCGCCGAGTTGCTGTGTGGAGTTGATGTTGAACGGTGCACCGGCATGGCCGTGGATCGTGGCAACAAGCGCGGTGACCAGTTTCTCGATCTCCGTGCTCATCGTGGCGAGGTGCTCCACGTTCAACCGGACCCCTTCGAATTCCATCGAAGCAAGCACCGCGATCAGGGGGAACTCGATCGACGTGGCAAGCGTGATGAGTTCTTCCTGCTTCAACCGGGGCTCCTGCGCCTCGCACAGCCGTAGCGTGAAGTCGGCATCCTCCGCCGCGTACTCCGCGACCTGCGCAACCGGTACTTCCGTGATCGGGACGCGATTCTTGCCCGTGCCGGTGAGATCATCGAAGGATACCATCCGATAGTGGAACGTTTCGAGGGCCAGACTGTCGAGGGAGTGCTGCCCGTCGGCACGCAGCAGATAGCCGGCGACCATGGTATCGAATGCCGGGGGATGCATGACGATCCCGTGATTCCTCATCACCAGCATATCGTATTTGGCGTTCTGCCCGATGATCTTCTTCCGGGGGTCTTCGAGGATGGGCTTGAGTGCGGTGATCACGTCGCCCAGGGGAAGTCCCGGGCCCGGGGACGCCGGGGCATCGGTATGTTGCGATGCGCCGAACAGGTCCGTGGGTGTGGCGGCCGTGGCCGCCTGGAGGACCGGAACATACCATGCCTCGCGTGGTTCAACGCAGAACGAGCATCCGACGAGCGCCGCTTGCATCGCGTCCGTCGATGTCGTTTCGGTATCGAAGGCGAACGATGAGGCCTTTTTCAATCGGGTGCAGAGGCTTTTGAGTGCTGCCGGGGTCGTGACACAGTGGTAGGTATGCTGGTCTTCACTGATCGTGGTGACCGGCGTCTGGTCCTCACTTGCCGCAGGTGCGGAAGGCGCGTCGGCAGCAATGCGCGCGGGAGTATCCTCCTCCGGCTTCGCACCCTTGCCCCCGATCCTGCCGAGCAGGGCCTTGAATTCAAGCTGCGTGAAGATCGCGCGCAAGCGGTCGGCGTCGGGCTGCTGAGCGCGCAGGTCATGCACACCGAGGGCGATCGGTACGGCCGTGTCGATGGTCACCAGCGTCTTGGAAAGGAACGCGGTCGCTTTGTGGGCGATCAACTTCTCGCGCACGCCTTTCTGGGGTACTTCCTGGACGTGCTCGTAGAGGTTCTCCAGCGAATGCCATTGTTGGATCAGCGGGATCGCGGTCTTCTCCCCGATGCCCTTCACGCCCGGCACGTTGTCCGAGGCGTCACCCGTGAGTGCGAGCACATCGATGACCTGTCCGGGGGCCACACCGAATTTCGCCCGTACCCCTTCGGCCTGGACCACTTCAAGTTCCGTCGCGACCTTCGAAGGGCGGAGCATGGTGATCTTCGATGAGATCAGCTGCATCATATCCTTGTCGGCGGTGACGATATACGTCTCTATCCCTTCCCGTTCCGCTGCGCGGGCGAGAGTGCCGATGATGTCGTCCGCCTCGAATCCCGGGAGTTCGAGAAGGGGGGCCTGGAGCGCCCGCACGATGTCCTTGATCCACCCGAGCTGGGGGACCATGTCTTCGGGCATCGCATCGCGTGTCGCCTTGTACTCGGGAAAGAGTTCGTGCCGGAAAGTCGGTTCCTTGGTGTCGAAGACCACGGCCACATGGTCCGGCCGTTCATCGTCGAGGATCTTCATGAGCGTGCTGGCGAAACCGTATGCGGCGCTGGTGTTCTCACCGTTACTGTTGCGCAGCGGCCGGCCGGCGAAGGAATAGTAGGCACGGTAGACGAGCCCCATCCCGTCGAGCAGGAAGAGGCGTTCGGTCTGCTTCATGGGTCCGTTGTTCCCTGGTTATTCGTTGGGTGACACTGCGTCCGGGATCTCCTCAGGTTGCGGTGCGTGCCGCTCCGGGTCCTGCAGGAAGTACCAGACCGCATAGCTTGTGAGGAGCAGAAGGATGCTGTTGGCGATGAACGGTGCCTGGATCCCGAACGTGCCGGCGATGAGGCCGCCGATCGACGGCCCCAGCAGATTGCCGAAGATCGTCATGCTCGATGCGATGGCCATCATCCCGCCCTGTCGCTCCGGTGGCGCCCAGACGCTGGTGAGCGCGTAGAGCGATGGCAGGATCGCACCGCGGGCGAATCCGAGGAACGCGCGGAGTGCTGCAAGCTGCACGAGGGACGAGACGAGGAGATGCCCGACGTACACCGACCCGATGACCCCGAACGCGATGGTCAGATTCTTCCGGTACCCCTGACGGTCCGTGCGCCGCCCCCACCACGGAGCCGAGATCACCATGAAGAGCCCCGAAATGGAGAAGACGCTCCCTGCGATCGTTGAGATGTACTGGGAATCGCTCTGGAAGCTCTCCACGAACAGTGCGAAGATGGGCTCCACCATCAGTACCGACATCTGCGCGACGACCAGCGTCAAGGCGATCACGCGCAATCGCCGGTCATGCCACATCAGGCGGAGGTTGTCCCTGACCGTGTACGTGCGCGCCTCGGGGTGGACCTTATGCAATTCGGTGACGAGGAGGATGACGACGATGCCCGAGAGGGCGCACATGCCTGCTGTCACGAAGAAGATGGCGCGGTAGCCGATGAGGTCGGCGAGAAGGCCTCCGACGAACGGGCCGAGCACCATGCCGCCCGCGGTCGATGACTGCATGAATCCCATCGCATAGCCCATGCGTTCGCGTGGCGTGTTGGCCGAAACGAGCGCGAGGGAGGAGGCGATGAACCCGCTGATCGCTCCCTGCACGATGCGGAACGCCAGGAGTTGATAGACATCCTGGGAGAACCCGATGAGCAATTGGGAAAGCGCAAGGCCGAAAATTGCGCGCACGACCATCGGCTTGCGTCCGTACCGGTCACCGAGCGCACCCCAGAGCGGTGTTGTAAGAAGGGAGAGGACGAAGGGGCCTGAAAACACCAATCCGCTCCAGCGGGCAAGGTCGTCAGGATCCGTGACGCCGAGATGGCGGATGTAGAAGGGAAGGAAGGGGACGACGAGATTCATCCCCACCATTGCCAGGAATTGCGTTCCCCACAGAGTGTACAGGTTCTTGCGCCACGGTTCCATATCTTACAAATATACCGAAATGGCCGGGGAGACGCAAAGACACGCCGGGACGGCGATCGGCCGCCCCGGCGTGACAGTGAACATGCATTCTTATTTCAGCAGGGTCATTCTCTTCACTGCGGAGAACACACCCGCTTCAAGCCGGTAGAAGTACATTCCCGAAGGCAATCCCGCAGCATTGAAATCCACCCGGTATTCTCCTGCTGCGAACTGCCCGTTGGCCAGCGAAGCCACCTGCTGGCCGAGACTGTTGAAGACCAGGAGGCGGACGGTTTGCGCTTCCGGCAACGCGAACACGATCTGCGTCGACGGATTGAACGGATTCGGATAGTTCTGTGTGAGTCCGTACGTTGACGGGATCGCGCTTCCCGCTTCGCTGACGCCTGTCAGCGAACTGAAGGGGACCACCGTGCCATTGGCAAGCGCAGCATACAGGCCAAATGCAGCTCCGTTCTTGTTCGCAGCGGGTGCCAGGAACCCTGAAGCAAAGACCGTAGCGGTGCCGTTCGCCAGGCCCGAAAGATTCGCCGTGAATGAAGCGACCGTGACGGCGCCTGAACTGTCCTTCACATCAAGGGTGTAGCTTGCCGCGGAACCGTCAGATAGCCGGTGATATCTCCGTATCCAGCATTGTTGACGAGATTGCCGACTCCCCGTGCGTCGACGTCGACAAACGGTGCGTCGGTGGCACCGTGCACGACGAAGAACTGCACGTTACCGGTGCTGGTGCTGGACTCTCGTGCTCCCGCCTTGACGAGCAGCGTGAACGCACGGCTTCTTCCGTTGGGGTTGGCCGCGAAGCCTGCGGGGTTCAGAACGCCATTCGCAAGGGCAACATATTTCTCACCTTCGGCAAGCGCAACATTGAAGCTGGTGAGCGTATCGGCGAACGACGTGCTGGTCCCGGGTGCAACACCGATGTTCAGGTTCAGCCGTGCCGGCACGTCGATGAACGGCGTGGCCGTGCGGAAGGCGAAGTTGTCAAGGAGTTTCTGTCCGTTCACATAGATGTCCACGGAAGCCGCACCGGGGTCGGCTGCGTTGTGGATCACCTGCAAGCGGGCAGTGGTCGCCGGTAGTTCGACCACGGTCCCGTTGGCGAGGGCTGCGAAGAGACCAAAGAGCTTGCCGGTCTTGTTCGTAAGCGGATTCAGGAAGCCTGATGCAAAGACCGTGGCTGTTCCGTTCGCCAGACCCGAAAGGTTTGCAGTGAAGGATGCGACCGTGACGGCGCCTGAACTGTCCTTCACATCAAGGGTGTAGCTTGCCGCCGGAACCGTCAGATAGCCGGTGATGTCTCCGTATCCAGCATTGTTGACGATTGCCGACTCCCCGGGCGTCGACATCAACGAACGGTGCGTCGGTGGCACCGTGCACGACGAAGAACTGCACGTTACCGGTGGAAGAAGATGTTTCGCGTGCCCCGGCCTTGGTGAAGAGCGTGAATGCACGATTCTTGCCGTTCGGATTGGAAGCAAAGCCTGCGGGGTTCAGAACGCCATTCGCAAGGGCAACATATTTCTCACCTTCGGCAAGCGCAACATTGAAGCTGGTGAGCGTATCGGCGAACGATGTGCTGGTCCCCGGCGCCACGCCGATGTTCATATTCAGCCGTGCCGGCACGTCGATGAACGGCGTGGCCGTGCGGAAGGCGAAGTTGTCCAGAAGCTTCTGGCCGTTAAGGTAGATGTCGACCTCGGCCGCGGCCGGATCTGCGGCATTGTGGATCACCTGCAGGCGTGCGGTGGTTGCCGGCAGTTCAATAACGGTGCCGTTGGGCAGCGCGGCGAAGAGGCCGAAGAGCGCGCCGTTCTTGTTGGCCAGCGGCGACAGGAAACCGGAGGCGAACACGACGGCGGCACCATTGGCCAGCCCGGAAAGATCCGCAGTGAATGAAGCGACCGTCACAGTGCCTGAAGCGTCTTTGATGTCCAGCGTGTAGGCCGATGGCGGTACTGTAAGGTAACCCGTGATGTCGCCGTATGCTGCGTCATCCACGAGTGTGCCACCGCCACGCGCGACGACGTCAACACGGGGCGCGTCGGTGGCGCCGTGGGCAACCGCGAGGCTGACGGAGCCTCCATGCCCCGCTTCGATCGCACCGCTCTTGACAAGCAGCGTGAATCCGGTGGGCTTGTTGTCAGGGTTCTCTGCGAATTGCGGTGGTGCCAGCACACCCGAGGCAATGATCAGGTACTTCTGATCATGGGCCAGGGTGTAGGTGAAACTTGCGATCGTGTCGGAAGCACCAGTGCTGTTCCAGGGCGCTATGCCGATGGTGACAGGGGTACCGGCTGGCACCGTGAGGAACGGGCTTGCCGCACGGAACGCGAAATTGTCAAGCGCCTTGGTGCCATTCACATAGATATCGACAGAATCTGCAGCGGGGTCAGCCGCATTGTGGATCACCTGGATCCTTGCGGTTTGTGCCGAGGAGGTCGTCGTCATGGCCAGCATGACGAACGCCAGCAGAGAGAGGAATCTGTATCGCATCGTGCGCTCCTTCCAACAGTGTTGATGGTTTTGAAAACACTTTGATTTGCACCACGCATAGGTAACATGTATGTTATGGGCGATAGTTCCGTTATAGACGATTACACATTCAATGTACGTATAAAAGTATACAGTGAAATAGTTTATCTGCTATGCACATTTTGTCGTTCTGGAGTCTGAGCTGGAATTATCGGCGCGGAGCTCGGAGAATCGGATTTCGGGTGGCATGTGGAAGGGGTGAACAGCCTCTGTGAACCCTTGCATTATTCCCTAGAGCGTGTTACATTTCTAAAAAAGGTGCTACCATGACACGCCATGCTCTCGTCCGGTTCGGAGTTTCCATCGAACAGGACCTCATCACCAAATTCGATAGCTATATCGACCACGCGGGTTATGGAACGCGGTCGGAAGCCATACGCGACCTTATCCGGGCCCGGCTTGTCGAGGAGGGCGTCCAGGATCCGAAAATAGCTGCCACCGGCGTGCTGTCACTCGTCTACGATCACCACCAGCGCGAGTTGGAGGACCACCTGACCGGGCTCCAGCACGATCATCACGAACTCATCATTGCGTCGACCCATGTGCATCTCGACCATCACAATTGCCTTGAGGTCATTCTGCTGAAAGGGAGTGCGGGGGAGATCCGCGACATCGGCGCTGCGCTCGCGAGTTTCAAAGGCGTTAAACATAGCAGCCTCAATCTCACCACGACGAAGGAGTTGTAGGCCATGACGGCGTATCACGGCGGTGGTGTGCTCGCGCTCCTTCTGGGTTGCCTTACGTCTGCTGCCCTTGCTGATTCCGGTGCGGATACGGTGCGCACCTACACTCTTGACCCGGTGACCGTCACCGCCACGAATCTAGAGGCCCTCCGCAGCAGTGTCCCGAATGCGGTATCGGTCGTCTCCCGTGATGATATCCGCCGCAGCGGCGAGACGTCGCTCCTCGCAGTCATCAATAAACTGGTCCCGGGACTCTTCCTGACCGAGCGTGGCGTCCTTGGGTACGGTGTCTCCAATGGGGCTGCCGGAGGGATATCGGTGCGTGGAACGGGTGGGAGCCCGAACACCGAAGTGCTTGTCCTCACCGACGGACGGCCACAGATGATGGGGCTGATGGGTCACCCCCTCCCGGACACCTACATGTCCGCCGGTGTCGAACGCGTTGAGGTCATCCGCGGCCCAGCGTCGATCATCCATGGCACGAATGCGATGGGAGGCGTCATCAATATCATCACCCAGCGTATGCCTTCGGGGGGCGTGGGGGCCGACGTTGCTGCCTCGGTCGGTTCGTACGGAACAAGAAAGATCGAAGGAGGATTTGGATTCGGCGGAGATGACCTGGGCATCGCTCTCCGCGGGAGCCGGTACGAGACCAACGGGCATCGTCCGTACTCTTCCTTCGACATCAATGGAGGCTCGCTCAGGGGGCACTACCGTGTCTCGCAGGGGCTTACGCTCAGCGGTGATGCAAGCATATCCGGATTCAAAACATTTGACCCGGGAACGGCGGCCACGCCGCTGGTCGACAATTGGGTGGATATCACCCGGGGCAGCTCCGGCTTCGCATTGGAAAACCGGTCCGGCCGCCTCGCGGGAGCGGTGAAGGCCTATCTCAATTTCGGGAGGCATGATATCTATGATGGCTTCCATTCCACCGACAACGGCGTTGGCGTGGTGGCCTATCAGGGCGTTACGTGGGATGGGGGAACGCAGGTCACCGGCGGGCTCGACTACAAACGCTATGGCGGTGAGGCCGGAAATCAGAAGACAAAGATCGAGTACGGAGAACATTTTGTGACCGAGTATGGGGTCTATGCGCTGGTCCAGCAGACCCTGTGGGACCGGCTCACGCTGAACGGCGGGCTGCGCGTCAACCATGGAAGCATGTACGGCAACGTGCTCATTCCCCAGGCCGGGATGGCATACCGGCTAGACGAGGCGACCACCCTGAAAGGGTCGGCAGGGCGAGGCTTCAGGAGTCCGACCATCAGGGAGATGTTCCTCTTCCCGGCGCCCAACCCATCGCTGGAACCGGAATCGATGTGGAACTATGAAGTGAGCATGCTGCGGTCCTTCGGCGCTCTCAGTTCGATCGAGCTCACTGCCTTCGTCTCCGAGGGGACTAATATGATCAGGACCGAAGGGCGATTCCCGAATCTCCGCCTCACGAATTCTGGGCGCTTCGTGCACAGGGGGATCGAGTTCGCAGGATCGTGGACCCTTCCATGGAACCTCAGCATGGATGCGACGTATGGGTACCTGAGTCCGGGGGCGCAAACCATGGCAAGTCCGCGACACAAGGTGTTCGCGGAACTCCGATATGGAAACGGTCCATGGGTCGCCAATCTCTCGGCACAGTCTGTTGCGGGCCTGTATGGCGCCGACAATGCAACGAGAGCTCTGGCGGACTACACACTCCTTGCTGCCCGGGTCACCTGTACCATCATGGACGGGATCGATCTCCACGTGGCGGGCGAGAACCTGGCAGGTGTATCCTATCAGACGATGTGGGACTATCCCATGCCCGGACGGACGGTGCAGGCGGGTGTCCGATGGGAGCTGCGCTGATGGCCGGATCCTTCGTCCCCCCGGCCAATGGCCGGGCACGCGACCTTGCCTATGGCGGGCTCTTCGGCGCCGCCGCACTTGCATTGCCCTCGCTCTTTCACCTGCTGCACCTCGGGCATTTCCTGATGCCCATGTACATCCCCCTCATGGCATTGGCGTTCTTCGTCGGGCCGCGGACCTCAGGTGTTGTTGGCCTCATCATTCCACTGCTGTCTGCAGTCCTGACCGGAATGCCCCCTTTGTTTCCGCCGGTAGCATTGGTGATGGCCGTGGAGATCGGACTCATGGCCGGGACGCTTTCCCTCCTGCGGAAACGGTCGCCGTCCTTTCCCGTCCCCGGCCACGTGATCCCCGTCCTCCTCGCGGGCCGGATCATCAACACGGCCCTGCTCTATGCCGCCTCAGCCATGCTCTCGCTTCCCGCGGCATTCGTGGCGGGGATATCCTTCGTGTCAGGTTGGCCCGGGGTGTTGCTCATGATCGTTGTCCTCCCGGCGGTCGCGCGGGTCCGCCACTCCATGCAAGAACGGAAGAGTGCCTGATATGGATCGCAGAGAATATTTCGATGGCCTCTCGTCGCGGTGGGATTCTTTCACCGACGCCGCGAAGGTCCAGGGCGCATTGGCAACGATGCTTCAGGGCTTCGACCTGCGCAGCGATGAACATATCCTGGATCTGGGATGCGGTACCGGGAACCTGACGCAGGTGCTGTGTTCTGTGCTCGGTGCGCGCGGGCGCATCACGGCAGTGGATCTCGCTCCGGCGATGATCGCCACGGCACGGGAGCGTGTGACGGATCCGCGGGTCCAATGGGTTGTGGCGGATGCGATGTCGTTGCCGCTGCCGGATGCGAGCGTGGACCGGGTGATCTGCTTCAGCGCCTGGGCACATTTCCCTGACCCATGGCGAGTGGCGAAAGAGCTGGGGAGGGTGATCCGCACGGACGGCCAGCTTCATATCGTGCATATCGATGGCAGGGACAAGATCAACGCGATCCACACGGGGGCCGGTGGTGCGATCGGGCACGACCTGCTGCCGCCGGCGGCCGATCTTGTTTCCTTGCTGCGGGCGGTTGGCTATGCCGTCGCCGGAGAGGTCGATACGCCCGACTCCTACCGTGTGAGCGCGCGGTGGGTGCAATGACGTCCACCAGAATTCTTGAATTCGATCCGACCTTGCGCATGCTGTGCGGTATGGCGCTCCTTCTCGGGGTCCTGCTTACGGACACGGCACACGCAGGTGGAATGGCCGCTGCCGCGCTCCCTGCAGGTGCAGCGCTTCTCCTGCACCGGCGCCACCCCGTGCACCTGCTTCGCGTCATCCTTCTCGGGTCGGTCTTGTACCTGCCCGCGTTGTTGTGGGCTCCGGCGGGTGTTGCGATCAAAGGGTTGTCGGCCGCCCTTGCTGTGATGGCACCGGCAACGGCATTGTCCGCGCAGGAGACGTCGACCATTATCACGCGCCTCCCGCTCCCCATGTCCATCAGGTTCCTGCTCCTCCAGGTGATCCACCAGACAGGCGTTCTTGTACGTGAAACCCGGACACTCTACCGGGCGGTGTCGGTCCGTGGCGGCGTGCATGGCATCCGCAGCATCGCGGTGTTCAGCCGCGCACTTCCCGAGAGTTGGTTACCCCGGGTTGCCGTGCGCGCGGAACGGGTGGCAATGGCGATGGCGGTGCGGGGATACGGTGATCGCCTGCCACAGGCCGCCCCCATCGTGTGGAGCGCGACCGCCCGCTCGGCGCTTGCATGCTCGATCGCGCTGTCCACCATTGTCGTGCTGTATTCGTATCTGGGGGCCGCATGACCCCGCCTCCCGCCGTCCTGAGCGTCGAGAGCCTCTCGATGCGCTATAACGGCTCCCCACGGCCTGTCCTTGATGCATGCTCGCTCGCGATCGGCCGGGGCGAACGCGTCGCTCTTCTTGGCCTGAACGGGTCAGGGAAGACAAGCCTGTTGCTTGCCATCGCCGGGCTCGTGCCGTTCGCAGGAGCGGTGACGGTGGACGGCGTCGCTCTGACCACCACCTCGACGGGAGCGGTGCGTACCCGTATCGGGTTCCTCTTCTCGAATCCGGAGGATCAACTGCTCTTTCCCCGGATCAGGGACGACGTCGAGTACGCTCTCGTGCGTGATGGCCTGGACGGGGAAGAGGTGCGCCGGCGTTCGCACAGGATGATGGAGGCGATGGGCGTTGCCGGCCTGTCGGAGGCATCACCCTATGAACTGTCGCATGGCCAGAAGCTCCGTGTCGCACTCGCCGGTGCCCTCGTGCACGAACCGCCACTCCTGCTGCTGGATGAACCTTCCAGCGCATTGGATCCGCCGGGACGCAGGGCGCTTGCATCCCTGTTGCGCGATCAACCCGGCGCGATGCTCATGGCGACACATGATCTGGAGTTCGCGCGCTCGTGCTGTACGCGCTTCGTGCTGCTGGAGGGGGGAAAGGTGGTGCGGGATACTGCGGATCCGGAAGGGATCAGGTTCTGATCCCCTCCGGACATGTCGCGGGCTTCACTTCACTATGCGCCCGACAAGGTCTTCACGGTCGACGATAGAATCCTCGCCGAGCCAGATCGACCACAATGCTTTCGCGAAGGCAACACTCTTCACCGGCGGATGGGTCGTGCCCTGGGTCTGGGCGATCACGACGCCTCCCGGGAGCCACTGCAGGACGAACCGGTCGTTCTCCTTCACTTCCTTCTTGAAGTATCCGAGGAACTGTTCCACCAGCGGGGCAAGGGCTTTTGCATCAGCTTCGGACAGGTTCTCTTTGAAGCCGTCGCGGTATGCACCCTGGATCTTTTCCACGTCCACGTCGCGCACGAACTCCATCGTGATCTGCTTCGCCTTCCCGTCGGTGAGCATGGCGGCGAGCACGTTCTCTTCCGATCCCGCCTGGGGGTCTTCCGCGTAGTGGGCGATGCCGTACACCTTGAAGACCATCTTCTTGCGGACCGCGGTCCCGGTGAGGCTCAGGCTGTAGTTCTTCCCTTCGTAAGCCACGGTGACCTGGGTGGGGAAGGACTTGCCGGTGGAGGATTCCTGCACACGGTCCTGCGCAACGGTGCGGCATGGTGCGGCCATGGCCAGCAGTGTGGCGAGAAGGGCAGCGAGGGTGGTCTTCATGGGGTCTCCTGATATGATGGATGGCGAGGGTCATGGTACGGAGTTCCCGCTGGAGAAGCAACTGCGGGGGGGCTTTGCAATTGTCGTGCCCCCTTGCTACCTTACACACCGATCCATTCCCGAACCACCAATCCGGTACCGATCATGACCACCACGCCTTCGATCTCCGCCGCTTTTGCCATCGCCCGCGAACAGTATGCCGCGCTGGGTGTTGATGTGGACCAGGCCCTGAACATCCTCCGTTCGGTGTCGCTCTCGCTCCATTGTTGGCAGGGAGACGACGTGCATGGGTTCGAGCGCCATGCCGACGCGGCATCCTCCGGCGGGATCCAGGTGACCGGCGGCTACCGTGGTGCCGCGCGCACGATCGCGGAGCTCCGGGCGGATATCGCGAAGGCCGCCTCACTCATTCCCGGTGCGCACCGCCTGAACCTGCATGCGATGTACGGTGATTTCGGCGCGAAGGCGGTCGACCGCGATGCCATCGAACCGGTGCACTTCAAGAGCTGGATGGATTGGTGCCGTGACCAGAAGATGGGGCTGGATTTCAACTCGACATGCTTCGGCCATCCGCATGCCGACAGCGGGTTCACACTGAGCAGTACGGATCCGGCGATCCGCGCGTTCTGGATCGAACACGTCCGGCGATGCCGCGAGATCAGCGCCGTGATCGGCAAGACCCTCGGGACTCCGTGCGTGCACAACCTCTGGATCCCGGACGGCGCGAAGGACACCACCGTGCGCCGTTCTCTGCATCGCTCGCTCCTCCGCGATGCGCTCGATACGATCTTTGCGAAGAAGTATGATGCGGACGATATCCGCGATGCCGTGGAGAGCAAGCTGTTCGGCATCGGCAGCGAGTCGTTCGTAGTCGGCTCGCACGAGTTCTATATGGGGTACGCCATCACCAGGAAGCTGCTGATCTGTCTGGATATGGGCCACTTCCACCCGACCGAGAGCCTCGCCGACAAGATCTCATCGATGTTGCTCTTCAACGATGAACTGCTTCTGCATGTGAGCCGTGGCGTGCGGTGGGACAGCGATCACGTGGTGACGCTGAACGATGACACCACGACACTCATGGAAGAGATCGTGCGCGCCGACGCATTGAGCCGTATCCGCATCGCCCTGGATTTCTTCGATGCCAGCATGAACCGCATCGGTGCGTGGGTGCTCGGATCGCGCGCCACGCAGAAGGCGTTGCTCCGCGCCCTGCTCGAGCCGCGCGCGAAACTCGCCGCATACGAGGAAGATGGCAACTTCTTTGCGCGCATGTCGCTCCTCGAAGACCTCAAAGCCATGCCGTTCGGCGCCGTGTGGGATGCGTACTGTGCGACTGCGGGGGTTCCGACCGGAGAGGCCCTCCGTACATCGATCATGGACTACGAACGGACGGTGCTCTCTGCCCGTGGGTAAGGAACGCATCGAACCCCGATGGCTCGCCTGGGCCAGGGAGATCCAGGCCATTGCGCAGACGGGATTGACCTTTGCGACGGGGGAGTATGACCTCGTGCGGTATCGCCGGCTGATGGAACTCGCCGCGGAGATCACGGCAGACCACCTCGGGGCCGATCAGGAAGAATTGCATCAGGATTTCCTGGCGCAGCCGGGGTACGCCACCCCGAAGATCGATGTGCGCGGCGCTATCGTGCAGGATGGCAAGATCCTGCTCGTGCAGGAGAAAGTGGACGGCAACTGGTGCATGCCCGGAGGGTGGGCAGATGTGGGTGACTTCCCCTCGGACATGGTGGTGCGCGAAGTGCAGGAAGAGAGCGGCCTGATCGTCCGCCCGGAGAAGATCGTGGGTGTGTTCGACGCCAACCACACCGGCCGACCCCTGGCATTCTATCACGCGTACAAGATCGTGTTCCTCTGTGAGCTTCTCGGCGGAGAGCCGCACGGCGGCGACGAGACGCTGGATGCGCGATACTTCGCATTCGACTCCATCCCTCCGCTGTCCGGCACCCGCACCGAGCACCGGCACCTTGTGGAGATCCAGGCTCATCTCGCCGATCCGCTGAGGCCTGCAGCGTTCGATTGATCGGTGGTGCCGCCGTCCGAGTGAAAGGAGTATCATCCTGATGACCGCACTTCTGGCACTTCTTGCCGGCATGATGCTCCCGATCGGGTCCGGCTTTGATGCTCTCCTGTCCGAAGTGAAGGCCCTTCCACCCGTCCGGCCGCAATGCTGCTGTCCGTGAATTCCTGGCCACCAAACGGCTCCCGATCATCGAAGGTGACTCCGTCCTGATCTTTGTGTGGTTCGGGCATGCGGACAGCGTGTTGGTGAACGGATCACTCCAGAGCGGATGGCGGCGGCCCGAGAAGCTGGAACGGGTCCCGTGCGGTGGCGACTCGTCACTCTTCTTCAAAAGATACATTCTTCCGCCCGATGCGGCCCTGGAGTACCAGTTCGTTGTCGATGGCAGGTACGGACTCGACCCTGGCAATGTGCGCACCACGCCCGACGGCGATTTTGCCAATTCACAGGCGGTGATGCCCCGGTTCAGGCCGACGCCCTGGGCAACCGTGAACGCCGGGGTGCCGCGCGGCACGATCGATACACTCACGTTCACTCCGGCGGATACGGGGCTCGCTCCACGCCGGATGTTCGTGTACCGTCCCCGGGGATCGGCACCCGGGGGAGGGTATCCGCTTGCCATTGTTCACGACGGAGAGACCGCGCTGCGTTTTCTGTCGCTGACGACGATCGCGGACAACATGATCGCGGCGGGCGAGGTCCCGCCCTTCATTGCGGTGTTCGTTCCTGCGGTCGAGCGGGTGGCAGAATATTCCGGCATCAAAGTGCGACGCTATCTGAATGCCCTGGCGGATGAACTTGTGCCGTTCCTCGAGCGGCGCTACGGCACCTCGCATGACCCGTTCCGCAGGGCATGCATGGGCATCTCGGATGGCGGGCATTTCGCCCTGCTGGCGCCTCTTCTGCGCGGGGACGTCTTCGGCTTGTGCGCAGGCCAGTCGTCCACGATCTTCCCTGACCTGCCCGATGCCCTCGAGCAGCGGGTCCGGCAAGGACCCCTGCCGCCGGAGACACGCATCTACCAGCAGGTGGGGCGATACGATATCATCTCCGGGAAGTATCATTTCCCGGAGCAGAACAGGAAATTCGCGACGCTCCTCGCACAGACCGGCGTGCACCACCGGTTCGTGGAATCCAGCGACGGCCACGAATGGCCGGCCTGGCGGGAACGTGTTCCCGAGATCCTGCGTTTTCTCTTCAAGCCACTCTAACACTCAGGAGGTTCCGTATGCGGTTTTCCCTGCTTCTGATGGCGTGGGCCGTGCTGGGGATGACGCCGGCCGATGCCGCCGATCTCTATGCCCGGTTCTTCACGGGGTCGACCATGCGTATCGATATGCACCACACGGGGACGAAGGGTGAGGAACGGTTGGCCCTCGATCAGGTGTACGAGGAAGGTGCATGGCCGGGATCGCAGACCCAGTTGCTGGACACGCTGAACCTCGGGGAGTATTTCGTCCGGGTGTCCGACAGGGCCACGAATATGCTGATCTATTCCCGTGGCTACTCCACCATCTTCAACGAGTGGCAGACCACGGACGAGGCGGTTTCGGGCGCACACAGGACCTTTGAAGAGAGCGTGCGCCTGCCCTATCCTCGCAAGGCGGTGCAGGTGTCGGTCTCCCGGCGCGACAAGCGGATGATGTTCCATGAGATCTTCACGACGATCATCGACCCGCAGGACCCGACCCAGGTCCATCACGAAAAGAGGTCCGCCCCGTACGCCGTTCGCCCCCTGATGCAGAGCGGCGACCCGGCGAAAAAGGTGGACATCCTGATCCTGGGCGACGGCTATGCGAAGGGGGACCTGGAGAAATTCCGTAAGGACGCCGCGCACTTTTCGGAAGGGCTGTTCTCGACGAAGCCGTTCGCGGGCAGGAGGAAGGATTTCAATGTGTGGACCATGGAGGTTGTTGCCGAGGAGTCGGGCGTCGATATCCCCGACCAGAATGTCTGGAAGCGCAACCCGCTCGGCACGATGTACAATACCTTCGGTTCAGCGCGGTACTGCCTGACCACCGACAACCGTGTGTTGCGGGACATTGCCGCGGCTGCCCCGTACGATTTCATCTGCATCCTGGTCAATGACTCCCGCTATGGCGGTGGCGGGATCTTCAATCTCTATGCAACGTGCTATACGGATGAGAAGACCGCGTCGCAGCAGTGGCAGATGGACTATGTGTTCGTGCATGAATTCGGGCATTCGTTCGGCGGGCTGGGCGACGAGTATTACAACTCCTCCGTTGCCTATACCGAATTCTATCCCGCGGGTGTCGAACCCTGGGAGCCGAATGTCACCGCATTGCGCGACCCCGCGAATATCAAATGGAAGGCATTCGTGACGGCCGGGACCCCGGTCCCCACCCTGTGGGAGAAGGCCTCCTTCGACAGTGTGGAGACCCTGCGGGCCAAACTCGACCGCCTCGCTGCCGATTACTACGAAAAGCGTGAGCCGTTGTACCGTGCGTCCACCGAGATCCTCCGGACCTCGAAGTTCGTGGGGAAGGTCGGCGCGTTTGAGGGGTCCGGCTACGCCTCCACAGGTTTGTACCGCCCGGCGATCGACTGCCGGATGTTCTCACTCAAGGTCATCGATTTCGACCCCGTCTGTAGTGCGGCGATCGAACGCATGATCGATCTCTATACACGATAGGAGGGAAGTATGAAGCGGATCATTGCCGTTGTTCTTCTTGCGGTGTTCATGGTGGGATTGGCGGATGCCCAGACCACGCCGCGCGTGCCGCGGCCAAGTCAGGGTGCAATGGTGAAGCAACTCGTCGGGCTGAGCGACGTGACGGTCACATACCACCGCCCCGGCGTCAAGGGGCGTGCCATCTGGGGCAATGTGGTGAAGTACGGCGAGCCATGGCGTGCCGGTGCGAATGAGCCGACGCTTGTCACCTTCAGCGACGAAGTAACGATCGGCGGGAAGAAACTCGGTGCCGGTACGTACCGCATCGTGGTGTTCCCGGCGGAGAAGGGTGACTGGACCGTTGTCTTCAACAGTGAAGTGAAGAACTGGGGGAGCATCTACGAGGCCAAATACGACACCCTGAAGATGTCCGTGAAGCCTGAGACCGTGCCGATGACCGAATGGATGACGTTCAGCTTCGAGGATCCCACGGCCACGACGGTGACCCTGGCACTGGCCTGGGAAAAGGTCCGGCTGTCGGTCCCGGTGGAGTTCAATACACTGGCGAAGATCCAGGGTTCGCTTGGCACGTGGCAATTGCTTGCCAGTGCGGCACGGTATGCAGTGGACAACAACCTCTATCTGAACGAAGCCATGGGTTGGGCAGACCGGTCGATCGCGCTGGACCGCAATCCGCGCAACATGCAGGTGAAGGCGGAACTCCTTGCCAAGGCCGGGAAGACCGCGGACGCCATCGCTCTTGGTGAAGAAGCCATCAAGATGGCCAAGGCGAAGGATGCTGCTGCGAACACCTCGCAGCTTGATGCGTTGGTTGCGGGATGGAAAAAGAAGTAGAGAATTCAGATAGCTGATTGCTGATATCTGAATTCAGAATTGACAGAGGGGCTCCTCAGATCACGGGGGTCCCAGGTATCGTCTTAGTCCTTTGGCGATGTCGTCGGCTGGCGGCCAGGGTCACCAGGAACGCAACGCCGACCACCACCGCACAGCCGATCACGTTGTACCAGAGCCACGCAATGTCCGTCCACACGAAACACGCGATCACAACGGCTTCTCCTGCCACCGCCCCCCAGAAGGTGCCCGAGCCACCCACGCGACCCGCATAGAAGGCGAGGAGGAATATGCCGAGCATGGTCCCATAGAAGAGCGAACCGAGAATGTTCACCGCCTCGATGAGCGACCCGAGGGAGCTTGCATACTGCGCGAAGATGATGCCGTAGATCCCCCAGAGCGCCATGAAGATGCGGGACGCCTTCAGATAATGCGACTCCGGCATCTTTTTCCTGAAGAACCGGCGGTACAGATCGATGATCGAGATCGTTGCCAGTGCGCTCAGTTCGCCGGATGATGAGGAGAGGGACGCGGCGAAAATGCATGCGAACACGAGACCGACCAGCCCCGCGGGCAGATACGTGAGTACGAAATGCAGGAAGATGTAGTTCGTATCCGAGCCGTCGGAGCCGGGGACGTGCTCGCGGATCAGGGTGGCTGCATTCGTACGGATGGCGTTGATGGAATCCTGCGCCGCCATAAGGTGCGCGCGGGCATTGGTGCGTGACGCAGATGGGCCACCATGCGATGCCTCGACCAACTCGTGCGCTGCCTCGCGGCGCGAGGCGGCAGTGGATGCGTGGCGCTGCTCGAGCGCGCGGTACGCCGCTCCGGCCTCCCCCGAGCGGGCGGATGCGGCCGCCGCGGGGTGGAAGAACATCGGCGGTTCGGCGAAGACGAAGAACACATAGACCATCACGCCGAGCAGCAGCATGAAGAACTGCATGGGGATCTTGGCGATCCCGTTGAAGAGGAGGGCCAGCCGGCTCTGGGTGACGCTTCTGCCCGTGAGGTAGCGCTGCACCTGTGACTGGTCCGTGCCGAAATATGCCAGTGCCACGAACATCCCCCGATGAGGCCGGACCAGAGATTGTACCTGTTCGTGAGGTCGAAGGAGAGGTCGACCGTATTCAGCCGGCCCCCCGCCCCTGCCACGGTCAGTGCATCGACGATACCGATCTCCGGCGGGAGGAGCCGGACGACCATCCATGCCGCGGCCAGCATGCCGCCCATGATGACGAGCAGTTGCACCACATGGGTATGGTTGATGGCCTTCACGCCGCCGGTGGCGGCAACGAGAATGATGATCCCTCCGATGATGCCCGAGGTGACGCGGATGTCCAATCCGAGCATGACCGAGAGGACCAGCGACGGGGCATAGATCGTCATGCCGGCCGCGAGTCCGCGGGAGAGGAGAAACAGGAGTGTGCCCGTGATGCGCATGCGTGCGTCAAAGCGATGCTCGAGGTACTCGTATGCGCTGAACACGCCGAGCCGGTGGAACCTGGGCACCGCGGTGATGGAGAGGATGACCATCGCCAGGGGAAGGCCGAAGTAGAACTGCAGGAACCGCATGCCATCCACGAACGCTTGTCCGGGAGTGGACGTGAAGGTGATCGCGCTTGCCTGGGTCGCCATGATCGAGAGCGCAACCGTCATCCACCCGAGCGAGCGGTCCGCGAGCAGGAACTCCTTGATGGATGTGCTCCCGCGTCCCCGCCAGAAGCCATATCCGGCAAGGGTGACCAGTGTGCCCGTGAGGATGATCCAATCGGCCGTGGTCATGAGAAGGCCCGCGAAAACAGCCATGATCCGACGATCACGGCCAGAAGGATGGCGATCACGGCCGCATAGAGACGGGGCCACGTGCCGCCGATCGGCGGTGGTGTGTCTTCCGTGTCTGTGTTCCTGTTACCGGCCACGGCGGAGCGAGAGGATATTGGCGAAGAGCCTGTACGCTCCCTCGACCCCGGCAGGGAGTTGTCTGAAGAATGCGATCCCGGTGTAGACATAGTATCCCTTACCGATGGGCGCAACGAGAAGGCCGCCGTTGCGATCGGGTTCGCCCCGGTCATGGGCGGCAAGGATGCTGTCATACCGTGCATCCCATGCACTGGCGAAGGAAAGGCCACGCTCCTGCACCCATCCGTCGAAGTCCGCTCCGGTGATCCGGTTGGGCGTGGTCAGGACGGGATGGCGCGGCGCAAGGAACTTCACGTGCGCATCTTCTTCGGACACACGATCGCGTGAGACCGTCAGAGGATAAGGGCCGATGTTCTCCGCTTCACCACGCTGGGGGGTCATGTACTGCACGACGTACGTCCCACCTTGCTCGGCGTAGCGAATGAACCGCGTATGCTGCCGGCGAAGAGCCGCACGCGTATTGTACGCGCGGATCCCCGCAATGATGACATCAAAGCCGCTCAGGTCGGCACTGGCGATCTGCTCATCAGAAAGGGCGGTCACGACATAGCCGAGCTGCTCGATCGCCGGAGGCATGTCGTCGCCCGCCCCCATGATGTATGCCGCGCGTCCCCCGGCACTCAGGATCTGCGTTCGGAGGAGTGTCACGCGTGCCGGCGTCAGGAGGACCTGGCGTGGGATGTGGCGGTAGGTGATTGTCGTCATGCCCGACGTGACGGTCGCCCCCGGGAGGTCAAGCGCCACCGTCACGTGTCCGCTTTTCGCGTCCGGTCCCGGAACGATCGTGAATGCGAACGTGGTGTCACCCGTCGTGGCACCGAGAGCGACGGGTATGGATGATGGGGTTGCACGCCACGCGGGCGGGAGCAGCAGACGGAGCGTGCCCCGGAGTGCCGCATTGCCAGGGCGCACGGAAACGTGCAGGGTGCGTTCCTGCTGTGAGGGGAAGAGGAGAACCTCTTCCGCGGGGCGAATGCTTGCCGGGGGCACGATCGCGAACGGGTCGTAGATCTCACCCTCCACAGGGTCGACCGATCTCGTCATGAGCGGCACATCGAGCCTCAGAATGCCTGCGGGATGCTCGAGTTCAACAGAGGCGATGCAGGGCTCCGGGCCGGTGGGGAGTCCCACAGGATCGCCGGGGCCGGTACGATAGAACCCTGGCGATTGAGGTTGGCGAAGCCAGTACTGTTGCGATGGCGGCTGCGTGGCCGGTATGAAGATGTCCGCGGGAATACGCACAGATCTGTTCGCGGTGAGTGGAATGTTCACGATGCTGTCGTGATCCCTGAACGGGAGGCGAATGCTTCTTACCCGGAAGGGATCGGTGGAGCGGTTGACCGCAAGGATGGTACCGGGGACCGCGGAGCCGGGCGCCGATTGTGCAGCCGGTGTCGTGAACTCCACCCAGAAGCCCGCACACGATTGGATAAGCGCGGCAGTCTGGGCGCGCTTGAAGCGCACCGACGGCCCGTCGGGCAATGACCCGAGCGCATGGGAGAGACGGAGGAGGTCCGGGATGCAGGCCGCGGGGTTGTCGACGGTGAATGAGGTTCGTGCACGCTCTGCGAGTTCTGCACACACGCCCCCGTCATCAACGCGCTGCCAGCCCGTGACGATGCCATCGAAAATATCGTTCGAAGCCGTATCGCCTTTCACCACCTGAAAATGATTCACCACTTCACCGCGGTTCTGCGATGCACCGAATCCCTGGCTCTTGTGCATGCTGCGTCCGAGTCCTGCGAGCTCCGCGAACGAACGGCCGATGAGCGGCGCATACGTACCAAGGTCGATCCGGACGGTACCTGACGGGAGGATGCTGTCGGGCCGGAACACATTCCAGAAGAGCCGGCGGGCCTTCCATGGCTTCAGGCTGTGCAATTGTTCGGGAAACCGCGTGGGGTCTCCCGCGGCATCGAACGCCTCCATGGCCAGCACTGCCGATGCAGTATGATTGCCATGTCCGCCGAGTGTGGGCGTGAAGCGTGTCACGATCACGTCCGGCTGGAACATGCGGATGACCCGAACGACATCGGCGAGCGTGGAGTCGTGGTTCCAGAATTGCATTGTCTCTTCGGTGCTCTTCGAATAGCCAAAATCCACCGCGCGCGTGAAGTACTGACCGGCGCCGTCCACGGAGCGTGCTGCAAGGAGTTCCTGTGTGCGGATGACCCCGAGGGCGGCGCCCTGTTCAGGTCCGATCAGATTCTGGCCACCCTCGCCGCGGGTGATGGAAAGGTAGGCGGTACGCATGCCGCGGCCTTTGGCCATTGCCGCGAGGAACGCCGTATTCTCATCGTCAGGGTGTGCGGCGATGTAGAAAACAGACCCGAGGGTCTGGAGATGATCGAGCGCGAGGCGGATCTCCGAGGACGTGCGGGCCCTGGCATACTGGGGACGTGCGGCGGAGGGGAGGAGGAGGACAGCACACAGTAAGGACAGGGCGATCAGCAGCGGTCTTCTCATGCTTCGGTCTTCCGTGATGGTACCGGAACGGCACTGCCGTCGCTCCTCCGCCTGATGGACGAGCGGAAAGGAAAGACGGCAGTGTGATGATCGTATCAGGCTGCTGGCGGAGGGGTCGGCGGCGGACCGGCCGGGCGACGTTTCCTTGCGAGCAGCCACCAGAGCACCGCGGCGACGGCGGCGATGATCCCGATGTAGAACAGATAGCGCGTATCCATGGCAGGGGGGGTCAATCCGTTCACCAGCGCATCGAGGGATGCGTATTCATCCTTACCGAGCATGCTTTCGCGCATGAGGGCCGCTTTCCACTCGCGGTCGATGCGCGCCTTCCATACATTCTCGGTGAACGTCCGCGGGTCTGCCTCGCTGGACTGGAGTTCCTGGATGTACGTGCGCATCGATGCAGAGAAACCCTGGGCGTCCGAGAACGGTGCGATCGGAATGTCCTGGCCCGTGAACTCTTTCAGGAGGGCACTCCAGAACGTCTTCTGGAGCGACGCATGCCACTCGATGACAAGCGAATCCACCTGGCCCGTTGGTGCGACATGGCCGGCCGGAAGTCCTTTGACACCTGCGCCGGAGGGAGCGACGGACGTGGTACCTGCAGCCGCTTCGACCCGCGACACGGCGAGGATCTTGTCGCTGAGTCCGAGCCACCGCGAACTGAACTGCTGGTAGTTGTCGATGAGGCTTGCGAAGTCGCCTGCCTGGAACTCTGTCGCCTTCAGGAACCGGAGGTTGTCCGATGCCATACCGTGCACACGCGCGAGGATGTTCGCTTTCTCGATGCGAGCGTTGAGCGAGGTGCGTTGTACATCGCCGACCTGTGCGAGGTCCTTGCCGTACGGCATGAACATGGAGTCGACCAGCGCGAACAGGAGCTGGTCATTCACCTTGAGATGCGCCTGGAGCTTCCGGATGGTCTCCCGCATCGCTGACAAGCTGCTGCGGTTCTGCTGCAATTCGAGGAACAGGACGTCGCGTTCACGCTGAAGCGTATCGAGCGAGAACGTCAGTGCGGAGATCGTGCCTTCCATCTGGGCGATCTGGGCACCCTGGGTCTCCATCACATGCAGCATGTCATAGGTGCGTGCATATTGCAGCCGGAGGGCTTTCATCTTCTGCGCGAAGGTGACGGGATACAGTGCCTTGTCGAGGAAGGCCGTGCGTGGCGTGAAATCCAGTTCCAGGCCGTCGATGACACGCTTGAGGGTATCGAGTTCGCCGGTGTTCGTTGCGCCGTCCAGAAAACGGGTGAGCCGGTCGTAGCGCGACTCGAAGTCCTTCTTGGTGGCAAAGTCCGATTCCTGCGAGGACGTGATGCCGGGAAGCATGCAGAGAAGGGCAAGGAGCAGAGCGGTGAGGGAACGCGTCATCGTGGCTTCTCCTGCAAGAAGTCGGAATGCGTGAGGTATTTGGGTGGCGCGGAGCCGTCGAGCAATTCAATGAACGGCGGGCGCTGGTTGAGAGCCGGCTGGTTCAGTCCTGATTCGGCGACCAGGATCGAGGTCACTCCTTCGAAGGCTCCCTCGGCAGCGCGGAAGACATAGACCTTCTTGAAGTGCGGTCCGGTGATGAAATAGTACCCCAGGGCATTGCGGATCACGCGGAGAGCCTTCCCGCGCAGGGCGGCGGAGTCCTGGAACTCTGCCTGTGCGAGAGGGGAGACGTTCACGGCGAATGCGTAGCGCCCTTCTTCGATCATGTTCATGCTGTTGACGGTGAGGACGGCCTCCACCGGCCAGGAGAAATTCGCGTTCTCGAGGGTGACCGTGGAACACGCCGGGAGCACCAGGAGCAGGACAAAGGCGGACAACTGACCACATGTGCGCATGGGAAGGGTGCTCTCCTCATCGGGAAAATGGATTGGGGGATGGTTGAAGGTACTACAATTCAGAGGTCGATGCAAGCTTGTGTTGCATTATTGGGGTGATTCGCGTATCTTCGATGAGAACCCCTGCCTCACCGGTGTACCCCAACGACCCATCGGGCCCTATGTCAAAGACCAACAAGACCGACGCCAAGAAGTCTGTCCTCATCGTTGAAGACAGCATCGATTTTTCGAACCTCCTGAAGTTCATCGTCGAGGACGATGGGTTCGACGGCATCCAGTTTCCCGTGCAGCAGGAAGATATCATCAGCGCGGTGAAGGAACATCACCCGGCGGTCATCCTCATGGACCTTGCCCTGCGCCGGAAGGGCGGCATTGATTATATCAATGACCTGAAGGGTGACCCTGATACGAAGGATGTGCCGATCATCATCATTTCGGGCCGCGAACTCGGGCAGAAGGATATCATCGAGTTGCAGATGAAGGGCGTGCGGTACCTGCGTAAGGGCCGCGTTGAGATGCATGAGATCCGTCGTGAGATCCGCACTGCCGCGCTCGGCAAGGAAGCTGCTGCCGCCATGGCAAAGAACCCGCCGCCCGGTAACCACGCATGAAGATCTTCTGTCCGGCCTTGCTGAGCGGGAAATTCTTTCCGACCAAATGCGCCAACCGTGGCGTGAGGGGTGGGCAGAATATTTCGCCGCCGCTCATCTGGACCGAGATCCCCGACGGAGTGAAGTCCTTTGCCGTTTCTGTCATCGATCGTCATCCCGCCGCGAATGAATGGGTACACTGGTTCGTCGTGAACATTCCGCCGATCGCGCGCGAACTCAACGAGCGGGCATCGAACAACGGGACAGAGATGCCCGGCGGAAGTCTGGAGCTGCGGAACTCGTTCGGGAAGCAAGGATGGGGCGGACCTGAGCCACCCCGGGGCAGCGGCGCGCATCCCTATGAATGCACCGTGTACGCGCTTTCGGTGGACGACCTCGAACTCGGGCCCTTCGCGACGCTTCAGGAAACCATGAAGGCCATCACCCCACGGCTCATCGCCAGCGCAAGTCTCACCGGGTACTTCGAGCAGTGACTCTCCGACGTCTCTCCTGATGCCTCAGCCCTGTGTGGGTTTGAGGATCACACCTTTATTCTTGTGCCCGTTGATCTTCACCGTGATCGGTTGATCGAACCGCAGGTGGCGTGTGTAGACGAGTTCTTCGGCCGCCGGTTGGTGCTGGAGCCAATCCCAATCGATGAACGAAGAGGGGACGTCGCTGTTCACCGTGAAATACCCGACCCGGAACGACGTGATGTTCTGGAAGAAGTGTGAGCCCTGCGACGGGGTGACGTGAAAGTCCTTGAAGCCCGACTCCACAATGACCGATGCCCCGGAGATCTGGTCCCATGTCACAGGGATCCCGAGCCATGGGTCAAGGCTTCCCCAGCGCCCGACCCCGATGACCAGATACGGACGCTTCTCGTTGAGGAGTTTCGTGTTGACGCGACTGATCTCCTGCGCGACGTCGTGGCTTTTCGCGCGATCGTACGTATGGATGTTCACCACCACGACGTCTCTGATGCCATCGAACACACCGTTGCCGAGGACCTGCTGGCTCTGGCAGATCAGATGCTCCGGCGGGATGTTCTCCACATCCAGTTCTTCCATCTCGAGGCTGAGGACCAGCGGACGGATCTGCAACAGCGCGAACTCGCGCGGCCGGTCAGGACGCGTCCTCATATTCACCGCGAACTCCACCTCGACGTGCGTCCCCATGCCCCAGGTCCCGAACTCCAACAACAGTTCGAGGATCTCGGGGAGCGGAAAGATCTTGTGCTTCAGGATGGGGGCGAAGGTCACGACGCGTCTGCCGGAGCGTGAGACGCCGTCGTACACGGTCTCGTTCTCCGGCGAATATGTCGAACCCACATGGAACAGGCTCTCATCCTCTTCCGCCTTCTTCAGGTCGTACTTCTTGATGAAGATGTCCGGGTCGGATGGAATGCGTGTCGTCAGCCCTTCGGTGAGATCGAGCGCGAGGAATTCCTGCTGGGCGTTCCGGATCGTCTCTTTGGTGGAGAAGAACTGCAGGAGGTGGCGCGGATACTTCGGGCAAAAACGCACGGAGTTGCCGCCGTCGACCACCGTCTTCCCGAGCCCGAGTGCCACCTGGACGATGCCATCGGTGGCGTTCTGCGGCGGGACGGGGTAGAAATTGTACGACTTTGCCACGCCGGCAAAGTCCGGATAGAAGCGGTCGTTCCTCGCCGAGCCGACCATGCGTTGGACGATCACCGCCATCTTCTCTTCTTCGAGACGGTAGGCAGTGGCCTTCATGTAGTCCTTTGCCCGCTGGGCGAAGGTCGATGCGTACACGAGCTTGATGCTCTGGAGGAGTTCGAGCAGCCGGATCTTGTGGTCCGGATTGTTGTTCGGCAGCATGTATGTCGCGTACACGCCGGCGAACGGCTGGTACTGCGAGTCCTCCAGAACGCTCGACGAGCGGACGGCGAGCGGCTCCCGGACCAGTTCCAGGAATTCCGACAGCCGGCGGAGGATGTCCTGGGGGAAGTGGGGAGCGGTAAGGAAGCGCTCATGCAGCTCGGCATCATCGCGGCAATTGAGCGCGAACGCTTCGAGATTGTTGTCCGCCAGGAAACGGTCGAAGACATCCGTCGCGATCACGGCCGCTCCAGGGACGCCGATCTCTACCCCGGGGAAATAGTCGCGGATGTGATACCGGTTGATGACGGTATTGATGAACCCCAGGCCCCGGGCCTTGCCGCCCAGCGAGCCGCCGCCGATGCGCGCGAATCCGTTGATCGGATCGAAGGTCTCGCGGTTGAATTCCGTGATCACCCCGTGACGCCGGCTTTCCTGGTATTCCCGGAGGGCGTTCAGCAGTTCGTTCCGCAATTCGTCCACCGAAGAGAAATCGGTGACCTTGTGCGGCCGTAACTTGTGCGCAAGTCCGAATTCGGTTCGCGCTTTCAGCCAGTTTGAGAAATGATTGTGCGACGCATGATACAGGATCGATTCGTCGGGTGCGGACCGGAGCCCTTCCTCCAGGGTCTTCATGTTCGTTGCGCGGCAGACCTCGTCGCCATTCGCCGTCCGGAAGATGAAATCGCCGAACCCGAAATTGTCCAGCATGAAATTGCGCAGATGGTGCAGGAGCCGCGGCGAACCTTTCAGCAGGAATCCGGCCCCGATCTCACGGGCTTTTGACTCGTACTCAGCATTGCTGGACTGGACCAGGATCGAGATGTCCGTGTGATGTGTGCGGACGTTGCGGGCGAACGTGATCCCTGCCTCCGGGTCTTTGACGCCACCCCGTTTGAAGTTCACGTCGGTGATGATGCCCAGGATGAACTGCTCGTATTTCTCGTAGTTCGCCCATGCTTCCTCATAGGTGGTGCAGAGGAGGATCTTCGGGCGGGCGCGCATGCGCAGGAAACGATGGGTGAGGTTCACGCCCTCCGAGATCAGCCGCTGGGACTGGTTCAGGATCTCAGTATAAATGAGGGGGAGGTACATCGAGTAGAACTGGACGCTGTCCTCCACGAGGATGATCGCCTGGACCCCGACCGCACGCGTGTCGTTGTCCACGTTCAGCCGGTCCTCAAGGTACTTGATGATGCCGATCAGGAGGCGGTAGTCGCCCTGCCAGAGGAAGATCTTCTCGAAGATGGAGGTGTCGTAACTGGTGACAAGCTCCTTCCGCTCTTTATTGTCATAGGCCAGGAGCACGATCGGGGTGTCGATCCCTGCCTCACGGATCATCCGGGCGAACCGGATGACGTGAATGTCCTCGATGTGCAGGGTGGTGATGATCAGATCGAAATGTTCCCCGGAAGTGATCAGCTCCATGGCCTCTTTGCCGGAGCTGACATGGGTGACCTCGGGGGGGTGGCTCAGGTTGAGGACCTGGAATTCCTCACGAATGAGCTCATAAAGTCGCCCATCCTCCTCGAACAGGTACTGGTCGTACAGACTGGAAACAAGGAGGATATCGCGGATCTTGTACCGCATCAGCTTCTGAAAATCCTGAATGCGGGCGTCCGTGATCTCGTCGATGCGGAGCCGGGAGCGGGTCGTCATGCGGTCACTGTCGGTGCGCGAAAGTGTGAAAGTGAAGGCAAAATACGTCAAATGCCCCTGACCCGCAAGCCAGAGCATATTGATTTTGTGCAAAACGGTGGGTATTTTGAAATGATTGACCTCCCTTAGGTGGACTCCATGAACCATTTCCGGATCGTGGTTGCGGTGACACTGGCGCTGGCGACATCGGCGACGTGTGTCCTGGCGCAGGGCGGCGGATCTTTCGATCTGTCGGCCTATGAGGCGTTTCTACTGAAGACGACGAACCTGTCGGCAGCCGGGCTTGCCGCCACGTACCCGCCCGGGACATTCATTCAGCGCGTGCCGCACCGTCCATCGGAGGCCTCCTTTTTCAAGAGCGTGGATTCTACCTATCAACTGACCGGCACGGAGCTCGCTCTTCTGGCGGACCATGGGTTCATGGTCTCCGAGCGCCTTCGGCGCAAGACCTTTGGCGGCGCATATCTCGAGATCTATCACGCCGATCTTCCGGTCTATGTCTCAGCCGATGCAGTCCTGCATGCATTCCATATGTCGTATGATGCCATGCTGCAGGATGTGGAGTCGGCGGTCCTCATGCCGGCGCTGGATGACCTCCTGAGCCGTCTGTGTGCCAAACTTCCGGTCCTCGCAACTCAGTACCAGAACGTCCCCGGGATGCTCGAACCGCTGCAGGACATGGACCTCTATCTTACGGTCCCGCGGAAGCTTCGTGGGCAGAACGTGACACCGTACTTCCAGGCGAATGTTCCAAGACTTGCAGCGATCGAAGCGGCCGTTGCAGCAGAGCTCCCTGCATCGATGGCGATCTTTGGAGAGACCCCGCGTGATGTGGATTTCAGCCAGTTCACGGTGCGTGGACATTACACCATCGAGCCCGAGTTCCAGAATTATTTCAAGGCGATGATCTGGCTCGGCCGCACAGAATTCTACATGCAATCGCCGGAGGGGGCGATGGTGGCCCAGACGCCGAATGACATCCGGCGGCAGATCATCGCGTCGGTACTCATTGCGCAAGCCACCAACGATTCGTCCGTGCAGCCTCTCATGGACAGGATGGAGACGATCCTCCGGACCTTCGTTGGCGATCAGGATAATATCACGCCGGCGCTCATGGTGTCCTATGTGGCGGAATCGGGGATCAGATCCCCGGAAGATCTTACGGATTCCGTGAAGTGGGTGGCATTCCAGAAGGGGTTGTTGGAACGGTCGTTCGCGGCACAGAGGATCAATTCGCAGATCCTGTGGTCACACACGCTCTCTCCGGGGAAGATGCTTCCCGCTGCGTCGTTCCTTTTGCTGGGCCAGAGGTTCATCGTCGATTCCTACGTCACCTCAAAGGTGGTCTTCAACCAGATCGAAGCCAGACGCATGCTGCCTTCAAGCCTCGATGTCCTCTTCGCCATCGGGAATGACGCTGCAGCGACGTTGCTGGGGCCGGAGCTGGAGACCTACCACTACGCACCGGAACTTGCAGCCCTTCGTTACCTTATCGATGGCTATGAGCCCGCATACTGGGACAGCACCCTCTACAACTGCTGGTTGAATGCGATCCGGGCTCTGTCGCCTCCGCGCGAGCGGCAGGCATTGCCCCCATTCATGCAAACGGCGGCATGGTGGCAGAAGGGGATGAATACCCAGCTTGCAGCATGGGCCCAACTCCGGCACGACAATCTCCTGTACGCAAAGCAATCGTACAGTGGCGGCGTCATCTGTTCGTATCCCGAAAGCTATTGCGAGCCGGTTCCAGCGTTCTTCAATGCGATGAAGGCGATGGCTGCGTCGGGCACGCGCATGTTTTCTTCCGGAGTGCTGGCGGCCGGAGTTCCCCGCGCGAAGACGTACTTCTCCACCATGTCCGCGGTGATGGACACGCTGGAGGGCATTGCGGAAAAGCAGGTGGCGGGAACCGCCCGTACCGATCAGGAGCGCGCCTTCCTTCGCAGGATGATCAACATCAACGGGGCAGGCTGCGTGCCGGTGCCCAATGGCTGGTATCCGGCTCTCTACTACAACGGTCAGGAAACGCTGGAAGACGAGGACCTCGTGGTGGCAGATATTCACACCGTGCCGACGGATGCCGGTGGTGTGCCTGTCGGGTGGGTCAAGCACGTCGGGACCGGCCCGGTGAACATCGGCGTGGTGATCGCGCCGTGTTCCGATGGCACCCCGACCGCATTCGTGGGAGCGATGGCCAGTTACTATGAACACACCACGGTGAATTTCACGCGCCTCACCGACGAAGAGTGGAAGACGCAGCTCCTGGCCGGTGCGTTTCAGCGGCCGTCGTGGGTGAACCTCTATCTTGCTGACAGCACGGGAGGATCGCGCGGTGAGGGGCCGACGTTGCTCACAGGCGTCGGCTTCCCGGACCGGGCGCTGGTCCCCCCTGTCTCGTACGTGCTTGGCCAGAATTACCCGAACCCGTTCAATCCATCGACGGTGATCTCGTTCGCCGTCCCTCCCGGTGCGGGGAACGAGACCGTGTCCCTCACGATCTATGATGTCCGTGGTGCCCGCGTGCGGCAGCTTCTTGCGACCCCGCTGTCAGCAGGGAGCTATGCGGTGCGGTGGGATGGTCTCTCCGACAACGGGGGGCGGATGGCTTCCGGTCCGTTCTTCTACGAACTGCGTGCGGGAGGATTCACCGCCACGCGGTCCATGCTTTTGCTTCGCTAACATCAGAACACAACATCACATAGATACATAGTACATTCTCAAGGAGTTTTCGCAATGGCAAACATCAAGAAGATCAAAGGCGTCATCGGTATTCTCACGGGTGGTGGCGACGTGCCCGGACTCAATCCGGCGATCCGCGCCGTCACGATCCGCGCCCTGCGCGAGGGCTATCAGGTCATCGGCCTCCGCCGCGGCTGGGCCGGTATCACCGAGCTCGTGCGCGAGAAGGATTATGACAACTCGGACAATTTCCGCATCCTCACCGAGGACATCGTGAACCGTGCCGGCCGTACGGGCGGCACCTTTCTGCACACCTCGCGCACCCGCCCGAGCCACATGAAGAAGTCGGCGGTGCCCAAGCACCTGCAGGACAAGTACAGCGCCGATACGAACGACCTCACGCCGGAAGTGATGACGAACCTTTCGTGGCTCGGGATCGAGACCTTGATCCCCATTGGCGGCGACGACACGTTGAGCTACGGGGTGCGGCTGTACAAAGATGGCATGAAGGTCGTGGCGATCCCGAAGACCATGGACAATGACGTGCCGGGCACGGATTACTGTGTCGGGTTCAGCACCTGCGTCACCCGTACGATCCAGATGACCAACAACCTGCGCACCTCGGCCGGCTCGCACGAGCGCTTTCTGGTCCTCGAGGTGTTCGGCCGCTATGCCGGTTTCACCGCGATGGTGCCGACGATGGCCGGTGCGGCGCACCGCTGCGTGATCCCCGAGCATAAGTTCAACATCGAGCAGCTTGCGGAGTTGTTGACGCACGACCGCCGGAACAATCCGAGCCGCTATTCGGTCGTCCTGGTATCGGAAGGCTCCATGTTCGAAGGTGGCGAGATGATGTTCGAGAAGGAGACCACGGATGCGTATGGCCACAAGAAGCTGGGTGGTATCGGTGATCTCGTGTCCGAGAATCTGAAAGACCTTTCTGCCAAGTACAACGGCGGCAAGTCGGTCAACACCATCGCACAGCGGTTGGGATATCTGGTCCGCGGTGGCGATCCGGATGCCATCGACTCGATCGTCCCGATGGCCTACGGCAATCTGGCCCTCGACCTGATCCTGAAGGGTGTTCATGGCCGCCTCGTGGTGCTCAAGAACGGCAGATATGACAACATGCCGCTCGATGTCGTGACGAGCACGAAGAAGCTCGTGAACGTTGCTGAACACTACAATGTCGAGCGTTTGCGCCCGCACTACAAGAGCTTCGAGATGAAGCCGATGTTCCTCACGACGGGTGAATAAGACGGGCCGTATCTGCGGCACTTCCTTCATGCTCCGGACCTCCCGCTGAGCGGGACGGTCCGGAGTCCGTTTTTCAACCGGCGGAGATCCTGCTATGCGCGTCCCCCGATGGTTCCCGTTCTTCTCATTCTTCCTGTTCCTTTCCCTGTGCGTGACGATTGCCGGCGCACAGGACCGTGCGATCACGCGGGCGGAGTATCTCGCCTATGCGGAAGCTGCGGCCAACGATGCCTGGTCGACACTCGATGCCGACAGGGAGAAGTGGCGGCAGAGCATCGATGTGCAGTATGTCTTCGGATACAACCCCCCGGGGAACGAGCCGTACCTCGCGGCACTGTATGCGAACCTGTTCGAGGCGACCGGAAAGCGCGACTATCTCGATCGTGCGAAGCGTCTGCTCCTGGAGTTCGGCTCCTTCCGCGCGGCATATCCTGCCGGATATGCGCAAACGCGCGAGGAGTACGGGGGGGTCATTCCCGCGGTGCCCAACATCTTCTATTTCGGGAAGTACTGTCACGCGTACGCCGTCCTCCAGAAGCATGGAACGCTGTCGGCAGCGGAGCGCGCGGTGATCGATGAGAACATCGCCGGGAGTGCGGACTATCTCGTACGCTTCCAGGAATGGGGCGCGATGAACCGTGCCATGTTGCGTGCCGAAGGCCTTCTCTATGCGGCCAAGGTCGTTCCGCACCACCCGCATCAACCCCACTGGCTGACCATGGGGAACGCGATCGCGGGGGACAACGACGGACAGTGGGAGATCGAAGATGCGACCGGCTATAACGGGGTATGGTTGTACTCGCTGCTCGCGTATCTGAGCGACATCCGTGGCGATGAGCGGGCATACCGGATGCCGGTGATGCAGTACTATTTCGAATACTACCTGCAGTTGATCAGCCCGGCGGGCGTCATCCCTGATGTCGGCGATGCACAATGGAGGAGCGGGTGGGACCGCATGTTGCCGTTCTTTGAAAAGGGAGCTGCGGTCAACAAGGACCCGCGCCTGCGCTGGGCGGTGGCGCGGCAGATCCGGGGATTGGTGGACTTCAAAGCGCCCAAGAAGAGCGTGTTCATGGCCCTGATCTTCTCGGATGCGATGCGGTGGGCGGATTTCTCGCTCCCCGCCGAGCCGCCGGTGAGCGGCAGCCGCGAGGTCCTGGAGGACATGGTCGGGAAGAAGGTCGTCTTCCGGAATGGGTGGACGAAGAACAGCACCTACCTTCTTCTCAACTACCGTGATGAAGGTGACGGAGGATGGCTCTTCCGTGAGAACCTCCGGACCAGCATCCCCGTGGAAGAAGAGAAAATGCATCACGGCCATTCCGATGAGAACAGCATCGCGCTGCTCATGCGGAACAACACCATTCTCCTGCATGATGGTGGGTATCGGGACTACATGCCCAGCGGGCCGTACGGCGCCTTCCGGGCAGACTATTTCCACAACCGTGTGGTCGTGCGGGACGGGAAGATCGCGCTCGGACAGAAGCAGGGTGAGCACCGCTATGCAACGCCCGGCCAGGCGGCGGTGCCCGGACAGACCATGCTGGATTTCTTCCGCAACTCGGGCGCATACCGTGATGTGCGTACAAAGAAGATCGATTTCCTTTCGCTGCGGGACGTGGACTACTCCCGCACGCGTCTCACCGACGATAACCTGGGATACGAGGGCGACCGCATCATCTTCTATGTGAAGGCCCTCGATTGCTTCGTTGTCGTTGATGCCGTCCGCTTCACGCGTCAGACCTATCTGACCATGGCGAATCTCTGGCACACGCGGCAGATCCTGGCGCGGGGCGAAGGGTGGTATGATACCGCGTACGATTCACTTCAGACGCTGGACGTGCGCGGGAATGACAGGTTGTTGATCTACTTCCCCGAGCGCGAGCACCTCCAGGAAGGCGTCGAGGAACAAATGCGGTACTGGCAGCGCGAACAGTCGATCTATCAGCTGACCGGCCGGCATGGGTACCGCAACGACATGCAGCGCTTCATCACCGTCTTGATGCCGCACAGCGCTTCCGAAAAGCCCGAAGCTCTTGCTGCCCGGGTGCGCATCCTCCCGACCGATGATCCCGACAAGGCGGTATGCCTGAGCATCACCAGAGGCGACACGAGCTGGGTCCTGGGTGCCAAGCTGGACCTCGAGTCCGAACTGGTGCATTCATGGCGCCGGCCGATGTATTCGTACGAGTCCGGCAAGTGCGGTTACGGTGACTATACAACGGATGCCTTCACGCTGTGTGCTGTCGAGACGCCGAAGGCCATCCGGTATGCCGTTGTCGGCGCCGTGCGCGTGGAACACCGTGGCAAGGTCCTCTATGAACAGCTTCCGGTCCAGGCCACGCTGCGTTTCGATGGCGGGCCCGATACCATCGGCACGATGAAGATGCGCTTCTGGGAAGGAGAGGTACAGCGATGAGCATGACATCCCGCGAGCGATTGGCGTTGACGCTGCGCCATGAGCAACCCGACCGGGTGTGCGTGGATTTCGGGGGCACGGCGGTGACCGGCATGCACGTGAGCATCGTTTCTCAGCTCCGGCGGCGTCTGCTCGGCGATCCGACGTACCGCGTGAAGGTCGTGGAGCCGTATCAGATGCTCGGTGAGATCGATGATGAGCTCCGCGAAGCGCTCGGGATAGACGTCGTCGGCTCGTGGGCGCCGAAAGGGATGTTCGGGTTCCCGAATACGGATTGGAAACCGTTCACGCTCTTCGATGGCACCGGGGTGCTTGTTCCCGGCGGATTCGAAGTAACGGTGGATGAGAAGAACGACCTGCTCATCTACCCCGAAGGAGACCGTACCGTTGCAGCATGTGCACGGATGCCGCAGGGCGGGTATTTCTTCGATGCGATCTCGCGTCAACGGCCGGTCGTTGAAGAGGAACTTGATCCCGCGGATAACCTCGAAGAGTTCTCGCCGCTGTCGGACGCCGATCTGCAGCACTTCGCACGGCAGGCGGAACGGGGTGCGGGGCTGAAGAAAGGTGTCATCGTGATCGCTCCCGGCGTCGCGTTCGGGGATATCGCCCTCGTTCCGGCGCTCTGGAAGAAGAACGTCCGCGGCATCCGCGACGTGGAAGAGTGGTATGTCTCCACTGCCGCCCGCAGGGAGTACGTGGAGAAGGTGTTCGAGGGGCAGTGCGCCGTCGGGCTGAAGAATCTCGAGCGTCTCGCACGTGCGGTGGGCGACAATGCGCAGGCGGCCTTCGTGACGGGGACGGACTTCGGGACGCAGGCGGGCCTCTTCATATCACGCAAGGCGTATCGTGAATTGTACATGCCGTTCCACAAGATCATCAACAGCTACATCCACTCGCACACATCGTGGAAGACGTTCATCCACTCCTGCGGGTGCGTTGTGGACCTGATCCCGGACTTCATCGAGGCGGGGTTCGATATCCTGAATCCGGTGCAGACCTCGGCAGCGGGGATGGATCCCGCCTGGCTGAAACGGACCTATGGGAAGGACATCGTATTCTGGGGCGGTGGTGTGGATACGCAGAAAACCCTGCCGTATGGAACCCCGGAGGAGGTGTATCGTGAAGTGCGGGAACGCATCGCGCTGTTCAACAAGGGTGGTGGGTTCGTGTTCAATACGGTGCACAATGTCCAGGCCCTCGTGCCGATAGAGAATGTGGAGGCAATGTTCCGGGCGTTAAAGGAGGGATAGGCAGCGCGGAGAAGGGGGAATGGAAAAGAAACGATGCAGAGAAGAGAGGGCACGAAGGAACGCATGGCAGGTACGGAGAAGATCGGTGGTGTGATCTTTGACCTGGATGGGACGCTGCTGGACACGCTGGAGGATATCGCGGATTCGGCGAATGCGGCCCTTACAGAGCGTGGGCATGCGGTGCATCCGGTGGATGCTTACCGGTACTTCGTTGGCGACGGGGCGCCGACATTGATGCACCGCATACTCCCCGAAGGGGCCCGGACGGCCACAGAAGAAGCCGCACTGCTTGTCCGGTACAAGGAGATCTATGCGGTACGCTGGAACATCAAGACCGCTTCGTATGCCGGTATTTCCGGGATGCTTGCCGCTCTGTCGGCACGCGGCCTGCGCCTGGCGGTGCTCTCGAACAAACCACACGACGCCACCACGGAATGCGTGACAGGGTTCCTGAACGATATCCGTTTCGACATCGTGCAGGGACAAACCGCGGAGTTCCCGAAGAAGCCCGATCCTACCGGTGCGCTTGCCATTGCGCGGCGAATGGGTGTGGCCCCGTCCGACTGCTTGTACGTCGGGGATACGGCCACCGATATGCAGACCGCCGTCCGCGCGGGGATGATCCCCGTGGGGGCGCTCTGGGGATTCCGGACCGCGGACGAGCTCACTGCACACGGTGCCCGGCGGCTCGTGTCGCATCCATCGGAACTCATCGCACTGCTCGACGACAGGACCCTACGTTCATGACCCGTTCACCGTTCTTCGTTCCCGTGGTCTATGAGCACGCTGCGCAGCTCATCGGCAAACGCCCGTGGGAAGTGTCACGCGATGAGGACCTCCTCGTTGCAGGTCACGCCGCGGCGTATCAGGCATATCATCATTCGCCGATCGTGGCGGGGATCGACGTGTACAACGTCGAGGCAGAGGCCTACGGCTCGGTGCTCGGCGATGCCGGGGGCATCGCGATCCCTTCGGTGGAACGGCACGCATGTTCGGAGGTCGGGGAGATCATCGATGTGAAGGCTCCGGATCTCGCCTCGCAGGGGCGTTGGCCCGTGGTCCTGGGTGCGGCCCGACGATTGAAGGAGAGGTTCCCTGAGGCGCAGGTGTGTGTCCCCTTGAGCGGACCGTTCTCCATCGCCAGCAATCTTGTCGGATTCGAGGAACTTCTGTTCGGTGTCCTGGAAGACCCTGCTCTCGTGCGCGAGGCGCTGGTCCATCTCGCACGCCATCAGGCGGCGATCATCCGGGAGATCCACCGGATGGGATTGGCGTGCATCGTCTTCGAATCGGCGGCGACGCCACCGCTTCTCTCGCCTGCATCGTTCCGGGATGTGGAATTGCCCGCCCTGCGCGTCATTGCCACGGACCATGCCCTGGCAACGGGTGAGGCTCTGGCGCTTGTGATAGGCGGAAACACGGTACCGATCCTGCCTGACCTGATCGATCTTCACCCCGGCATGTTGATCTGTCCGTCCGAGACCGACCGCGCACGGTTCATGGAGATCATGCGTGCACATCCGGGGATCATGGTCCGCATCAATATGTCGCCGGCCGTCTTTGCGGCGGCAGGGAGTGACGGCGCACAGGCCGAAGCGGATACAGCGCTCGCACTGGCGGCGGGCAGGGAACAGGTCTGCATCGGGACCGGTGTCTTGCCGTATGACGCCGATCCGGCGACCGTGCTGCGCATGCAGGCGTACGTGGAGGGACACAGACGATGACAGCGATACGGTGCGACAATGGTGGTGAGGCCCGGGAGGATCATCGCGGAGGTGTTCTACACGTCGCGAAGATCGCCCGAACCTGCAGACGCGTGGCGGCGGACAATGCGTGGAGAGGCATCCTTGCCCTCTTCCTTCTCCTGGCCGCGATCTCACCACTCGGCGCCCGCGAACTCGTCGTGTCGACGGCGGGGAAGGACACCAACCCGGGAACCCGCGCCCTGCCGCTCCGGACGCTGACGGGTGCTCGTGATGCGCTGCGCGCCATCCATACTCAGGGCTTCGGCCGCGGTGAACGTGATACGGTCTTGATCCGGGGTGGCGTGTATCGCCTGGATTCCACGTTCGTGCTTGAATCGCGGGATGGTGGATCCCGGCCGTTCCCGGTCCACTACACGGCCGCCCCCGGAGAGCAGGTCAGGATCATTGGCGGCATGGACCTTCCGCGGTCGTTGTTCCGACCGGCGACGGATCCTGCGGCCCTCAAGCGCATGCCCGCGTCCGCCCGGGCCCATGTGCTTGCGTGTGATCTGAACGAAGCGGGTGTGCGATCGTTCGGCAACCACCGTCAGGCCGGACACGGCCATGCCGTGGAGCCGGCACCACTCGAATTGTACTGCAACGGCTCGGTGCTCCCACTGGCGCACTATCCTGACAGCGGTGCGATCACGATCGGCGAGGTGATCGATCCCGGATCAGTGCCGCGCATCGGGGACTACGTGAACATCCGCGGCGGCACGTTCGTGTACACCGATCAGCGTCATGCGGCGTGGGCCGGAGCGGATGATGTCTGGCTGCAGGGGTTCTTCAAATGGGGGTTCGCGGACGACAAGATCCGTGTTCTCTCCACGGATACGGAGCGCCAGCGCGTCACCCTCGCGACGCCGCACATGTATGGTGTGGGCAACGGCGAGCCATTCAATCAGTACGTCGCCCTCAACCTTCTCGAAGAACTGACGATGCCCGGCGAATGGTATCTCGATCGGGCCACCGGAATGTTGTATGTGTGGCCTCCGTCCGGCCAGACGGATCTCGCCTTCTCGGTATCGGTCCTGGAGGCGCCTCTCATCGCATTCGACCGGGTCTCGGATATCCTGCTCGAAGGCTGCACGGTGGAACTCGGGCGGGGGATGGGCATCTCGGTTGAAGGTGGTGAACGTGTCACCATCGGAGGGTGCACCATCCGGAATGTCGGAACCTGCGGGATCGTGTTCGGGCAGGGTGCGCGCCAGACGTTCCCGCACCTCACGGCCGACGACTATGACGGTGTACCCGCGGCGCGTACGCTGGGTGCGTTCCAGATGCACTATTATAAGTACACCACATGGGACCGGCAGTGCGGAAGCGGACATCATGTGCTCTCCTGTGACGTGTACAACACCGGAGCCGGCGGGATTACGATCGGCGGCGGGAGCAAGAAAGACCTCGTTCCCTCCGGGTCGTCCGTGGAGAATTGCCGTGTGCACAAGTACAACCGCCACTACAAGGCACAGTGGGCGGGGATCAACGTGGACGGCTGCGGGGTGCTGATCGCCCACAATGAGATCTTCGATGCCGACCTGCAGGCGATCTTCGTGCGCGGCAATGACCACGTCTTCGAATACAACAACATTCATCATGTTGCACTGAACTCCAACGACGCCTCGGCATGGTATCTCGGACGTGATCCGAGCGACCAGGGGAACATCGTGCGCAACAACTTCTTCCATCACGTCGGCCGCCCGGACCGGAAGTGGATGATGGGCGTGTATTGCGATGATGCCACGTGCAATGTGAGCGTGACCGGGAACGTCTTTTATAAGGTGGCGTCCTACGGGACCGTCTACAGCAACGGCGGGCATGACATCGTGGTCCGGGACAACATCTTCATTGAGGGGTATGGCCCGGTGTTCCAGTTGAAATCGATGTGGTACGACTTCGGGCGGTTCGAGATCCCGTACTTCTTCGGGCCGAAGGGTGTGTACCGGCGCCGGTTGACCCGCGACCTGGACATCACGCGTCCGCCGTACAGCACGCACTACCCGCTCCTGAAGGATTGGTTCGATCTCATGCCTGACAGCGTGACCTATGTGGGGATGCGTCCGCGGCGCAACGTCTTCGAGCGGAATCTTGTGGTGAATTATGAAGAGACCTACCGGCTCGTCGGTGAGTATGCGCAGTGTGATTTCCGGGACAACTTCGTGGTGCGGGGTGATCCGGGGTTCATGGATATGCAGGCGATGGATTTCCGGCTCGACGGTGACGCGCCGGTCTTCAAGGCGATCCCGGGTTTCCAGGCCCCGCCCTTCGCATCGATGGGGCTCTACAAAGACAGGTATCGGCGCATGCTACCGGTGCAGTAGCATGCCGGCCCGCACGGGCCAGGAACACGGTGCACCGATGCACGAAAGGATGATGCTTCAATGATCGATATAGAGAAACTCCTGGCGGCGGAACTCTCGCTGCAGCCGGCCCAGGTCCGCAGTGCTCTCCAATTGAAGAGTGAAGGGGGGACGGTCCCGTTCATTGCACGCTACCGCAAGGAGCGGACGGGAGAGATGGATGAATTGCAGTTGCACATGCTCTTCGACCGCCACGCGTATCTTGTGGACCTCGAGGACCGCAAGGCTGTTGTGCTCGAGTCGATCGAGAAGCAGGGAAAGCTCACGGCCGAGCTGCGCGCGAAGGTCGAGGGCTGTACCCAGAAGACGGAACTGGAGGATCTGTACCTTCCGTACCGACCGAAGAAGCGTACCCGGGCGACCATCGCCAAGGAGAAGGGCCTCGAACCGCTGGCCGAAGCGATCAAGGCTGCGAATGTGCCGGCCGTGAAGTCGTTCGATCTTCCCGCGGTCGCCGCTCCGTATGTGTCGGAAGAGAAGGGCGTCGTAACAGCCGATGAAGCGATCGCCGGTGCTGCAGATATCATCGCCGAGGAGGTCGCGGAAAAGGCCGAGCACCGGGCACACCTGCGCGAATGGATCCTTGCCAATGGCTTCTTTACGTCCGAAGTGAAACCCGAGTTCGCCGCCGGTTCGACCAAGTTCGAGATGTATCGTGGATACAAAGTGAAGGCTTCCGATATCCATCCGCACAACGTTCTGGCGCTCCTCCGCGGCGAGAAGGAGGAGATCCTCACCGTCGATCTCGGATTCGAACTGGATCCGGTCGTCACGTATCTGCGGGAGCGGGAGATCCACGCGGGGGCCTCATCGGTCAGAGACCTGTATCAGGGTCTGCTCCTTGACGCCTTCGAGCGCCTCATGCGTGTCTCGCTTGCCGGGGAAGTGCGCGCGATGTGCAAGGAACGGTCGGATCGTGAATCCATCACCACCTTCGAAGCGAACCTCCGGCAGCTCCTGCTCTCGCCACCGGCGGGGATGAAGCCGACCATGGGTGTGGACCCCGGACTCCGGACCGGGTGCAAGCTCGCCGTGCTCGACGCCACAGGGAAGCTCCTTGAATATGAGACGATCTATCCGTCGAGGTCGGATGGAGAACGGAAGGCGGCGGCACGCAAACTCGGCGGACTGATCCTGAAGCATGGCGTGGACCTGATCGCGGTCGGCAACGGGACGGGTGGCCGGGAGACGGAGACCTTCGTTGCGGAGGTCCTCTCCGCACTCGACAGGCAACCCACCCGCGTCATGGTGAGCGAGGCGGGTGCCTCTGTCTATTCTGCCAGCATGCTGGCGCGCGAGGAATTTCCCGAGCTGGATGTGACCATCCGCGGCGCTGTGAGCATCGGCCGGCGGTTGCAGGACCCGCTTTCGGAGCTCGTCAAGATCGACCCGAAGTCCATCGGTGTGGGGCAATACCAGCACGACGTGGACCAGAAGCTGCTGAAAAAGCGGCTCGATGAGACGGTCGAGAGTTGCGTGAACTACGTTGGCGTGGACGTCAATATGGCTTCCCGTGAGCTGCTCAAGTACGTGGCGGGCGTGAACACGACCCTCGCCAAAAGCATTGTCGCGTATCGGGACGAGCATGGGCCGTACAAGAACCGCGAAGCATTGCGGCAGGTGCCGAAGTTTGGCCCGAAGACGTTCGAGCAGGCCGCGGGGTTCCTGCGTATCCGGGGGGGAGACAATCCGTTGGACAATTCTGCCGTCCATCCGGAAAGCTACCCGGTGGCGGAACGTATCCTCACGGACCTTGCCGTGAAGGTGGAAGACCTCGCGCGCGACCCCGGAAAGCTCGCCCTTGTGAAGCCTGCTGCCTATGTGACCGACAAGGCGGGGGAGCCGACCGTCCGCGATATCATCAATGAGCTCAAGAAGCCGGGACGTGATCCGCGGGCGGAGTTCCACTATGCGACGTTCAAAGAAGGCGTGAATGAGATCAGGGATCTTGCGGCAGGGATGGAGCTGGAGGGTGTCGTCACGAACGTAACGAATTTCGGTGCATTCGTGGACATCGGGGTGCATCAGGACGGGCTCGTTCACGTGTCGCAGATCGCCGATCGTTTCGTGCAGGACCCGACCACGGCAGTGCACGTCGGTCAGGTCGTGAAGGTGCGTGTGCTGGAGGTGAATGAACAGCTCAAGCGTATCAGCCTGACCATGAAGAAGGGCGGGACGGAGAAGGGTGGCGCGGAAAAAGGGAGCCACCAGAAGCACCACGGCAAGAAGGAGAAGCAGGCGGACAAGGCGCCGCACTACACGCTCGCCGATCTGAAACGTCGATTCGAGAACCGGTAAGGAAAGACAGGGACCATGCACGAGACCATTCGCACATTAGGGCAGTACGGGATCATCCCGGTTGTGGCCATTGACAATGCCGCCGATGCCGTGCCGCTTGCACAGGCGCTGCAGGACGGCGGTTTGAACTGCATCGAGATCACGTTCCGGACGGCCGCGGCGGCGGATGCGCTCGCTGCGATCGCGAAGGAATGTCCGACGATGCTTGCCGGTGCGGGAACGGTGCTGACTGTGGAGCAGGTGAAGAAGGCGAAAGCGAACGGCGCGAAGTTCATCGTTGCACCGGGCCTGAACCGCAAGGTCGTGGAGGCATGTATCGCTGAAGGGATGCCCGTTACCCCGGGGGTGTCCACGCCGTCAGATGTGGAAGCTGCTCTCGAATTGGGACTGGATGTGGTCAAATTCTTTCCCGCGGAGGCGGCGGGTGGTGTGAAGTTCCTGAATGCCATCAGCGCACCGTACCGGTCGGTGAAATTCATCCCCACCGGCGGGATCGACGAGAACAACCTGCTCTCGTATCTCAAACTGCCGCGCGTGCTGGCCTGCGGGGGCAGCTGGATGGTGAAACCCGAACTGATCAATGCCGGGAAGTTCGACGAGATCCGGTCGCTCACGGCGAAAGCTGTTGCGACCATGCTCGGGTTCGAATTCTGGCATCTCGGCGTGAACTGTGCGGCACAGGCGGAGGCCAGTGCTGCCGCATCCCTGGCCTCAGCGTCGTTCTCCATGGCGATCCGCCAGGGGGCGACCTCGGAGTTCGTGGGGAGCGGACTGGAATTCCTCTACACGCCGGGCCGCGGTGCGCACGGGCACATTGCGATCAAGACCAACTCCATCGAACGGGCCGTCGCGTACTTCGAGCGCCGGGGCGTGCGCACGATACCGGAGACGCGGGTGGAGAAGGACGGCAAGTTGCATGTGATCTACCTCGACATGGACCTCGCCGGGTTTTCCGTGCACCTCATCCAGCCGTAGCGATGAACGAGTGCGGCCGGATGCATTGACGACATGACCGAACGAATCATCATCTGAGAAAGACAGTCCCATGCCATTGACCATCAAGAGCGCTGCAGAAACCCAGTTCGACCTCCTCGCCCTCGGCGAATGCATGATCCGCCTGAGTCCGCCGGGACATCAGCGCATCGAACTGACACCGGTCCTGGAAGTGTATGCGGGCGGTGGGGAGTATAACGTCGCCTACGCGCTCTCACGGTACGGCCTGCGCACAGGATGGGTCTCGGCGCTCGTGGACAATCCGCTGGGGCACATCATCAAGAACCATGCACGCACCAGCGGCATGGACATCAGCGAGGTGCTGTGGGTGCCGTATGATGGGGTCGGGCGGTCAGACCGGGTGGGACTCAATTTCACCGAGGTTGGGATCGGTGTACGTGCGAGCGTCACGCTCTACGACCGCGGCCATACGGCGGTGGCGCATATGAAGCCGGGCGACGTGGACTGGAAGCGGATCTTCACGCAGCGCGGGGTGCGGTGGTTCCACACCGGGGGGATCTATACCGCGCTGAGCGACTCCTGTGCTGATGCCGTGCTGGAGGCGATGAAGGCTGCCCATGAGGCGGGAACGATCGTGAGTTACGATCTGAACTTCCGGAGCAAACTCTGGCCGAGCAAGAAGGCGATCGAGGTGACGAAGAAACTGGTGCCGTACATCGACGTGCTCATCGGCAATGAAGAGGACTTCCAGAAGGTCCTGGGCTTCGATGTGGAAGGAACGGACGAGAGTCTGAAGTCGCTCCCGGTCGAAGGCTACAAGAAGATGGTCGAACGCGTGGTGAAGACCTATCCGCACATCAAGGCGGTGGGGACGACCCTGCGCGAAGTGGTGTCGGGGCTCGTGAACAACTGGTCCGCGATCATGTATTATGATGGGACCTTCTACAGTTCGCGCCAGTATGAACATCTGGAGATCGAGGACCGGGTCGGGGGCGGGGACGGGTTTTGCTCCGGGTTCGTGTACGGTTTGTTGCACGGCATGACGCCGCAGGAGTGCATCGAGATGGGGGCTGCGCACGGTGCGTTGCTCCAGAGCACACGCGGCGACACGAGCATGGTGACGATGGAAGAGATCAAGCATGTGATGAAGGGTGGGAGCGCGCGGATCAAAAGATAAGAGCTCAATGGAAGATCGAGGATCGAAGATTGAAGATCGAGGATAGAGGAACGAGGATCGAGAAGTGAGGAGTGAAGACCGGTGTGCGGGGAGCGGCGACGAAGGGCGGGCACGCCGTATTTGTTGATTCTCTGGCGGTTTCTCGGTATCATATTTCTTACCACATTGACACACGTATCGACCTGGAGAGCTGAGTGACAACCCCGTTGCCTGAACAGGAAGACCTGAATGCCCTGATGACGCGCCGCCGCGAAGAATTGCAGGAATTGCTGCAGCGCGGCGTGAACCCGTATCCGTACTCGTTCGACCGCACGGCGTTGTCCGGCGGGATCAAGTCCGGATTCACGGATGACGCTCCGCCGCGCGATGTGGCCGTTGCCGGCCGCATCATGTCCCTCCGCAGGATGGGGAAGGCATCGTTCTGCCACATTGAAGATCCCGAGGGCCGTATCCAGATCTACCTCAAGAAGGACGATCTCGGGGAAGCGTATGATACCTTCCGGCTCATGGATATCGGCGATATCATCGGTGTGCAGGGGTTCGTGTTCAAGACGCGCACCGGCGAGGTGTCCATCCATGCGCGATCCTTCGAACTGCTTGCCAAGTCGCTGCGCCCCATCCCCACGCCGAAAGAAGTGGTGGATGAACAGGGGAACAAGACCGTCTACGACGGCTTCGCGGACAAGGAGATGCGGTACCGGCAGCGGTATGTGGACCTGATCGTGAACCCGGACGTCCGGGACGTGTTCATCAAGCGCGCACGCATCGTCTCCGCGGTGCGCCGGTTCCTGGACGGGCAGGGGTTCCTCGAGGTGGAGACCCCGATCTTGCAGCCGCAGTACGGCGGCGCGTTCGCGCGGCCCTTCATCACGCATCATAACGCGCTGGACATCGAACTGTACCTGCGCATCGCCGATGAGCTCTACCTGAAGCGCCTCATCGTGGGCGGGTTCGACGGGGTGTATGAGATCTCCAAGGACTTCCGGAACGAGGGGATGGACAAGTCGCACAACCCCGAATTCACGATGCTGGAAGTGTACGTCCCGTACCGGGATTATATCTGGATGATGGGCATGGTCGAGTCCATGATGGCCGAGGTGGCCCGCGCCGTGAACGGCTCGCTGAAGGTCACCATCGGCGGGACCGAGATCGATTTCACCCCTCCATGGAAGCGCCTCACGATGGCCGGGGCCATCAAGACGTATACCGACGTGGACATCACCGGGATGTCGGAAGCTGACCTGCGCGCAACGGCGAAGCGGCTCCATGTGGAGGTGGCTCCGGCGGATGGGTTCGGGCGGATCATCGATGAGATCTTCAGCGAGAAGGTGGAACACCACCTCATCCAGCCCACGTTCATCACCGACTATCCGGTCGAGATGTCGCCGCTGGCGAAGCGCCACCGGAGTGCGCCGGGGCTGGTGGAACGTTTTGAAGCCATCTGCAACGGACATGAGATCTGCAATGCGTTCAGCGAATTGAATGATCCGCTCGATCAGCGGGCACGGTTCGAGGAACAGATGAAGGCGCGTGCGCGCGGGGAAGAGGAGGTCCAGCCGCTGGATGAGGATTTCCTGCGCGCTCTGGAATACGGCATGCCTCCCACGGCGGGGCTCGGGATCGGCATTGACCGCATCACGATGCTCCTCACCGGACAGGAATCCATACGCGATGTGATCCTCTTCCCCCAGATGAAACCTGAGCGGTGAGATCCCGTCGCTTCCCATCATTCCCTACGCCTGGTTGACAGCCATGGATCCCCTGAACTTTGTCTACGCGATACATAACCACCAGCCGGTCGGCAATTTCGATTCGGTGTTCGAGGAGGCGTACGCGCATGCCTATCGCCCGTTCCTCGATGTGTTACACCGGCATCCGGGGGTGAGATCGACCCAGCACTGGACGGGCATCCTGCTGGAATGGATCGAGAAGCATCATCCGGACTGCATCGAGCTGTTGCGGGACCTGGTGCAACGCGGGCAGGTCGAGCTTCTGACCGGGGCGTACTACGAAGCGATCCTCGCGGTGATCCCCGAGAAGGACCGCATCGGACAGATCCTCAAGCTCACGGACACCATCCACCGCCTGTTCGATGTGCATCCCCGCGGCATGTGGCTCGCGGAGAGGGTGTGGGAGCCGCATCTCGTCTCCTCGCTCGTCCATGCCGATGTCGAATTCGTCATGCTCGATGACCTTCATTTCCGTCATGCCGGAGTGCCGGCGGACCGGTTGGCCGGGTACTACATGACCGAGGAGCTGGGCGCGCAGCTGAAGGTGCTGCCGATGGACAAGACCCTCCGGTACACCATTCCGTTCCGGGATACCGCCGATACCATGGATCATCTCCGGACCACCGCTGCTCTTCATCCGGGCGGACTCATCGTTCATGCCGATGATGGCGAGAAGTTCGGTGTATGGCCACGCACCTATGCTCACGTCTACGAGGAAGGCTGGCTGGAGCGGTTCTATGCTGCGCTCGAGGCTCCAGACGCCCCCGTGAAGATGATGCATGCCGGGGAGGTGATCGATGCCACGGAGCCGCAGGGGATCGTGTACCTGCCCACGGACAGTTACGTGGAGATGACCCTGTGGGCCCTTCCATCCCATGATCAGGTGAGTTTTGACCGCTTTGAGAAGAGGGTGGTCGATGCCGACCTCATCCCCGGGCACGAACACCACATCCGGGGTGGATTCTGGAGGAATTTCCTTGCGAAATATCCCGAAGCGAATCACATGCACAAGAAGATGCTGAGGGTATCCCGGAGGATGGCTTCGCTCGATCGGGAGCACGCTGTTCCCGGAGCGGTTCGGGATCACGTCTGGGCGGCCCAGTGCAACGATCCCTACTGGCATGGCCTCTTCGGCGGGTTGTATCTCCCGGCCCTTCGCTTCAATATATATAGAAACCTCGTCGAGGCGGAACATGGTCTCGATGCCTTGCAGAAGTTCAACGACATCGTTGTGGAAGAAACGGACTTCGATGGAGATGGATCGAACGAACTTGTTGTAGAGACGCGAGTTAACGACTACTGCTTCAAGCCTTCTCTCGGCGGCTGTCTCGTGGAATGGAGCTACAAGCCGGGCAGGGTGAATCTGCTGGATGTGCTCAGCCGTCGTGAGGAAGGGACCCATAGGAGGCTGCGCGAGGCCGGTCAGGGAGAGGGTTCCCGGGGCGGGTGGGATGAACTGCTCTCGAAAGAGCCGGATCTCCTTTCGCGGCTCTTTTTTGACTGGTACAGGCATGCGAGTTTTCTGGACCACATTTTCGGTACGGGAGTGACCCTGGAGAGGTTCCAGCATGCAGGGTATGAAGAATGGGGCGATTTTGTGAATCAGCCCTACCGGAGCACGGTGACCACCGAAGGGGAGCATGTTGTGCTCACCCTTCAGCGGGAGGGTGGGATCTGGCGGAATGGGACCAGACACGGGTTGTGCATCACCAAAACATTCAGGATCAGTCCACCGGACGGGTCCATGACCTGTGACTACGTGCTGGAGAACCGCGAGGTGGCCCCAGTTGAGTTTCGATTCGGGGTTGAATTGGTCGCCGGGGGGATGGCAGGGAGTGCCCCAGACCGTTATTATCTCATCGATGGCAAGAAGCCGGCAGATGGCCTCCTCCAGAGTGTTGGCATCGAGAAGGATGTTGCGGGTTTCGGGGTGCGCGATGAATGGATGGGTGTGAAGGTAGCGTACACCCTCGACAGGAACGCTGAACTCTGGCGCTTCCCCCTGGAGACCGTTTCCCTGTCGGAATCGGGCTTTGAGCGGCTCTATCAGGGATCGGTCATGGTTCCATCGTGGAATATCTCCCTGTCCGGGAAGGACAGCGGAGGTGGGGAGCGCTGGACAATGCGGATCACGATGTCTGCGGAGCACCGATGAAGGATGTGGGTGTGCGGTTCAGTGTCATCGTCCCCGCGGTGAACGAGGAAAAGCTGATCGAGCGGATGCTCCGGCAATTCACTCCGGAGATCGTCTCCCGGTATTCTGTGGAGATCATCGTGAGCGATGGCGGGAGTACGGACCGGACCCTGGCGATCGCGGGCTCCTATGCCCACCGGGTGGTCCGGAATGAGCCGTACGTCAAACAGACCATCTCCATGGGGAGGAATGCGGGGGCACAGGCGGCGCAGGGGGAGGTCTTCATTTTCCTGAATGCCGACACGCTCCTGCAGGACCCCGACTATTTCTTCAGGAGGATCGGGGAGGAGCTTCCGGTGAAGGATATCGTCGCGCTGACGAGCAGTGTGCTCGTCTACCCTGAGGAGGAGCGGCGGATCGACCGGTGGTACCACGGATTCTACAACTGGTTCTTTTATATGATGAACCAGGTGGGTATGGGGATGGGGAGGGGGGAATGCCATGTGATCAGGAGAGAGACATTTGAAGCTCTTCATGGGTATGCATCCCGGATCGCAGCTGGCGAGGATTATGATATGTTCCGGCGGCTTGAGAGCCAGGGCCGGATCAAGTTCCTCCGTGACGTCGTCGTCTACGAATCACCCCGCAGATATCGCCGCTATGGCTACGCGTATGTGACCGCATCGTGGTTCCTCAATTTCCTCTCGGTATTCTTCCTCCGGAGGTCGATATTGAGCGAATGGAAGCCCATTCGCTGAAGTTTGACTTTGAGGGGGAAAATGGATAACATTCCCACGGGTACGTCTATAAATGTGCAGAACAGGGAGCACGGGAATGCGCAAGCGCTTTTCGTTGGTGACGGTGGGTGTGTTGGTGGTCCTCAGCATGTTGGCCGGGGCCCAGTTGAACGATCTGTTCTCGGGAGACAGCCTCCTCCCGCAGGTCTCGAAGTTCTCCGACGTCCTCAGCATCACCTATAAGTACTATGTCGATGACGTCGACACGCAGAAGCTCACCGAGTCGGCGGTCAACGGGCTCCTCGGACAGCTCGACCCCCATTCCGTCTACATCCCGGCATCCGCGATGGCGAGGGTCACCGAGGATTTTCAGGGGAGCTTTGAGGGTATCGGCGTCGAGTATCAGGTGCTCAACGACACCTTGCTGGTGGTGGCGCCGATCGTTGGCGGGCCGAGCGAGGCACTCGGCATCATGGCTGGCGACAAGATCGTGAAGATCAATGACTCGACCGCGGTCGGGATCACGCAGGAAGGTGTGCAGAAGCGGCTGCGCGGGCCGAAGGGGACAAAGGTCACCGTATCGATCGTTCGATCCGGCCTGAAGGATCCGTTGGAGTTCGAGATCACGCGCGACAAGATCCCGATCTATACCGTGGACGCGTCCTTCCTGGTGGAGCCCGGCGTGGGGTACATCAATGTGAACCGTTTCGCTGCCACCACGCACGAGGAGTTCTTTACCGCAGTGTCCAACCTGCGCGATCAGGGAGTGAAGAGGCTGATCCTCGATCTCCGCAGCAATGCCGGCGGGTATCTGGAGCAGGCGTTCCGGATGGTGGATGAGTTCTTGCCGGGCGGGAAGAAGATCGTGTACACCAAGGGCCGCCGCACGGAGTTCGATGACGAGTTCCTGTCGACCGGGTCCGGGAAGTTCCAGAACCTCACTGTCATCATTCTTGTCAACAACGGCTCGGCCTCGGCGAGCGAGATCGTTGCCGGTGCTGTGCAGGATTGGGACCGCGGTCTGATCGTCGGGGAGACCTCCTTCGGGAAGGGTCTCGTGCAGCGCCAATTCGAATTGAAGGACGGTTCGGCGTTCCGCCTGACCACGGCCCGGTACTATACGCCCAGCGGGCGCCTGATCCAGCGGCCGTACGGTGATGACAAGGCGAAGTATCAGCGTGAGGCGTTCGAGCGTGAGGAGACCGAGGGGGAGAACCTCGAGCATGTGGCGGAGAAGGACTCGACGCGGCCGAAGTACAAGACCATGGGTGGACGCATCGTGTACGGCGGTGGTGGCATCACGCCGGACTACATCGTCAAGTCGGACCGCCTGAACAGTTACACCGCCCAGTTGCGTGCGAAGCAGGTGTTCTTCCAGATCGCCGACAGGATCATGGACCGCCGTGGGGTGGAGATCCGTGCGGCCTATGGCAAGGACGTCGAGAGGTTCGTGAAGGATTTCGTGGTGGACGAAGCGACGGTCGGCGAGATCATCGCGCTCGGTGTGCAGAAGGGTGTCGCGGAGAACAAGGAATCGATGGAGCAGGACCGGCGGTACATCGTGGGGTACACGAAGGCCTATATGGCGCGCGCGATGTGGGGGAACGAAGGGTATGCGCGCGTGATGCTGCAGGAGGATTCACAATTCAAGAAGGCCGTGTCGCTGCTGCCGGAGGCCGAAAAGATCGCCCGAACATTGACGAGTCTGAAGTAGTGAAGCTCACAACACGTCGGGGAGGCTGGGTCCTCCCCGTTCTGTTCCTGTTCGCTGGAACGCCGGCCATGGCCCAGTCGCCGGCACACACCGATCCTCCCTCGCACGTCCTCATGGAGGGCGAGGAACTCACGTACAACGTCCGCTACGCGTTCCTGGACCTCGGTCAGATCCGCATCAAGACGATCGCGCGAGAACGCAAGCCCGGGATGACGACGTTCTCGGGTATCGCGTACATCGACTCCTACAAGAATGTCCCTCTTGTCGATTTGCATGCGATCTTTCAGAGCAAGATCGATTCCACGGTCTTCTCCCGCGGGTTCACCGGGAAGATGAAACAGGACGATGTCTGGGACTTCTCCCGGTATACGTTCGACTATGATCGCCGGATGGTGGCGATGGAGATGGGGCAGAAGGACACGGTGATCGCCCGGCGTGAAACGTTGTGGGTCGATGGCACCTGTCAGGATGGTTTGTCGCTCTTCTTCTACGCGCGGCAGCATCTCTTCGCCGGGCGGGATATGAACGTGCCGGCGATCGTCACCGAGAAGAAAGTGAACACGTTCATCCGATTCGACAAGCGCCGGGACGATGTGGAGGTCGATGCGGTCGACTATCCCATCGATGTGGTGGGATTTGAAGGGAACGCGGAGTTCGTCGGGATCTTCGGCCTGACCGGGGGATTTGATGGATGGTTCTCCAATGACGAGGCACGCGTACCGATCGTCGCCCACATGAAGGTGATCCTCGGGAGCGTTACCCTCGAACTCATGTCGTGGAAGCGTCCCGGCTGGGCGCCGCCCCGTGCCACCAACTGAGCAGGTGCCATGCACATCATCACCCATCACGGCGTCACCCCGCGCATCCACCCGTCGGTGTTCGTGGCAGCGGGCGCCTGTGTGATCGGTGAGGTGGAGGTCGGCGAGGATGCCAGCATCTGGTTCAACAGTGTGTTGCGTGGTGACATCAACGCTGTCAGGATCGGCGCCCGGACGAATGTCCAGGACGGCTGCATCCTGCACGTGACGGCGCAGTATCCGGTGGAGATCGCGGAGGATGTGACCCTCGGCCATCAGGCCATGATCCACGGCTGCAGGATCGGCCGGGGAACCCTTATTGGCATGAACGCTGTTGTGCTTGACGATGCACAGGTGGGCGAACAGGCGCTCGTCGCAGCCGGGTCCGTCGTGAAGGAACATTTCGTTGTCCCGGATGGCATGCTCGTCGCGGGCGTGCCGGCGAAGATCATCCGGCCCCTGACGGATGATGAAAAGCGCGCCCTGCAGGATTCGGCTGACAGATACGTGCGGTATGCGCGGAGCTATGACCGGCCATGAAACTCAGGTTCTGGGGTGTACGCGGGTCGATCCCTTCACCCGGCCGCGATACGGTCAGGTATGGAGGGAACACGCCGTGCATCGAGGCACGGCTTTCGGACGACCACATCGTGATCTTTGATGCGGGGACCGGTCTCCGGGGGCTCGGGGATGCGCTGATGGCGACGGGCGCATCGGTGAACGCCTATCTCGCGATCAGTCACCCGCACTGGGACCACATCCAGGGGTTCCCGTTCTTCAAGCCGGCGTTCGTGGCGGGGAACGAGTTGACGATCATCGGTGCGCAGACACGGAACATCACGCTGCGCCAGGTGATCGCATCGCAGATGGACAAGGTGTATTTCCCGATCCAGTTGAACGAACTGAAGGCGAAGATCCGCTTTCAGCCCGTGCGTGAGGAGACGGTGCCGGTGTTCGGGGGCACGCTGACCTCGCAGTACCTGAATCATCCGGCGTTCGCGCTCGGGTTCCGTCTGTCGTATGGCGGCAGATCGATCGTGTACATGACCGACAATGAACCGTTCGACCGCGAGGTTGCGCGCACCGCGAAGAATGTGGACCGGAACATTGTTGACCTGTTCATGGCGCAGAAAGGTGACCCGAACCAGCGCGTGTTCGACTTCGCGCGGGGTGCGGACATCCTGATCCATGATGCGACGTACACGCCGGAAGAATACCTGCAGCACGTGGGGTGGGGGCACTCGGACTACCTCTTCGCGCTGAAGGTCGCCTCCGAGGCCGGCGTCGGGAAACTCGTACTGTTCCATCACGAACAGACACGAACGGATGACCGGCTCGACGAGATCGTCCTGAAGTGCAGGAAAGAGATCACGCAGCGGGGATACAACTTCGACTGTCTTGCTGCGGCAGAAGGGTTGGAGTTGGACTGGTGAGGCAGGAGGCAGCTTGACAATCAGCCTATTCATGGCTATTATCCACCAGATGAGGATCGCATGGCGTTTTCGATAGGACCGTCCGACATCAAGAAGCTGGAGAAGGTCTTCGGCGTACCGGCGCGGACGATCGGGGACAGCATTCGTTTCGAGCTTGCGCCGGCGGAAGAACACCGGAAGCTCGCGCTGGAGATCTACGCGCAGATCCCGATCGGACATCGGAAAGGCACGCTCGTCTCCGTATATACGGAGAACGCGCACCTGCAGCTCCATTTCTGTTCGGGCTATGTGGTGAGCGATCTCCTCGGCGAAGTGACGTTCGTTGCGGAACAGGATGGCAAGGTGTCGGGACTGATCATCGAGCGGCAGGGCGGGTGTTCGCTCTTCGCCAATGTGGACCGCTCGCTGGTCTCCGGGGACTTCACGCAGCTCGGGCCGGAAGTGATGTTATCCGGCATCGCACTGTCGCTGACGGACGGGATCCTGGATCAGGGTGCGGACGCCGCGCCGCCGAAGTCTGCGCCGCGCCGTTCCGCCGCCAGGCGTACCAAAGGAAAGAAGGCCGCGGTCAAGAAGGTGCGGTCCACACGAACGAGGAGCAAGGCCTCGCGGGCATGATCACCATCCAGGTGGTGAACGCCCACGGGAGCCGGAGGATGCCGCGCACGCTGCTCAGGGATGCCGTGCGGGCGGCGCTGGAGGGTGAAGGGGTGCGCAGTGCGGTCATCAGTATCGTCGGTGTCAACGACGGGCGTTGCAGACGCCTGAACAGGACGTTTCTGGGGCATGACTACGTGACCGACGTCATCAGTTTTCCGCTGGAAGATGTGCCGCGGTTGGAAGGGGAGATCTATATCAATCTGGACCGTGCCCGTGTGCAGGCAGGGGAGTACAGCGTCAGCACACGGCACGAACTCGCCCGCCTCGCAATTCACGGAACGCTCCACCTGACCGGGTTTGATGACCGGACGCGTGCCCAGGCCGTACGGATGCACGCGCGCGAGGATGCGGTTCTTGCGCGGCTCCGCCGCCGGCGGGCGAAGAGAGGAATTGCATGAAAGAACGTGTTGTTGAGATACTGGTATTCCTGATGACCGAGTTGCGGGACGACAAGCAGCTGCACGACATCGATCTGGCGCCGTTGCGCGACCGGGGGTACACGACCTCGGAGATCAGTGCGGCATTCAGCTGGTTGTACGAGACGATGGGAGCGGGTGGTGCGGAATCGACTTCCCACGCCCGTGCTGCCCGCGGCTCGCGCCGCATCTTCCATGAGGTGGAGCGCAGTGTGCTGTCGCGGGAAGCCCAGGGGTACCTCATCCAGCTGGCGGAACTCGGGCTGCTGGATGACCGTGATATCGAGACGGTCATCGAACGTGCCATCGGCACGGGATACGCGGGGCTCTCGGTACTGGAGGTGAAGGAGATCGTGGCTGCGGTGTTGTCTTCCCGTGAGCGACCCGGCGTTGCCGGAGGCCATTCGATGTTGAATAATGAGGATACGATCCACTGATGGCGGCAAAGAAAAAGACCGCGGCGCCCGCGGAGACGCTCCCTGCAGATGAGAGTGTCGCGCCCAAGAGGCGTAAGCGCGCAGTTGCTGCAGATAAGGATACGGTGGGCACGGCTCCGGTCGTTGAGGAGACCGCCGCCCCGAAGCGGCGCAAGCGTGCCGTCATCGCGGACACCGATACGAGTGGGAAGGCCCTGATCATTGTTGAGTCGCCGGCGAAGGCCAAGACCATCAACAAGTACCTCGGCAAGAACTTCCACGTCGAGGCCTCGGTCGGGCACATCAAGAACCTGCCGAAGAGCAAGATCGGCATCGATGTGGAGAACGGCTTCACCCCCGAGTACGAAACGATCACGGGGAAGGATGACGTGATCAACCGTCTCAAGAGCCATGCCGCGAAGGCCACGTCCGTGTATATCGCGACTGACCCTGACCGTGAAGGCGAGGCGATCGCGTGGCACATCGCCCGGGAGGTCGAGGGGTGCGCGAAGAACATCTACCGCGTGCTCTTCCATGAGATCACCGAGCGCGGGATCGCCGAAGCGATGGAAAAGCCGTCGCGCATCGACGAGCATCTTGTGAATTCCCAGCAGGCACGCCGCGCGATGGACCGCCTGGTCGGTTACAAGGTCTCGCCGTTCGTCTGGAAGACCGTCTACTACGGCCTGTCCGCCGGCCGCGTGCAATCCGTTGCCGTCCGCCTGATCTGCGAGCGCGAGGCGGAAGTGAACGCGTTCATTCCGCAGGAATACTGGTCGATCATCGGCGAGTTCACCGCTGCGGGGAGCGAGCCCTTCCTGGCGAAGCTGTTTAAGGTGGAAGGCGAGGACCCGACGATCGGGGACCGGACCACGGCGGAAGGGTACGTGAACGCCATCCGCGCGCAGCAATTCGCGGTGGCCGACGTCCAGAAGAAGCCGGTACGCCGCAACCCGCCGCCGCCATTCATCACGAGTACGTTGCAGCAGGAAGCCGCCCGGCGGCTCCGCTACCCGGCCAAGCGGACGATGATGTTCGCGCAGAAACTCTATGAGGGCATCGAACTCGGCGAAGAAGGACGCGTCGGCCTCATCACCTACATGCGTACCGACTCCACGCGTTTGAGCGACGACGCCGTGAAAGAGGTGCGCGAGTACATCTATCAGAACTACGGGAAAGAATACGTCCCCCCGAGGCGCGGCAGTTCAAAAAGGGGAAGTCCTCACAGGACGCCCACGAAGCGATCCGCCCGACGTCGATGAAGTACAGTCCGAAGGAGGTCAAGAAATTCCTCGAACCCGAGATGTTCGCGCTGTATGAGCTGATCTGGAACCGCTTCGTGGCGTGCCAGATGAGCCAGGCGATCGCCGAACAGACCACCGTCGACATCAAGGGCGGCGAGTATACCTTCCGGGCGACGGATTCGATCCCGACATTCCGCGGGTTCCTGCAGGTGTACGACGATCTCGTGGATGAGACGGAGAAGCTGGCCGACGAGGATCCCTCATCGAAGCTGCCGGGCCACCTGCGTGCGGGTGATCAGGCGGCGCTGACGAACCTCATCCCCAATCAGCATTTCACGAAGCCCCCGGGGCGGTTCACGGAATCGAGTCTGGTGCGTGAACTGGAAGCCCTCGGTATCGGGCGCCCGAGCACGTACGCGCTCATCGTGGATACGATCCAGGCACGCAAATATGTGGAGCAGCGCGAACGCCGCCTGTATCCCACGGAGCTGGGCAAGGCGGTGAACCGCCTGCTCGTCCAGAACTTCCCGCATATCTTCACCGTGGGCTTCACCGCACGGATGGAAGAGGAGCTGGACACCATCGCGTCGGGGAAGCAGACGTACGCCCAGGTGATGGAGGACTTCTACCATCCGTTCGTGCGAGACCTCGAGGGTGTCGACAAGAACAGCGCGGCGATCAAGAAGTCGATGCAGGAAGCCACCACCGAGGTCTGTGAGACGTGCGGCAAACCCATGATCATCAAATGGGGACGGAATGGCAGGTTCATGGCGTGCAGCGGCTATCCGACCTGCAAGACCACGAAACCGCTCCCCGAAGAAGCGGAACTGACAAAGCATGCGGTCGGCATCAAATGCGACCAGTGCGGCGGCGACATGGTGGTGAAGGGCGGGCGGTTCGGTGCGTTCCTCGGCTGCTCGAACTATCCGACGTGCAAGAACACGCGCCCGCTCTCCATCGGTGTGAAGTGTCCGCGCTGCAAGGATGGCGACATCATCGAGCGGAAGACGAAACGCAAGCGGGTATTCTACGGATGTTCGAAGTATCCGGATTGCGATTTCGCATCGTGGGAGAAGCCTGTGGCACGTGCATGCGATACGTGCGGCAACGAGTACATGGTCCAGAAGTACAATCAGACGCGCGGCGAGTTCCTCGCGTGCCCGTCGTGCAAGGCGGAGATCGCCCGTGACGAGGTGGCACCGGCGGTGAATGAAAGGTGAGCGTACGCAGAACACCGGGTACATCGCAACATTCCTGAGCTATCTGGCGGCGGAGCGGCGATACTCGCCCCACACCATCCTCGCCTATACGGAGGACCTCGCGCAGTTCGACGAGTTCCTCGTCGCTGCAGGGCGGACCATTGAGGATGCGGACCACATCCTCATCCGCCGTTTTCTGGGTGTCCTGCTGGACCGCGGCCTGGAGAAATCCACCGCCGCGCGGAAACTCGCCTGTGTCCGCTCACTCTACCGTTTCCTCCGGCGTCGCGGGTTGCGCGACACCAATCCCACGTTGCTCGTTGCCACGCCCCGCAGGGCACGCCGTCTTCCGACATTCCTCGATGAGCAGACGATCGGCACTGTGCTCGGGCTCCCCGACAGGTCGACGCCCCGCGGAGTGCGCGATGCCGCCATCCTTGAAGTGTTCTACAGTACCGGGTTGCGCCTGAGCGAGTTGCTCTCGTTGCGTCCTGCGGATATGCAGATGCGCGAGCGCGTGCTCAAGGTGACCGGCAAGGGGAGCAAGCAGCGGATCGTTCCTTTCGGTGTGAAGGCAGGAGAGGCGGTCCAGGCCTGGCTCAGGGCCCGCCCGGAGCTTCTGCAGGGCAGGCCGGATCCGGGGACGCTGTTCCTCTCGGACCGCGGGAAGGCACTCAGTCCGAAGGGCGTCAATATCATCGTCAACAGGTACATCCGCAGCGTGTCGGAATTGCGCAAGACCAGTCCTCACGTATTGCGGCATACATTCGCTACACATCTTGTGAACCGGGGGGCGGACCTCCAGGCGGTGCGGGAGCTCCTCGGCCACGCGAGTCTTTCGACGACGCAGATCTATACCCACGTGGGCATCGATCGGTTGAAGAAAGTCTATACCCAGGCGCACCCTAAAGGAACGTGATACTCGTTCAACGTGACTGAAAGGAGATCCACCATGAACATTACCTTCACCGCGCGGCATTTCCGGCCTCATCCTGACATCAAGGAGCATGCGCTGGACACCGTGAAGAAGCTTGGGAAGTTTTTCGATGGCATCGTTGCTGCGAATGTCATTTTGAGTTACGAACGTGCGGTCAATAGCGTGAAGGAGGCCGAGATCAATCTGCACGTCCATGGTGGCGTGCTGACGGCCAAAGTGAAAACGGACGACTATCACAAATCCATCGATAAGGCGGCAGAGAAGTTGACGCTGCAGCTCGAGAAGTATAAGACGAAGTTGCGTGCGAAGGACAAGGTCAAAGTACGTTCGATCAAGGAAAAAGAAGCATGAAGGTCGATCCGGGCGGGGAAACGCGGAAGCGCAGCATCACGGTCGGGTTCCTGTACGAGACCACGTGCGAGAAGTTCAAGCTCCAACAATTGAACGGCGAGAGCGGCTTTGCGAATGAGGTCAAGGACAAGAACCTGCACCGGCCCGGGCTTGCGTTGGCCGGGTATGTCGAACTGTTCACCTTCGATCGCGTCCAGATCATGGGGAACACGGAGATCCGGTACCTGAAGTCGCTGGAACCGCTGGCGCGGCACCTGGCGTTCACGACCCTGCTCGAGTTCACTATTCCCTGCATCATTCTGACGAACGGAAATACGATCGAAGACGGGCTCCTTGAGGCCGCGGCCGCCAAAGGGATCCCCGTCTTCGGCACGCCGTTCAGCACGACGAAGATCGCGTATCTGCTGGCCGACTTCCTTGACGACCAGTTCGCCCCTCAGATGGTGATGCATGGGTCGCTGGCCGACGTCTACGGGGTCGGGGTATTGCTCATCAGCAGGTCGGGCATTGGGAAGAGCGAGATCGCTCTGGACCTGGTGGAGCGGGGGCACAGGCTGGTGGCCGATGATGTGGTCATGATCACCCGGAAGGGGGAGGGGATCCTGATCGGGGCCGGAACCGACCTGGTGAAGCATTTTATGGAGGTTCGTGGGCTCGGACTCATCGATGTGCGGAGTATGTTCGGCATTCGTGCCATCCGATACCACAAAAGGGTCGAAATCGTCATAGAATTGGAAGAATGGCGGCCTGACCAGGATTATACGAGGACCGGGCTCGACGACCTCACGGTAACCATGCTGGATGTGGATATTCCGCTTGTAAAATTGCCAATCTTCCCCGGTAAGAATGTAACCGTGATCACAGAGGTCATCTCGCTGAACTACTTGCTGAAGCATTACGGCTATGATGCTGCCAAGGTCTTCGCAAAGCGTTTGGAGAGCATGATCGGTCAGAAGGCCAAAGGTAGCCGGGCAATCGACTATTTTGAGCATGATTTCGAGTGAAAACTCAAGTTTTCGCTTGACATCACTCTGGAAATTCTTTATTTTTCCGCTGCATTTGCAGAAACCTCCTCATGTGGGCGTTGGGCAGCAGGCGTTGGAAGGGGGTGACCCCGTGTTGTGTGATGTGGCACATCGTTTGCGATTCCCTCAGCGGGTCACTGCGGAAAAACAAAGGAGGTACCGATGTTCCGAAATATGAGGTTCTTTGTTTTCTCCGGCACGTCTCTCGATCTGCGCGAGATCCGCTTTTTCAAGAGCAAGCTTCTTGGATCCGGTCTGGTGTTTGGTGTGCTGTTTCTTGGTGTGGTCTTCGTGGGCAATATGCTTGCGGGCGACGTGTTGGGTATCGGCTATGGCCAGATCTCGTCGCTTTCAACCGAGAATCGGCTCCTGAAGGAGCATATCAGGGATCTCGGCAAGAAGCTTCAACTCGTGCAGCAGACGCTGGAGGATCTGTCGGAGAGGGGGAATGAGTTGCGGCTGATGGCGGACATGCGTCGTATCGATGATGATACCCGGTCGGCCGCAGTGGGCGGTGCCGCACCCGCAGCGACAAATCCGTTCCTCACGGGGGAAGCAAGTGTTATCCTGTCGGAGTCCCGTTCGCTCATCGAACGGCTCAGCCGGGAGGTGAAGTTGCAGCAGCAGAGCTATGCGGACATTCAGTCGCGGATGGAGCAGAACAAGGCCTTCTTCTCGCACCTTCCCGCCATCAAGCCGATGGCCGGCGGGTACACCGTCGGTGGTTTCGGTATGCGCCTGCATCCCGTGCTGCATGTCTATCGTATGCACTATGGTCTTGACATTATCAACGACGTGGGCACACCGGTGTATGCTTCCGGCGATGGCGTCATTCGTACGGCAGGACGCACGCAGGGAGGTCTCGGAGTGCTCGTGGAAATTTCACACGGTTATGGCTACGCCAGTCTGTATGCGCACCTTTCCCAGGTTCATGTATCGCCCGGGCAACAGGTGAAGCGGGGTGACCTGATCGGGCGGTGCGGTCGCACCGGCCTGGTGAGTGGCCCCCATCTGCACTACGAGATCCGCCGCGGCGGCGTGAGCCAGAACCCCGTGGATTTCTTCTTTGACGACATCGATGCGGCGCGCTACCGGGCCATGCTTGCACAGTCCGGAACCAACAACGCGCAGCAGTAGCACACACGAGGTGAAGCTGTGATCTGGACAATGGAACTTGCATCGTATCTCGACGATGCGCCGTGGCCCGCAACGAAGGATGAGCTCATCGATTACGCGATGCGCACCGGGGCGCCGGTCGAGGTGGTGGAGAATCTGCAGGAGCTGGAGGACGGCGAAGAGCCCTACGACAGCATGGAGGATATCTGGCCTGATTATCCCACCGGTGAGGATTTCTTCTACGAGGATGAAGGCGAGTACTGACACGCCCGGCGGCGCGTTGATTCTCTGCTCCAAATTCATTACGTTACAAACCCAGCCACCGGCTGGGTTTTTTTATGTGAACTGGCGATCAACTCCCGGCAACTACGAGCGTGACACATCCACCGACCCGCAATGCTGCTGCCCTGTGTGCATGGTGGTGCGCCTGCCTCGCCACCCTGCTCGCGTGCACCTGCGCCGTCTGCCCGGCCGCCCCGGGCAGCGCCCCGCAATCCGGTAACCGCCAGCTCGAGATCTCCTCGATCACCCTCGAAGGCAACGAATCCTTCACGACCGGCGAACTCCGCGCCCAGATGACCACCCGCGAGACGCCGGGATGGTTCAACAAATTCCTCTACTCCTCGATCAGTGAACGCCTCGGCCGGAAGAATGAGTACTTCAACGCCATAGGCTTCGGCGCCGATTGCGAACGGCTGAAACGCTTCTATGAGAACCGCGGGTTCTCCCTGGTGCGCATCGATACGCTCCATCGCGTGAACGCGGACAACGGAAGCGTGGACCTGGTCGTCAGGATCACCGAAGGGTACCGTTCCCTCATCGAGCAGGTGAAGTACCAGGGGGTCGTCGATCAGCCGCCCACCGTGAAGGAGGACCTTGCGGGCTCGCCGAAGATCTATCCCGGTGATCCCTATTCGAGCATCCTCCTGGAGGAGGAGGTCCGCCGGGTGCTGCGCATCTTCGCCGACAACGGGTTCGCGAACGCACGCTTCCTGCAGGACAGCTCCTACGCCCGCCGCTACACGAGCTCCAGGAACTACTTCGTGAAGCTGGTGTTCGATCCCGGGCACCGTTACCTCTTCGGTGACATCACGATCCGGCAGGAGGTGGACACGCTGCGTGGCGAGGCCACCCGCGACGATATCACGGATGAGATCATCCGTCGCCAGCTCGATTATTCTCCCGGTGAGTTCTTCAGCCTGTCGCGCCGTTTGAGCAGCGAGCGGAACCTGAACCGCATGGGCGTGTTCGACCTCCGTTCCATCGAGACGTTCATTCCGCCTGCGACGGACTCCAGCATCTTCGTCCCCAGCAGGGTGACGATACGACCGCGCGACAAGCATGAGCTCGCCCCGGAACTGGTGATGAGCGATCAGGACGGCGCGTTCAACCTCGGTGCCGGCCTCGGCTACACGAGCCGGAACTTCCTCGGCGGCGCGCGGATCTTCAACGCGCGCGTCCGCTTCCAGTCGCAGACCCTCGGAAAGTTCCCCGACTATTTTGCCGTCGACAAGGATGCCGTGTCGACCCTCGACCTCACCTTCGAGTTCGTCCAGCCCTACGTCTTCAACAACAAGACGAAGGGGACCTGGTCGCTGTCGTACATCCTGGACAAGCAGAAGCCCTACCTGCAGACGATCGTGCGCAACAGGTTCGGGTTCACCAGCCAGTTCGCGGAGTTCACGTCGGGCAACCTGGAGTGGACGCTGGAAGCCGTCGAGCTGAAACGGAACAGGACGTTCGAAGAGTCTCTCAGCGATCCGGTGATCCTGGCACAGGTGAGGGCCTTGCAGGCGCAGCAGTTCAACTCGATCCTGTCGTTCACCATCCAGCGCGATTTGACCAATGACCTGTTCTCGCCGTCGTCCGGGTTCGTACACGCCCTCACGGTGGAAGAGGCGGGGCTCCTGCCGCTGGTGCTCAAGAATGTGTTCCCGCAATTGCCGTTCACGCAGTTCCTTCGCGCCGTGATCGTCGGACGCTGGTATGCGGACAGGACCGACCACCGGTTCTTGATCCTTGCCAGCAAAGTGAAGGCCGGCATCGAAGGCAAGTACGGGGCGAACAAGAACGATACCACGCAGATCCCGCAGACCCACCGCTTCTACGGCGGCGGCGGCAGCAGTATCCGGGGCTGGGCATCGCGCAGTCTCATCGCGAGCGGCGAACCGGGGCTGGGCGGGAACGTCTCGATCGAAGCGAGCCTCGAAGCGCGCGTGAACGTCCTGCAGAGTCTCCGTGATGGCTGGTTGGACAAGACGTGGGTGGTCGGATTCGTGGATGTTGGCAATGTGTGGGGAGAGATCAAGGACTTCCGGCTCAACACTGTTGCCGTTGCCACCGGCGTCGGTATCCGATACGAGACGCCCTTCGGGCCGTTCCGTCTGGACTGGGGGATCCGTGTGTTCGATCCCGCCGCGCCCAAGGGACAGCAATGGATCACCGAACGGCGTCTGCTCAAAGAGACCTTCCAGGCAGGGGTGTTCCATTTCGGGATCGGCCATGCCTTCTGACCATCAGACATCCATGCCCTGGCCGCGCGTGCTCGGGCAACGGCGCGTCAAGCTCCTGCTCCAGAATGCGATGCGCACTGCGCGCCTCCCTCACGCCTACCTGTTCCACGGCCCCGAAGGGGTCGGCAAGGATGCCATGGCCATCGAATTCGCACGTGTGCTGCAGTGCGAGAACGGCGGCGTGGAGGCATGCGGGAAATGCGACTCCTGTGCGAAGATGGCGACACTGCAGCATCCCGATGTGCACCTGATCACCGCTCTGCCGGTGGGCAAGAATGAAGAGGGCGGCGATGGCCCGTTCGACCGTCTGACGCAGGAAGAGATGAAGGCCGTGCGGTCGGAGTTCCTGGCGAAAGCGCAGGATCCGTATCACCGGATCGGCATCCCGCGCGCGACAGGCATCAAGGTGAACAGCATCCGCGAGATACGGCGCGAAGCACCGCTGGCAAGCGCGGGAAACAGGCGGCGGATCTTCATCCTGTCGAATGCGGATATGCTCGCGGATGTGGCGGCGAACACGCTGCTCAAGACGCTGGAAGAACCTCCCGCGCACTGCATGTTCATCCTGACCACATCGTACCGGGAGGAACTGCTCCCCACGATCCTGTCGCGCTGCCAGCAGGTGCGGTTCGACCCGCTGTCCGATGCGCAGATCCAGGATGCACTCATGAGCCGGGATGGCGTGGAGGCGAACCACGCGGCGCTCCTGGCCCGGCTGTCAGGCGGGAGCTACTCGCGCGCACGCGAGTTGACGGGTGATGACCTGATGGGGGAGCGCGAGCATGTGCTGGAGTTCGTGCGACGCACCGTGGCCGGTCATCATGCAGATGTGGGGAAGATCATCGACACGGTGACCGATGAAAAGGACCGGACGCGGGTGACACGCTTCCTGCATCTCCTGCTCCTCTGGTTCCGCGATGCACTCGTCCTGGGGAAACAGGGGAGCATCATCAATATCGACCAGCGCGAACCGCTCGAACGGTTCATCGGACGCTACCCGGCTGCCGATATCCCCGTCATCCTCGCGGACATCGACCGGGCGATTTCGCTTGTGGAAAGAAATGTCTACATTAAACTGATCCTGTATAACCTGGCAGGACAGATGAAAGCCAATATCCGTTGAAACGAGCACGATGAACCCCGATCGTATCCTGGTGACCGCCGCGTTGCCGTACGCGAACAACCCCCTGCATCTGGGGCATCTCGCCGGCGCGTACCTTCCTGCCGACCTCTACGTCCGGTTCCAGCGCATGAAAGGGCGCGATGTCCTGTTCATTTGTGGGTCGGATGAGCATGGCGTTGCGATCACGATCACTGCCGATAAAGAGCACGTCCATCCGCAGACCGTCGTCGATCGTTACCACGCAATGAACAGCAAGGCGTTCGAGCGGTTCGGCATGAGCTTCGACAACTATTCCCGGACCTCCATCCCTCTGCACCATCAGACCACGCAGGAGTTCTTCGCCGATTTCCATGCCCGCGGGATCCTGAAGGAGAAGAAGGAGAAACAGTTCTACGATCCGGTCGCGAAGAAATTCCTGCCCGACCGCTACGTGGAAGGCATCTGTCCGGTGTGCGGTTCGCCCGATGCCCGCGGTGACCAGTGCGAGAAATGCGGATCGTATCTGAACCCCATGGAATTGAAGGAGCCGCGGAGCAAGCTTTCGGGCGGCACGCCCGAGGTGCGGGAGACCTCGCACTGGTATTTCCCCCTCGGGGATTTCCAGGTACGGCTCGAAGAGTACCTCAAGGACCGCAGCGCGCGTGAAGAATGGAAAGAGAACGTCCTGAACTATTGCCGGGGGTGGTTCAAGGATGGATTGAAGGACCGTGCCGTGACCCGCGACCTCGATTGGGGTGTGCGTGTCCCCGTCACCGGGTATGAACAGAAAGTGGTCTATGTCTGGTTCGATGCCGTGCTCGGGTACATCACCTCGACGCGAGAATGGGCGGCGGCGAAGGGTGCGCCGGACGACTGGAAGAAGTACTGGCTCTCGCCGGACACGAAGTACGTTGCATTCATCGGCAAGGACAACGTCGTGTTCCATTGCATCGTCTTCCCCGCGATGCTCATGGCATGGAATGACACGCACGCCGAGAAGTACGTCCTTCCCGCCAATGTCCCCGCGAACGAGTTCTTCAACTATGAAGGACAGAAGTTCTCGAAGAGCCGTGGATGGGGCATCAATGTGGACGAATTTCTTGACCGCTACCCGGCGGACCCGCTCCGCTATTATCTGACCATGACGCTGCCGGAATACCGGGATTCCGACTTCACCTGGAAAGAATTCCAGGCGAAGAACAACAATGAACTGGCCGACATCTTCGGCAACTTCATCAACCGGACACTCGCGTTCGCCGTCCGGACGTTCAAGGGAAGTGTCCCGCCCCGCGGCGCACCGGATGCCCGTGACACCGAGATGCTTGCACTCGCAGCGCGGACACCGGAGGCCGTCGGAGTCCTGATGGACGGCTATCATTTCCGCGACGGTCTCGCTGAGGTGATGAACCTCGCGCGCGCGGCGAACAAGTACTTCAACGACAGCGAGCCGTGGAAGACCGCCAAGAGCGATCCGGCCCGGTGTGCCACGACGATCAATGTCTGCACGCAGGTGGCGCGGACCCTGGCCGTCCTGATGTGTCCGTTCACACCGGCGACGTCGGAACGGCTCTGGGGGATGCTGCAACTGGCCGGTACTGCCGCGTCGCAGAGCTGGGATACAGCCGGTGAACCCATGATCCCCGATGGCCATGTGCTTGGTACACCGGGAATTCTTGTCACAAAGATCGAGGATGAAGTGATCGCTGCTGAACTTGGCAAATTGGATCAACCTGCAGAACCGGCCGCTGCGCCTGCCGTTCCGGCACAAGAGCCGCCCAAGCCGACCATCACGTTCGATGACTTCAAGAAGGTGGATCTGCGGGTGGCAACGATCGTGGCCGCGGAACGCGTGACGAAGTCCGAGAAGCTCCTGAAACTGCAGGTGGAGATCGGGACCGAACAGCGCCAGATCGTGGCCGGTATCGCGCAGCACTACGCCCCCGAGGCGCTCGTCGGGAAGTCCATCATCGTCGTCTACAACCTTGCACCGGCGAAACTCATGGGACAGGAGTCGCAGGGCATGCTCCTCGCAGCATCGGATGCAAGCGGCAAGCTCGCGTTTGTCACCCCGTCCGGCGACATTGCGAGCGGCGGGATCGTAAAATAGGCCGGAGCACTATGACGTTCATTGACACCCACGCGCATCTCACGGCGCGGGAATTCGATGCTGACCGCGATGAGGTCATTGCCCGCGCGGCCGATGCCGGGGTCCGCTTCATCATCAATCCCGGCACCAATCTCGATGACAGCCGTCGTGCTGTAGAACTCGCAGACCGGCATCCGATGGTCTATGCAGCCGTCGGGTACCATCCTCATGATGCCCGGCTCGCCGATGATGCCGGCCTGGCGGAGATCGAAGCCCTCAGCAAGCACCCCCGCGTTGTCGCGATAGGGGAGATCGGGCTGGATTTCCACTACGATCTGTCGCCCCGCGATGCCCAGGAACGTGTCTTCGCGGAACAGCTTGCCATTGCCCAACGCCGGGATCTTCCCGTCATCATCCACACGCGCGAATCACTCGAGCAGACGATCGCCATGCTCTCGGCGAGCATTGAGGCATGTCCCGCCTGGCGGGAGAGCAAACGACCCCGGGGCGCGCGCAACCCCGGGCCGCGTGGTGTCTTTCACTGCTATCCCGGGGACGTGGCGATCGCATGGAAGCTCGTCGGGATGGGATTCATGGTGTCGCTGCCGGGGATCGTAACGTTCAAGAAACCCGGGAATGCCGTGGATGTAGCCGCGGCGATCTCGATCGAGCATCAGCTTCTGGAGACCGATAGCCCGTATCTTGCACCGGTCCCTCACCGGGGCACCCGCAACGAGCCCATGCACATCCCCGTGATCGCTCAGCGCATCGCGGACGTTCAGCATCTGTCTGTCGAGGATGTCGCGCGGTCGACGAATGTCGCCGCCTATCAATTGTTCGGCATCGGCGAGAAGCCGATGCCCCGCTTCACCTACCCGCTCAAGCGATCGCTCTATATCAACCTCACGAACCGGTGTGACGCCGACTGCATTTTTTGCGACCGCAAGGGCGAAGCGATGGTGAAGGGGCACAACCTGAAGATCACGCGTGAACCTGAAGCGGAAGAGGTGATCGCCGAGATCGGTGACCCGCTCCGGTACGAAGAAGTGGTCTTCTGTGGTTATGGTGAGCCCACCATCCGGCTCGAAGCCTTGAAGCAGGTCGCCCGGTTCGTGAAGGACCGTGGCGGCCGCACGCGGCTGAATACGGACGGGCACGGGAATATCATCAACAAGCGCAACATCGTGCCGGAGCTTGCGGGACTCGTGGATTCCGTCTCCATCAGCCTGAATTCAACCGATCCACAGCAATATGGCGCCCTCATGCGCATCGATGGGCCGAAAAACTTCGCGGCGATGGTCGAGTTCGCGAAAGATGCTGTCCGGTTCCTGCCACGCGTTGTCCTCACCATCGTGGACCTCGATGACGTGGATGAGGAGAAGGCGCGGACGTTCGTCGAGAAGGAGGTCGGGGCGATCTTCGCGAAGCGGCCCTTCTTCTGATGGAACTCAGGAACATCCTTGTTCTCGCCGAGGGTCAGCTCGGCGACCTCCTGCTTCTCACTCCTGCCATGCGCTCGCTGCGCGCGGGGCACCCCCGGGCCACCATCACCGTCATCATCTATCAGCGCCGGCTGCCACCGGGGCATCCCGGTTCTCCCGTGTTGTTTCCATCAGAGGGAATGGGGACTGCCGCTGTCATGTCCCGGCTTCCGGGCGTCGACCGGGTCTTTGAAGTGGACCGTGCGCAGCTCCGCACACTCTCGCCTCTCCGCCGCCTGAGGGAGGAGGTCCGCATTGCGAGATCGATCCATGCGGATCACTATGATGGCGTGTTCTGCACGTTCCCCGAAGACCGGTTCTCCGTGCTCGCGTATCTTTCAGGAGCCCGCGTACGCGCGGGGGAAGAGGGGAGAGGCGCTTCGCGGTTGCTCAATGTAACGCCCGCGGTGACACGCGGCTCCGCCGGTGTCCTTCGCTACTACTGCACCATCGCGGAAGCCATGGGCGGCCGTGCGGGATCGTACACAACAGAGTTCGGGCCTTCGGCGGAAGGGTTGCGGGAGGTGGAAGCATGGCTCCTCCGGGAAGGACTTGCCGGGAAGCGCTATGTCGCGATCCATCCCGGTGCGACCGGCGAGTACAAGCAATGGCCACCGGATCGTTTCGCCGGACTGGTGGGGCGTCTTCAACGGGCGGACATCCCCGTCGCGCTCTGTGCGGGAAGGGGAGATGAAGAGATACTCCGGGGCATAGCCGGATCGCTCGGGTCACGCGTGCCGGTGCTGGAACCGGGTTCCGATATTTCCGTGCTTGCGGGATTCCTCATGCGTGCGGGGGTCTGCCTCACGAATGACTCCGGTCCCCGTCATCTGGCGGTCGCGGTGGGTGCACCAACCATTGCGCTGTTCCGGCGCCATCACGGCAAAGAGTGGGCGGTGTATGAGGAAACAGACCGTTGCAGGACGCTCACCGGAGCGGATGAGTGCCGGTTGTGTGAACCCGGGGTGTGTCAGGACCGGGTGCCGGAGGGCACCCGGTTCGGATCCGCATGCATGCGGCAGATAGGGGAAGAAGAAGTGTTCGCTGCTGTGAAGTCGATGCTTGCCGCTACTTCGCCTTGAACTCGTCGTACGTCGACTGGTGGTACGGGTCGACGCGTGAGAGGGTCATATAGATGGTCCGGTCGGGGTATTCCCGCATCACCTCTGCGAGTTCCATATACTTCGTATCGAAGAAGGTCTTGAACGCCAGGTTCCGCGGGTCCAGGGTCTTGCGCGCCACCCCGATCTTCTCGATCGCGCGAGCGATGTTCGCCAATCCCCTCTGCTTGTTCGCCGAGATCGAATCCAACCCCATGAAATGATACTGGTATGATGCCTCCCGGATCGGCCCGACGGTCGGGTTCAGCAGGTCGGTGACGAGCTGCGAGCGGCTATAGCCCGTGGTGGCCTGTTGCCATCCTTTCTGCGCACTCGTGCGCCCCAGGCTTGCGATGTCCGAAGCCTTCTGGAACCACGGGGTCCCTCCCATCGGGTCGTAGGTGTCATAGTCGTATCCCAGCGCGAGGTACACGTAGAAATCGAGGAAACTCGCCAGATCCGAGAAGCTGTTCGGGGCGTGATTGATCGGGCGGTCCTTGATGTACGAGAATTCCCATGCTTCATCGAAGATCCGCATCACCGCAGTGTTCTTGTTGGCCCCGTAGATCATCCGCTGGCTTCCGATGAACACCTGCGCCATGTACTTGTTGTCACCCGAGGCATTCTGGATGAAGACGTCGAATGAGAGCTTGATCTTCTCCTCGAGCTGCTCCGGACCCCACTGGTAGTTGTTCAGGTAGGAGCGGATGTCCTCTTCAAAATTGATCAGCAGGTCTTTGTGCGACGCGCCCACGGATTCATAGTTCACCTTGACGGTGCATTCGAGCTGCTGAGCCGGTGCCGGGGTGCACAGGGCTAGCAGGGCGAGGATCGCTGAGAGAAAACGAAGCGTGCTCTTGACGGGCATGTGCTCTCCTGGAAGATCTTGGGGTGTGAAAGAATATACATTTTTTGCAGCCGGTGTTCAATGCCCTCCGTAAAGTGCTGCGCTGACGGGTAGTGAGAACGGAGGGAGAGAGATGAAGACCCTGAAAGCCGTTGTCCTGGTGGCGCTGCTGTGCCCGTCCCGCGGGTTCACCGCATTTGAATCCCTGGTTCCCGGGGCACGGGCGGCGGCACTGGGAGGCTCAGCGCTCGCCGTGGAGGGGGGCCTTGTCGCCGGGGCGATCACCCCGGCGGGGCTCCGGGGGCTCCGCGGATTGGCAATAGCTGCGTGGACCGTGCCATCACTCTTCGGGATCGAGGGGCTCAGCAGGATGGGCTTCTCTGTCGGTCTCCCCATCGCCTCAGTACCCGTTGCCCTCTCTGTGTCCACCCTGAGGCTCCGGGGGTACAAAGAAACCTCTCTTTCCCTGGCTGCGGCGATCTCCGGAGGCGGCGCATGGGCGGCTGGCCTCCGCCTCCGGGTCGAGATGCTCGGTATCGAGGGGTACGGTCAGACGTCGGTGCCTGCTCTTGATGCCGGTGTCTCCTGTGCGATCGCACCGGGGTATTCGATCGCACTCTTGCTTACCAATGCGTCCGCCGCGCGCATCGGTGCCGCTGGAGAACCACTGCCCCTGTCCCTGGCCGTCGGCTGTGCGTATGCACCCGGGGGGACGGGGGCGACTCTGTATGCACGATGCTCCAAAGAGCTCCTGTCGCCCCTGGAATGGAATCTCGGCGCCGAATACGTCGTCGTTCCTGAACTCACTCTTCGCCTTGGCATGTCTACAGAACCTTCGCTTGTCTGTGGTGGGGTCGGTATCTATCTCGCTCCCGTTGCGGTCGAGTATGGCCTGACCCATCACCGGCAACTCGGGGAAACACACTATCTGTCCGTGAGCATCGACCTTGAGTGAGAGGCGTTGGCTTCCGCTCTTTCTGCTCGCCCCCGTGCTCCTGCTCCCGATGTCCGCATCGCCACGCGAAGCCGACACGCTCCGATCCGAGAGTACGTTGCATCCGCTCGAGATCTTTCGCTTAACGGAACTCTCAGAGGATGAGGCAACCATGGAAGCCTATCATGAACGCCTCCTGTGGATGCTGGAACACCCTCTTGATCTGAATACCGCGGATGAGTCTGCACTTGCCGGACTTCCCGGCATGTCTCCGGACGATGCGCGGCTCGTGATCCGCTGGCGGAGCAGGGGCGGCCGATTCAACGATGTGGAGCAGCTGCGACGGCGTGGAGTGGATGGGGTGAGGCTGTACCACGTGTTGGCGCCATTTGTCACGGTCTCCACGTCCACGGCGACCCACGCCCGGCTCCGGTCACGGTTCCTCTGGAAATTACCGGGACAGGTTCCGGGAGGATCCGCGGAAATGCAGCGGGCCGGTGCCCGCGAATACCATCGGTTGATGCTCCGGCGTGGTGATGGCGCGAGCGGAGAGATGACCGTTCTGCGGGAGCCGGGGCAGACGTACACAGAGGCATTCGTCACGGGGAGTGTCGGCTTCGTTTGGCCTGGCGGATCCATCGAGCGCCTGGTGGCCGGCGATCTGTCTGTGGGATGCGGGCAGGGCCTTGTCTTCGGCAGAGCGGGAACGGGAATGTCTGATGGGCCCCGCGGGTGGGGATGGTCAGGGCCGCTTCAGCTCGATGCGTTTCATGGGACCTCCGGGACGCGTGTCATTCGAGGGGTGGGAGCAACGATGCGGCTGAGATCCACGGCAGGGGTCGTCTCTTTCGGCGGAGTTGCCGGACGAACTCCGTTCGTTGCGTCGCTTGATCAGGATGGGAATATCACCTCGCTCGCTCTCCGGCGGGATCCAGGTCAGGCACCGGATGCCGCACACCCGGTCGTGTACGAATGGTCGGCGGGTGGACACGTTGCGTGGGTCCCACCGGTGGGGCCGGCGGCGGGGGTGTCGGTCCTGTGGAGCCGCATGTCCCGGCCGTTCAGCGGTGATGTTCGTTTCGGCGATGTGCAAGCGGCGCAGATCGTTGGGGCGGATCTTTCCATGATCACCGGCCGCGCGAGCATCGCTGCCGAGGGAGCATGGATGAGGGAAGGATACGCCCTCTCCGGCCGCCTGGGCCTCACGCTGGATCCTCAGACTGTCCTCTCCGTCGCTGCGTGGTACGCGTCACCGGGATATCGGAACAGAAAGGGCGGTCAAGGCATGACGGGCGCCGAGATGGTCAACGATGCCGGGGTTGCGATCCGGTGGGAATGTGCACCCGTATCCGGCATGTTGTGTACGGGGGCCGTGATCCGCCACGGGAAGCTGTGGAGGACCTCCTTCGATCATCTGCCGCCGGAAGGGAATGAGATCTCGTTACGGATCACGCAGCGGGTCTCGCGCCCCCTGACGATCTCCGTTGCACTGAGGTCGTCCACCACCGAATCGTGGGAACGGTGGGATGGACCGGCCCGGTTGCCTTGCAGCGGTTCGCTCCCCTCCATACGCCGATCATTTCTCCTTTCGCTCGATCATTCTGTGACCCCTGCGGTCCGTTTCCAGGTGCGGATAGGGCATGTCCATTCGTCTGCTGCCGATCCGGGGAGTGGGGAGGAGGGGGGATGGGTGATGGGCAACGATCTTCACGTGGTGTTCACGCCGGGGACGGCGATCGACGTGCGGTGGGAGAACTTCACAACAGATTCCTATGCCTCCCGGGTCTACCTGATCGAGCGGGATGTTGATGGCGTGTATTCGGCGCCTCCGGTGTACGGGACAGGCATCCGCTGGTACGCACTATTCCGAACAGGGATCATGCACGGGCTCAACCTCTCGGTGCGCTATGCCGTGACACTGCGCGATGTCCGCCTCCGTCTTCGCGCGGATGGGTCGATGCTGACATTCCAGTGTGATGCCGATCCTGCCTCATTTGTGCCTTCCTTTTGACCATCGCGGGGTCCGCTGCCCGTCCCCGGGTTGATATTTGTCCATCGTTTTTCTTCATTATAAAGATAGCATCACTATGAAATGGAAGAGACACCCATGCCCACAACTGATGTGACCGTCGGCGTTGATATCGGCGGCACCAATACGGTGTTCGGATTCGTTGAACGCAATGGAACGTGCCTTGCGGAATCGTCCATCGAGACCAGAGCACAGGATCCGCCCGAGCAGCTCATTGAACGTCTGCATACAGCGATCACCAGGATGCATACGAGCATCCCTCTGCAACCGGTGATACGCGGGATCGGGATCGGAGCCCCGAATGCGAACTACTACCGTGGGACGGTAGAGTATCCGCCCAACCTCAATTGGAAGGGTGTCGTCGATGTGGTCGGGCTTGTCCGGAAGTACTTTGACGTACCGGTGGCCATCACGAATGACGCGAATGCCGCCGCCCTCGGTGAAGGCATGTTCGGCGCAGCCAGGGGTATGAAGGACTACATCGTCATCACGCTGGGCACGGGGGTCGGGAGCGGGCTCGTCGCGAACGGACAGCTCATCTATGGTGCGGATGGCTTCGCCGGCGAGCTCGGGCACACGATCGTCGATCCTGCGGGGCGTTGGTGTGGCTGTGGGCGCCGCGGGTGCCTGGAGGCCTATGCGTCCGCGGGGGGCATTTGTCGCACGGCATTTGAACTCCTTGCGGAGAGCCGCGACGACAGCCCGCTGCGGCACATTGCCTTCGATGAGCTGACCGCAAAGAAGCTGGCGGATGCTGCGCTGAAAGGCGACAAGGTGGCACGCGCCGCATTCGACCGTACTGCCCGCATCCTCGGCATGAAGCTTGCGGACGCCGTGACGCATACGAGTCCGGAAGCGATCATCCTGTTCGGTGGGCTGGCGAATGCAGGGGACCTGATCATCGGGCCGACAAAGATGTACATGGAAGAGTTCATGCTGAACATCTTCCGGAACAAGGTGAAGATCCTTCCGTCCGGACTGACGGAGGGGAACACGGCAGTCCTCGGCGCAAGTGCGTTGATCTGGAAAGAGCTGGAGCGCTGACGGTGTGCAGGAAGGGCAGGAGGGAGAGATGGGAACCGTGAAACGCAGGGTCGTTGTGGCGATGAGCGGAGGCGTGGATTCGTCGGCCGCTGCCGCGCTCCTCGTGGAGCAAGGCTGTGAGGTCATCGGCATCACGCTGAAGACCTTTCGCTATGAAGATGTGGGTGGCGCGCCGTCGGGAGATTCGAGCTGTTGCTCGCTCGATGGGATCAACGATGCCCGTGCCGTTGCAGCGCAGCTGGGGATCCCGCACTACGTGCTGGACCTCAGCGAACCGTTCGATACGCAGGTGATACAACCGTTCATTGCAGAGTACCTTGCCGGGAGGACACCGAACCCGTGCGTGCTCTGCAACCGGACGATCAAGTGGGAAGAACTGTTGCGGAAGAGTACGGCGCTTGGCGCGGAGGCCATTGCCACCGGACACTATGCGCGTGTTCTTCAGGATGACACGACAGGCCGGTACCGGCTCCAGCGGGGTGTGGACGCATCAAAGGACCAGTCGTATGCGCTCTGGGGGCTGACCCAGGAGTCGCTGGCACGGACCCTGTTCCCTCTGGGTGCGATGACCAAAGCGGAGGTGCGCGAGGCCGCGCGGAGATTCGGGCTCACCACCGCCGGGAAGGGCGAGAGTTTTGAGATCTGTTTCGTCACAGACAACAACTATGAACGCTTCCTCAAGGAAGCCGTTCCCGGGCTTGAGGCGAAAGTGCAGGGCGGGTCGTTGATGATGGATGGCGACGTGGTGGGTACACACCGCGGCTATCCCTTTTTTACGATCGGACAGCGGCGGGGCCTGGGGTTCGCGGCAGGAGAGCCGGTGTTCGTGAAGAGCATCGACCCGGCATCGAACCGGGTGGAGCTCGGCCGCGATGCGGACCTGTACGCGAATGGCCTTCGCGCATCGCATGTGAACATGATCAGGTACGCTGATTGCCGTGAACCACGGCGCGTGCTGGCGCGGATCAGGTATCTGGACAAGGGCGGGGCAGCAACGGCGGCGACGCTCGACGACGGTCGTCTGGAGGTGCGGTTCGATGAGCCGCGGCGGGCGATCACCCCGGGGCAATCCGTGGTTCTTTACGAGGGTGACGACGTGGTTGGTGGGGGTATCATCGACGGAGCATGCTGAAGGTGACTGGCCCTCGGACCGCCGTTCACCGGGGCGGGATGATGTCGTCCTGACGTTTCGTCCCGTATCGATCAAGGGCAACAAAGATCCCGTGCAGCAGTGCTTCCGGGCGCGGAGGACAGCCCGGAATGTACACATCCACCGGGATGACGTTCGCAACTCCACCGAGTGAAGCATAGCTTGATCCGAATATCCCTCCGCTGATCCCGCACGCTCCCACTGCCACTACCAACTTTGGTTCCGGCGTCGCCTCGTAGGTCTGTCTGAGGGCGATCTCCATGTTCCGGGTGACGGGCCCTGTCACGAGCAGCATGTCTGCGTGACGGGGGGATGCAACGAAGTGTATCCCGAATCGTTCGATATCATAGATGGGGTTGTTCAGGGCGGTGATCTCGACCTCGCATCCGTTGCACGATCCTGCATCGACCTCCCGGATGTGGAGCGAGCGCCCGAGTACGTTCCGGATCTTCTGTTTGAGTGCGAGTCCAGATGCCTGGATGCCATCGACAGGCGCTGGAGCCGTGATACGAAGTCCGGTGTACCGGTATGCACCATCCGGCCCGACACGATAGAGCGCCTGCGAACACAGCGCATTCCTGTCGGCGGCCGCCAGTTGGAACTCTTTCGTCAGCCGGATCGTATCCGGGCACGCCGCTTCGCACTCCCCGCAGAACACGCAGGCACCGTAGTCAAGTGTCAGAACCTTCCCATCCATTTCGTCCGGATTCGTGCTGACCGTAAGGGCAGAGGTCGGGCACGCCAGCGCGCAGTCACCGCAGGCAGTGCACCGTGCGAAATCGATGACCGGCTTCCCGCGGAATCCGTCCGGTGGCTCCGCGATGGTCGTGGGAAATGCATTCGTCGCGACACCTCCCCACAGTACCCGTTTCACGATCTTCAGCAAGAGTCTCCTCCCGGGCGGTTCCCGCGCACATATCGAGCCGATGTCTGCATGAGGGGTGGCACGGTCATTATTCGCTCTGCACGGTCAGGGGTTGGGTTGTCTTCAACTCTGAGAGAAGATGATGCACCTCGTGCACATCGTGTGCTTCCAGGAGGCGCTTGTGTACGCCCGCGTGACCGATATTGGTTGCGATAAGGCGCAGGACGTTGAGATACTCGCGTTCATTCGTGCCTGTTGCCACCATGAACACCATCCGGACGAGTTCGGGGTTCTCCTGGCTATAGCGGATCGGTTCACGCAGCCGGGCAAAGACCACAACCACATGGGCGTCGGCGTCGCCCGAGTGCGCGTGCGGGACGGCAACGCCTCTGCCGATGATCGTGGGCGTGAGATCTTCCCGCTGCAGGAGATTCTCCATGAAGGTCTCCTTGTTTTTCACGATCCCTGCGTTGTACGCCTGCGCGACCATTTTTCCGAGCAGCTCGTTGCGGTCCCCGACGCTGACGTCAAGCATGATCAGGGATTCGGAGACGAAGCCACCGAGATACGTCCGTTCCACCTCATCCTTTGTGATCTCCAGGGCATACCGGATCGCCTCGTCCGTGGTATTGAGGAAGTTCCCGATGCCGATCTTCCGGGTCACGCCAAGGTCATACACGATCTTCCGCACATTGTCGCGCATACCGACGATCAAGAGGCGCTTCTTGTCATGGTGCAACCGTTCAACGATGTTCTCAATGGCCACGATGCCCGTGGTATCGATCACCGGGACGTTCTCCATGTCCAGGATGACAACCTTGACGTCGAAGTTGTTCTCGAGGGCGGTCACGAAGCTCTTGGCCGCACCGAAGAAGAGGGGGCCTTCAACGTCGAAGATGACGATCTTGTTCTCCTTCAGGAGCTTGCGCGTTGGCTCATCGAGCGCGACGCCTTTCACCTCCTCAAGGAGCTTGTGGTCCATGCCCATTTCGCTCATGCGATAGACGAAGAGGAACGATGCCATGACCATGCCGACCTCGACCGCGGTGATCAGGTCGGTGAACACCGTGATCAGGATCGTCGCAACCATGACCGCTGCATCCGGGAGGGGGGTCCGGGGGAGCAACTTGATCGGTTCAAGCTCGAGCATGCCAAGGGCTGTCATCATGAGGACGCCAGCAAGTGCTGCGAGCGGGATGGCGGAGGCCAGCGTGCCGAGAAAAAGCATGACCAGGACCAGAACCAGCCCGTGGATGATCCCTGACAGACGCGTCATGCCCCCCGCACGCACATTGACCATCGTCCGCACAATGGCACCGGTACCGGCAACGCCACCGAAGATGCCTGCCACAAAGTTGCCGATGCCCTGACCGAGCAGCTCCCGGTTGCTGTTGTGGCGTGAGTGTGTTGCATTGTCGGCCACGACCGACGCGAGGAGGGTCTCGATAGACCCGAGGAGGGAGATCGTGAACGCTGCGGGAAGGAGCTTTCTCCATGTTTCCCACGTGATGCCAGGGAGATTCGGCAGTTGAAAATTCGACGGGATCTCGCCGATCACCCTGATCGCGGAAGCGACCGTGAGTCCGCCTGCGGCCGGGTCGTACACAGTCCGGAAGATATCGAGGGAAGAGAATGCGTATGCGACCACCGATCCCACGATCAATCCGATGAGTGCTTTCGGGAGTGAGCGGCTGATCCGTGGTACGAGGTAGATGGTGCCCATCGTGACGAGGGCAATGACCGGCGCGGTATTGAATGTCCCGAATTGCTGCAGGAAAATGAGAATAGCGATGCCATTGGTAAAACCCACCGTGACAGGATACGGGACCAGGTGGACGTATTTGCCCACCTTCAGAAGGCCATAGATGAATTGAAAAACGCCCGCGAGAATGCATGCGGCGAGAAGAGCTTCCGGGCCACCGTATTCGATATACACGGAGGTCAGAATGACGGTCATTCCCCCGGTCGGGCCGGTGATCTGCTGCTGGGTTCCGCCGAACAGGGACGCAAGGATACCGGTAAAAATGGCGCCGTACAGACCCGCAACGGCTCCCCGCGGATCACCGTTGAATGCCAGCAGACCAAACCCCAGCGCGAGGGGGAGTGCGACGATCGCTGCCGTCAGGCCGCCGATAAGGTCGCCCTTGATGTGTGTCAGGGAAAAGCGGGAGAGCTCCGGGAAATTGAATTCGCGGAAGTATGCCGCGAGATCCATGTGTCTTGGATCGAGCTTTCGAACAACTGTTCTCATTGCGCTGCTGTCCTCCCTCTCATACGATATGAATTGCATCGAAACAGGTCTTACCGGTCATTCCCGGAATACGATAGATTGAAGCTCTTGTTGATCACGGGGAAATCCGGCACAATGTTGTTTCTCACGGCGAGCGTGAGTGCCCGCCAGTTATGAAACGATGGATCGGTGATCTTCCAGCGGTATAGGTTCCCGGCCTTGTCGGTCATGACCCAGTGGATGATCTCTCCGCGCCAGCCCTCCACATATCCGAGGGCAGAGCGTCCGGGAGGAACGGGTGTGACCTCTGCGAGAATCGGCTCGCCCGCGTGTCGTCCCTGCAGTTCCTCCACCAGCGCGAACGCATCGCGGATCTCGTCGATGCGGATGCGGACCCGGGCAAGAACGTCTCCTTCCGTGCGCGTCGCGACGTGGACGTGGCTGTCCGGATATGCACAGTGTGGGTGGTCGCGTCTGTAGTCCCGGTCGATGCCTGAGGCTCTCCCCGCGATACCGGTGATGCCCAGGCGATACGCGTCCAGAGGGCTCAGAACCCCCGTCGTTTCCAGCCGGTCCATGACCGAAGAACTCGTCATGATCAGGCTCACGAGTTCCTCAAAGGACCGTTTCCCGTGCTCGAGCGTCTTGCGCAGTGCCTCGTGACGGGACGGACCATTCTCCGGATCCCTCCTGACGCCACCGATGGCAGCGACGCCGCGGAGGAGTCTGCTCCCCGTCAGGATCTCGTTGAGAGCGAGGAACTGTTCCTTGAGTTCGAACGCGGTCGCGGCGCCGACGGCGAAACCGACGTCCAGCAGAATGGCCCCGATATCACCGATGTGGTTACACAATCGCTCCAGCTCAAGCAGCATGGTTCGGATCACGATGGCCCGGGGCGGGGGGTCGAAACCGCTCAGCCGTTCGATGGCATGGCAGAACGCAAGGGCATGCCCGAAGGAAGAGTCGCCGGAAACGCGTTCGGCAAGGAAGACAGCGTGCCGTGGAGACCTGCCTTCTGCGATCTTTTCGGTTCCCTTGTGCGTATAGAAAGCTGGAGAGCAAGGCTGATGATGGGTTCCCCGGCGACACTGAAACGGAAATGTCCCGGTTCGATGATGCCTGCATGCACAGGTCCGACAGGGATCTCGAATACTCCTTCACCTTCGACCTCTTTGAAGTCGAAACTCCCCTTCACGCGTGGAACAGACTGTCCGGGGTCGACATCCTTCAGCATCACGTGCATATCCTCGGGCCAGTCAGGATGTGCTGCCAGTTTGTAGATGTTCGGAAAGGCGATGATCCCGAAGCAGTCCTTCACCTCGCGTTCGAACCAATTCGCAGCTTCGATGATATGACTGATCGAAGGCACTTCCATATGACGGGGGTCCACCGGCACCTGGAGGATCAGAAAGAGATCGGCCAGGGGGATGGAGAAGATGTAGTACAGAGAGAACCTGCCATTCAGCATCCGTTCATCGTTGGCAGCGAGCGTTGTGAAGTGCGCCTTGAGTGATCGGGTGAGCAGGGAACATGTCTCCGGAAGTAAGGCCAGGGAATCTTCGTGCAGCGAGAGGTACAGCTCGTTCGGTGCCGGAGCCTCGCGAATGGTCAGACGGTCTCCCAGCGACTTTTCGAGCAACGCCATATACTCTTGTTTGGTGGTCATTCCCGTCAACCCTTCAGTACCCGGGCCGCATTCTCGATGACCTGCTCGAGCGGAGGGGGCAGATAGACCCCGAGCAGGAGCAGTGCCGCGAGCAGGAGTCCGAGCACCCACAATGCAAGCGGTTCAGCCTCGCCGCCCGTGACAGGGACGTTGGGCTCACCGAACACCATCCGCGAGGTGTAGTAGATGAACCCGACAAACACAGCTGCGATAATCGCGATGAAGAAGATCACGGGGACCACATAGCCACGGTCGAATCCGGCCGTGACGATCGTGAATTCGCTGATGAACACGCCGAACGGCGGCCATCCCGTAAGGGCAAAAACCCCGACGATGAGGAACGATGCCGAAACGGGAATGACCTTGATCGCACCGGTCACTTTGCGCATCAGTCGTGACCCGTACGCGAGGCGTACGTTGCCGGCCGTCAGGAAGAGGACCATCTTGGCGAGGGCGTTGTTGAGAAGATGCAGGAGTGCACCGAAATAGGCCAGGGGGGTCCCGATGCCAATGGCAAACACAATGATGCCAACATGCTCCACGCTGGAATACGCCAGCATTCTCTTGAAATCCTTCTGCAACAGGATGAACGGCAGAGCGATGCCCATGGAGACGAGGCCGAACACCATGAAGAGGGTCGGTGCATAGGTGCCACCCACGGCAGTATTCACCAGCACATAGAACCGCATGAGCGAGTAGAGAGCGACATTGACAAGTCCGGCGGCCATCAGGGCACTGATCGGTGTCGGTGCCTCGCCGTAGGCGTCGGGTTTCCACGTATGCAGGGGTGCCAACCCGGCCTTCGTCCCGAATCCAACGAGGATGAAGATGAACGCGAGTTTGAGCACGGCAGGGTCAAGATCCTTTGCGACCAGCATGAGCGATGACCAGTTCAGGGCGTTCCCGGAACCCGGAACCACGTGGAGGGCAGAATAGTAGGTGAGAATGATCCCGAACAAGGCAAAGCCGATGCCGACCGAGCAGATGATCACGTATTTCCATGCAGCCTCGATCGATCGCTCCCGTTCATAGAAGGCCACGAGGAATGCCGTCGCCAGGGTGGTCGCTTCGGATCCGATCCACAGGAATCCAAGATTGTTGGAGAGAAGCACCACCATCATGGTAAAGAGGAAGGCGTTGAGCAGCAGGTAGTACAGCCACAACTGCCGGTCACCGACCTTTCCGTCACGGATCTGGCGGCGCAGATATCCGGTGGAATAGAGCGCAACCACCAGTGCGCTGCCGGAGATGATGATGATGATGTACGCCGACAACCCATCAGCATACAACCAGCCTTCCGAAGAGCTGATCGTGGTCCCCTGCATGACTTCCGTAACGAGCCAGAGTGCAGAAAGAAAGGTCAGGCCACCGACCGACACCGTGACGGTCTCCAGAATTCTGCGCTGGTGCAGGACCGCACAGAGGAGGGTTCCTGCCACCGGCAGACCCAGGAGCAGGCCCAGGATGATCGTGCTCAATGTCGAAGGCTCCTGAGCGAATCGATACTGATCGATTCGAACGTTTTGTTGATACGGAACACGAAGACCCCCAGGATCAGGACAGCGACGAGAATGTCAAAGAAGATGCCTATCTCCACGATCAGCGGCATGCCGTACGTAATGGAAAGACCCGAGAGGAAGACGCCGTTTTCCATGGTCAACAGTCCGATGATCTGGGTGAGGGCCTTCTGTCGTGTCATCATGATGAAAAGACCGATGAGCATCATCGCAATGGACACGGAGAGAACACGTGTGACCGCGGACGCCTCTGCGTGGGGAGAGCGGAGGATCGACTGGGCGACGGAGTCTGCGAGTATGACGATGCCACCGCAGAACATGAGCGATGCGGTGATACTCATCCTGAAGCGGATCTCCTTCTGCACGTGAATGCGTTCGATGACGCGCGTGAGTACGACCGGAATGGCGATCGCCTTGATCGCGATCGTCAGAATCGCTGCGATGAGGATGTGCGTTTCGCCGTAGCCGATCACCACAAGCAGGGCGACCATGCCGAGAAGGAGCGACTGCAGGGCGAACAGCCGGATGTAGAACACGAGACTTCTGCTGGACACGATGAGGAATGCCGTGACCAGGATGGAGGCAGCGAAAATGTCGATGAGCAACTCAACCAGTGGCAAATGGACGGGGCTCATCGTCATGCTCCCACAATGAAATAGAGGATCAACGACAGCAGGGAGAGAATGAATGCCACCACGAGGAGTTCCGGAACGCGGAACAGGCGAAGCTTGGCGTTCGTGGATTCGACGAGTGCGACGATCAGTGCGAGGCCGGTGACTTTGAGAAGGAAGGCCCCGGCGCCAACGGCCAATGCCGATGGTGACCATGTTGTGGCCATCCCGAGGGGGAAGAACATGTTGGCCATCAGTGCCAGAAAGATGACCAGTTTCACCTGCGAGGCCCATTCGATGAGAGCTAGATATGGCCCCGAATACTCCAGGATCATCGCTTCATGGATCATGGTGAGTTCGAGATGCGTTGCCGGGTTATCAACCGGGATCCGCCCTGTTTCTGCCAGGGAAACGACAAAGAGACCCGCAAATGCCAGAAGATGAGAGGGGTTCAGCATCGACGCGGGGGTGGTGGAGAGCCGGTCGACGATGACGCTCAGGTCCGTGGAGCCGGCGGTCACGGCGGCCGTGAAGATCGCGAGCATCATCGCGGGTTCGACGATCGATGCGATGGACATCTCACGGCTCGAACCAAGTCCGCCGAAGGCACTACCGGTATCAAGTCCCACGAGGGCCATGAAGAACCGCCCGAGGGCAAAAAGGTAAATGACAGCGATGATGTCGCCGACCCAGTGCAGCGGCACAGGGGTCACCACGGTCGGCACAAGCAGGGAAATGACGACCATGGAGCTGAAGACCACATACGGTGTACAATGGAAGAGCCACGAGGCGACGGAAGAGACGACGACGTCTTTCCTCATCAGTTTTACCAGATCGTAGTACGGCTGAAGGACGGTCGCACCCCGGCGGTGCTGGAAGCGCGCCTTTGTCTTTCGGATGATGCCGGTGATCAGCGGGGCGAGCGCGATCACCAGGATGATCTGGAAGAGGAACGACAGGAGTAGTGTCGTGGCCATACTCACCGGGCGAAGAGGAGAAGAAGGATGAGCGTGACGAAAATGTACGCCAGGTAGGTCTGGATACGCCCGGTCTGGATCCGGCGAACGATGCGCGCGCCGGAAACGATGCTACGGAAGACCGGCTCGTAGAGGTATTTCAGGAATACGGACTCGGTCTTGAGTTCATACGTGATGGTCGGCCGGAAATAGGGAGAGGGCTCTTCGGAAATGCCGACCTCATGTGTCGCACGAAAGATATCCGAGAAGATGATGCGCAGGGGCTTGCTGAATCCCGTCGCAGTATACTGCATCCTGGGATCGATCCTCTCCAGTCCGCACGCCCAGGTGGGGGCAATGCGGGAGCGCGACCTGAGAACGAAGATGGAGATCCCCGCGAGGGGGATCGCAGCGATCACGACAAGCAATCCGGTCAGCGCCGCCGGAGAAATGCTCGCGGAGGCGCTCCGGGGGATGAGCACGGTGCCCGCTTGCATGACGATCTGACCGGTGGAGGTCTCTTCCAGTAATGAATTGGCAAGGGGACTCAATACTGATACAACGAGACCCGGGGCAATTCCCAGGAAGATGCACAGCAGGGCGAGGAGGCCCATGGCGGCGAGCATGGTGAACGATGATTCGCCTGCCCGGGCTGCGTGCCCTGATCGGGGAAGTCCGAGAAAGGTGATGCCAAAAGCCTTCACGAAACAGGCCGCGGCGAGGGCGCCTGTAAGCGCGAGAAGTGCGACCGTGAGTGGGATGACGATCTTCACGGTGAGGTCTGGAATGTGGAATCCAAGCAGCAGGGCCTGAAAGGTCAGCCACTCGCTGATGAAACCGTTGAGCGGAGGAAGTCCCGAGATGGCGACTGCCCCGACGAGAAAGAAGAATGCGGTCCACGGCATCCTCTTGATCAGTCCCCCGAGATCTTCAATGTTTCGTGAATGCGTGGCGTGGAGAACGGAGCCGGCACCAAGAAAGAGGAGCCCTTTGAATATGGCGTGATTCAGCACATGGTACAGGCCCGCGATCAGCGCGATCACGGCAAGAGGTTTGTTCCCCCAGGAGGCGAACAGGAGCGCCGCACCGACTCCCATCAGAATGATCCCGATATTCTCAATGCTGTGAAATGCCAGCAGGCGTTTGAGGTCGTGCTCCATCAATGCGTAGAGCACGCCGAGCACGGACGACGTTACAGCAATGGCGAGAATGAGGACTCCCCACCATCCGGGAATGACGGGACCGAGGAAATCGAAGAAGACCCGGACCATCCCGTAGATGCCCGTCTTGATCATCACGCCGGACATCATTGCCGAGACATTGCTCGGTGCCGCGGGGTGGGCTTCCGGGAGCCAGATGTGGAAGGGGATGATTCCCGCTTTGATGCCGAAGCCGATGGTGGCAAAGAGAAAAACCAGTGATTGTGCCGGGGCGGGAGCTGGGCTCCCCCCATGCGGAATGCTTCGAAAGTGAAGGATCCCGCGGCAGAATAGAGCAGGAGGAACATGACGAGAAGAAAGGCGGTTCCGATGTGGGTCATGACGATGTAGAGAAATCCCGCCCGGCGTGCCGCATGCTCTTCATGTTCAAATGTGATCAGGAAATAGGTCGTCAGCGACATGCATTCCCAGAGAAAAAGGAACAGGAGGGCATGGTCTGCGAGCAGGACGCCGATCATCGAGAGGACGAAGAAATTGTACAGGATCACGAGCAGGACCATATTCCTGCGCAGAAAGAACTCCGTCGCATACCCGAGTGAAAACAAAGCAACCGCTGTTCCGAGAAGGGAAATAGCCCCGATGAAGAGTGCGGACAATCCATCCGCATGAAATCCCAGTGGCCCGAAGTGGCGGGATGGGAGTAGCTCCACATGCAACGTTGTGCCGGAAATGAGGACCGAGAGAGAGAGGACACACCCCGCGAGTGCTGCGACCAGTGCCAGACCGAATCCGATGTTCTTCACTGCTCCGGTGAGGGATCCTCCGGGTTTCGTGCGACTTCTCCACAGGATGCTCAGAATCGCCGGGACCGCCCCTCCCAGCAGATATCCTCCCAGCATGACCGTGAGAGCCGCCGTTTGCACAGTTCCCCAATCATCCATGGCGGTTCACCGGGGCGGTATTGGGGGTGGGTCCTTTGAGGTTGCGCGGAAGCTCCTCACAGAGGGCTTTGGTCTGGGTCCTATCGTGGGTGGGGATGAAATCGTCGGGTATTCGGGGAGTGGTGATCCTGTCGACGATGTACTGCTTCACTCTGGCCTGGTACCTGGCGCGTATCGGAGACCCCTCAAGGGATGGTATCTCTGCGTGTGCCAGAAGCCTGACTGTTTGGTCTGAGGAAGGGGCTGGATCGTCCTCCTCCGGGGTCGTCTGCGATTGATGGTCTCGCTCGTGAAGGGGGGATGATCTCATCGATGGACGGTCAACATTTCTTCGGTGCTGTTCTAATCACCTCAATATATACGAATTCCTGAGGTGAAACGCCACACCGGGTGAGCCTTGGCTGTTCCCCGATGTCCGTCACCCACGCGAACTCCGCGGTTCTGAGCGTCCACTGGCCGACCTTGTGAAGGTCGCACAGATTTCTTACTTTAGAGTGCGCGTGACCCTGGCCCTGCCGGGTACCCCGCACGAAGCGCATTCGCTGCAAAGATCAGTATCGGATCGGGGAGACAGAACGCGAACAAGATCGAAATGTTACCACATCGAATGACGAGAGACGTGCCATGAAGATCACGCATAAGGCGGCAAACACCTATGGGTACATTGCCATCGCGATCATGGTCGTCCTGCTGGCAATGGTCCTGCTGAAGGCCGTGCCGCAATCCTGGCACATGCCGCTCTTCGCGGTGGCGCTCGCATTGTACCTTGTCCGGATCACCCTCCGCCTCATCCTGGCAAGGCAGGCCCGGAAGGACCACCAGGAGTTGCAGGGCGCTGAGGGCAAAGCCGGAGAGACCCCCGGGCAGGATACGAACACCTGATGGTCCGGATCGGCATCCTGGGTACAGCCGCCATCGCGCGTCCCTTCTTTGGTGCGCCGCTACGCCATGCGTCCATCGCAGCGATCGCAAGCCGCAATGCGTCGCAGGCCGCAGCCTTCGCCAGGGAGTTCGGGATCCCTGCGCATTTCGGGAGTTACGATGCACTGCTCGCCGACCCGGACATCGATGCGGTGTATATACCTCTTCCGCCTGCCCTTCATGCCGAGTGGACCATCCGCGCTGCACGCGCAGGCAAGCATGTCCTCCTTGAGAAACCTGCCGCACCGTCATCGGCGGATGTCGAGCGGATGTTGGAAGCCTGTGCGGCTGCCCGGGTGCTCTACATGGAAGCATTCATGTACCGCTTCAAATCCATTCACCGCCATGTCCGGGAACTTGTTGCCGGTGGGACGCTGGGTCCGCTGCGGTTCATCGACTTCAGTTGGTGTTTCAATATCGAAGCGCTCAAGCGGAGCCTGTTCCGTCTCGATCCTTCCCATGGCGGCGGCGCTTTGAACGATCTGGGCATCTACGGCGTGGATTTTCTCCGGTACCTCGGTATGCCCGTGCCATCGGTCATCCACGCAACGATCGAACGTCACGGTGGGGATGGCGTGGACAGTTTTGCGCACGTCGTGCTCCGGTCGGGAGCCACGCTCATGACACTGACGGCCGGATTCACCTGTGATGCGAACTATTATGCCCTGGGGGGAGAGAAGGGATCGGTCTACGTTTCGGGGTCGCTGGCCGGGCGCGTTGTCCCGAATGCGGTGCACATGCACCTTTTTGAGAATGATCAGCGTTCGGAGGAGGTGTTCCCCGCAGAGAACCCCTATGTCGCGGAGATGGATCACTTTGCCCGGTGCATCGAGCAGAATGTGCAGCCGGAAAGCAACGGGGAGGGGAGTCTTTCGAATATCAGGGTGTTGGAAGAGGTCAAGCGTGCAGCGGGGTACCACTGAGAGACCTGACCGGGGCCGGCTTCTGCCGGCCCCGGTCGTAGTACGCAGCACACCTCATTTGGCCGCGGAACGTGCCTTGCGGTCCGCGATGAAGTAAAAGACCACCAGACCTATTCCTCCGAAGACCGCGATCAATCCCGGTATCACCCCTTCATCCACCATGAAGGTGCTATGCAGCCACATGCCGATAACGGCGGCAAGACCTACCCCGATGAACACCATGCCCCATTTGAGTGAGGAGAGTGGATCGGTCTTGTACCCACCGAATTGGATCATGCTCCGGATCTCTTCTGCGGTCATCCCCTTTTCGATCATCTGGATGCGTTCGCGGTGGCGGGTCAGCAGGAATGTCCCGACGATGAGTGTGATCGAAAGGAAGATGATCAGAGTGATGGCAACTGGTTCCATGGGCTTCTCCTTGCATAGTGTGATTGAACTCTTGCCTGTTAGACCGCAGCTCCTTCCCGCATGTTTCAGAGGCACGGTGAAACAATCCATTCCGGGATGCCGTCCAAGAGGTAGTCCATGGATGCAGAACAGACGATACTCGATCGGGTCAGGAGCGGAGATACTCGCGCTTTCGGGCTCCTCATTGAACGCCACAAAGAGGGCGCGTACACGCTTGCCCTCAGGATCCTGAACTCCCGTGAGGAAGCCGAGGAGACCGTCCAGGATGCGTTCCTTCGCGTGTATCGCGGGCTTGCCGGATTCCGGGGGGACTCCCGGTTCGCCACCTGGCTGTACAGGATCGTGTTCAATCTCAGTATGACACGTGTGAAGCGGAGGAGAACGCCCGCGGAGAGCCTTGACGCCCACGGGGAGGAACCCGGGGATATCGTTCGTGAGACCGAGGGGGGAGGGATCCTGGAGCACCTGGAGCGGCAGGAAGCGGCGGCCTTACTGGCAAAGGGGCTCGCGAAGCTCCCGCACCATCACCGTATCGCAGTGGAACTCTTCTATTTGCAGGAGCAGTCGTACGAAGAGATCGCAACGATCATGGGTATCCCGCTGGGGACGGTGAAGACCTATCTGTTCCGGGGGCGGATGCGATTGAAGGTGCTTCTGGCAGATGCTGTGCACGAAGAGGAGAAAGCAGCATGAACGGTCACTATGAGGAATCGGCCTTTCAGGAGTACCATGACGGAGTGCTGGGTCAGGCGGAGCGGGCAGCGCTCCTCGCGCATTGTGAGGTGTGCCCCACATGCACCGCCCGTAACCGGCGAGTGATGGCGTTCGAGCGGGCGATGCGCATGGTCCCTCTTGAGCGGCCGGACGGGGATATTACTGCCCGGGTGTTTGCGCGACTTGATCGCCGCGGGCCGCTGACATGGCTGGATCGCATGCTCGAACCCCGGATCATCGCAGGGACGACGTTCACACTGTTCGGTATCGCGGGGACGGTGAATGCGATCCTCCTCTCGCGGCCGGGTGGCGCAGGTGCAGGGACGGGCTCCCGGTGGGGTGCGTCACTCGATGCGATCGCCGGAGGGATCGCCGGGGGACCGGACGCTCTCGCGTCGTGGCTGACCGCATTCCTCCCGCAAGTATTCAGTCAAGGGGCGCTGCAGGTGAGCCTGGCCGTGGTCCTTCTGGTGCCGCTGTTCCTGTGCGCAGATCGGGTCCTGGCAAAGCGGCGGGTGATGGGGTGATCGCCTGCGTTGACGAAATGTCGCCGCAGGCCGCACTACTTCGCAGCAGAGAGGTACTGAACTTCTTCGCGCCCGACAACCTCGGCTGAATGTGCCGTGTTCGGCGGGAGATTGAGCCGGTCCCCGGGCTTCATCACCCAGTCCTGCGCGTCGGTCACGATGCGCATCTTCCCTGACACGATCACGATGAAATCATCGAAGGCGTGCTTGTGGCGCCCGTACTTGGTGCCCGGACTATCCGAATACAGATCATGCTCCAGCCCTTCAGCGGTGAGCATTTTCTGCAGCTCTTCAAGCGTTGGTTTCTTGGGTTTGTTCCACCGGATCACATCCAGCATATCGTCACTCCTCACTGTCCATCACGTTTCTGAACAACTCTCCCGGTAATACTCCTCGTACATCGACACGATCTTTCCCACATCAAAATTATCCACAGCCCTGGCGCGGCATGCCTGGCGGAAGATCGCCATGCGTGTATCGTTGGTGAGCAGGTCCACGGCATACTTTGCCATCCGATCGATATCCCCGATCTCCGCGATATAGCCGGTCTGTCCGTGCACCTGGAGTTCCGGCAGGCCGCCGACACTCGATGAGATCACCGGCACACCGCACGCCATGGCTTCAAGGGCAGCGAGGCCGAAGCTCTCGGACTGGCTCGGCATCAGCATGAGATCCGCCGCGGAGAGGATGCGCACGAGCTCGGTCTGCTTGCCAAGGAAGCGGACCTTGTCCTGGATCCCGAGTTCCCGGACCAGCAGTTCGCATACCGACCGGTCGGGGCCGTCGCCGGCCAGGATGAGATGTGCCGGGACCTTCTTCTGCACTTCGTCGAAGATCCGGATCACATCGGCGACGCGCTTCACGGCGCGGAAATTCGAGACGTGGATCAGGATCTTCTCTTCCGGGGGAGCGAATCTCTCGCGAACCTGGGTGCATTCCACACGGCGATATTTGTCGGTGTCCACGAAGTTCGGGATCACCCGGATGTCCTTGTCGATCCCGTAATTGGTCAGCGTCTTTTCCTTCAGGAACCGGGAGACGGCGGTGACACCGTCGCTCTGCTCGATGCTGAACTTCATCACCGACAGGAAACTCGGCTCGAGTCCGACGAGCGTGATATCCGTACCGTGCAGCGTCGTGATGACCTTGAGTGTGCCCCCGAGGATCTGGCGGGCGAGGTACGCGCTCGTTGCGTGGGGGATCGCGTAGTGCGCGTGGACGATGTCCAACTGCTCGAACTGCGCGACCTCCACGATCTTGCTCGCCAGGGCCGGCGTATACAGGGGGAATTCAAAGAGAGGGTAGCTGGACATCTCCACTTCGTGGTAGAAGATGTTCCCCTCATAGGAATCCAGCCGCATCGGCAGGGCATAGCTGATGAAGTGGATCTGATGGCCTCGCCCGGCGAGCGCCTTGCCGAGTTCCGTGGCAACTACGCCGCTGCCACCATAGGTCGGGTAGCAGACGATGCCGATCTTCAACGGTCGTTTCATGGTCGGAGGAAGATACTCAAGGTGGATATAAGGCGCAAGGACTTTGAAGACGCGCAGGGAATGAATATATTACGGAATGGTCGATACGTACCAAACCATACCCCGCCGTCATACCGTTGAAACCAAGATCCGGGGCTCGCGGTTCCTTGCGGATGCCGTTCCCGTGGACGATCGTCCGGCGGCCGAGGCGGTCCTGGACGATATCCGCAAGCGGTTCTACGATGCCACCCATCATTGTTACGCATACCGGCTCGGACCGGGCGGGGAAACGTACAGGATCCATGATGACGGCGAACCCGGCAACTCCGCGGGGCGCCCGATCCTGGCCGCGATCGACCACGGTTCGTTGACCAACCTCATCGTGGTCGTGACACGGTGGTTCGGGGGGACCAAGCTGGGCGTGGGAGGCCTCGTTCGCGCCTACGGCGATGCTGCTGCGGAAGCCCTTGCGGGCGCCGGGACCCTGACCTGCTATCTGACAGCGGAATGCATCATCCGGTTCCCGCATGCGCACATCGGTACGGTGATGCGCATGTGCTCGGCCAGACAGGTGAAGATCCTCGCAACGGCCTACGATGAACAGGTCCTGATGCGCCTGGAGGTGCGTCGGGGAGGGTTGGAACGACTGACGGCGGACCTGATCGAAGCCACCCATGGGCAGCTTGCGGTCGATCCGCCGTCGGTACTCTGAATGACTCAGGCGTGCTGCTGGGCCTTGACGATCTCCGCCGTATCAAGAGCGATGACGAGCTCTTCGTTGGTCGGCACCACGAGGACCTGTGTCCGGGTCCCGTCTTTCGAGATGTTCTTCTCTTTCGGGCCGGCGGCATTCTTCGCTTCATCGACCTCGATGCCGAGGAACGCCATGTTCTCGCAGCTTGCGGTGCGCACTTCGGAGCTGTTCTCGCCGATGCCACCGGTGAACACCACAGCATCCACGCCGCCCATCGCCGCCGCGTAGGCCCCGATGTACTTCTTCACACGGTAGGTGAACACTTCAAACGCGTACCGCGCCTTCCGGTCGTCGTTCTTCATCTCCGCGATGATCTCACGCATGTCGCTGCTGATGCCGGAGATCCCCTGCAGGCCACTATGCTTCTGGAGGAGCGTGCCCGCCTCGTTCATCGTCAGCCCCTCTTTCGCCATGATGTAGAGGATGATCGACGTATCGATGTCGCCGCAGCGCGTTCCCATCAACAGCCCTTCCAACGGCGTGAATCCCATCGAGGTGTCGACGGACACGCCGTGATCGACAGCGGCCATGCTGCAGCCGTTGCCGAGGTGGGTCGTGATGAGCTTGAGCGACGACAGGTCCTTCCCGAGCATCTTCGCCGCGCGATCGGCGACATAGCGGTGCGACGTGCCATGGAAGCCGTACCGGCGGATCTTGTATTGCGAGTAGAGGGCATACGGGATGCCGTACAGGTATGCCTTCTTGGGCATCTTCTGGTGGAAGGCCGTGTCGAACACGCCGACCTGAGGGATACCCGGAAGATTCGCCTGGCACGCCGAGATCCCGCGCAGATTGTGCGGGTTGTGGAGCGGCGCAAGCTCGATATTCTCCCGGAGGGTCTTGGTCACCTCGTCGGTGATCAGCACGGCGCCGGCGAAGGCCTCGCCTCCGTGCACCACGCGGTGCCCGACGGCATGGATATCCGACTTGTCGCTGATGACGCCGTGATTCCTGCTCAACAGGATGGCCAGGATGTATTCGATCGCGACCGTGTGATCCACGATCTCGCCGGCGATCTTGATCTCATCGCCGTCGAAACGCGTGTTGGACAGTGTGGCACCGGACATGCCGATGCGCTCCACGGACCCGCCCGCCAGGCGCTTGCGTGCCGTGTCGTCGATAAGTTGATATTTGACCGATGAGCTGCCGCAATTCAGGACCAGGATATTCATAGCCGTTTGCCGTCCTCGTTGTACTTGAAGAAGCCCTCGCCGGTTTTCTTGCCGAGTTTGCCTTCACGCACCATCCGGCGGAGCAGGGGACAGGGGCGGTAGCGCGGTTCACCGAGTTCGTGCCAGAGTGTTTCCATCCACATCAGGACCTCATCCAGGCCCATGTTATCCGACATCTCAAGCGGGCCGTTCTGCATCGCATAGCCGAGCCGCATGGCCGTGTCGATGTCCTCGGCGCTGGCGATCCCTTCCATCAACGCGTGCATGGCTTCGTTCAGCATCGGCAGGATCGTGCGGGTCGTGATGAACCCGGGGTATTCGAACACCTCGACCGGGGTCTTGCCGATGCGCGTCGCGAACGCCTTCACGAGAGCGAAGGTCTCGTTCGAGGTCTTCATCCCGCGGACGATCTCGACGAGTGGGACGATGGGGACGGGATTGAGGAAGTGCATACCGATGATGCGTTCAGGGTGGCGCGCGGTCTCGGCCAACTTCGACAGGCTGAGCGTCGCCGTGTTGGAGATGAAGACCGCGTCTTCTTTGCCGATGCCATAGAAGGATTCGATAAGCCTCTGCTTCAGGGCGAAGTTCTCATCCACCGCTTCGATGACCACCTCGCATCCCTTGAGGTCGGCGACGCTCACCGTACCCTTGACGCGTGAGAGGACGGCGCGTTTTTCCGAGGCGGTCTTGCCCCAGCGCTTGATCTCGATATCCATCGCTTTGTTCAGGCCATCCATTCCGGCCTTCAACGATGCTTCGTCCCGTTCGACCCCGATCACCTCGAGGCCGGCTCCGGCGATGGTCTCAACGATACCCTGACCCATCACCCCCAGGCCGATGACGCCGACCGTATGGAACTTGTCGTCCCCCGTGCGCTTGCGCACGATCGGGGACTCGAGATCCTCAAATCTAAGTTTTTGTGCCATGTCTTTCCTTTTCAGTCACGATCCATTCCGTGATCACGCACCGCTTCAACGGTCCGCTCCTACCTCGCCAGACGGGGTCAGAAAGTGAACACGTAGGCATTCCGGAGGAGGTGGAGGACTGCGATGGCGCAACCCGCGGTAACCGCCCAGAACACGACAGCGATCAGGACGGCGTGTGCTTTGCTTATGTTGCAGAGAACGGCGAGTGCCCTGGCAAGCGCACGAACATACCATAATGTAAAGAGATTAATCGTGGTAAGCAAAAGCCCCACAGGATAGGATACCGCACGGGAGTCTGCGAACACGAGTCCGCTCCACGGATAGGGAGGGACGGCGGAAACATGCCCTGTGGTCGATAGAAATGCGATTTCCGCACCCTTTTCCGCAATGCCTATCCCGGCCAGCCCGATGCACAGCGCGAAAAGCATCGCGAATCGGGGTCTCTGCGCGATCCCCAATGCTGCAATGACGAGTCCGAGGACGACCGCTCCCGCAGCCGCTCCGGCGGTCTCCTTGAGCGGTACGATGGCCAGATCCCACGGGAGTGCCCGATCCAGCTCTTCGCGTACGATGGCGAGCTCCGCCGGCGTCGCCGACCGTGGGATGTGGGCGATGGTCTGCTCCACGCTCAGCGGGTGTGCCAGGAGCCCGATGACGATCTGAGCCAGCACCACAACGAGGAGTGGAACGGCCCAGTGCGGCGCGTGTCCGATCCGGGCCGCTGCCCGTGCAGGCAAGAAGGGGAGAACGATCGGAGCGAGGCGATCAAACATACGATAACCGCCTGCGTGTGGAGGATGGCGCTACCAGCGAGACGAAATTCTCCTCGAGCGTTGATCCCGCGTGCTCGCCCAGAAGCGGTTGGACTGCATCAGCCAACGAGGCCATGGGACTCTGCACCATGATGCGCCCTTCGTGGATGATGCAGACATCGGTGCAGAATCGTTCGACGGTATCGAGCGCGTGTGACGTGATGAACACGGTGGCGCCCCGGGAGGCGAGATCCGTCAGGATGTCTTTGATGGTCCGGGCAGCGACGGCATCCACGGCTTCAAGCGGTTCATCGAGGATCAGGAGCGACGGCGCATGGATGAGAGCCGCGGCGAGGGATATCTTCTTCTTCATCCCCGTGGAATAGGTCCCGATCAACTGCCTGTCGTCTGCCGGAAGGTCAAGCAGTGCGAGCAGTTCTGCTGTCCGCCGTTCACTTTCATCCCTGTGCAGGCCATACATCATTCCCGTCCAGATGCAATATTCCCGGCCGGAGAGCCAGTCGAAGTAGAAGGGATCGTCGAGGACGAAGCCAATGCGTGCGGCAACTGCGGGCGGGCGGGACATGGCGGGGTGGCCGAGGACCGTGACCGTTCCCTCGTCCGCGTGTTCGAGTCCGGCGAGGAGGCGGATGGTCGTGGACTTGCCCGCTCCGTTGAGTCCGACAAATCCCATGATCGATCCGCGTGGGACCGCGAGGCTCAGGCCACCGAGCGCGCGGTGACCGTTCTCGTAGCTCTTCGTCACACGTTCAAGCACTATATCCGATGTATCTGCTGCCATAGATCCGCCCGTCGTTCGTGAATGGCATGTGCTGCGTGCGGGACCGCGACGCGCCACCAGACGGCGCCCATCGCGACGGTGTACGCGGCAAGGAGGACCTCATCCCCGGGGAGTTGCGCCAGCAACACCGGCGGCACGGATGCCACACCGCCGCCGATCACCATGAGCACCGCTCCCGCTGCATCCTCCAGCGTCCATCGCGACCGTACCCGGATCTGCTGCCAGGAAAGGCTGTTCCCGATCATCAAGAGGGGGAACTGGAGCGCTGCCAGAAAGAGGGCGATGGATATGAGCATGGAGGGAGAGGGTGGTTCAGGCTGTATGTAGGAGACCAGAGCGATGAAGACCACCGCACAACCCCACGTCACCACGATCAGTGCCGCGTTCTTCTGCCGCAGAACCCGTGCGAGGTCGGCGGGGAGGACCGCGCCGGCCGTCACCTGTCCATGCCAGAGATTCAATGCGTTGTTATAGAAGGGCTCGAGTGTGATCAGTGTCGCGATCACGGCGGGAGCGAACATCGAACCGATGTACGGCCACAGGGAGAGGATCGGTGCAATGATGGCAAGCGGGACCATCCGGAGGAGGTGTCCTGTCGCCATCATGCCGCGGAGTTCGATGATGATCATCCTGAGGTCACGCATCGTGGCGCCCTGCCCACGCGCATACGCCGGCGGATGCGGTCAGGTACACCGCGTACGGCAACGCGGAAAGAACGTTGCCATGATGCATCTCTGCCACCGCCAGTGCCGTCCAGCGGAGCGGTACCAGGATATTCAGTACCGGACCCGGCGAGGCCACCGCTGCAACCAGGAAGGCTCCGGCTGCGGCAAGCCCTATGAACGCCATGACCGACCGTGCGGCAGCACCCGGGCGGATCCGGAGGATCGTGAGGGTGCTCATGAGCGTGAAGAGCAGGAGCATCAACAGGGACACCATCACGATCCTTCCCGTGATGGCCATAGCGTTGGCGGGCCCCAGTATCGCGGCGGCGAAGACCGCGGTCCCGGCGATCATCAGCATTGCCCTGTGCCTCAGCAACGCGAGAACGATGAAATCGTAGCGCGACGCTGCGGCGAGGGGGAGGATGCGTGTCCGGCGCGCAATGGTTTCCAGGCCGCTGTTCACGACCGCGCCGCCCGTCAGGAGCAGGAAGAAAGACTCCGTTGCAAGGAACAGCATGAATCCTTCGCCTGTCTGGTCACCCTCGACGAATCGTTCAAGATAGGCGCATGCGAACAGGTTGAGGAGCCCGAGCGCCGCGATCCCGACGCTCCACCATGCAGAATGCCGGAGCTGGCGCCGATCCGTTGCCTCCAGCATGAGCCGGAGAGTGGAGGGTCCGGTCACTTGTGCCATGGGTCACGGGGGAAGCGGCGGTCTTCGATCAGAGGGAATTGCATGTACTTTGTGGGTGGCGGGGCTGACAGGGAGGCTGGTCCCCGGGGCAAGACCGCCGGCTGGTCGAGGTACACGGTGGTGACAAGGGTGTTCGAGGGCAGATGGTAGTCCAATTGTGCTTCCATCTTCAGCAGGGCGAGCACCGCCCCCCATGTGTCGCGTGCCAGGGTTTGGTGAAGCACGGACGCGTATCCCCGTCGTTGGAGTTCAAGCCGCCGCGCCTTCCGCTGCTCGAACTCGGGAGATGTCAAACGGCTGATGGCCGCGGTATAGGCGGCAGCGGCGGAGTCGGTGACTGATGAGCGGGGATCCGGAGACTGTGCGCGGGCGATGATGGTGAAGCTCATCATGAGCACCAGCGCGAGCGCCCGGATCCACGCCGCGTGCCTCATCAGAAATCCCGTTTCTTGAACAGGACCGCCCCGCCGAGGAAGAACGCCGCACCTGACAGGAAAGCCTGCAGGAACGGTTTCCAGTCGATCTCCGTTGCCCCGCTCAACTGAGACGCGGCGCCGGCCTGCATCCCGGAGATCTGCGGGAAGAGGTAGAAGAGTCCATCGATGACCGTCCGGTAGACGGTGTTCTCGGAGAGCCTGAACAGTGTTGACTCGCGGTGGGCGAGGAGCGGCCCTTCAATGATGAAAAGGAAGAGGAATGTCAGAACGATCGTCGTCGCAGTGTTCCGTGTCCATGTGCCGATGAATGTGACAAGCCCAAAGAGGCATGCGAACATGAAGATCATGACGAGGGCCGTCAGCATCAGCGCGGGGTCCCACACGCCGGTGCGGATACCGAAGACCAGCCATGCCCCGACGAGGAAGTACAGGATGTTCACGCCGATCGCCGCGACGCCGCCGAGATATTTCCCGAGCAGGAGTTCCCACCGGGCGATCGGCTTGGAAAGGTAGAGGTCCACCGTGCCCCGTTCCATCATATCCGGAACGATCCCTGCGGTGGCAAAGACACCGAAGAGCATGATCCCGGTGAACAGGCCGCCGGCCAGCCCCGCCTGCATCTGCCGGACGAAATGGACGAGCGCGTCCTGCGGTATCGGCACTTCCATCAGCGGTTGACCGAACACCGTCACGAGGGAGCCGGCGTCGGTCTGCGAAGCGGAGACCGCAAAGGCGGTACCGATGAGGACGACGGTGGAGATCCCGGCGAGGATGTACATCGTTGCTTTCGACGCCAGCTCGCGGAGGGTCAGGCGCACAACGGCAAGGAGCGTCATGACGGTATCTCCCGCGTGATCAGATTGATGAACGATTCTTCGAGCGTGCTGCGTTGCTTTTGAATGGAGGTGATGCTGACCCCATGGGTGCGGAGCAGATCGATCACCGCATTCAGGCCACGGACGTCCGCAACGCGTGTGATCAGTCCATCGGGGCCGGCCGTCACGCCGAGCACGCGCGCGGTCGCTTCCGTGAGGAATGCCTCGGGGACCGCTCCTTCGACGCCGATCTGGTACGAAGAATCGGTGACGGTGAGTTCGTCCACGGTTCCTACTTTCAGGAGCTTGCCGTGGTCCAGGATCGCAACGCGGTCCGAAACGAGTTCCACCTCCGACAGCAGATGGGAGTTCAGGAAAATGGTCTTACCGGCGGCCTTGAGCGTACGCAGGACATCGCGGATCTCTTTGCGGCCGACGGGATCCACCCCGTCCGTGGGCTCATCGAGGAAGAGCACGTCCGGATCATTGATCAGCGCCTGGGCGAGGCCGAGCCGTTGCATCATGCCCTTGGAATATCTCTTGACCTTCACCTTGCGCCAATCCTGCATCCCCACCATCCCGAGCAACTGTGTCGTGCGGGAAGCAAGATCTGTGCTCCGCACGCCGGCAAGAGCACCGAATGAGGTGAGCACTTGTTCGCCTGTCAGGTACCCGGGGAAGCGATGGTTCTCGGGCAGGTAACCGATGCGGCGCCGCGCATGGGGATCGCTGACCGGGAGCCCGAGGAGTGAGGCGGAACCTGTGGTGGGGTGGACGAGCGACAGGAGGATCTTGATGCAGGTGGTCTTCCCTGCACCATTGGGCCCGAGAAGGCTGAAGATCTCCCCGCGGTCAACGCTCAGCGTGAGGTCCTGCAGTGCCTGCACCTCACGCCGTGATCTGACGCCGGTCTTGTAGGTTTTGGACAGTTGAACGCAGTCGAGTGCGTGCATGGAGCTCCCTGTTACCTGAGTGCTGAGGTCTTGTTCACGAACCGTTCGCGCAGCCGCGCGCCATTGGTAGCATCGGCATAGTGGGCACGGACGAATTCCTCCGTGGCCTTCGCGCGTTCGGCGAGATGGTCGGGAGACATGTAGCCCGGGTCAAAGAGCCCGGGCTTTTCCTTCGGGATCAGCGCCGCCTTCTGGCCGATGCGGACGAGTCCGAACGGGTCGTACCCGGCCTTTGCGAGCAGCACGGCCGCGTAGCGGTCCGCTTCGAGTTCATAGGCGAACAGCCGCGGTGCGACGATGTTCTCATAGGTCTTGTGGACCAGATCGTCCAGGTCGGCTTCCTCGGCCGACTTCTCGCCGGTCTCTTCCTCGAGCTCGGCAAAGGCATCATCGGCCTTGATGTGCACCTTGCGCTTGCTCATCTCCTGCACCCCGTGTTTGCGGATGACGTGGGCCATCTCATGCGCGATGATCGCGGCAGCCTCGGATTCATCCGCACACATGGCAAGAGCCCCCCTCGTGATGAAGATATATCCTCCGGGGAGGGCGAACCCGTTCATCGTGGGGTCGTTCAGCACGAACACCGTGAAGTCCCAATCATATGCCGGGGAGTTCTCGGCGAGGATAGCGCAGAGCATGTTCGCATACGCACTCAAGGTCTTACTCTGGACAAATCCGTGTGAGGCGAGCCGGGCCGCGACACCGAGTCCGACCTGTTGCTCGCTGATGCCGGCATCGTAGGCGATCTCGCCCAGGTCGAGATCATCGAAGCTCATGATCCCGGCAAGAGGATCCCTCGTGACAAGGAGCGGCTGGCGCAGCGCGGCAACGTCGGCATCGGAGAAGGTCTTGACCGCATTCTTCAGCACCGTCTCGACGCTGCCGGGAGGCGTCTTGTCCCGTTTCTCGGCAAATCCCCGGATCGCGGCCGAAACGCCTGCGCGGGATGCTTTCGCCGAACTCCAGACGTTCTCGACGGGGAGGATGCGGGCGCTGGCAGGCTTCGTCTCTGTCAGGGAGTTCGCTGCCATCCAGCCACTCTTGCTGTCGGAGAGCCGGACCTTGAGCCAGGTCCCTTTGGTTTCGAGCACGCCGACCTGGGTGTTCTCCGGGACGACAGCGATCAGCCCGAAATAGGATCCGGGGCCCTCCCGGATATAATTGTCCGCGCGCTTGGTGTACGACGGTCCGGGCATGATGGCCGCGGCGACCGTTGCCAATGCGATGCAGCATGCGAGCACGTATCTCATGATGGTTCTCCGTTTATTTCGAAGTCAACGTGTAGACCCCGTCCCATTGCTCGGGGAGTGACACCTGTGAAAGCTCCTGACACCGTGTAACGTAGGTCGAAGACGGCCCGTCGGTTGGATCACCCGCCAGGATCGCTTCAAAGATCTGCCGTGCCTCCGCGAACGCCTTCCGGTGATACAATGCGAGTCCCTCTTCAAAGCGGGCGATCTTCGTTTCGATCTCCGGGGCGACGGTCCCGCGGGCACCGACGAGTTCGAAGATGCGGACAGGGATGGCTTTCCCTTTCACGCGGAGGAAATCGAGAGGGCGGGCAACGATCCACTCCTTCGCTCCTTCGTAGGTCGTCTCGCTGATGATGATCTTCGTCCCGAAGACCTTGTTGACGCCTTCAAGCCGCGACGCGAGATTCACCGTGTCGCCGATGGCCGTGTAGTCGAGGCGGGTCGAACTGCCGATGTTCCCGACGACCATCTTGCCGGTGTGCAACCCGATGCGCGTCACGAAGGTCGGCATGTTCGGATCGCGGTCCGGCCTGCTGTGGTGTTCGGCAAGGGCATGCTGGATCTCGAGTGCGGTCAGGCAGGCGACCCTGGCGTTGTCCGGACGGGGGATCGGTGCGCCGAAGATCGCCATGATCGCATCGCCGATGTACTTGTCCAGCATCGCTTCATTCTTCAGGATGATGTCGCTCGCCAGCGAGAAATACCCGTTCAGGAAGTGGACCAGGTCCTTCGGCGTGAACTTTTCCGCGATGGATGTGAAGTCCTTGATATCCGAGAAGAAGACCGTCGCTTCGATGGTCTTGCCCCCCAGTTCCACCTCGCCGGCGTTGTTCAGGATATCCGTGACCACATGCGGACTGAAGTACCGGTTGAATGCGCGGCGCAGGACGCGTTTCTGTTGACCTTCGGAGGCATAGCTCACCACGGCCGAGAGGGCGAAGGTGATGACCAGCGCGAGCATCGGCGCGATCACCGGGAGCCATGTGGTTGCAGACCGGAATGCCACGAATGCCGCGGCGAGGAAGACGATCGCGGTGAAGGCGACGAGCAGTGACGAGATGGCGGGCCGCCGGATACGGAAGAAGATCCATGCGGTCACCATCGCGATACCGAAGGTCAGGAGCAACGAGAGCCAGAACGGGGTCTCATGGACATGATGCCCGTTCAGAAGGTTGCTCAGGACCGTTGCCTGGATCTCCATCCCGGGATACTGCTCGAGATACGTGAAGGGTGTTGGCTTGAAATCGTACAACCCCGCGGCTGAACCTCCGACGATGATGACCTTGTCCCGGAACACTTCGGGAGGGATGTCGGGTTGCATGCCCTGCTGCATCTTCACGGAGCTGACGAGAAGGCTGTGCGCAGAATAGTAGGTGAAGACGCCCGCGGGCCCACCGCGTCCATACCAGTAGATCAGGACCGATCCGTCCCGTGTGCGTGGAACATTGTTGAGCATTCGTTCCGGGCGGTCATGGAGGCCGTTCCGGGCGAGAGCGTAGCAGGCGGCGGAGAACTGGTAGAGTGCATCCGAGCGGTACGCATAGACCGGCATGATGCGCCGCGCAATGCCGTCGTCGTCCACTCCGAAGTTCGTCACGCCGAGGGCGGCGGCGGCATGCTGGAACTCCGGGATGGGAACGGCGGCGCGGTCGAATGTGTTGTGGGGTCGGTGCATCGGTGGGTACCCGATCAGGTGGCGGGCGTGCACCGAATCGCCGGGAAGATCGCCCTGCTCCTGGATGCTCAGGTTGACGCCGAGGAGGACGTTGCCCGAGACGGCGATGGCATCCGCGAACGCACGGTCCGACTCCGCACCGTCGACTTCAAGACGGTTGGCGTCATGCTGCGACAGGTCGTAGTCGAAGGCGATCAGCCGGGGGTGTGCACGGTTCAGATACTGCAGGAGCAGGCCGTAATACTCGCGGGGCCATGGCCACTTCATCTGCCACTGGCGCTCGACGAAATCCAGGCTGTTCTGATCCACCGCGCTCAACACGATGGACGTGTCGGCCCACTCGGCATGCGCTGCCGTGCGGAAGCGGAGGTCCAGCGTCTTACGTTCAAGCGTATCGAATAGCGAGAGGGTGGAGAGCCCCAGGGCGCCGAGGGTTCCCACCAGTGCAATGGCCAGGGCAAGGGCCTGGCGGTTCTTCTGGAGCTGTTCAGCAAGCGACCGGAGTGCGATCATCAGAATCAAACATACGTGTTCCCTTGAAAAAACGCAAGCTTTGCGCAGGTTTGCTACTTGAACTGAAATCCTGTACATTCTCAGCGTTAACCCGGGGCCACCACGGCGACGGGTGATCGAACCATAGAAAAGAGGATCCCATGAAGTCCTTGTTCTTGTGCCTTATGCTGTGTGCGGTCGTTTTCTCCGTGCCGGCAGTGGCCCAGCAGCAAAAGGGGGACGTTGAACTGCAGTTTCAGGGGTATTACTTCAGGACCGTAGGTTCCGATCTCGAATTCGGGTCAGGCAACCTTGCCGGGAAGATCGGGCCGTATCTCACGGATTGGCTCCAGGTCGGCGTTGGGCCAACCCTGTCGATCACAACGATGACGACCCAGGACATTCAATCCGACGACCTTCGAGGTTGAAAAGTCATCCGAAACGACGACCACGTTCGGCTCCACGATGTTCATTGTCGCGTCATTCCTGACCCGCGGCGCCAAGGCTGTGCCGTACGTTGGCGCGCAGTACTTCAAGCAGGATTTCAGTGATTCTGACGACAAGGGGAGTGTCGGCGTTAATGCCGGCGTGAAGTTTTATTTCAGCAAGAAGACCGCATTCGATGTGAGTGGGAACTACCTGTTCACCTTGAATGAAGGTCAGGATGGCGGTATGCTGTACTTCGCCGTCGGCCTCAGCTTCCTGTTGTAGTCTTCCGTTCTTCCACATTGCCTACCCGCAGGCGCCGCTCGCGCGGCGTCTGCGGGGTTCTGTGTCCGTACCTGTGCCGGGAGCTTTCACGATCATGAAGAAATTGTTCTCGACCCTCGCACTCAGGCGTATCCGGCAGTTTGCGTTTCCGGGTGCATTCCTTGTGGTCTACCTCTTCTGTACGAACGTCGTCCTTGCTCAGGACATGCGCCTCTCCGCGCATGGAGCGCTGACCATGGATGATGGGGACGATGTCACCGCCCTCGCGTTCTCCTCCAAAGGCACCTATCTGCTCTCCGGCGACGACGCCGGTGCGGCCGTCTGCTGGGACCTCTCCAGGAAAGTCGCGGTGGTGTCGACCAGACTCGAGAGCGGTATCCAGTTCCTGTGTTTTCTCTCCAACGATCAGAGCTTCGTCGCTGTGGACAACGCGGGCACCGTCAGGATCTTCGATCTGATGAAACGCACCGCTGCCGCGACGTTCACCACAACGGGTAAGCCGGTCCGCACGGCGGTCGATGCCGGCCGGCAGTATCTTGCGGTGGCAAATACCGACGGTGAGATCGAGATGTTCGACCTGAAGGCGATGGTGCCGGCGGGGACCATCAAGGCAGGCGACAAGGTGGAAGACATCCTGTTCCTCGGGTTCGATCGGCTCGGACAGCAACTGGTCGCCGTGCTCGCGTATGGCGATGTGCATAGCTGGAACCCTGCCACCCTGAAGCCTCTGCGGAGCTTCGTCCTCGCCGGGGGAGAGCTCCACGGTTCGCGCACGGTGATCCATGCTGCCGCGACCAATCGCGCCACGAATGTCTTTGCTGCAGCACTGGAAGAGGTGGCGATCCCCAAAGGTGGCATTCATGGTGCACGCGATCTCGAGCGCCGCGCCATGCTGATCGCCTACGATTGGTCCACCGGCACCGAACTCAAGCGCGTCAAGATCCCAGAATCGGTCGAGCGTATGGCCATGGGTCCGGGGAACGACCACCTGGCGGTTGCAGGCGACGATGCGAATACCATTACCATGGTGGACCTGCGCAAGGGAGAAGCCGGCAGTGTTGTGACCATGCATGAGCCGCCGAAGGTGGTTGCTGTTGCCGATGACAACCGTTGGCTCGCCGGTGGAGGGAGCGACGGTAGCATCATGGTATGGTCTCTTCAGTACAAAGGCGACGCGAACGTTGCCACGTCCGGTACGCCTTCTCTCGCCGGGCGCATCCGCGCGCGCGGATCCACGCAGCCAGCGCTCACACCGGGACAGCCGGTGAAGCTGGCGATCGTCGGCTTTGAAGCGAAGGGCGTGTCCCAGGACGTCGCCGATGTCGCGATGAGTTCGATAGCCAATGCCCTCGCGAACTTCGACTACATCACCCTGGTGGAACGGCGGCAGATCGAAACCATCCTCAAGGAGCAACAGCTCCAGTTGAGCGGCCTCACCGAGGCGCAGAGTGTGAACGTTGGCAAACTCGTGGAAGCCGATGTGATCCTTATCGGGAATGCCGGCAAGCTCGGCAGCAGCGTTGTCTTTTCCGTGAAGCTCATCTCGGTGGAGACAGGAAAGGTGTTGAAGGGGCGGGAGGTGATCTGCGAAGAATGCCGTGATCAGGATATGTACGACGCCATCAATATGCTCGTATCCACCATCGCACAATGACCATGCGCCTGACCGTATCATCATCATCGCTCGTTGCCGCGTGCATCGCGGCTCTCCTGCTTTTCGGCATGGCAGTCCCCAGGGCCGGAGCTCAGGAGAAGCCCCGGTGGGCATCCGATCTTCCGAATCTGCCCCAGCGGCAGGGCTACTACCAGGGGCTCGGGATCACGAAAGTGACCGCCGATGGTTCTGCCGACTGGAACGATGCATCGGGGAAAGCCCGGGCGCAGATCTCGTCGCAGATCCGCGTGCGCATCTCCAACACCGTGTCGCGTGCGGTGCAGGAGACCGCCTCGGGATCCGATATCACCGTCGCCGAGGCCTATGCTTCGACGACCGACCAGATCACGACGGCATCTCTCGAAGGGATCGTCCTGGAACGCTGGTTCGATGAGGATGCTGGCCTGCTGTATGCCTATGGCGCGATCTCTCAGGCAGAGGTCGAGCGCCGCTTCCGCGAAAAGATGGAGGACGCTGTCGCGTCCGCCCGCGTCTACCATGCCGGTGCGCGGAAGGCGCTCGAGCGCAACGACCCGTTCACCGCACTCGGACAATTGTCGGAGGCCATGCTGGTCGTCGCCCTTGCGGAAGGTGCGCTTGACCGCACGTTGACCGCCGCTCTTGACGATGCGGCCGCACCGGCGCCGGTGCTGCCTGTGCTGCAGACACAGCTCTGCGGGATCCTGAGCAAATTGCAGTTCGAGATCCTCGATGGTAACGAACAGGATGCAGAACGCGGCAAAGGCCTCGCCGTTCCGTTGCATGGCAGACTCTCGTTCAAGTCGGATCACGGAGTGTATCCCGTGAAGAATGCTGTCCTCGTGCCGTTGTTCGTGGCTCCCGCGGCGGGCCGGGTTCCCGAGGATATCCGGACCAATGCCGCCGGCGAATTCTCCCTCGATGTGATCGAAGTGAAGAACGGGGAATCGGCGAACAGGATCCGTATCGCACCGGGCGTGGCGGGTGCCGCGGTGCTGAAGGCGCAGTCGCCTGACCTTGCCCGTTGTTGGTCCACGGCGTACGTCGACTTCACCTTCAAGATGAAGAGCCGGACGAATATCACTCTGGCGATCAGGGTGCTGGAAACGAACATGGGCACTGCCCGTCCGAAATCCTCTGTCCAGGAAGCGATACAGAAGGGATTGCTGGGCAGCCAGTACAGCATCCTCGACGATTCCCAGGCCCTGGAGAATATGACGGAGGAGCAGATCCACGGTGCACTGGCGAGCGGCGACTATCGTTCGATCCTCGCCACGGTGCGGAAGCGGGCCGATGTCGTGATCGTCGGGGAAGCATCCGCGGCCGAACGGAGCAATCCTTTCCCGCAAATGTACTTCGGAGCGGGGCGCGTGCTGCTCCGGATCCTCGACTGCAAGAGCGGGCGGGTCCTCGGCAGTGTGGTCATGGAGGATCAGAAGGAGGGTGGGCCGACGTACGAGCAGGCCGGGCGGAAACTCCTGGAGAAGATGGCCCGCAGCGCTTCCGAACAGATACGCGAAGAAATGAAGAACGCACTCGAATAGCACTCAATTCACGCTGGGCAGACGCACACACATTCACAACCGAAGGAGGCAGTCATGCGTTTCGTTGCTCTCACCGCGGTGATCCTGTTCTCACTGGTGATGCTTGCCGGATGCGGCGGCAGTCCTGAGACGCTCCAGGCGTCGAAGACCGGTGACATTCCTGATTGGTATCCGAACGCTCCGCAAGATCCGTTGTATGCGCGTGCGGCGAACACGGCCGTGTCGCAGGACCTGCAGATCGCCGTGGACAAAGCAAGCACGGGTGCCCGCGCAGAGCTCGGACGCCTGGTGGAGACCAAAGTGAATACGATGCAGAAGCGGTTCGAGGAGGAAACGGGAACGGCGCAGGAAGCGACGCTGATCCAGCAGTTCACCCAGGCGACCAAGCTGGTCGTGTCGACCACGCTGAACGGCAGTCGTATGAAGGACCAGAAGACCGTGCGCGATGGATCGATGTGGCGCGCCTACGTCCTGATGGAACTCCCGCTCGGCGCGGCCAATGCAGGCCCTGATGGATGAGATCAAGAAGAACAAGGAACTCTACACGCGCTTCCGTGCGAGCGAGGCGTACAGGGATCTGGATACAGAGGTGCAGCGGTACGAAGAGTGGAAGAAACAACAGCAACCCGCTCCGCCGACCAACTGATCGAGGGGATGAGAAACCGTGGCGACCATTCCAACAAGTGATCCGGCTGCCGCGCTCGAGTTCTGCAAAAAACTTGCCAGCGCAGTGTCCCAGGAACAGACACTGCGCTGGCCTGTCGAGGGGGGTGAGGCACTGCCTCCACCCGAACTGAGCGTCGTCGTTCCCATCTTCAATGAACAGGAGAACATCCCGGAGCTCACGTCGCGGATCTCCGCTTCCCTCGGGGCGTTCGGGATCACCTTTGAAGTGCTTCTGGTCAATGACGGCAGCACGGACCGTTCACTCTCGATGCTGGAGTCCACCGCACAGGCCGATGCCAGGTTCGTTGTGGTTGACCTGTCACGCAACTTCGGCCACCAGGTTGCCATCAGCGCAGGCCTGGAATGCAGCAGGGGAAAGGCCGTCATCATCATGGACGGCGACCTGCAGGACCCGCCCGAGGTGCTCCCCTCGTTCGTCGAGAAATGGCGTGAAGGATATGACGTTGTCTATGCCATCCGGCAACAGAGGAAGGAGAACATCTTCAAGCGTTCCGCATATGCGGCGTTCTACCGGATACTCCAATGGATAGCGCACGTCAACATGCCCCTCGATTCCGGTGATTTCTGTCTCATGGACAGGCGTGTCGTGGACCTCCTGGTGCAAATGCCGGAGAGGAACAGGTTCCTGCGCGGGATCAGAAGCTGGCTGGGATTCAGGCAGGTGGGACTCGCCTATGAACGCCATGCCCGGGCCGCCGGAAAACCAAAATATACCCTGCGCAAGCTGATCTATCTTGCCGCCGATGGCCTGCTGTCGTTCAGCTATATGCCGCTCCGCGTGATCTCCGTGATGGGGATGGGGGTCTCGGTCTTTTCCCTTGGCCTGGCGGCATACTACTTCATGAGAAAGCTGCTCTTTGCGCTCGACCCTCCCGGGTTCGCCACGCTCATCGTTGCCGTCTTCTTCCTTGCAGGGGTGCAGCTCATCACCATCGGCGTGATGGCGGAGTACGTCGGGCGCATCTCCGATGAGGTGAAACGCCGTCCGGTCTTCATTGTCCGACGCCTCTTCCGGGGGGGTGGCACATCACCATCCTGATGTTCGACAACGAGTTCCCACCTCTCGGCGGGGGGACAGGAGTGGTCAACCTCCATCTCTTCGAGGAACTTGCCGCGTATCCGGATGTGCATGTCGACCTGGTGACGTCGTCGCGCACGAGGTCGGACTACGAGTACGAAGAGTTCTCGTCGCGGATCCGTATCCATAAGGTGCCGGTCGACAACCGCAATATCCACCACGCAACGAACCCTGAGCTTGTCCGGTACGTCATGCGCGGGCTCCGCACGGCACGGGGTCTCGTCCGGTCGCGCCCCTTTGAGATCTCGTTCGCGTTCGCCGGCGTCCCGGCAGGCGCGATGAGCCTCGCCCTCTGGAAGTTGTATCGCCTTCCCTATGTCGTCTCCCTGCAAGGTCCGGATGTTCCGGGTTTCGAAGCCCGGTACGCCCGGCTCTATCCGCTCCTGGCTCCGCTCCTCCGCCGGGTATGGCGTGAGGCACGGTCGGTGATCGCGATCAGCAACGCCCATCGTGCACTTGCGGCAGCATTCATGCCGGAGATCCCGATCCGGATCATCCATAACGGTGTGGACCTCCATGCGTTCAAGACGGAGCGGGTCAGGCGTCCGGAAGGCCCTGTGCGGATACTCTGCTCGGGTCGACTCATCGAGCGCAAGGGCCAGCACCATTTGCTCGAAGCGGTCTCACGACTCCGGCGCGAAGGAGTCACCGACCTGCACCTGGTCTTTGCGGGGACCGGCGACATGGAGGGGGCGCTCCACGAACAGTGCCGGCGATCGGGACTGACGGATCACGTCACGTTCCTGGGCTATGTGGAACGTGCACGGATGCCGGGCGTGTACGCCGACGCCGACATGTTCGTTCTGCCGTCGCAGAGTGAGGGGATGTCGATGGCACTGCTGGAGGCTATGGCAGCAGGCCTTCCCGTGATCGTGACCGCAACGGGTGGTTCCGAGGAACTCGTGACAGACCGGGTGAATGGCCGCATCGTCCGATGGGCGGATGTGGAAGGACTGGCCACAGCGATGCGCGACTGCCTCGAAGACCGGTCCATTCTTCCGGCAATGGGCGCGGCCTCACGTGCCCGTGCGAGCCGCTTCTCCTGGTCCACGATCACCCGGGAATACCTTGATCTCATGGAAGGGGTCCTGGCCTCAACGCCACCTGTCCGGAGGGTCTCCTGATGCGTCACCCGTCCGTTCCGATATGCATCCTTGCAAGCCAGTATTTCGGATGGGGCATCTATGGCGGCTTCGGCAGCATGTCGCGCATGCTGGCCGAGTCGCTTGCTGCATCCGGGTTCGAGGTCGAGGTCATTGTTCCGCGCAGACAGGGGCAGGAACCTCTCGAGGAGATCAACGGCGTTCAGGTGAGGAGTTTCCCGATCTCCCGGCCTCACGAAGCGTATCGTCTCCTCCGCGCCTCCCGGGCGCGGATCTTTCATTCTCAGGATCCGACGGTGCTCAGTGCGGCCGCGCGCGCCATGCATCCCCGGCGGGTGCACCTGATCACGTGCCGCGATCCACGGGATAGGAACGATTGGTGGACGGAATTCCTGTACGCGACACCGGCACGCCGCGTGCTCACACCCCTCAACTATCTTTCGGAGTCGGGCCCCCTCATTGCTGCGGCTGTTCGCCGTGCTGACGGTGTGTACGTTCCGGCGCACTTCCTCAGGACCAAAGTACAGCGGATGTACCGGTTGCCGGAACCGGCGGGATTCATCCCGAATCTGATCGAGGTGCCGGCCACAATGCCGGGGCGGTCAGGTCCCCCGGTGTTCGTCTCGGTCGCGCGATGGGACCGTCGTAAGCGCCCGGAAGTATTCCTTGACCTTGCGGCGCTGTTCCCGCAGTACACGTTCGTTGCCGTCGGCCGCGGAAGCGCATCCGCCGAGAGTTCCTACGATGCCGCCCTGCGGAAACGGTACGAGGGGATCCCGAACCTTGAAATGCCGGGATTCATCAATCGCTTCACCGAGCCGGAGCGGATGCACGCACTCCTCTGCAGGGCACACGTGTTCGTGAACACCGCGGCGCGTGAGGGCCTCCCGCTGACGTTCCTCGAAGCGGCAGCCCACGGCTGTGCGATCCTCAGCGCGGTCAACCCCGACGGGTTCGCGGAACGTTTTGGGGTCATGGTCGCCGATGACGATTTTGCCGCCGGCGTCCGACGCATCCTGGATGCGGATCCGGAATCCCTCGGTTCCCGGGCACGGGAATACGTCATGGCAACGTACGAGAAGTCCGCCGCTCTCGCAGCGCATATCGTGGAGTACGAACGGCATGCCCGCCTCAAACATCTCTAAGGGGGTCCTGTCGGTCGGGTTGTGGACGATCACGCGCGTGACCGCGTCGATGCTTGCGACCCCTTTCATTTCGCGTGCGCTCGGGACCGAAGGCTACGGGCAGTACGCATACTACCTCTCGGTGTTGTTCCTCGCTGCCCCTCTTGCGAATGCCGGCACGCTGCAATCCCTCTCGCGCTCTCTCGCCGAGCGGCCGGATCAGAACCGCCGTGCACGCATCGCTCTGCTCAGCGGATGGCTGTGCTTCTTGGGATTCATCCTGGTGGGATCCATCACGGGCTGGATCATTGCTCCGGACATCCCTGATGATCAGGGGTGGCCCCTTATCGCGATCCTCCTTGGCTGTCTCGGCTTTGATGTTCTCTGGTTCTATGCCCGCGGGATACTGTATGGGCTGCACCGCGAGGAACTCGCCGGAACTGCCGGCGCCACCGCCTCGCTCGTGACCGCCGCGGTGAGCGCCGTGCTGGCGGTGCAGGGCTTCGGGATCCCGGGCGTGTTCCTCGGGCTTCTCCTCGGGAATGCATTCATGGCGATCAGGTCGCTGGTCGCAGCCCGCCGGTTGATCCCGCGGACCACACTGCGGACCGCTCTGGCTTCGGATGATCCCCGACCCCGTGACCTGGTGGGGTTCACCCTGATGACCATGCTCTATGCATCGTTCAGTATGATGCTCTACCGATCGGGTGTCGTGCTCGTTCACCATCTGACACGTGACAATACGGCGACAGGATTGTTCGCGACCGCACTGCAAATGGCGGAATTCGTATGGGTCCTGGTGATCGCCGTCGAGGGTGTCATGCTCCAATCCACCGCCCGGTTGTGGCACGAAGGACGCACCGCGGAGATCAGCCTCCTTGTGAGCCGGGCCCTCCGCGCGGTGGCTCTCGTGACAGGATTTCTCCTGACCTGTGTCTTCGTCTTCGCCGAGGATCTGCTCGCGCTCTACTTCGGGAGGGCGTTCGTCGGCGCGGCTCCCGTCCTCCGGATCCTGATCCCCGGGGTGTTCAGCTTCTCCCTCGGCCGTCTGATCGGCCCCGTTCTCCATGCGCGCGGAGGTGTCCTCCGTCTTGCCGCGGTGGTCGGGGGTGCGACCGCACTCAACGCCCTGCTGGCATACGTACTGGTGCCGGCATGGGGCATCAAGGGCGCAGCGGTGTCGACCGGCACCGCCTACGCCGTGGTGCTGCTTCCGTATGCGATCTCGCTTCGTTCGGCCGGCGTCGCGGCGTTCCACGGCTTCAGCCCTGCAAAGCAACTCCTCAGTCTTCTTGCGACCGGACTCGTGATGGCCACCATCGCGCATGCCCCTGTGCCGGCAGTCCTGCGCATGGTGCTCGGAGGCGTTGCCGGCGGGATCGTCTTCGCGTCACTTGTGCTGCGACTGGGGCTTGTGAGAGTTCCGGAGTTTGACGCCCTCATCGCAAGCCTGCCACCGTCGATATCTGCACCCGGTCGCATGGCGTTTGGCCGCGTTCGCCCATTGCTGCTCTTTGTTGCAGGGAGGAGGGAAGGGGATGTCTGATACGTCAGCGGCGATCCAACTTCGGCGCGGCGCCTGGGACGAAGACGGCGAAACGTCTCTCCATGTTCCTGATCACTGGCGGGTCACTGATCTACGGCTCGCGATCTCTCCACCGCTCGGATCGCGCCAGATCAGCGAGGCGCTCGAGCGTCCCGTTGGAGGTCCGCTTCTCAGGGAACTCGCGTCAGGGAAAAAGGATATTGGAGTCATCATCGATGACCTCACGAGGCCAACACGCGCTGACGAACTCCTCGGGCCTCTCCTCGAGCATCTCGCTGCCGCAGGGGTGACCCGGGAACACCTGACGCTGTTCATTGCCTGCGGGAGTCATGAGGGCCCTCCTCCGGCCGATGTCGCCCGCAAGGCCGGCGTTTCACTCGCGATGTTCCGGCGTGTCGTCATCCACGATTGCCACGCGGCGTGTGTGGACCTCGGAAAGACCCGGCATGGTACCCCGGTGTCCATCAATGCTTCCCTCATGGCGTGCGATCTCCGGATCGGTGTCGGGTCCGTCTTTCCTCACCCCGCGGCCGCATTCTCGGGAGGGACAAAACTCCTCGCTCCGGGCATGTGCGGGGCGGCAACCATCCGGCACCTGCACGACCATCTCCGGCCTGCCCGCGCTCGAGGGGGCCCGCTCGACTCCGATATCCGCAGGGAGATGAACGAGATCGCTGGCATGGGAGGGTTGGCCTCTGTGATATTGGCCGTGCCGGGCGCAGACCGCCACGCAGTTGCGTGCGTTGCAGGGCATCCGGAATCTGCTCTCGAGTACGCCGCGCATCTCTATCGTCCGTTGGCCTCAGTGTCCTTGCCAGCGCGGGAGGAGATCGATGCGGTGATCGTGGACGCGTATCCGTTCGATGGGACCCTGCAGTTCGCGCACGACCGGGCACTCTGGCCGCTCAAGGATCTCCCGGCCGAGATGCCGGTCGTTCTGATCGCGAAGTGCCAGCGGGGGGCAGGAACCCATGAGTTCTTTCCGGCCGCCGATCCTTTCACGGAACGGGTGGTGAGGCGTGTACGGCAGGTGAACACAAACGATCTACGACGCATTCCGGAGATCCTTGCCAATGCCCTCGCCCTGCGCGCAGAACGAAAACGCCGGATCATCATCATGGCCGAAGGGGTTGGAGAGGAGGAGGTCCGGCGCGTGTTCCCGCGTGGGACCCTGTGCCCGACGTGGGAAGCGGCCTGCGCACTGATCGACGAAAGAGTCCGTGCCGCCACACGGCGGATCGTATTCTATTCCACCGCGCCCCTGCTCCTTCCTCTCGAGAAGGGGACAAGCCCCGATACCCCATGAGCGCTCAACCGCATCGTATCTCCGTGGTCATTCCGACATCTGGCCGTCCATCGCTGGCCGCGGTGCAGGTTGGTCTCTCTGTGCAATCGGTCGTCCCACAGGAGATCTGCGTCATCGTCGACCGTGACCGGCGCGGCCCCGGGTGGGCGAGGAACCGCGGCATGGAACAGGCGAGTGGCGATATCATCGCCTTGCTTGATGACGACACCGTACCGCCGCCGGATTGGCTCGCGTCGATGGTCTCAGCGCTCGATGAGACAGATGCAGACTGCGCCGGTGGGTCCTTCCTGGAGACCGACCCATTGCTCAACGATGTACGGAATACGCGTCCGCTGCCATGCGAGCGGGTCCTCGATGGGTTCGGTCTGGTGGGCAACTCCGGCAACCTCGTCCTCCGGAGAATAGTGGTGGATGCAATGCGGGATCGTCATGGCCATGTGTTCATCGAATCCTGGGGCAGGTATGGGTCCGAGGATTGGGAATTGATCATGAGGATCCGGGGTGCTGGCTTCCGCCTCGTGTACGTCCCCTGTCCACGTCAGCCATCTGCGGCGGGTGACCGTTGCCGGCTATTTCCGTCACCAGTTCTTCCGGGGGATCGGTGTTGCGCTCCTCCATCGATCGATTCGCCGGCACGGGCCGGGGGCGTCGCCGCAACAGAGTATCCTCTGGGATCCTGAACGCTCGCGCGCGGAACGACTCCTGAATGTGTTCAAGGCGAAGGTTCTCGGCCCGCTCAATGCCGGGGCATTTCGTGAACGAAAGCACTTCCTGATCCATTGGACCGCGGAGAAATTCCAGAGTCTTGGCTATCTGTGGGGGACGATCCGCCATGGACGATGATCGTTTGAGCCGCATGGAAGTGGCCGTGATGGCTGCCGGCGCAGTCCTCATCCTCTTCCTGTCGTCGATCGGGATCACACGATTCCCCCTTCCGTGGTGGGACGAAGGGTGGACGTTGAGCGTCGCGAAGAATTGGGTTGCCACCGGGCACTACGGGCATATCCTGAACGGCCTGCCCGCCGGGCCTTCGCTCTCCGCTCATCTCCCCGTTGTTGCCATCGTGTCTGCCTCGTTCATTGCCTTTGGCGTCGGACTCGCACAGGCCAGGATGGCAATGATCACCTGTGCCGTCATCACGCTCGTGCTGTTCTATGTGCTGAGCAGGCGGGTGTTTGGCCGCTCTGCTGCTTTGGTGGCAGTCGTGCTGGTCTCGATCGTTCCTGTGCAATGGGACCTTTCCATCCTTGTCCTCGGCAGGAATGTGCTGGGCGAAGTGCCCTCGCTCATGTTCATCTTGACCGGCTCGTATCTGTTCCTGGAAAGCCGCGGCAACCGCCCGCTCCTGCTCGTTGCTTCAGGGATCGTGTTCGGTCTGGCACTCGCGACGAAGGCTCAGGTCGTTCCTTTCGTCCTCTTCGGACTCGGCAGTACTTCGGCGGTACTCCTGGTCCGTCAGCGCCGGCGTGGCCTCCATGCCGGCATGGTCATCGGGCTCGCGGTCCTGGTGATGTATCTCATCGGACTCATCAGATCCATGCTGCTTGTCACTCCGGGAGTTCCTTCGGATCCCGTGGTTGGTCTGACCGAAGTGACGGCAATGGTGTTGGACCCTGCGATCCGCGGCTCAATGCTCCGCTTCGCCTTCTTCACGGGGGCGCCGCTCACGCTTGCACTGGGTGTCGCATTGACCGGGATCGTTTCGAGCCTTCGCGCGGGAAAGGAAATGTCCTGGAACGAGGTCGTCCGGATGATGCTCGCTCTTCTCGCCGGCAGTTGGTACCTGTGGTTCATCACGTTGTCGATCGGCTGGGGGCGCTACGGGTTCCCTGCGTTCTTCCTCATAGCACCATTCTCGGCAGAGCTGATCCTCCGGCTGGTCCGGGCCGTGCGCGGCACGCTGTCCGGGATCGCCACGCCACGTATCCGCTGGGGCGCAGGCGGACTTCTGATATTCTTCTGTCTGATGGCCGGCAGGCAGGGATCGGTCGGTGTGCAGGCACTGGTCCAGGGTGTGCCCGCATCCGGTCTGGAGGAGACCGCGGCATTCATCAATCATGCTACGCCTCCCGGAGCGTCGGTGGAAACCTATGAAAGCGAATTACTCTTCCTCCTCGACAGGCCAGTCCATGTCCCACCCGCTCAATTGAACGTCGACGTCATCAGAAGGAATTGGCTCGGGGGGTCGGACACCAGGACCTATGATCCCCTGACAGTGAATGCAGAGTATCTGATCATCGGTGCATTCGGTACAGGACTGTACGACCCCCTCATCAGAGAGGGGCGCTACGTTCCCGCCCGCCGTTTCGGGACTTATGCGATCTTCCGGCGGGCAACGGAACGCCGGTAGCATTTTCCAGAGGAAGTTGGTATTTTTTCCCTGGCCCCCCTCAATGACCGATCGCCCGAAGCACATAGCGCATCTCGACCTCGATTGTTTCTTCGTCTCCGTCGAGCGGATCAAGGACCCGTCGCTCCGGGGAAAGCCCGTTGCGGTCGGCGGGTCGCCGCAGGGGCGCGGCGTTGTTGCCTCGGCATCCTATGAAGCCCGTGCGTTCGGTGTGCGCTCGGCGATGTCGGCGGCCCGCGCATTGCGCCTGTGTCCCCAGCTTCTCATGGTTCGCGGGCGGCACCACGAATACGGCGAATACTCGGACCGGCTGTACGAGCGTCTCACCCGGTTGGCGCCAGTTGTTGAGCGCGCCTCGATCGATGAGTTCTATTTGGACCTGACAGGGTGCGAGGCCCTGTACAATAATGATCTCCCGGGGTTCATCCGTTCGTTGAAGGACCTTGTGTTGAAGGAGTTGGAGTTGCCGTGCTCCATCGCGCTGGCCACGGGCAAGACCCTTGCGAAGATCGCGGTGGGGACGGTGAAACCATCCGGCGTCTGTATCGTCCGCCCCGGGGAAGAGAAGGTCTTCCTCGCACCCCTTCCTGTTGGTGTCATTCCGGGGGTCGGCGCGAAGACCGAAGCCCGGCTTCACTCGCGCGGCATCCGCACGGTGGCGGATCTCCAGAACCTCTCCCGTGAGAAGGTGACAGCATTGCTCGGCGTGCATGGGAACTGGCTGCTGGAGGTTGCCAATGGTGGAGGTTCAAATGAACTCGTGACCGACTCGGTGCGGAAAAGTATCAGTCGGGAAGAGACGTTCTCGAAGGACCTGCAGAGGAAGGAAGACCTGGAACATGAGATGTTCACACTCGTGGAGGATGTCTGCTCCACCCTCCGCTCGAAGGCGTGGAATACCGCCACGATCCAGGTGAAGGTGCGGTACCAGGATTTTTCGACGCATTCCACGGCGCGTACGATCGAGCCGACGAATGATGATACGATCGTGTTCCGCACGGCGCGCGAACTGCTGCGTAGCCTGCACGACGGCCGTCCGGTGCGCCTCATCGGGGTCCACCTTTCGAACTTTTCCGCGGGAGAGCAGCTCGCAATGCAGTTCTCGGAACGGGACGGGAACCGCGAGAGGATGCTCAAGGCGGTCGATGACCTCCGGGCTAAATTCGGCGATGGCGTGATCCATGTGGGGAACGCATGAACGAGCCGATGGCGATCGTCGACCTCGAGACCACGGGGACGAGTGCGACATACGGACGCATCATCGAGATCGGGATCATACGCGTAGAGCGCGGGAAGGTGCAACGCGTGTACGAATCGCTTGTGAACCCCGAATGCTATATCCATCCGATGATCGAGCAACTCACGGGGATCTCCAATCGCGATGTCGTTGGGGCACCCGTGTTCTCCGAGATCTCGCGCGAAGTGGCGAAGCTGCTGGAAGGCGCCGTCTTCGTCGCCCACAATGCGCGTTTCGACGAAGGATTCCTCAAGCAGGAATTTGCCCGGGTCGGACGTACGTTCACGCCGCGCAGTCTGTGCACCATGAAACTTTCCCGGCGCCTCTTTCCGGAGCATCGCCGGCACGATCTCGGCAGCATCATCGAGCGGTATCAGCTGGAATGTCCGGCACGGCACAGGGCCCTCGGCGATGCGCGCGCTGTTCTCGCATTCCTCGAGTACCTCCGCGACCATGAACCGGAGGAGCGCCTGTCCGGTGCGTACAAACATGTGGTCAAAGATATGCGCCTGCCGCCGCACATCGACCGGGCGGATGTGAAGAAGATCCCGGACTGCTGTGGCGTGTATCTGTTCTATGGCGCGAAGGATGAACTCCTGTATGTCGGCAAGAGCAAGACCATCCGGACGCGTGTGCTGAGTCATTTCTCCGCGGATACCCGTTCTGCCAAGGAGATGGAACTCAGCAGGTGCGTCGTGCGGATCGAGACACGCCCGACCCCGGGGGAGCTGGGGGCGTTGCTCCTGGAGTCGTCCCTCATCAAGGACCTGCGTCCGATCTATAATGTGATGTCCCGCCGCACGCGGCGGGTTCTCCTGGCCCGAGGCTTGACCACCGCGCAGGGATACACGAGCGTCAAGCTCGAAGAGACCGAATCGATCGGTGCCGATGACAGCGGGACGATCCTGGCGGTGTTCAAATCCCGCAAGCAGGCCGAGGAGTTTCTGCACACCGCCATTCAGGAACATGATCTGTGTTCGAAGCTGCTCGGGTTGGAACGCTCGAAGGGTGCCTGCTTCGCGTACCACCTTCATCAGTGTCATGGAGCGTGCGTGGGGGAAGAACCGGCGGGTGCCTACAACCACCGGGTGGATGCGGCGTTCAGCCGTCGCCGCGTCGTCGCGTGGCCGTTCAAGGGCACCATTGCCATCAAGGAACTGGATCCCGCCGGCGGCGACACGGAGGTTTTCTTCGTCGATAACTGGTGCCTCGTCGGTTCCGCCAGGTCCGGCGGCGACATGGAACTGGTACAGCGCTCCAAAGCGGTGCGCTTCGATTACGACACGTACAAGATCCTGTTGCGGTATCTCACACAACCATCGAACCGGAGGAATATCATGCCCGTGGCCGGAGGCGTGATGGACGAACCGGAGTTGTTCTCATGGCAGCCGGATATCGTACCGGCGGAGAATGGCGAGGAGGATCCGTATGACATCGCATGATGTGCAGCTGCCGGACCCTGACCGGGTCATGCGTGAAGTGACCACCGATATGATCGTGCGTGCCCTGCGGCTTGCCCGCAAGAAAAGGCGGACGATCCACATCTCGAAGACCGCCAACGGGAAGGGTGTCGACATCGCGACGCTGGACCCGGCGACGGCGGATGGGGCCGAACGGTTGAAGGCATATCTCACGCCCGGTCAGCGGTACTACACGTTCTCAGGCCTCGGGGCTCCCGAGGAGCCGAATGCCATCAACTGGCGTCAGATCAATCTCCCGTTTGGCCGCCGGATCCTCGTGCTGTTCCAGGTTGGCATTTCGTTCTTCATGAAGGGGACCCCGCTGAAGAATAAACTGTATCGATGGATGGGCGCCCATATTGGCAGCAACGTCGAGATCATGCAGATGGTCTGGCTGGACCACTATCGCCCGGAACTGGTCTTTGTGGGCGATAACACGCTGATCGGGGCATTCAGCCGCCTGACGGTGCACGCCTATGAAGGGTGCGGAAAATTCAGGTACGGCTTGATTGAGATCGGTGCACACTGTACCATAGGAGCGGGCACGGGCATCGGCCCGGTCCGTATCGAGAACAACGTCAGGACACTACCGGGGACCACGATTTCTCCGTATCTTGCAAGGGTGCGGGCTGGGTCGGTTGTGGGCTACGCCCCGCCGCCGGTGAAGTTGCCGGATCCGCCTCCAGAAAAGAGCTGAAGCGGTCATTTCTACGTTCACTACAGGAGTACACCAATGCATATCCATGTTGCCAATCTTCCACGCGAGATCGACGAAAAGAAGCTTGCGGATCTGTTCAAGCCGTACGGGCCGCTCGCTTCCACCCGCATCGATCTGGACCGCGTGACCGGAAAGCCGACAGGCTTTGCCGAAGTAGAGATCGCGGATGACGAGCAGGGAAAGAAGGCGATCGAAGGCCTGCATGGTACGAAGCTGACGGACTACCCGCTCTCGTTGAAGGACATCACCGCTCCGAAGGCCGATGAGAAGCAGCATGGCGGGGTGAGTGGACACGGGAAGAAGACCGAGGGAGGTGCGCGCGGAGGTGCACGCGGGCAGGGTGCACGTGGACCCAGCTTTCAGGCGCCCCGGCGGGGAGGCCAGCGCGGTGCATAGGCAGCGTTGTTCTGTCACAGCCGCCGGGAGTGCACGCTGATGCATGTGTGCGTTCTCGGGAGTTCGAGTGCGGGCAATTGTACGGTGATCTGGGAAGAGCACCGTGCACTGCTCGTCGATTGCGGTTTCAGCCAGCGGTATATCAGCCGGCACCTGCGACCACTCGGCCTCACCCTCCGGGAGGTCGAGGGCGTGGTGATCACGCACGCCCATGCGGATCACGTGCTTGCTCAAACGCTTGTGGGGTTCCTCGCCCTGCGGATCCCCGTCCATGCGCCCCCGTCGATACTGCAGGTTCTCGCCGAGCAGTATCGTGATGTGCGAAAGGTTCAGGGCACCCCGCTTCTCCGGCCCATGCACAGCGCAAGGACAGAGATCGGCCCATTCCTCGTGAACGCGTTCCCGGTCCCGCATGATGCCGCGGGAGGGTGCTTCTCGTATACGGTCCACCTGGACTCCCTCGCGGGAAGTGCCAAGGCGACCATCGCGACGGATCTCGGCTATGTTCCCGATGGGCTGGTCGCGCATTGTGCGAATTCCCATGTCCTGGTGGTGGAGTCGAACCATGACCCGGTGATGCTCGCGACATCGCAACGGCCCGACTGGCTCAAGGACCGGATCCGCACCATCGGCCATCTCTCCAACGAGCAATCAGGCAAGTTCGTCCGCGATATCCTTTCTGCTTCCTCGTTCTATCCGGAAGCGGTGGTGCTCGCGCATGTCAGCAAGGACTGCAATACCAACGCCCGGGCCGTGGATTCGATGGCGCTGGCCCTGCGGGATCACGGTGCGGGGAGTGTCCGGGTACTGGAAACGTTCCGGCATGAGCCGAACGAGGCAGTGTCCTGTTTCCGGGCGATGAACTCATGACCCCGCAAACGTGTTATATCTCTATGAGAACACTGATCCTTATCCTCGTGATCCTGGCCTTCCCGATGGGCGCGCCGGGGCAACCGAACGGACATGCGGCCATGGAGAAAGCGACATTGGGTGCAGGATGTTTCTGGTGTGTGGAAGCGGTCTTTGAACGCCTCGATGGTGTGCAGTCGGTGATGGCCGGCTATGCTGGCGGGCATGTCAAGAACCCGACCTATGATCAGGTGTGTACCGGGACCACCGGCCATGCCGAAGTGGCCGAGATCACGTTCGACCCGAAAAAGATCTCGTACGAGAAACTGCTCGAGATGTTCTGGCGCGCGCACGACCCGACGACCCTGAACCGGCAGGGAGCCGATCAGGGGACCCAGTACCGCTCGGTGATCTTCACGCATTCCCCGGAACAACGCGCTACGGCCGAGAGGTCGCGTGCAGCGGCCGGGAAGGATTTCGACGACCCGATCGTCACGGAGATCCAGGACCTCGATGTGCTCTATCCGGCGGAGAATTACCATCAGGATTATTTCAGGAACCATCCCGATGCTCCGTATTGCAGATTCGTCATCCATCCCAAACTCAAGAAGCTCCATCTGACCGACTAGGGTCGGCCATGGAACAAGGAGACCGTCGCATGCAACTGTTCACGAAAAGCGTTCTTGTCGTTACCGTCCTTGCACTGGTCCTGGTGGCCTGCAGCACGGTGCCGATCACCGGCAGAAAGCAGCTCAGCCTCATACCCGCGGGGGAGATGCTTGGCATGAGTTATCAGGAGTACGGCGCATTCCTGAAGGCCAATCCGCTGAGTACGAACCAGCAGCAGACCGCCATGGTCCGCGGCGTCGGCGTGAAGATCCAGCATGCTGTGGAAAGCTACATGCAGCAGAATGGGTACGGCGATGCGTTGAAAGATTACAAGTGGGAGTTCAATCTCGTCGAGAGCAAGGAAGTGAACGCCTGGTGCATGCCGGGCGGGAAGGTCGTGTTCTATACAGGCATCCTGCCGATCACGAAGACCGAAGCGGGTCTCGCCGTGGTCATGGGCCATGAGGTCGCGCACGCGATCGCAGAGCACGGGAACGAACGGATGAGCCAGGGGCTCATCGCCCAGTATGGAGCGGCGGCGTTGTCGGCGGCGTTGGCGAAGAAGCCGGAAGAAACGAAGAACCTGTGGATGACGGTCTACGGGGTAGGCGCGCAATACGGGGCGCTCCTGCCGTTCGGCCGGACACAGGAGAGTGAAGCGGACCACCTCGGACTGGTGTTCATGGCGATGGCAGGGTACGATCCGCATGAGGCGGTCGCGTTCTGGCAGCGGATGTCCGCTGCCAGCGGCGGCCAGGCCCCCCCCGAGTTCATGAGCACGCATCCCTCGGATGAGACCCGCATCGCCAACCTGACGAAGTTGATCCCCGATGCCATGAAGTACTACAAGAAGTGATCACCCCCGTTTGACCTGGCGCGCCGGTCTGCTGAACAGGAGCCGGCGCGCTACGAGGAAGATCCCGATGGCCAGCAACGCCATAACGCCCGCCACTACTGCCGGTACCAGTATCCCCAGTATCACCGTGATGACAGAACCACCGAGTTCCATGGTCGCAAGGGCCGGATTGCCGAGGCCGGCGGTGAATGTGGACGACTTCAGGCGAAGGAATGCCGTCGCCCCCTGAAGGATGCCTGCGATGCCTCCGCCACCCATGAGGGCGAGCGACCAACGGACCAGGGGAGGGAGGTCCGTGATCACCGACGCGGAGATGACGGTGCCGGCGATGACCGCCGCAGGCGCTGCTATCGTGTCCAACGCATTGTCGACCCACGGCACATAGTACGCCCCCACCTCGGCGATCGTTGCCGTGCCGAACGCGATCATCGATGGGATCGTGCCGATCCAGGCGAACCCCGGGGTGAGGTGGACAACATCCGTGTAACCACCAATGCTGAGCGCAAGGAGGGGAACAAAGACCCGGAACCCCGCCGCTGCGCTGAGAGCGATACCCAGTGCGATGCTCAGCGCTGTTTCCAACGGTTCAATCCTCCTTGATCACCTGTTATTCAGCAGCTTGCCGAGCAAACTGCTGACATCATCCACCACATTGCCGTCTTTGTTCTGATCGAGCATCCCGAGCAGGGAACCCATGATATCCGGCTGTGGCTGCTGAACGGCCTGCGCCTCACCTTGCAGGAACTGCGACAGTCCACCTGCATCGAGGCCTTCCTGCGCCGACTTCTTGCCAAGCGCGCCCATGACCAGCGGGGCAAGCATCTCGAGCACCTGGCCTGCCTGCGCGCCATCAACCCCGGCCACCTGGCCGATCGACGATTGTACATTCGATTGCTGATCGCCGAGGACGTGACGGAGGATACCGGCACCCGGCCCTTGCTGCGAGGATCCGAGGAAGCCGAGGACATCGTCCAGTACCGAGCCGTCATGGTCCTTGCTCAAGGCGCCCTGCAGGGCGGTCGCACCCGACGGCGAGGCCGAGTTGCGGGCGAGCGCACCGACGAGCAACGGGATCGCGGCCTGGACGATACGGCCGGTGGTGTTGGGGTTGAGGCCGAGCTTGGAGCTGATCTGATCGACCGCCCCGCGCCCGAGCGACCCGGCGAGGATCTCCAACAATGCACTCATATCATGTACTCCTGTTCAAAGAGGAGAAGGGTCCGTTCCGCGACCCGGAACGGATCGCGGAACGGACGGGAACTTGCATCATTGCACCTGGAATGCGGTCGAGCGCGGTGCACCGCCATTGAGGGTAACGTCGAGGCGATAGTCACCTGTCGGCCACCCCTTTGCACGTTCGATGAAGAACTGGGTGTTGTTGGTGCCGGGCTGCACGAGGGCAATGGTGTCCGACTTGACAATCTGGTTCGTCTTCACGTACCACCATGTAGCTGCCACGGCATTGCCAGGCACGGCGTTCGCGGTCTTGACGAGTGCATTGATCCGATCCTTCGGCTTGAAGGCCGTGGTGGGCTCTACGGCATTCCATGAAGCATCAAATCCCTTTGCCAGGACCACATCGGCGATGGAAGGCGCCGGCGGGGCAGGAGGCGGAGCTTCCTGCACGACGGGCTTCGGTTCTTCTTTCTTGCCGCAACCAACGAATGCGACCGTCGCCGAGAGAGCGATGATCATGAGGAACAGCAATGAGCGGGTCATAGCATCACCTTCTGTGGATGACAATGTGGTTACGGGATGATGAATTCCTGTCCGGGGCGGATCAGATCGGGATTCTTGATCTTATCCTTGTTCGCCTCGTAGATCTTTTTCCACTGCTTGGCATCTTTGTACATCAGCTTGGCGATCTTGGAAAGGGAATCGCCCGCTTTGACCACGTACGTCCGCGGTTCGCCGGACGTTGTCGCCCCGCTGGTCACATCAGAAAAATCGATGGGACCATCCGATCCGGGATGAGGAGGCATGGGAATTCTCCTGGCTAGTGTGAAGGAATGGATGATGGATTGCACGGTGTGGCGGGCGGCAGCAATGAGAAGCCCCGCCGTTGTAACAGCGAATGTGTCCTGGACGTTCCCCCGGCACCTTCCATGATGGAGGGCAGGGGAGCGATGTCATGCCTTCCGGAGCAGCCCCTGTGCGGCCATGGCTTCAGCGATCTGTACGGCGTTGGTCGCCGCCCCTTTCCTCAGATTGTCCGAAACGATCCAGAGCGACAGGCCGTTGGGGACGGTCGCATCAAGGCGGAGCCGTCCGACGAACACCTCGTCTTTGCCACCGGCATTCCTGGGCATGGGGTAGTGCTTCTGCGAGGGGTCGTCCTGCAAGATAACACCCGGCGCGGTCCGGAGCAACTCCCGTGCCGCAGCAAGTGTTAAGGGACGGGCGCACTCGATCGTGACCGCTTCGCTATGACCGCCGACCACGGGGACGCGCACACAGGTGGCGTTGACCTTGATCGATGGGTCCTCCATGATCTTCACGGTCTCCCGCATCATCTTGATCTCTTCCCTGGTATAGCCATCGGCTTCGAACTCATCGATGTGCGGGATCAGATTCAATGCGATAGGGTGCGGGAATTTCGGCGGGTTCAGCGTCTCGCCGCGCATCTCCGCCATCAGCTGCTCATATCCGCGCTGGCCGGCGCCGGTCACGGACTGATAGGTGGCAACGACGACCCGCGTGATCCCGAACGCGTCGTGGAGAGGCTTCAGCGCCACCACCATCTGGATCGTGGAGCAGTTGGGATTCGCGATGATGCCGTGATGACGCTGCAATGCGCCCGGGTTGACCTCGGGGACGACAAGCGGGATGTCCGGGTCGGTGCGGAACGCACTGCTGTTGTCGATGACCACCGTGCCGAACTTCACCGCAATGGGCGAGAAGGTGCGGCTCACCGACGCCCCGGCGGAGAAGAGCGCGACCCCGGCGCGGGCATCGCGGAGTGCGGCTTCCGATAATTCCTGTACGGGGATGTCCTGCCCGCGGAACTTCACGGTGTATCCGGCGGAGCGGGCCGAGGCCATGGGTATGAGCCGGGCAACAGGGAAGTTCCGTTCTTCGAGAACCTGGATCATCGTGCGCCCGACCATGCCGGTCGCGCCGGCGACGATCACCGTATATCCTTTCGCTTCCATCAGTCAAAGATCTCCGGGTCCGGGTTGCCGTTATCAAAGAACTCCGCATGCAGTGCCTGTACCGCGATCGGCACATTGCTTTCGTCGATCACAAAGCTCAGGTTGATCTCGGATGCCCCCTGGGAGATCATGTTGATGTTCACGTTGAGCCTGCTGAGCGGCAGGAGGATGCGGGCCGCGACGCCGATACTGTTCCTCAGATTGTCGCCGACCACACACACGATCGCCTTGCCGCCATCGACCGTCACCGTGGAGAACTGGCGGAGTTCCTCCAGGATCTCGCTGAGGTGGGACACATCGTTCACCGTCACCGACACGCTGACGTCCGACGTGGCCACCGTGTGGACGACGGTGCGGTACTTATGGAAGACGTCGAAGATGTTCTCCAGGAACCCGTGCGCCATGAACATGCGGGTGGAGACGATGCTGATCAGGGAGATGCTCTCTTTGTACGCCACGGATTTGATGGTGCAGTGCTGCGCGGTATCCGGGCGGGCAACGATGCGTGTGCCGGGCGACGACGGCCGGTGCGAATTCAACACCAGGACCGGGATGTTCTTTTCGATGGCGGGGAGGATGGTCTCCGGATGGAGGACCCTCGCACCGAAGTAGGCAAGCTCGGACGCCTCGCGGAACGACATGATGCGGATGCGCCGCGCGTTCTTGATGATCGACGGGTCTGCGGTGAGAATGCCGTCCACATCGGTCCAGATCTGGATCTCGTTCGCATCCATCAGGGCACCGATGAGCGCCGCGGAGTGGTCCGAACCCCCACGCCCGATGGTGGTCGTGATCCCGGTGGGTGTGGAGCCGATGAAGCCCTGCGTGACGACGACCTTGCCGTCGTTCAGCAACGGGCGGACGTTCTGCTGCAATCGTTCGGCCGTGGCAACGAGGTCGGGGGCGGCTTTCGTGAACTGGGCGTTGGTGACCATGAAGGTGCGTGCATCCACCAGTGCCGCCGGCGTCCCCGCATGGCGGAGGTAGGCCTCGAAAATGAGTGTCGAGAACCGTTCGCCGTACGACGCAAGGAGGTCCAGGGACCGGTTGGTCAGTTCACCGAGGATGCTGATCCCGCGGACGAGCGCGAGCAGCTCGCGTGCCCAGACATCGATGGCGGCCTGCACCTCGGTGCGTTGCGCCGGCGGCAGAAGCTCTTCCATGATCCCGGTATGCCGCGTGATGATGGTCCGCACGATCCCCGCGGCCTCTTCGGCATTCCCTTCGGATGCTACCGTGCCGATGCGCAGGAGTTGATTCGTGACGCCGGAGCAGGCGGACAGGACGACACAGGTCGAGGTTCCCGCGCTGTTCCGGATGATATCTCTGACCCGGCGCATGGCCTCCGCACTTTCAACGGAGGTGCCGCCGAACTTCATGACGATGAGACTCATTGTATCTCCTTCAGAAACTCATGAACGAACGGACCGAGCTGCTCATAGGCGATCAGGAACGCATCGTGTCCGTCGGGTGAATCGATCTCCCGGTACGTTGAACGGGGGAGCGCCGTTGCGATGGCCTGCTGTTCGTGTGCGGGGTAAAGGATGTCGGATGAAATGCCGACGTTGAGGGACGGCACGCGGATCGAACCAAGGACATCGGCCAGTGGCGCTCGCCCTGCCGCAACGTCGTGCGCATCCATTGCCCGGGTGATGTACAGGTACGTGTTCGCATCGAACCTGGCCACCAGCTTCTCGCCCTGGTAGCGCAGGTAATTCTCCACTTCGAACCTTCGTTCCCGGCCGCCGGGACCCGCGGCGGCGACAGTGCGGTGGAACCTCCGTGTGAACGAGATGTCGCTCCGGTAGGTGATCATCGCGATCTGACGCGCAAGGGAAAGCCCGGCCGCGGGCTGTGCCGATGGATCGTACTCGCCGTCACGCCAGGCCGGGTCCATCATGATCGCCTGTCGCGTCAGGTCGTTCAATCCGATGCACCAGGCGGAATGCTGCGCCGCTGTAGCGATGGGAATGATCGAGCGGACCATGGCCGGGTAGCACAGCGGCCACTCCAGGACCTGCATACCACCCAGCGACCCACCGATGACTGAGACAAGACTCTTCACACCGAGGTGGTCCAGCAATCCTTTCTGCACATGGACCATGTCGCGGACGGTGTATGCGGGGAAGGACATCGTGTACCGCTTTCCGGTGCGCGGGTTGATCGACGTGGGGCCGGTGGTGCCGTAGCATCCGCCCAGGAAGTTCGATGCGATCACGCAATAGCGGTCGGTGTCGAGCGGCCGGCCCGGGCCGATCATCGGGTCCCACCAGCCGACCGAGCGTGGATCGGGAGACGACAGCCCCGCCGCATGGGCGTTGCCGGTGAGGGCATGACATACCAGAATGGCGTTGTCGCCCGCGGCGTTGAGCGTGCCGTAGGTCTCATAGGCGACCGTGAGGTCGGGCAACGAGGCACACGCCCCGGGCGTATCAAGGAATCCGCCCGGGAAGAACGTGACACTGCGTGTCCCGACGATCTCGCCACCCTGGTGCGACGTCATGCGCCGGCTCCTGTGGCAGCAAGGGCCTGATCGAAGTCCCAGAGGATGTCTTCGATATGTTCGAGGCCGACCGACACGCGTATGAGATCGGGCGTGACGCCCGCTGCCGCCTGTTCGGCTTCCGGGAGCTGCTGATGGGTCGTGGATGAGGGGTGGATCACCAGTGTCTTGGCATCGCCGACGTTGGCGAGGAGGCTCGCAAGTTTGACGCTGTTGATGAACGTCTTGCCGGCTTCGAGTCCGCCCTTGATGCCGAAGACCAGCATCGAGCCGAAATGATCCTGACGCAGGTAACGCTTCGCGAGGGCATGGTGTGGATGGTCGGGCAGGCCGGGATAGGAGACCCATGCCACACGCGGATGGCGCTTGAGCCACTGTGCGAGGGCCAGGGCGTTGTCGTTGTGGCGGTCAATGCGGAGCGAGAGCGTCTCAGTCCTTGCAGGAGCAGGAAGGAGTTGAACGGGCTGATGCACGGGCCCAGATCGCGCAGTCCTTCCACGCGGGCGCGGATGATGAAGGCGATGTTCCCGAACTGCCCCGGCGTGCCGAACACGTCCCAGAATTTCAGTCCATGGTAGCCGGGGCTCGGTTCGGTGAAGATGGGGAAGTTGCCGTTCCCCCAGTTGAACTTGCCGGAATCCACGATCACGCCGCCGATGGAGGTTCCATGGCCGCCGATCCACTTGGTGGCCGACTCCACCACGATATCGGCACCCCAGTCGATGGGGCGGGCGAGGTATCCGCCGGCGCCGAAGGTATTATCCACGACCAGCGGGATGCCATGGTTGTGCGCCACATCGGCGATCGCGCGGATATCGGGAATGTTCAGGCGCGGATTTTTTATGGTCTCTATATAAAGGGCCTTGGTCTTCGCATCGATGGCCTTTTCGAAATCGGCGGGGGAGTCGCCGTTCACGAACTTCACATCGATGCCGAGGCGGGGGAAGGCCACGGCGAACTGATTGTAGGTGCCACCGTAGAGGTTGCTGGTGGCGACGATATTCTCACCCGCGACGACGAAGGTCGTGATCGCGATGAGTTGTGCGGCCTGGCCGGATGCGGTGGCGAGGGCTGCAACGCCGCCTTCGAGGGCAGCGACCCGGGCCTCGAACACCCCGGTGGTGGGGTTCATGAGACGGGTGTAGATGTTCCCGAATTTCTGGAGCGCGAAGAGGTCGGCAGCGTGGGCCGCGTCGTTGAAGATATAGGACGTGGTCTGGTAGATCGGGACGGCCCGGGCGTTGGTGGCGGGGTCGGGTGTCTGTCCCGCGTGCAACTGCAGTGTCTCGAATCTGTATGCTCGCTCTTCCGCCATGCTGGCTCCTCTCTGTCCGGTGAATGCAACGAAAAATCCCCATCCGGGGCGATGAAATCCGAATGGGGTATGCGCTGTGAGGGCGCAGCCCTTGCGGATTCATCTTCTCCCGCCCGAAAGCGGGAACAGAACTTAGCACCTGACGAGCGCGGTTGGCTCCGGTTGCTGTGGCTTCGCAGGGTCTGTCCCTCCACCACTCTTGATGAACGGCAAGTATGTCCTGACCGTGCTGTACCATACGAAACAGGGGTGTGAAAGTCAACTCCCTTGACTTTCTGCTGCCGGTTCCCGATATTTGCATATTGTATATTGTATACAATATGCAGAAGGGACGCGTTATGCGGCAGGAGGATGCGGGCCGGCCCGGGGGGCTGGCATTCGACCGGGAAGAGGTGCGGACGCTGCGCGACCGCATCGCCGACCGGATCCGCACGCTCATCATCGACGGTGGCCTGACGCCGGGCGACCGTCTCGTGGAGCCGGACCTCGCCACGCGGCTCGGCGTGAGCCGTACACCGCTGCGTGAAGCACTCCTCCAGCTGGACTCGGAAGGGTTCGTCCGCGTCACCCCGCGCCGCGGCGCCGTCGTCAGCGTGCTGTCGCATGCCGATGCCGCCGAAACGTATCAGGTGAAGGGCGTCCTCGAAGCGTTCGCTGCCCGTCTGGCCTGCGCGCAACTGCAACCGGAGACGATGGAGGCGCTGCGTGCCCTGCACGAACGGATGCGCCGCATCGCCGCCGCCCGTACCAAGGACGTGCGCACGCTCCTGCAGCTCAATGCGGAGTTCCACCAGACCCTCAGCGACGCCTCGGGCAACGAAAAGCTGGCCGGCTATATCCGGTCGCTCCGCGCCCAGGCGCTGCGCTACAACTATATCTACCTGTCCGTCCTGTCGCACCTGACACCATCGATGAAAGAACACGAGCGGATCCTCGCCGCGCTCGCCAAACGCGATGCGGCGCTCGTCGAGCGCCTCGTCCGTGCCCATGGCGATGCCGCAGGAAAGGCCCTGTGCGCGTACATCGACAGTCAGACGGGCGGACATCAACCCCAGGAACCTCAACGGAGCAGCCGATGAAGAAGACCCGCGTCGCCGTCCTCGGTTATGGCAATGTCGGACGCTGTGCAGTGGAATCCATCCTCGTTGAACCCGACATGGAACTGGTCGGCATCGTTGAAGTGGCCGAAGTGGTGTCCAAAGATTGCCCGTATACGGAGCGCGACCCGATGGCCCTGCGCAACGTGCGCATCGTGTCCGATGTCAAAGAACTGGACTCGATCGACGTCGCCGTCCTGTCCTGTCCCTCGCGCATCGTCCGCGAGACAGCGGGCAAGATCCTCGCGTACGGCATTCGCACGGTCGACAGTTTCGACATCCATCATGACATTCCCGCCGTGCGGAAAGAGCTCGGCGCGATCGCGAAGGAACACAACACGGTCTCGATCCTCTCCGCAGGGTGGGATCCGGGCATCGATTCCGTCATGCGCGGATGGTTCCAGGCCATGGCCCCGCGCGGCATCACCTATACGAACTACGGCCCGGGCATGTCCATGGGACATTCGGTCGCCGTCCGTGCGATCGCCGGCGTGAAGGATGCGATCTCGATCACCGTACCGGCGGGCATGGGGATCCATCGCCGCATGGTCTATGTGCAGCTCCAGTCCGGTGCGAAGTTCGAGGAAGTGGAACAACGCATCAAGACCGATCCGTATTTCGTGAAGGACCGCACGTATGTCTTCGAGGTCGAGGACGTTGCGTTGCTCATGGATACGGGGCACGGTGTCCTGCTGGAACGCAATGGTGTTTCGGGCGTGACGCATAACCAGTCGATGCGCTTCCAGCTCAAAGTGAACAACCCCGCCCTCACCGCACAGGTCATGGTCTCCGCCGCCCGCGCCGCCATGCGGCAACAGCCCGGGTGCTATACGATGATCGAATTGCCGGTGGTGGATTTCCTGTACGGCGATGTGGACAGCTTCGTGACACGGTTCGTGTAGGAGGACCCCATGGCCGATCCGTACACCCAGAAGATGACCAACCGCTCGTTCTTCGCAGCGAAGACGCCGATGAAGGGGAGGGTCGTCGTCGTGCTCCGCGGCACGCTCGAGAACCGCAGCCTCTCGCTCATCGCGCCGATCTCCCGTGCCTTCCCCGCCGGGAGCATCATCGAACTCATCGGCACCGACGAACAGAACGCAGGCCCCGGCGCCACCGTGCAGCGAATCGCGTACATCGCGTTCGTGGAACTGCTCGACGGCGGCGTGCTGCTGGCGGGTGACCCGGTCGTGATCAATGGCAACGAGATCGGCACGATCGTCGGCTTCGACGATACGCACGTGCCGAACCATCAGAATACCATTCTCCGCGTGGAGAAACGCATTCCGGGCGACGAACTGGGCCTCCACCCCGGTGACCCCGTCGCCATTCCCGGTTTTCCATCACTTCAATCCTAGAAAGGACACGCCACATGGCGAAGCCAGCGTATAAGTTCCAAATGTACAAGCGTCTGCAGGTGAACACCCCGAAGATCTATGCAGCCGCGAAGAAAGCCGCAGAGTCCCTGAATATGCCCGCCGAACTGAAGGGTGCCATCGGCCTGACCGGTGCCATCTCCGGCTGCCCGTCCCCGCTCCGCGAGGACATCGAAAAAGTGATGGCGGTCGAATCGCGGAAGGTCGTGCCCCTGACGGTGTACGTGGATCAGATCCGTGAGATCGTGAAGGACGTGTACGGCGACGGCTATGATGCGGCTCCGGTGAACACCTGCGAAGGCGGGCTTTGGACATGCTTCGACACGCTGGTGACCGCGCCGATCACCGGCCGCGGTGACAACTACCGCACGCGCTACATCGCTCCCTACGAGCGTCATATCCATCACCAGGGTGGCTACGGCCGTCCGTATCCGCCGAAGTACAAGGACATCCTTGCCGAACGCGGCAGCACGGCGGGCGAGTTGGGCTTCTCCGGCAAGCGCCAGAACAACCTGGACGTCGTGTACGTCCCGCTCCCGGGTGCCGCCTATCCGGTGCACGGCATCAACTACCATCCGGTTCCTCTCATGAAGAACACGGACGCCAAGGGCGCGATCGCTGCCATGCGGACCGCCGCGAAGCAGCATGAAATTCTGCTCGGTGGCTTTGCCTCGCTCGGCTATGACACGGCCGGCTACGGGTACAGCGCCAAGGACGCCGAGGGCACGCCGCTCATCCAGAAGGGCATCGCCGAGATCGCCCGTTCGTACGACGTCCCCTACATCATCGACAACGCGTGGGGCATGCCGTTCATCGGCACGAGCATCAAGAAGGTCGGCGCCGACTGCATGATCTTCAGCATGGACAAGGCCACGGGCTCCCCGACAAGCGCGCTCATCATCGGCCGTGAGGATGTCATGGTCGCGGTCCGCCGCGGACTCGGCTATCACGGTGCACGCTATGGCACCACCTCGTCGTACGGCAAGGCCGCTTATGTCGGCCAGGACCCGGGCAAGGAAGGCCTGTCGGGCCAGGTCGCGGCACTGAAGGTCCTTCGCGACAAACCGGAACTGATGAAGAAGCCCATCGATGACCTGTATGCGATCGTCGTGGACGAGTTCAGCAAGATCGACAGCCGGATCCGCGGCGACTTCCAGTTCGCGAAGAGCTACAACTCGGGGACGGTCGAGATCAACTACGAAGATAGCTGGAAGGACGGCAAGCTGGGTATCCCGATCTTCTCGATCGAGGATATGTACTCCGGCTCGCATCTGTTCCAGGACGGGATGTCGCAAATGGGCATCATCCCGACCATTTCGTACGATGCGAATTTCTTCATCTCTCCCGGCCTCGGTACCACCGATGAGCACGGTCAGGTGATCCCGGAACGGGCCCGCATGATCATCCGCGGACTCGTGATGCTGATCGAGATCGTCTGTAACGAAGCAGGTATCTTCGAATAAGAAGGCATCGACGGGGCGGCCTCCGGGCCGCTCCGCTGATGAATGGCTATGCAAGCACTCGATGCGGTGATGGATGGCCTCGATATCGAGACCTATCTCTTGTGCGGCAGTGAGCAGGAGGGGAAGGACCTCGCGCTCAGGCTGGGGCTAGAACTCGGGCTCGGACAGGTGGACGTGATGTTCTGCGAGTTCGATGGTTACGGTGTCCGGGTGCGCGTGCGGAAGTACGTGCACAAACCCGGTGATCCGTACCGCTGGCTTGCGCCGGCGGCAGCGAAGGGGGGACCGTCGTGAAAAAGAAGCGTATCCTCTGTGTGCCCCTTGATCCTGTTCATGATGTGGGCATCAAGATCATCCGGAACGCCCTCGCGCAACGCGGGTTTGATACGGAACTCCTGTCGCCGGACCTCCCGCTTGAGGATGTCGTCCGTATCGCCGCGCAGGGTTCGTACGACGAGATCCTCGTCAGCCGTACGCTGGGATATGGTGTGGCGGAACTGCTCGGGCGGTTCGTCGACCTGCTCGATGCGGCCGGCGTCCGGTCCCGTGCGCGGGTCACGCTCGGCGGCAAAGCGATCACGGCGGAGCTGGCTGCAGAACTCGGGTTCGACCGCGGGTTCGATGAGCATTCGCGCATTGAAGATGTTGTTGCCTATCTGGAAGGGAAACCGGCCGAGAGCGGTGCAACAGCCGCCGCGAAGCCGAAGCCCGATATCACCGCCGGGTATTCGTACAAGGTGCATGATGCACGCATCGCTGCGGCCCTGGATGAGATCGTGGACAAGCTGCTCCGCTGGACCGAAGGGAAAAGTTCGCCGGGCATCGAGCGTGCGCGCCTGCGGGCTTCGATGTTCGAAGAGCGGAACGCGGCACAGCACGCGGCATTGCTGGACCGCTACCTGAGTGTCTCCGACCCGGTGATCGCCGATGCGTTCCGCAAAGGGATCCTCCCCAAAGGTGTGCGCGTCGTTTCGGAAACCGAACGGACCAGATTGAAGGAACTCCTTGCCGACCGCCACCAGCATCGGCCGGTGTCGCTCCGCCATGCAGGCGAGAGGCCACTCTTCTTCAAGTTCCTCGGCTCCGGCTGCCCGGTCATGGACATCATGCACGCCAAAGTGTGCGAACGATGGGGAGTGGATGGATTCCTCCTGATCAATCCGTCGTGGGAAGCCCGGTATGAAGGACTGTTGGAAGGGACACTGACGCACCAGAACGATGGGACCGTGACCTCCGGAGAGAACATCCGGCTGGTCCGTGAGCTTCTGGAGCCATCGACCTTGCTGACCGTCCGCGCCCACCGCGGATTGAATACACCTGAGACCGTCCTGCTGGCGGGGCTGGCAGGGGCGGATATGACCAAGATCGACCTGGTGTACGGTTCGCTCGGAGCGGGTACGGATCCGGCGCGCCTGGCGGTCGACGGTGTCGAAGCGATCCGGCTCGCTGCGAAGTTCAGGATGCCGTACGATATCCCGGGCAACGACGAACTGAGTGGTGTACCGGCCTGGAAGACCCTCGCGGGGTTGTTGATCAATGTGCATCTCGGCACGCGCCTCGGCGCGCGCGCGATCCTGAAACCGCTCTTCTGCTATGGGCCGCACATCGTCATCAACGGGCTGATGGAGCAGACATTCGTGGACTACAACGCGGCGAAGATCCACGCCCTGCGTTCGATCGTGGATTGCCCGATCTGGCCGGGGGAACCGATCGCGTTCATGACACAGACGGAAGACCGCGTCCAGTCGGCAACCGCTTCCTCCTTCCACGCTGCCCTCGGCACGTCGCTGCACGTGGATGCCATGACCATCGCGTCCACGGACGAAGCGTACTCGCGCGGACCGATCTGCATGGCGTCACGCATCGACAGTCTGCAGGCGTTGCATGAGGCCGCGCGCTTCATGGGGAAGGCGGCGGTCACGCCGACCTCCGCCGCCGACGCGATGACGGCGGACATGCATGCAAAGATCGCAGAGGTGCTGGACCGTGTGCGGCAGGCACCGGACCTTCCAGCCGCCATCTCTTCAGGGTTGCTCGGCGACCGGGAAGACGGAGCATATCCCGGGACGTTCGGCAGGGGGACGGTTGCCTAGGCCATGATCATCGGCGTCGCGGGAACGGCCAAGAACACCGGGAAGACAACGGCGCTGTGCGCGCTCATCGATGAAGCCTATCGTCGCGGCAGGATCCCCGGCGTGACCGGGATCGGATATGACGGAGAAGAGCGGGACAACGTGACCCTCCTTCCCAAACCGCGCATCGCAGTTCGCCCCGGAATGATCGTCACCACCTCCGAGAAGTGCCTTTCCGCTTCGACAGCCCGTCTTCGTGTCCTCCGCTCCACAGAGTACATCACCGCTCTGGGCAACGTGGTCATCTGCCGTGTGGAAGAGGGCGGACTCGTCGTCGTTGCCGGACCCAACAAGACCGCCGACCTCGCCGCCGTGTCGCAGCAGATGCTCTCGCTGGGTGTCGCGGACCTTCTTGTGGATGGTTCACTGAACCGTATCGCGCCGATGGCCGTAGCGGACAGGGTGGTCTTCGCCACCGGAGGCGCGCGGAGCACGGATGTTCACTATCTCACCGAAGAGACGTGCGCGATCGAACGTATCTTCGCCCACGTGGCAAGCGCCGGAGATCTCTCTGCCATCACAGGCATTCGCATGCGTTCCCGGGACCTCAGCGTGCAGGCTCCGGCAACCCCGGTGCATGGTATCAGCGAGATCGCGCGTGTGTTCGAGAGAATGCCGGAGGGGCTGGAAGAGATCGTCCTGCCCGGACTGATCACCGCGGATGGCCTGGGCGTGGTGTGCGAGCGGATGGAAAAGGCCGGGGGGCAGGGTGTGACGCTCGTCTTTGATGATCCGTTCAAGATGTTGCTGGCCGGTGATCCGGTGCGTATCGCGGCTCTATTGCAGCGGCTTCACGCCATGTCTGTGGATGTGCGGTACCGGCGTCCGTCAGACCTGTGTGCCTTCACGTTCAACCCGTATTATCCCGCCTTCGACGGAACCACCTACCGCGCGGCCACGCTCGATGCGCCCTCCGGTCGCGCGGCCCTTGCCGCCGCCCTGCGTACACCCGTCGTTGACGTGCAACTCGACGGGGTTGGTCGCGTCTACGATGCGTGCTTCAGTTCAGAGATCTGAATTCAGATATCTGATATCTGAACTGCGTTCGTCGATCGGCGGTCCCCATTCCTCACTGCGTGACGCGGATCAAGACCACTCCATGCTTCGCTATCGTCGCCGTAAACCCTCCATCGAACGACCCAAGATCCTTCTGCCTCCAGAGATCACGGACCGCATGTGATCCTTTCTTGAGTCCGAGTTCAGACCAGAGGACCGTAACGTCCTGCTGCCAACGGCCACGGTTGAAAAGTCCGACGGCGTAGGATCCATCCTCCATCTTCTTCGCCCATACCTCTGTGTCTCCCTCCGTCGCGATGCGTCCGGCCTGCTTTCCCAACGGATCCTGGTTCACTGCGAGCACTTCATCGTTCGTGAGAAGGGAGAGCGTGAAGTCGTCCATCTGCGTCATGTCGCAGCCGATCAGGAGCGGTGAGGCAAGGAGGCACCACAGGCTGATATGCGTGTATTGCTCGTTCGGCGTGAGGCGTGTGGGATGGAGTGCAGGGCCCCAGCCGACCTTTCCCACGACCAGCATGTCCGGATCGTTCCAACGTCCCGGCCCGGCGAAGGCCTCCTGGCCGCCCTGTGAGAACCCGATACCTGCCATGCTCTCCCAGGTGTCGGTGATGTCGCCGGTGGTCCGCCAACAATTGCCACCGACGGTCGCGCCCCATTCCCACACCTTGCCCATGCCGTACTGGCACAACGAATAGACGATATCGCGCCTCACGCTGTCCAGTGCCGCCCGCATCACCGTGTACGGTCTTTTCAATTCCGGAAGGCTGGCATTGGGCGCGATCTGACCGTAGGAACACCAATCGTACTTCAGGTAATCGATGCCCCATGCGTCGTATTGCTTCGCATCGAGCAGTTCGTGCTGATAGCTTGCCGTGTAACCGCCGCACGTGAGGGGACCGGGAGAAGAATAGATCCCCAGTTTCAATCCCTTTGCATGGACGTACGTGCTGAGCGCGTGCATGTCCGGGAATTTCTTGTTCGTATTGATCGTGCCGTCGGGCTTCCTGGGTTCGCCACTGACCAGTGGATCGGTACTCCCCGGTTTGATCTCCCAGCAATCGTCGATGTTGATATAGCTCCAGCCGTGCTGCGTAAGTCCGGCGGCGACCATTGCTTCGGCGGCGGCGCGAATACGCCCGTCGTCCACCGCGGTCGCGAAACAGTTCCAGCTGTTCCATCCGAGCGGGGAGTGAGCGCGATGGTCTTGCCGATCACGATCGTGAGGGTGCTGCGTGCGGTCCCGCGTGCGTTCGTTGCTGTAACGCGGACGTGGTATGTTCCTGCGTTCTTCGCCGTGCCGGTGATGATCCCCGTGGCACCATCGAGCGCGAGTCCGCGTGGAAGCCCGCTTGCGCTGATCTTCATGGGCCTGTCGCCCGTAACGGGGACGATATGGAGGAACGGGCTCCCCGGGCGTGCGCCCACCCGACGCGCTCCGTTGATACGGGGCGTTGCAGGCGGCTTCGGGGTGAGGATGATCGGGACAAGCTCTGATACACGCGAGTTTACATAGTGAGTCCGGACAGCGGTCAGTTCTTCCGCGGAAGTCACCGCGGCGGCCCGTGCCGTCAGGGCATCTTGTTCATCCTTTGTGGTGCATGGTGCATGGGCGGCGTACTTCAGCGCAAGGGCCTGCATGTCCCCCGGGATCCATGGCCCACTCCAGATGGTATCCGCCTCCTCCCATGCCATTTCGCGCACGCTTGCCTCATCGGGGAAGTCGCGGCGGACAAGACCCATGAGTTCGCGGAGGTCATTGTCATAGAGCGCGAAGTAGAATCCGCTTGGGCCGTAGCCGTTGTTGACCTTCATCAGGAATGCGTTGTCACCCTTCTTCAATGCCACCGTGAGGATCTCCTGATCCGCCCCGGCTGCGCGGCTTTCATCCTTCGAGATGAGCTTCGTCCCGTTCACCCAGACGTTGATGCCATCGTCGCTGCCGAGTGATACGGTGACCATCGTGTCGCGCGGACTGGTGAGCGTCCGGCACAGGTAATGTGCGCACATGGTGTCGGGGCCGAGATCCTGAATGACACCGTCCACCCATTCGTGTCTGGTGAACCACCGCTTGCCGCCGTAGCTTGTGTCGAGAGAGATCCTCTGTTCCGGTGGAAAGGCGTCGGTGAATGGTGAGGGGAGGGAGAACGAGCCGCAGTATTTCCATGGCGGACAGCGTGATCGCGAGTCCGGGCCGGCTGGCATCTCGCGCCTTCGCGAGTGCATCGCGTGAAAGGCGGAGCGTTTCATGCCAGGTGGGCGTGCGGACATAATAGGGAGGGTCTGCCGCATACGAGCAGAAGGACGCGAACAGATACAGGGCGTACAGAAGGAGGCGTACGGGGCGGTGCATGGTCGAGGATCCAGAGTGGGACAAGGGTACAGCATATGCTAGGGAACATGCATCATAAAGTCAATCAAGCGCCGTGCTGCCAGGCGCCGCTCGTGTGCTCCCCCGGTCCAGTGCTCGCGCGTTTTGTGCGTACCTGCTCCCGTCCCCATTCTACTCGCCATTCCATCGGATGACTGTTCCGCGTTTGGTGCCCACGAGGACAGCGCCGCTATCACTGACGGCAAGTGACGCGATCTCGGCTCCCGCCCGTGCTGCAAGGGTCCAGTGAGTTCCCCCATCGGTCGAACGGCGTAGCTCATCGGCCGTCGCAAAGTAGTAGACTCCCCGCGCAGAGCGGCACACGTTCGTTCCATACCCCGTCCACACGGGCGTCCAGCCCCACCCCCCGTTCGTGGAACGGTAGATCGTTCCTGGTTCAGACAGTTCCGCAACGAAGACCGTGTCGGCATTGGACGAGGTGAAGATCTGCCCGTAGCTCCCGAGTCCTTCCCCGGGCAGTCCCGGACAGGTCGACCATGTCGCGCCGTGATCATCCGAACGCCTGACGTTGCCTTTGGCAGAGGCCGTGAACAGGACACGGGAGGATGAAGCTGCCGCACCACTGCACCAATACCCTGGCACTCTGGTCCAGCTCTCTCCCTTGTTGTGCGAAAGAGCGAACCCCGAAGCATGGTATCCTACGATGACATCACCTGCCCCATTGCAGGCGAGCACCATCGCGTTCACGATCGGCCTGGGGAATGAAGATACGATCTTCCAGGTGGTACCGGTATCGGTCGAGCGGAGGATGTCGAGTGAGAGGGGATTGATCTCATGGGGGTCAAGGCGCTCCAGTGCACTGTCCGCCCCGAGGTAGATGGTCCCCGATCCATCGAGCGCGAGGACCCGGATATTCTCGCCGGCAGGGAGATGGCCTGCGGTGCTCCATGTCGTGCCCCCATCGGCAGAGAGGAACATCGCTTCCCTGCTGACAGCGCAGGCGGTGCCATTGGGCAGAAATCCTACTCCGACGATGGGGCTCGAAGAGAGAGTCACGGGAACCGGGTCGGGGAACAGCGTAGGCCCTGCGCCGTGTGTCGACGGGGTATCTATTCCCTGATCCGCTTCGCAACCGGCGAAGAGACAGGCAGAAGCCAGAAGGAGTATCACTGCGAGAGGTGGGCGCACGGGATCTCACGTCATCCGGTTGGCGCCCAGGCGGCGGGCCGTGATGTTCAGTCCGCGGTCATTCGATTGGCCGTTCGTGCCATACATGTACGGGGAGATCCGTGCAGTATCGGCGGAGGGATCGACAGCAACAGTGAGGGAAAAGTTCTGGGCAAGCGCGGATGTCGCGCATCCGGTGAGCAGCAGGAACATCCATGATCGGATCATCGCGTACCCCCGGCCTGTGATGGAGTGGAGTGGAGCGGATGGTGAACGTCCGGCCCGCGGTGCATGCAACCACCTCTGTGAAATATAGCGAAGCGGGGGATGGGCTGCAACCAGCCTGTTGAATTTCGGCTTTTATTTCACCATACTCCGGCTTCATCAATTCTCAAAGGAGTGCGATCATGAAAATGGTCATGTGTCTCTTCGCTGCATGTCTCCTGATGCCATGCACGGTGATCGCGCAGGTGGCGAGCACCACGATCGTCGCAGATGCGGCGGCGCAGGAGTATCAGATCAACAAGAATATCTACGGGCAGTTTGCTGAACACCTCGGTAGCCTGGTCTATGGTGGCATCTGGGTCGGGCCTGGTTCGGAGATCCCGAACGTCAATGGATACCGAACGGACGTGCTCGAGGCGTTGCAGGGGCTGAAGATCCCCATCCTCCGGTGGCCCGGCGGCTGCTTTGCGGATGAATACCACTGGATGGATGGGATCGGCCCGCGTGCTGCGCGTCCGAAGATGATCAACACCAACTGGGGTGGGGTGACGGAAGACAACAGCTTCGGGACGCACGAATTCCTGGAGTTGTGCAGGCTCCTCAAGACGGAGCCATACATCTCGGGCAATCTCGGCAGCGGCTCGGTGCAGGAGCTGTCGCAGTGGGTGGAGTACGTGAACTCGGACAATGTGAGTCCGATGACCGAGAAGCGCAAGCAGAACGGCCGTGAAGCAGCGTGGGGCGTGAAATACTGGGGTGTGGGCAATGAAAGCTGGGGGTGCGGCGGCAGGATGACGCCCGAGTACTATGTGAATGAAGCGCGGAAGTATGGCACGTTCATGAGGAATTATGGGGGACACCGGCCATTCAAGATCGCCGTGGGGCCGAACGCGGACGACTACAACTGGACCCGGGTCGTGATGAGGGATGGGGGGTCATCTCTTGATGGGCTGTCGCTGCATTACTACACCAACGGTACCCGGACAGCGACGGACGTGGATCCTGCGGGGTGGTTCGACATCATGCGGAAGACGCTCCGGATGGACGAACTCATCCGGAAGCATTCGGCGATCATGGACGAGTACGATCAGTTCAAGAACGCCGCGTTGTGTGTGGATGAGTGGGGGACGTGGTACAAAGTGGAACCCGGAACGAATCCGGGCTTCCTGTACCAGCAGAACACGATCCGTGATGCGGTGGTGGCGGGCACGAATCTGAACATCTTCAACAATCACTGCGATCGTGTGCGCATGGCGAACATCGCGCAGGTCGTGAATGTGTTGCAGGCGATGATCCTGACCGATGGGAAGAAGATGGTCCTGACGCCCACGTATCATGCGTTCGCGATGTACAAGGTGCATCAGGATGCGATGATGGTTCCCGTGCAGGTCGCATCGCGATTGTACACGCACGGGAAGGAGAGCGTTCCTGCGGTGAACTGCTCCGCGTCCATTGACAGCAACGGCGTGATGCATGTGTCGCTCTGCAACATTGACCCCACCGCGCCATCCACCGTTGCACTCCGTTTCAACAGCTTTGCAGCGAAGAATGTGAAGGGTGAGGTGCTGACCGCGAAGGCGATGAACGCACACAACACCTTCGATGCACCCGGCGTCGTCTCGCCGGCGGCGTTCACGGGAGCGAAGCTGGCAGGGAAGGAGTTGACCGTCACCATGCCCCCGATGTCGGTCGTGGTGCTCACGGTGAACGGAGAATTGGTCATGCCGCCCAAAGCGGCGGTCACCCCGAAGGACCCCGCTCGCGGGCTGAAATTCAGGTACTATGAGATCACGGACGCGTCGATGCCGGTTTTTTCGAAGCTCACCCCGGTGGCATCGGGCGTTGTTGAGGGCGTGGTATTCCCCTCACTCGTTCGCGACAGCGATTTCGGTCTCGAGATCGAAGGGTTCATCAAGGTACCGGAACGGGGAGTGTACACGTTGTACACCAACTCGGATGATGGGACGGTGTTGTTCGTTGACGGCAAGATGGTCGTGAACAATGATGGACGCCATGCGCCGATCGAGCGGTCGGGGGTCATGATGCTCGATGCCGGGTATCATGCGGTCAGGGTGATGTTCTTCCAGGGTGGTGGTGGGATGGAGCTCAGTGCCTCCATCAAAGGGCCGCACATGGACAAGCAGATCATTCCGGCGGGCATGCTCTTTCATGAAAAGTAGCATCGGCGGGTCGTACTAACTGCTTAAAATCTCTGCACTTATGAACTAAACCGCTCCAGAGACAAAATGTTCAAGATTTATCTTGACATTTTAGATTCTGCGGAGTATTTTCTGGAGCGGTTTAGTTACACACCCAGAATTCTCTTTCCACAGTGCAAAAATCAGGCCACTTCCAGGTTTCCGAGCAAATAAAGCGGTTCGCCTTTTGACGTCGTAGCTGGCAGTATCTTCGTTCTCCTTCTCAATTGCACAAAGGTGATGGCGTGAGACCTTCTTTCGCTCTGCGGCTGGCGGTACTGTTGCTCCTCCTCCTTCCTTCGCTTGCTCTGGCCTCCGGTACCCTCAAGGGTCTCGTCGTTGACGCGTCAACGAACGAGGCACTCGCGGGTGCGCACATCCTGCTCGTCGGCACGGCCATTGGCGGGGCAACCGACCTCAACGGTCAGTACATGGTGCGTAACGTACCGGCGGGCACGTACACGGTGAGATGCTCGTACGTCGGGTACGACTCCAAAGAGGTGAAGGTGACGATCGCGGATGATGCGATCCTCACGCAGAACTTCGGCCTCAAGGCAATCATGGTCGAGGGCCAGGAGGTGGTCATCACCGGGCAGGCCGTCGGGCAGGTGGCGGCGATCAACCAGCAGTTGAACTCGACACGGATCGTGAATGTGATCTCCGAGCAGAAGATCAAGGAGCTGCCCGACGCGAATGCCGCTGAAGCGATCGGCCGTCTCCCGGGCGTCTCGGTGACACGGTCCGGCGGCGAGGCGAACAAGATCATCCTCCGCGGGTTGAGTGAGACGATGACGACGATCACCGTGGACGGCGTGCAGCTCTCGGCGACCGATGCGGACTCGCGCGGCGTCGACCTCAGCACCATCGCGCAGGGATCCCTCTCCGGTATCACGCTGACCAAGGCCATCACCTCCGATATGGACGGTCAGGCCATCGCCGGCAACGTGAACTTCATGACGAAGGCCGCACCGTCCGAGCGCACCATCCAGCTGACGGCGCAGGGGATGTACAACGGTATGGACAAGGCGTACGGCCAGTTCAACCTGTACGGCAATTACGGCGAACGGTTCTTCGACAATGTCTTCGGCGTCCAGGTCTTCGGAAACATCGAACGACGCGTCCGCAGCAGCGAGAACTTCAGTGTCGCGTACAACCTGAACGTCCCGAGGGCGGGGAAGATGGATTGGAACATCACCAGCTTCGGCGTCCAGTATGTGCCGGAGCAGCGCCGGCGCAGCGGTGCGAAGATCATCCTCGATGCGAACACACCGGATGAGGGTGTGGTGAAGCTCGCGATCGATGCGAACCGGACGGAGCGACGCTTGTCGTATATGTCCCGCTCCTATCCCACCAACTCCGGGGAGGTCAGCTACAATTTCGGAGGACAGGACTTCAATACGGACATTCTTGCGCTCTCGCTGCAGGGAGAGAACCACCTTGCGGGGTTCGATGTCGACTGGGGACTGTCGTTCACGCAATCGAAGACGGATATGCCGTACAACTACAACCTGAATTTCGTCGAGCCGGCATTGATCCAGAACGGTGTCACGATCTCGGGGATGCGTGGTGTACCGGTGGATCTTCGGAAGGGCCCGTACGAGGCGCTCATCCCGTTCGCCATGAATAACTTCAACTATGCGTCCGTCCAGTACGCGTACATCTCGACGAACAGCAGGCTGGACCTGCAGCGGACGGCACGGCTTGACGTGAAGCGCGCCTACACACTCTTTGATTATGCCGGCGAAGTGAAGTTTGGTGGCAAGTTCTCCGCACGGTTCCCCCGGCGGTACAGTACCTCGTTCTTCTCCCCGTACTACAACGGCGTGCAGTACAAGAGCCACATGCTCAACAACGATGGCCAGGTGGTGCCGAAGGACCTCGCGGCATACGGCTTCGGGCCGCTCAGTCAGAACGCCGGACTCATCTTCCTGACGAACTTCATCGCGGGCGAGTCCCGGGACGTCTTCGGGCAGTACGCACTGAATCCGCTCTTCATCGCGGACAAGATGCGGAGCTTCTACGAGATGACGCGGCGGGGCTACGACCCGAACAACACTACGCGCGAATATTCCGATAACACCGAGGATGCGGGAGGGGACTACGGGGCGATGGAGGGGGTGACCTCCGGCTACCTCATGAACACCCTGAACTTCGGGACGTTCGCGACATTGATCGCGGGCGTGCGCGTCGAGGCAGATGACAACGATTACAACGCCCTCTACTCGCCGACCATCCTGTCGCAGTTCTCAACCTTCCGTGACACGGCAGGCACCCACACGGAATCGCTGGTGCTGCCGAACGCGCACCTGATCCTCCGCCCAACGGACTTCATGAACGTCCGTCTGGCGGCGTACCGCGGCGTCCTGCGCCCGGACTTCAACCTCCGCCTGCCGACGTACGTCACGGTCGGTATCGCATCGTACGTCGACGCGTGGCAGCTGAAACTCGGCAATCCCGGCCTGAAGAACGCCACCGCATGGAATTACGAAGCCAACGTCCAGTTCTACGGCGACAAGATCGGTCTGCTCTCGATGTCCGGGTATTACAAAGAGATCGCTGATCAGGTGGAATACCTGAACGGGATGCCGATCTTTCCCGGGAGCAGGATCCCGGACAGCATGGGTGTCAAGTTCAGAGGCGGCAGGGTGCCTTTCAATTTCAAGTACCTTCTCTTCTACCCCTACAACTCGCCCGAACCGACGAAGGTCTGGGGGTTCGAACTCGAGCATCAGTTGAACTTCCGGTATCTGCCCGGTTTGCTGAGCGGCATCACGCTCTCCTATAACCTTTCCCTGGTACGGAACGAGACCTGGACGCCCTACGCCAAGATCGTGTACGATACGACGTTCAATGAGGACGGCTTCCCCCTGGAGAATCCGCGTGTTGTTCTGGCCGAGTCGAAGACGCGCATCCCGAGTGCGCCGGAGTTCTTTGCCAATGCGGTGATCGGGTACGACATCGGCGGATTCTCGGCCCGACTGTCCTACTTCCACCAGGGTGAGTTCTACAACTCGTTCTCCGCGGACCAGCGGTCGAACATCCTTCAACGTTCGTTCGAACGGTGGGATCTGTCGTTCAAGCAGGACATCGACGAGATGTTCTCGGTCGGATTGAATATCAACAATGTGACGAATACGACCGAGGGGACGATCCTCGAGAACGTTCCTGAGGGGTATCGCCTGGAAGTGAACAGTTACCGGTTCGGCACCACGGCCGATCTCTGGCTCCGGATCTCCTTGTAGGAGCGTACCAGGAAGCGCGCGACACCATAAACCACCATCACCATCAATCCACAATCACCGTTTCAGAAGGAGGTTCACATGCAACGATCGTTACGGACAGTGTTGCCGATCCTGCTGCTGGTCCTTGCGGCCACATCAGTGTTCGGGCAGCACACGATGTTCCTGCCGAAGCCGACCACGACGACGTATCTTGATGACATCATCATTGGCGATACGCTGGCGAACGGTACGCGCGCGGATGCGCAGCGGGTGTATGTGCTGCAGCGCGGCGGCGTGTGGTACTGGCACAATGTCGTCGTTAACCTCGGCTGGAGCCTGAATATCCAGGCCGCGGACACGGGTTCCGGCGCGATGCCGAGGATCTATACGCGCCCGGTTCCGACCACGACCGCTGTGCCGTATCAAATGGTCGATGTCGCAGGTCCGATCTACATCAAGGGGTTGCAGATCGTGGGATATTATGACCGCGACACCTCGGCACTGAATACCTATGGCTGCACGTTCATTTTCTTCCGCCGTGCAAATCCGAGCCCCGACCGCGCAGAGTTCTACAACAACGTCTTCGGGAACTCCGGTCAGGCGATCCTCGGTACGTTCGGTTCGTTCAGTGTCGCGAAATTCGTGGACAACAAGATCGGAAACGATGGTGTTCCTCCGACGGCCGACCTCGGCAACGGACGCATCGTCGACTTCCGCAATGTGTCGCTCGACAGCGCGATCTTCGTCAACAACACGCTGGTGAACGGCTTTGACCGTGCCATCCGCAAGAGGAACAGTGTTGGCCGCACCGGTGTGTACATCATCGATCACAACACCATTTATCAGAACGGTGGCCGGTACGGTTTGATCTCTCTGGGTGCGGTTGGCTCGAAGGTCCAGATCACGAACAACCTGCTGGTCGACCCGATGTTCTTTGGTGCCGACACCAGCTCGAGGCGCCAGAGCGACTTCGCCGAGATGAATGAGTTTGACGCTCAGGGCAAGGCGAAGATGGCGTGGATCTTCCACATGGCGAATGCGGCGGCCGATACCCTCGGCGGCGGCAAGCCGAATACGCAGTGGAACATCGCCAAGAACTACTGGTACGTGACGCCGCAGATGCAGGCAGTCTATGATTCCTGCCGCGCCATGGGCTGGGATCCGGCGATCTGGGCCGGCCGTCCGGTGTCGGACTCGATCAAGTCCAAGATCGCGGATACTGCCAATGCCTTCATCAAGCTGACCTCTTTTGCTTTCACGAAGATCACTGCTCCTCTTACCTCGGTTGCCCTCTATGCAACGATGCCGGAAGCCCTCGGTGGCACCGCCGGTGCCTCGTCAGGTGGCGTGTGGCCGGGCTATGACAAACGCATGACGGAGTACTATCGTGACACGCTCGATGCATCGTACTCCACGAGCTCCCCGGCATACGCGGGTGGCACGGGTGGTTTCCCGGCAGGCGATCTGAACTGGTTCCCGGCCCGGAAGGCAGCATGGGCAGTGCTCAACGGCGTTGACGACCAGCCGGTCAGCGGTGTGGCCGAGGTCTATACGCTGTCGCAGAACTATCCGAACCCCTTCAACCCGTCGACCAAGATCGCATTCTCGATCCCGAAGGCATCGCAGGTCACGCTGAAGGTCTACAATCTGATCGGCCAGGAAGTGGCAAGCCTCGTGAACGAGAACCTCAACGCGGGCGAGCACACGGCCAGCTTCAATGCCGGAACCCTGTCGAGCGGCGTGTACTTCTACACGATCCGCGCCGGCAATTTCACCAGCACCCGGAAAATGATGTTGCTGAAGTAAGTGTCGTTCACGCCGTATCTGCGTCAGTCGGAAGGGGTGCCGTCCGGCACCCCTTCCAGACTTTTCGAGGCAGGTTTCCATGAGTGGCGGTTCGGATGACCGGGTCCGATGCCGCTTGACGTAGTAGAGGATTTTGACGTTCTTGAGGTACCGTTCAGAGCTTGTCCGCGACAATGCACGAGGGTGGCTCCGCACCACCTGGCCGGAACAGGCCGGAACGGCTCACCTCAGTTGCTCCTGCACACCGCAGGATGACAACGAGTTCACTCCTATGCTCCATTGACAGGGCTGTACTGTGAACATGACGATCACGGAAATCGCGAAACTGGCGAACGTCTCAAAGTCATCAGTTTCGTTGGTGCTCAACAACAAACCCGGGGTGTCGGAACGCACGCGGGCGAAGGTGCTCGGCATCATCAAGAAGTACAGGTACCGCCCGAACCAGATCGCCCAATCGCTGGCCGGCGGCGAGACCAAGAGCATCGGTCTGATCGTCAAGGAAATTGACAACCCCTATTTCGGCCGGCTGATGCGCGGGGTCTATGACGCATGCTCGAAGCTCGGCTACACGGTTCTTCTCGGGAGCTCGGAGCAGTCGACGGAAAAGGAAGCGGAGATCATCCGCACCATGCTGAGCAAGCGCGTGGATGGACTGATCATCTCCCCCATCCAGAACGAGGATGCGGACTATTCGTACCTTGTCGACCTGACAAAAGATGCCTTTCCGCTGGTGATCCTTGGATCCATGCCGAACTTCCCGACCAACAGCGTCGACATCGACAATTTCGCGGCCGCGTTCGACGCGACCTCACATCTGATCCGGCTCGGGCACAAGAATATCACGCATCTGGCAGGCCCATCAGGCCACGGGTTGAAACGCCTTGAAGGATTCCGTGCTGCGATGCAGGAGTACGGACTTCCGCTGCAGAAGCACAGCATCATCTCTGTACAGCCCTACACACCCCATGGATATCAGGCGGGAAAGGAGCTGTTCGCTCTGACCCAGGGATCCCCGACCGCCGTGTTCTGCTACAATGACCTCGTGGCGATCGGCCTGATGAATGCGCTCCTCGATCTGGGCATCGATGTCCCCGGACGTGTATCGATCATGGGCTTCGACGATATCGATATCGCGGAGCATCTCCGTATCCCACTCTCGACCGTGCGTATGCCCTCCTATGAGATCGGCACCTCTGCCGCCGATCTGCTGATCTCCCGGCTCGCGGAGGGAGCTTCTCCCCGCATCGAGCGTATCACGCTTGCGTATACGCTCATCGAGAGGAGGTCGGTCGCCCGGATGACCACTCCGGTCCTCTCTGGCGCCGTTGTGTGACCATGCGCCGGCTCCTCGTCATACCCGTCGTGATGTGTTTGACCATGCCGGGCATTGTTGCCCTGGGGATGACGCCCGGAGGAGGATCACCGGTCAGCTTTGTTCACCCGATCATCGGTACCGCGCCGTCCACAACACGAAGTGCCCTTGCCCACGGGATCGGTACGGAGAATAGCGCACACGTCGTTCCCGCCGTCACCGCACCGTTCGGCATGACAAGCTGGACCCCTCAAACCCGCTCCGTGGAAACCAAGTGCATCGCGCCGTATTACTTTGCCGACTCCACACTCTCCGGGTTCCGCGGTTCGCATTGGCTCAGCGGGTCCTGTACGCAGGACTATGGCAGTGTGACGCTGATGCCCGTCCGTGGCAGGTTCGATCCTGCACCGGCACACCGTGCCGTCCGTTTCGACCATGGCAGGGAAACCTCCACGCCGTACTATTATAAGGTGAGCCTTCAGGCTGTCCGCATCGACGTCGAGCTGACGGCCACGGAGCGGTGCGGGTATGCCCGGTTCACGTTCGCCGGCAACGATACCGCTGCCATCCTCATCGAACCGAACAGCGATGAAGGGAAAGGCTTTGTGCGGATCATCCCTGGCCGGAATGAGATCGAAGGGTACAACCCCGTGCACCGTATCTACCAGGGGTGGGGAGAACCTGCGGGGTTCTCCGGGTACTTCGTTGCGCAGTTCAGCGAACCCTTCACGTCGCACGGGACGTATGAGGGGCATGAACTCCACGAATCGTCCAGGGCCATCAACGGCCGGCCGGGTATCGGGGCCTTTGTCCGCTTTGCACCCGGGGCACGCAAGCGGATCGTCGTCCGGATCGGCACGTCCTTCACCAGTCTGGCCGGGGCACGCAGGAATCTTGAACATGAGACCGCGCGGCTGAATTTCGATGCGGCCGCACAGCGCTTAAAAGAACGCTGGCATGGAATGCTCTCCCGCGTCACGGTCGCCGGAGGCAGTGACGTCGACAGGGTGAAGTTCTACACGGCGCTCTACCACGCATTTCAGCTCCCGCGCACGTTCAGCGATCGCGACGGCTCCTATCCGAGCTTCGGTGGCGGCGATTCCATCTGCACGGCGACCGATGGCGTCTACTATTGTGACTTTTCGTTGTGGGATACCTATCGCGCTCTCCATCCGCTCTTCAATCTCCTTATCCCTGAGATCAATGCCGCGATGATGCGCTCGTTGCTGCTCAAGGCGAAGCAGGGAGGCTGGCTTCCGATCTTCCCATGCTGGAACAGTTACACATCGGCGATGATCGGAGACCATGCGATCGCGGTGCTCGCTGATGCGGTCGTGAAGGCGCGATCACGCTGACGGCCGATGAGTACGCCTCCGTGCGGAAGAATGCTCTGGAGCTCCCCGCGGACACGAAGGACTACCGGAACGGCAAAGGCGTGCGGGCACTGGATTCCTACATGCAGTACGGGTACATACCCCTCGAAGACAGCGTCAGCGATTCGTTCCACAAGGGCGAACAGGTATCACGCACCCTGGAATATGCGTATGACGATTTCGCCATGGCCCAGATCGCACGTGCGATGGGCCGGACCGACGATACAGAGTACTTCCTCCGCAGGTCGCAGAACTACCGGAATGTCTTTGATACCACGCGCATGTGTGTTGCGGGCAGGTATGCCGACGGGACGTTCACCGAGGAATTCGAGAAGACTCAGCGTATGCCCTATATCACCGAAGGCACTCCCTGGCAGTACACATGGTATGTGCCCCATGATGTTCCCGGGCTTATCGCGCTGATGGGGGGGGAGGACGCTTTTGAGAAGGAACTCGATGCCTTCTTCGCCGCCGGGCAGTACTGGCATGGCAACGAGCCGGACCAACAGGTCCCATTCCTTTACACCTATACACGCAACCCGTGGAAGACCCATCAGATCGTCCACCGGATCCGTGAGGAAGAATACAGCGCCACACCGGGAGGGCTGTGCGGCAATGACGACGCCGGACAGATCTCTGCATGGTATGTCTTCGCCGCTCTGGGTCTCTATCCAGTCTGCCCGGGAACACAGGACTATGCCGTGACCTCGCCGGCGTTCGACCGGATCACGCTCCATCTGGCCCGTGGCAGGACCCTTACCATACGTGCCGATGGTGTCAGCGCGGGCAAGTATGTCATCCGTTCGGGGGTGTTGAATGGGCGGGCCATAACCGATGGGAAGGTGCGGCATGACGAACTCGTCAAAGGGGGCACCCTGACCTACCGTGTGCGAGGGCCACTGCGGGGCGAGCGGGAAGGGGCGAAGCAATGAGGATGCCGATGCGGGATACTCTTGCGAAGGCATACGGAAAAGCCGGCATCGGGGCCTTCAATGTGTTCACCGCCGAACAGGTCCACGGTGTTCTTGCCGGTGCAACAACAGCACAGTGCCCCGTGATCATGCAGATCACGCCTGCTGCCCGGCGTTACATGACACCCGAAATACTGCAGGGGATGGTGGAAGGCGCCGAGCACGTGTATCCGGAGGCAGGGGTGTGCATCCACCTCGATCACGGTGATACGGCCCACTGCATGGATGCGATCGCCTCGGGGTTCTACGATTCGGTGATGATCGATGCCTCGCATGAACCCTTCGAAAAGAACATCGCTGTGACGAAGGACATCGTTGATCGGGCTCATGACCGGGGTATCGCGGTGGAGGCGGAACTCGGCGTGCTCAGCGGTGTAGAAGATGACATGGCGGCAGGGGAAGATCAGGCGCGCTGTACCGATCCCGATCAGGCAGAGGAGTTCGTTGCACGCACAGGGTGCGACAGTCTCGCCATCGCCATCGGTACGAGCCACGGTGCGTACAAGTTCCGCGGAAATATGTCGCTGAATCTCGAGGTCCTGGCGAAGATACGGCAGGCACTTCCCGGATTTCCGCTCGTCCTGCATGGTGCCTCGGCGGTTCCGGCGCATGAGATCGAGCGGATCAATCTCGCAGGCGGGCGTCTCAGGACTGATAGCAGGGGCATCGCACGCGGGGAACTCCAGAAGGCGATCCGGCTTGGCGTGGCAAAAGTGAACATCGCCACCGATATGCGGCTCCTGTGGACCCGCATCTGCCGGGAGTTCTTCCGCGACACGCCGGACCTGTTCGATCCGCTCGTGCCCGGCAAGAGATATATGGAAGCACTTCAACAGCTGGTGGTTGTGAAGTGCCGGGAATTGATCGTTGAGGGGTATGAGCAGTCACTATGAAGGTCCTCGCAGTGGTGAAAGCATGAATGTCGACCCGCGCTGCAAACTCCTGGTCCATCCTCTCGATGATACCTCGGGTGAATACCAGCGGATCACCCCACAGGGAGCCGGGTGGCAGCACCTGCATTTCGGGGCCCGCCGGCTCACCCGGGGCGCTGTGTGGCGGCATGACACGGGTGACCACGAGATGTGTATTGTGCTGCTGGGGGGGAGTTTTTCCATCACGTCGAAGTGGGGTACATGGAAGACCAGCGGTGGCAGGGAGCACGTCTTTGCCGGGCTCCCGCACGCCGCATATCTTCCGCCGCACACCGAATTCACGCTCACTGCGGAGAGCGCAATGGCGGATATCGGCTATGGGCATACGGTCGGCGACCCCGCACTCGCGGGGTTCTTCATCACGCCGGACGATGTGCAGCGCCATGGTATCGAAATGCGCGGCGGCGACAATGCGTCGCGTCAGATCAACTCGATCCTTCCGCCGGGATCACCGGTCCACCGGCTTGTGTGTGTCGAAGTCTATACCCCCTCGGGCAACTGGAGTTCGTTCCCCGCCCACAAACACGACAGCCGGAAGATCAGCGAGCAAGGGAAGCTGATCGAGGCGAGTCTCGACGAGACGTATTTCTACAAATTCGATAGGCCCCAGGGGTTTGCGCTTCAGCGGATCTACACCGGCGACCGTTCGTTGAACGAGATCGCGGAACCCCAAACTGATGATGTGGTGCTGGTGCCGAGAGGGTATCATCCGGTCGTGGCGGGACACGGGTATCATGCCTACTACTTGAACTGTCTTGCCGGCAGCGACCAGTCCCTCGTCAATACGGACGACCCTGACCACGCGTGGATCTACGGTACGTGGAAAGGGATGGACCCCCGTTTGCCGCTGGTCACGCTCGCAATGAACAAGAAAGCCCCATGACGATGAAGACGTACGATGTGATCACGTATGGCAGATCTTCCATCGACCTGTACAGCAACAATATTGGCAGTCCGTTCGAAGAGATCAAGGAGTTCGGCGCGTTCGTCGGGGGTTCCCCGTTGAACATCGCGGTTGGGGCAAAGCGTCTGGGCCTGCGGAGCGCGCTGCTGACCGCTGTCGGAAACGACATGGTGGGGAAGTTCCTGTTGCACTTCCTCAAGAACGAAGGCGTCGAAACGGCATTCATCCCCGTCAAGGAGGGTGCGCGGACGAGTGCCGTGATCCTCGGGATCGAGCCACCGGCGAAATTCCCGCTGGTATACTATCGCGACAATTGCGCCGATTCCAAGATGACGATCGATGACGTCATGAAGGCGGACATCGCAGGTTCGCGGCTGCTGGAAGTGTCCGCAACGGCACTGAATATCGAGCCTTCGCGCTCGGCCGCTTTCTTCGCGGCAGAAAGGGCAGTGGAGGCGGGGGTGCCGGTGTTGGTGGATCTGGATTTCCGGGCCGACCAGTGGCACGATCCCCGGGCGTATGGCGTCACCACGCGGGCCTTCCTCAATTATTGTACGCTGGCCGTCGGTACGGAAGAGGAGATCCTCGCCACCATGGTGAAGGATCCGGCCCAGATCACGATCAGGAACCAGCAGATCTCCGCACCGGAGATCACGGGCAATATCGATGAGGCCATCAAGGCAGTGCTGCGTACCGGTGTGCAGGCGCTCGTCGTGAAACGCGGCGCCAAGGGTTCTTCGGTCTATCTGAAAGACGGTTCTATCATCGATGTCCCGGGATTCAAGGTCGAGGTGGTGAACGTGCTGGGCGCGGGCGATGCGTTTGCGGCGGGCTTCATCTACGGGTATCTGCAGGGATGGGACTGGTACAAATGCTGCCGGCTCGGCAATGCCTGTGGCGGGATCCTGGTGACCAAGCATGGATGTGCGAATTTCAATCCCACGTATCAGGAAGCGATCAGTTTCATTGAATCACAGGGCGGCTTCTGACATGGCGACGAAACGAATGACGGTAGGACAGGCAACGATCGCGTTCCTCAAGGCGCAGTATGTGGAACGCGACGGCATCGAGCAGCGATTCTTCGCGGGGTGCTTCGGGATCTTCGGCCACGGGATTGTTGCCGGGATCGGCCAGGCCCTTCAGCAGAATCCGGACTTCCGGTACTATCAGACCCGCAACGAACAGTCGATGGTGCATACGGCGGTCGCCTATGCGAAGATGAAGAATCGGCTCGCCACCTTCGTGTGCACCTCGTCCATTGGTCCCGGCGCAACGAATATGCTCACGGGTGCGGCGATGGCGACGATCAACCGCCTTCCGGTGCTCCTCATTCCCGGCGATATCTTCGCCCGCAGGAATGTGGCACCCGTGCTGCAACAGCTCGAGAGCGGATCGACGCAGGACATCTCCGTCAACGATTGCTTCAAGCCGGTCGCCCGGTACTGGGACCGCATCACCAGGGCGGAACAATTGATCACGGCGCTTCCGGAGGTCATGCGCGTGCTGACGTCGCCGGCCGACACCGGAGCGGTGGTCCTTGCATTGCCGCAGGATGTGCAGGCGGAGGCATTCGACTTTCCCGTGGAATTGTTTGAGAAGCGTGTATGGACGGTGCAACGGCCACGGCCGGACGCCGCGCTCCTGCGCAAAGCCGTGGAGTGGATCAGGGCGAGCCGGAACCCGGTGATCGTATCCGGCGGCGGCACGATCTACAGTGGAGCGGAGCGCGCCCTTGCCGCCTTCATGGCTTCAACGGGAATACCCCTCACAGAGACCTTTGCGGGGAAGGGGGTGGTGCCATACTCGACACCGGGGAACCTCGGTGCTGTTGGCGCCACGGGGACACCCGGCGCTGCGGCTATGGCGGCGGAGGCTGATCTCGTTATCGGGATCGGCACGCGGTACTCGGACTTCACGACCGCATCGAAAACGGCATTCCAGCATCCCCACGTCCGGTTCATCAATATCAATGTCGCTGCATTCGATGCGTTCAAGCATGCCGCCCTGCCGCTGGTCAGTGATGCAAAGGTCTGCCTCGAAGAGCTGGAGGCCGCACTCGGCGGCTACAGGGCCGAGGCCGGCTGGGCGCAGGCTGCGCTCCAGCACCAGTCGGCGTGGGACGCGAAAGTGACGGAGATCTACCGGGAGACCAACCAGATCCCCGCAACGCAGGCCGAGGTGGTCGGTGCCGTGAACACCTTCTCCGGACCGCAGGATGTCGTGGTCTGTGCCGCGGGGAGTCTGCCGGGCGATCTGCACAAACTCTGGCGCACGCGGGACCCGAAAGGGTTTCATCTGGAGTACGGATATTCCACGATGGGGTATGAGATCGCTGCCGGCCTCGGGGCGAAGATGGCCTGCCCGGACCGGGAGATCTATGTGATGGTCGGTGACGGCAACTATCTCATGAACAATCATGAGATCATCACCGCGGTCCAGGAACGCGTGAAGATGGTGATCATCCTGCTGGATAATCACGGGTTCAAGAGCATCGGCTCGCTCTCGGAAGCCGTGGGGAGCCAGCGTTTCGGGACGAGCTACCGCTATCGCAATGATGCGAGCGGTGACCTGGATGGGGCGAACCTTCCCGTGGATTTTGCCATGAATGCACGGAGCCTCGGTGCCCACGTGATCGAGGTGGACAGCATTGCATCGCTCACCCGGGCGTTGCACGACACGAAGGCGATCGACAGAACGACGGTGATCGTGATCGAAACGGATGGCGTGAAAGGCATCGAGGGGTATGCGTGGTGGGAGGTGGCCGTGGCCGAGGTCTCCGAGATGCCAACGGTGCAGAAGGCATATGCGGAGTATGTCGAGCAGAAGAAGCAACAGCGGTATTACCTGTAAGGACACGGTGGCACGATGAACACGCTGAAGAATTTCATTGACGGGGCATGGGTGGACACGCTGTCAGGCACCTATCTCGATGTCGTGGACCCGGGGAACGGTGAGGCCCTGTGCAAGGTACCCGCTGGGTGCAAAGAGGACATCGAACGGGCGGCCGCGCGGGCAGCGATCGCGCAGCGTACGTGGCGGAACGTTCCCGCGGAGCAGAGGATACAATATCTGTTCGCGATGAAGCGGATACTTGAAGAGCATGCCGACGAGATCGCAGCACTGTGCACGCGTGAGAGCGGAAAGACCGTGGCGGAGTCCCGGGCGGAGATCGTCCGTGCCGTCGAGAATATCGAAGTCGCATGCGGTATTCCGATGCTGTTGCAGGGGGACTTCTCCGAAGATGTTGCACAGGGTATTGATGAGTTCGTCATACGCCAACCGCTCGGGGTGGGGGCGTGCATTGCGCCGTTCAATTTTCCGGTGATGATCGCGTTCTGGTTCTTTCCGTATGCCATCGCGACCGGCAATACCTATATCGTCAAGCCCTCGGAGAAGGTGCCCGGGACCATGACGCGCATCTTCGAACTCCTCGAAGGCGCAGGCCTTCCCAACGGGGTGCTGAACCTCGTGCACGGAGGAAAGGAAACCGTGGATGCGATCCTGACCCACGATGCTATCAGGGCGATCAGTTTTGTGGGATCGACGAAGGTTGCGCGCTATGTGTATGCGAAAGGGGCGGAGCACGGCAAACGTGTGCAGGCACAGGGAGGAGCGAAGAACTGTCTGGTGGTGATGCCGGATGCGGATGTGGTCACGACCACGAGGATCATCGCCGATAGCGTCTATGGATGTGCCGGTCAACGCTGCCTTGCCGCTTCAACGGTCATTCTTGTCGGTGCTGCGCAGGCGGCATTCAAGGATCTCCTGGTGGAGGCCGCGCGGACGCGAACGACCTGCCACGGACTGGACCGGAATTCGCAGATGGGTGCCGTGATCACGCGGGAAAGCCGGATGCGCATCGAAGCCATCATCGATGATGCCGCCCGCAAGGGTGCGACGATATTGGTCGATGGCCGGACAGGCCCCCTCGCAGGGTGCGAGGGGGGCAACTTCGTCCTTCCTACCGTCATCGAGAATGTACCGGACACTGCTGAGGCGGCCACGGCGGAGATCTTCGGCCCGGTGATGAATCTCAAATACTGTGATACTCTGTCCGATGCGATCGCCTCCATCAACGCAGGCCAGTACGGGAATGCAGCGTGTATCTTCACCCGCAACGGATCGGCGGCCCGCACCTTCCGCAGGGATGTCCTTGCCGGGAACATCGGTGTGAACATCGGCATCCCCGCACCGATGGCATTCTTCCCGTTCAGCGGATGGAAGGAATCCTTCTTTGGAGACCTGCACGGGCAGGCGAAGCACGCTGTGGAGTTCTTCACGCAGACCAAGGTTGTTGTTGAACGCTGGTACGATGAGTGGACCAGGACTTTCTAGGATACTGAACGGGGAAACCCCATGATTCGCATAGCAAACGCCCCCTGTTCCTGGGGGGTGCTGGAATTTGAGCTGGACGGCAAGGCCCCGGACTACGTCCAGGTGCTGGATGAAATGAAAGACGTTGGCTACGTGGGTTCGGAGTTGGGCGATTGGGGTTTCATGCCGACCGATCCTGCCTCGCTAAAGGGCGAGATCCAGAAGCGCGGGTTCGTCATCCCCGGAGCATTTGTGCCGGTGCTGCTCAAGGACGGGAGCAAGCACCAGGCCGGGATCGACGTTGCCGTGAAGACGGCGAAGCTCCTGCGGGATTCGGGGAATACCTCCGCGTTCATCGTCCTTGCTGATGAGAACGGCTCCATCCCGGAGCGGACGAAGAACGCAGGGAGGGTCACGCCGGAACTCGGCCTGAGCACAGAGGAATGGAAGGTCTTCGCTGACGGAGCGAATGAACTCGCCCGGAGGGTGAAGGCCGAAGCCGGCCTCCGCACGGTGTTCCATCATCATTGCGGGGGGTATGTTGAGACTCCGGACGAAGTGGCGATGCTGCTGCAGAGCACCGACCCGGATGTGCTGGGCCTTGTCCTCGACATGGGGCATTGGCTGTTCGGCGGAGGGGATCCGGTGAAGGCCCTCCGCGACCACGCACGTCGCATCTGGCATGTGCATTTCAAGGATTGCAGCAAAGAGCTCGCGGCGCGGTCGCGCAGCGAACAGTGGGACTATTTCACATCGGTGCGTCATGGCGTGTTCTGTGAACTGGGTCAAGGGGCGGTCGATTTTCCGGCGGTGGCACGGGAACTGAAGGCCCAGCGGTATGATGGGTGGATCGTCGTGGAACAGGATGTGCTGCCCGGGATGGGCAGGCCGAAAGAGTGTGCGCGTCATAACCTCGAATACATCAAGACCCTCGGGCTATCCTGAGAGCAAGGACACACTATGAGTACGTTGAAGATCGAGTCATCGGTGCCGGACGTATCGGCAAAGTGCATACGGAAACCATTGCCCGGAGTGTTCCGGAAGCACGCGTCGTTGCGATCGCGGATGTCAATCTGGCCGCCGCACAAGAACTCGCGGCACGTGTGAACGTCACCTCTGTCTCGGATGACTACCGGAAGGTGATCCAGAACCCCGGGGTGGATGCGGTGATCATCTGTTCGCCCACGGATGCGCACGCGCAGCACACCATCGAAACCGCGGAAGCGGGGAAGCATGTGTTTTGCGAGAAGCCGATCGCCCTCGATCTGGCGACGATCAAGAGAGTGAACGACACCGTGGATCGTTGCGGTGTGAAGTTCATGGTCGGGTTCAACCGCCGCTTCGACGCCAATTTCAAGAAGGTCAAGCAGATGGTGGTCGAGCGGAAGGTCGGGGATCTCCACGTGATCAAGATCACCTCCCGCGATCCCGGCCCTCCGCCTACCGAGTACATCGCCGTGTCGGGCGGGATGTTCCTGGACATGACGATCCATGATTTCGACATGGCGCGGTTCATCGTGGGCCGGGATGTCGAGGAGGTCTTCGCCGTGGGGGGGGTGATGGTGGATCCGGCAATCGGGAAGGCCGGTGACATCGACACTGCCGTGATCACGTTGATCTTCGAAGGCGGAGCCCTGGGCATCATCGACAACAGCCGTAAGGCGGTGTACGGGTACGACCAGCGGCTTGAAGTGTTCGGGTCGGGTGGCATGGTGAAGGTGGACAATACCGCACCTGACACGCACGACTACTATGGTCCGGACGGCGTCCATTCGTCGTTGCCGTTGAACTTCTTCATGGACCGGTATATCGATGCGTATGCGAGCGAGATCAAGGAGTTCTGCCAGGCGGTGGGCGAGAACAAGCCTGTGTCCGTGGGCGGGCGCGACGGATTGATGTCGGTTGCGATAGGCCTTGCGGCAAAGCGCTCGCTGCTCGAGCATCGGCCGGTGAAGGTCGCAGAGGTTCTGGAAGGCAAGAAATGACGCGTCGTGTGTGTGATCACCGCGCCGATGCCGGGTGGCATCGCGTGCGGCTGTGGGCGATGTCCTGTGCGCTCATCCTCGCAGCCGTTGGCCTCCGCTCCGTCGTCGCCGCCCAGCCCCTTCATATGTTCGTTGATCCCTTCATCGGATCTCAGGGGAAGGGCAACGTGTTCGTCGGTCCCGCGTGCCCGTTCGGCATGGTGAAGCCCGGCCCCGACTGCGATCTCGGGGCGAACAGCGGCTATGCTGCGGACTCAACGAAACCTGTGTTCGGGTTCAGCCAGACGCATGTGAGCGGCACCGGTGGGGGGCCCAAGTATGGCAACGTCTCGCTCTTCCCCTTCATGGGCGAATTCAACGCTGTGCATCAGCCTTCGCTGCGGGCCGACGAGCGCGCGCGCACGGGCTATTATGCCGTGACCCTGACGCGGCCCGCCGTTCGGGTGGAATTGACGACTGCTCCGCGGGCAGCGCTGCATCGGTATGTCTTCACGGATCCGGGAAAGCACGGGATCAGGATCGATGCCGGTTCATTCCTCGGCGAATCGCCAGTGCCCAACGCCCGTGAGGCACAGCAATTCGTCGGCTCCGAGGTTCGCGTCATTGCCGATACGGTGGTCCAGGGACATAGCCGTATCCTCGGGGGATGGAACAATGGAAGCGCGTACACCGTCTACTTCTGCGCGGTGTTCAACCGTCCCGCGAATGTGCGCGGGACGTGGAAGGGCGGCGTGGTCGTTCCGGGGCCCGGCGTCCAGACCGATACCGGCGAGAAGACCGGCGCCTACCTTTCCTTCGATGGCCCTGCAGGCGACACGATCCTTGTGAAGGTGGGTATTTCCTACGTCAGCGCCGGGCGCGCGGAATACAATGCGCAGCATGACGTTCCGGCGTGGGACTTCGAAGGCGTCGTTGGACGGGCGTGCGATGCGTGGGAACAGCTCTTCCGGCGCATAGAGATCGACGGGACGGTGGAACAGAAGACCATGTTCTACACGGCGCTCTATCACACGATGCTCATGCCGGTGGACAAGACGGGGGAGAACCCGGGCTGGCGCTCGTCCGCACCGTACTACGACGACTTCTACACTCTCTGGGACACCTTCCGGTCCAGTCTGCCCCTGATCACCTTTGTCGCGCCCGCGCGCCAGGTGGAGATCATCAATGCCATGCTGAACATCTACGAGCATGATGGTTACCTCCCCGAAGGGAGAAGCGGGGACTGCAACGGGCGGACGCAGGGGGGATCCAACGCGGAGGTTGTCATCGCGGATGCCTATGTGAAAGGGCTGAAAGGGATCAATTACCGCCTCGGCCTTGAGGCCATGATGAAGGATGCGATGATTCCCCGGCGGGAATGAAGAGAAGGAAGGCAGGGGAGGGTTGACCGATTACCAGCGGTTGGGCTATGTGTCATCGTCGTTCGTTCGGGCGGGAACACGCACGCTTGAATATTCCTACAATGATTTCTGCCTGGCACAGGTCGCCAGGGGGCTTGGCCGCAAGGGTGAATACCAGCACTTCATGAAGAGGTCCGCGAACTGGCAGAACCTCTGGCGCGATGTCGAAGATCATGGTGCCCGTGGCTTCATCATGCCACGGGATCCCGCCGGGGCATGGGTGGACAGCATCCAGTGCGATATTGTCAACGGCATGCGCCGCTATGTGCGCTATACACCCCTCGCGTTTGAATGGCCCATTTGCATCTGCTGGTGGTGTGGGTTCTTCTACGAAGGGACCTCCTGGGAGTATTCCTTCTTCGTGCCGCACGATGTTCCCGGGCTGATCAAACGTTCCGGCGGACCGAAGGCCTTCACCGCTCGCCTGGATACGTATTTCAACAATGGGTACTACAACGTCAGTAACGAACCCGGGTTCCTCACGTCCTGCCTCTATCATTGGGTGGGCAGACCGGATGTGAGCAGCCAACGGACGCGGGAGATCATCTTGCAGAACTATAACACCTCCGCCTCCGGCATTCCCGGCAATGACGACTCCGGTGCCATGTCTTCATGGCTTGCATTCCACATGATGGGATTCTTTCCGAACGCCGGGCAGCCGTACTACCTGCTGACAGCGCCGCTCCTCGCGCGTTCGATCATGCACCTCGAGAACGGCCTGCAGTTCGAGATCGTTGCGGAGTCCCTGTCCGCGGAGAACGTCCATATACAGTCCGCCACGCAGAATGGCAAGCCCTTCGATCGTTCCTGGATCGGTCATGAAGAGATCATGAAGGGAGGGACCCTGACGTTCACCATGGGCCCGAAGCCCACGGCATGGGGGGCAGCGAGTATCCCCCCGTCCTACCACTAGCATCTCCAACGTTGGATACGATCATGCGCGTGCTTGATATCACAGAATACGGTGCAGTGGCTGATGGCCGGACGGACAACGCCGTTGCCATCCAGAAGGCTCTTGACGCCTGTTCGGCTGCCGGAGGCGGAAGGGTCCGTGTCCCTGCAGGGGGGGCGTTCATGACCGGACCGTTCGACCTGCGGTCGGGTGTCGACCTTCATGTGGAACGTGGCGCGAGGATCTTCGCGAACCCGGACGAGGCGGCATACACCCGGAGTGCGTTCCGCGCGAATCCTGGCGAAGGGAGCATCTGGATCGGCGGGGAACACGCGGAGAACATCAGGATCAGCGGTGAAGGAATCATCGACGGCAACGGCATCGCGTTCATGGGGCCGGAAGAAAAGGCCGCGTTCGTCCTGAAGGAGTTTCATGTGTTCGACCGCCGTCCCCATGTCCTGACCCTCGTGGACATCCGTGGGCTGGAGATCACCGGCGTGACCCTCAAGAACTCCTCGTACTGGTGCGTGCACCTCATCGGCTGCGTGGATGTCGACATCCACGACATGCGGATCGAGAATCACCTGAAGATCAGGAACTCCGATGGGATCGACCTGGATCACACGCGGAACGTACGGATCCGTGACTGTTACATCGAATCGGGTGATGATTGTATCTGTTTCAAGACCCGGCGGGAGTATCAGGAGTACGGGCCCACGGAGAACGTGCTGGTGACCAACTGCACCATGATCTCCACGTCGTGCTCGGTGAAACTCGGCAGCGAGAACATGGATGCGATCAGGAACATTGAAGTGCGCGATTGTGTCATCCGCTCGAGCAACCGGGGGATCGGGATCCAGAACCGCGACGAAGGTGTCGTCGAGAACGTGCTTTTCAAGAACATCACCGTCGGGGGACGGCTCTTCGACGACGTGTGGTGGGGAAAGGCAGAGCCGATCTACGTGACCGCCTACAAGCGTAAGGCCTCGGCACACAAAGATGCGAATATCCGGTTCGCCGAAGGGCAGACCGTCGGAAGGGTGGGCTTCGTGCACGACATCCGGTTCGAGAACATCACGTGCACCAGCGAGAACGGTGCCTTCATCGGGGGGGAAGCTGGAAAGGTGAGCGAGGTGTTCCTTGATGGTGTCGCTATCACACTTGAGCGGACGACGACGTTCCCCGGGGGCATCTATGACCTCCGTCCCTCCGACACGGTCGGCCTGCTCGCCGCGCCGACATGCGGCGTGTACATCCAGACAGCGGAAGGGGTGGTCATCCGCAATTCGGGGGTCCGGTGGGGAGAACGCAAGGCGCCGCATTTTGGATCCGCATTGTTCGCGGCCGATGTGAACGGGCTCACTCTTGAGAATTTCACCGGAACGGGGGCATCCGATGCCACGGAGGCGGTCCGGATCGAGAATTGCACCAACGTGATCAGAAAGTAGCAGGTCCACTATGTTCGGTCTTCAACTTCCCGATATCATCGTCATCGCCGTGTATTTTTCCATTCTGATCGCGGTTGGCATATGGGCTGCCCGGAAGATCAAGAGCCAGGAGGACTATCTCCTGGGTGGACGGAATTTCGGCAAATTACTTCAGACCTTCGCCAGTTTCGGGTCGGCCACGTCGGCCGATGGACCTGTGGGGGTGGCAACGACCACGTTCCACAATGGCGCTGCCGGCATATGGAGCGCTCTGTTGATGGTGTTCTTCACGCCGGTCTTCTGGATCACCTCCCCGTGGTTGCGCCGGATGCGGCTCATGACGATGGGCGACTTCTACGAAGAGCGTTACGGCTCGGGGAGGATGGCCGCGACCTACGCGATCGTCGCGGCAGTAGGTATGATGGGTCTTCTGTCGGTCGGATTCACGGCAATGAGCCGTACCATCATGGCCATCACTCCGAAGGAGGTGCATCAGTTCACGCCGGCAGAGAAACAGGAGTACGTCCTCGCGCAGGAAGCGAACGCCCTCGAAGAACGTGACTTTGAGTCCCTGACCGCGGCAGAGAGATCACGGTTGAACGAACTCCGCCTTCTGCAGCCTGAGAGCAGTTTCTCGCATATCGATGAGGCGATGATCGTATGGATCGTGTGTATCATCGTGCTCCTGTATGCCACGACCGGGGGGCTGGCCGCGGCATTCTATACCGATCTCCTCCAGGGGGTGTTCATCATCGCCCTCTCGATCATCCTGATCCCCTTCGCGTGGGCGAAGATCTCGCTCCTCTACGCTGACGGCAATATCCTTTCCGCACCTGCGGTCCTCCATCAACAGCTGCCGGCCTCCTTCTTTGAGATCTTCGGGTCGCCGACGCTCATCGATTTCACCTGGTACTTCATCCTCGCCGCATCTCTTGTGGCGGGCGTCACGGTCGTGACACAGCCCAACCAGATGGTGGCCAACGCCGCGGCGAAGGATGAACACACGGCGCGGGTCGGATTCGTGACCGGGGTGTTCATGAAACGCTTCTGCACGATCCTCTGGGGTGTCGTAGGTCTTGCGGCCGTGCTCCTCTACACCGGCAAAGTGCGCAACTCCGATCTCATCTGGGGCCATGCAACGCACGACCTCCTTGGGTCGGTCGGATTCGGCCTGATAGGATTGATGATCGCGTCCATGATGGCCGCACTCATGTCTGCCGGCAGCGCACTGATGCTCACGGTCTCCGGTCTGCTCATGCGCAACATCTATCGCCCGCTGATCCCCGGAAAGAGCGAGTCGCACTACATCTGGGCCGGCCGCGTCCTCGGTGCGCGTTCCTGATCGGTGGTGCGATCATCACGCTCACGTTCAGCAGCGTGTTCGAATTGCTCAAGTTCATCTGGACATTCTTTGTCATCTTCGCCGGCGCGTTCTGGTTGGGATTGAAATGGCGCCGTGCGAACCGGATGGGTGCGTGGGCGTCGATCCTTGCCACGCTGACGTTGTTCTACATCCTGCCATTCCTGGTGCCGATGATCGCCCCATCGCTCCGGCAGAACGAATTTCTCCTCCTCAAGACCGAGCCTCAACCGGTCGTGAGGACGTACGTGGCCAGCCAGCGGGATGTTGCGCAGCGGAACAAGGAGATCGCGGAGTGGCAGGTGCGGGATGCTGCTCAGACCGCGGTCACGGCGTGCCCTCCCGCCCTGAAGGCCGGAGAGCAATTTGCGAAGGAGTATCAGCTTCCATCCAAAGCGATCTTCTGGTCGAAGCAGCCTGCCGTTGGGTCCGATGGCAAGATCGAGGCGCGTGGGTATCTCTACCCGCAGCTGATCGTTGCGGAATTGATCGGATTCCAGCTCGAACTGCAACCCTACGCCGTAAGCCAGACTGTCGTCATGCTGGTCCCTCTGGCCTTCTCCTTCCTGATGGTGGTCGTTGTAGCATTGTTCACACGGCCCGACCAGGATGAGGTGACCGCCAGATTCTTCGTGAAGATGAGGACGAAAGTGCGGGGCATGGGGCCGCAGGCGGATGCGGAAGATCTCCGGAAAGCCTATGCGGACCCCGAGAAGACGAAGGAGCTGCTCCTGTTCCCCCGCACGGAGTGGGAATTCTATCGCTGGAACAACCAGGATTTCTATGGATTTCTGTTCTCCATCGGTGTGGTTTTCGTTGTGCTTGGCATGCTCTACGCCGTCGTGAATGTCTACTGACGCCGGGTTGTCGGGAGGTGCACCCTGGGGTTCACCTTCCCTGATTCGGCTGGAATGGAAGGCCGGTATGCGGTGCGGGATATCTGGAAGGGAGAGACGCTCGGGACGGTCGAGCGTTCGGTGCGTGCCGTGGTCGCACCCCCTCGGCGTCGCGTTCTACAAACTTGTCACACTTCCGTAGCTGACGATCCAGAGGATACTCATGAGTGCACTTGCCTCCGATCCCCGCGCCTCACAACGCCTGGTCTCGCTCGATGTGTTCCGCGGGTTCACCATGGCAGCGATGGTGCTCGTCAACAATGGCGGCGACGGGAACCACCTCTATCCGCAGCTTGCTCATTCGTATTGGCATGGGTGGACCTTCACGGATTGGATCTTTCCGTTCTTCCTGTGGATCTCGGGGATGTCCACCACGTATGCCGTTGCTGTACGACGGTCGCGTGGTGCCACGACACAGGATCTGGTACTGCAGGTGCTCCGCCGCTCGGCCCTGATCTTCCTCATTGGTGTGTTCCTCAACGGGTTCCCGTTCGGCATGATCGGTGACTCCGCGTTCTCGTTCGCGACCTGGCGCATTCCGGGGGTTCTGCAGCGGATCGCCATCTGTTACCTGTTAGGTTCATTGCTGTATCTCTGGTTGCCTGCGCGCCGGTTCTGGTATGTCATCGCGGGACTCTTCCTTGCGTACTGGCTCATGATGGAGTTCCTGCCTGTGCCGGGCGTGGGAGCAGGATCATGGGAGCGGGGAAGGAATTTCGCCGCGTACATCGATGAGGTGGTCATCGGCTCGCACGCCTATATGCGGACCCGTCCGTGGGATCCGGAGGGGATCATCAGCACCCTGCCGGCTCTCGGGACGTTCCTCTTCGGTGTGCTTGCCGGCAATTTCCTCCGCGGGGCGAAGTCCAGTGCGGAGGAGAAGACCTCCTGGTTCTTCGTGAGCGGGTGCATCCTTCTCGTGGCATCCGTTGTGCTCGATATGTGGGTACCGATCAACAAGCGCCTCTGGACCCCCTCGTATGCCATGATGATGGCCGGTTGGGCTCATCTTGTCTTCGCTTCCTGCTACTTCCTTATCGATGTGAAGGGTATCCGCAAAGGCACAACACCGTTCCTGGTCTTCGGCATGAACGCGATATTCATCTATGCCGTGTCGTCCGTGCTGGAGTCTCTCGTCGACGTTGTGACCGTTGCGTCCGTCGGCCCCGCCGGGGAGGCGACGGGGATCTCCGTGAAGGCCATGCTCATGCAGCATGTGTTCGCGCCCGTGCTCTCTCCCTACAATGCGTCGCTTGCGTACGCACTCTCCTTCGTGTTCATCATGTACCTCCTTGGACTCATCCTCTGGAAAAAGAAATGGTTCGTCAAGATCTGACCCCCCGTTTCCGTGTCGTTCTGTGCATCCTGGCGCTTGCCCTGCACGGACTTGCCACGACATCTGCACTGGCCGGGGCCGGCAAGCACGAAGACGGTGTCGTCGCAGCGCGGCGCGTGCTCGAACGTCTGCTCGATCGGCGTGCTGCCTCCTTCGAGCTGGTGCTGATCAAGGGAGACACCACCGGTGATACATTCGACGTGGAAGCGGTGGGGGGAACGGTCCCGTGTTCGCGCGACAAGCCCCGTGGCGCTGGTACGTGGGGCATATCACTACCTCCGCACCGCCTGTCATTGCATGGTCACATGGAGCGGGACGCAGCTCAGATTGCCAGCGCGGTTCCCGGACCTCTCCCGGGTCGTTGTGCACTCACCGTATCGGCTGCGGCAGTACTACAACGTGTGTACGTTCGGCTACTCCACGGTGTGGTGGGATTGGCCCCGGTGGGAGCGTGAGATCGATTGGATGGCGCTGCACGGGATCAATATGCCGCTGGCGCTGGTGGGGCATATGGGGGTGTGGCAACGGGTCTGGAACTCCTACGGCATCCCGAATGACAGCCTCCGTTCGTTCTTCACCGGACCCGCCTTTCTGCCCTGGCACTGGATGGGAAATATCAATGGCCATGGCGGCCCGCTCCCGCAATCGTGGATCGATGCCCAGGAGCAACTGCAGAAGCGGATCCTCGGGAGGATGAGAGAACTCGGGATGAAGCCCATCGTACCGGCGTTCTCGGGGTTCGTTCCACCTGCGTTCCATACGAGATATCCCAACGAGCCCGTGTTTGAAAATGTACATTGGAGCGGACTCTCCGAAGATGTGAAGACCCTTGCCCTTACGCCGGGAACTCCCGCTTTCATAGACATCGGAGAACGATTCATCAAGGAATACCGCCGCACCTTTGGCCCGTGCCGGCACTACCTGGCTGACACGTTCAACGAACTGGACGTGCCTGTGAGCAGCGCCAGCAGATATGACGAACTCGCAGGCTATGGTGCCGCGGTCTATGAGACGATCACGCGTGGGGATCCGGATGGTGTCTGGGTGATGCAGGGGTGGCTCTTCAACGACAGGACGGCGTTCTGGGACAGCGCCTCCACTGCCTCGCTTCTGAGCCGCGTCCCTAACGACAGGATGATCATCCTGGATCTGGCCAATGAGGAGTTCCAGGGCTGGCGGCTTCATAAGGGCTTCTATGGGAAACCGTGGATCTACAGCATGATCCACAACTTCGGGGGCAACAACTCCATCCGCGGCAGGCTCGGGTTCGTTGCGACCGATCCCGCAACGCTCTTGCACGATCCTGCCAGGGGTGCGCTCGCCGGATTCGGCCTGTCGCCCGAGGGGCTGGACAACAATGAAGTGGTGTTCGAGTTGCAGACGGATATGGCGTGGACAACCACACCCATGGACCTTGCACCTTGGCTCCGGGGCTATGCGCATGCCCGGTACGGAGCCACATCACCGCGTATCGAACATGCCTGGCAGCTTCTCAGGGAGGCCGTGTATTCCCGCTCGGCGGGGCACCACATGCTGTTCGCCTTTCAATACCGTCCTTCACTTGCCCCCCATAGCGATGCGGCGGTTGATGGGCGGATCGATGAAGCGCTCGATCTGTTGCTCGCCGAACGTGATGCACTTCGCGGATCGGCATTGTATAGGAACGACCTGGTCGACCTGGCCGTCTATGTGGTCGGGAACCGCATCGACAGGAAGATCTCCGAGGCGTGCAGAGCGCATCTCTCCGGGGATGCGACGTTGCGGGATGTACTGGCCGGTGAAGCGGACCTCTTGCTGGCGCAACTCGATGCGATCATCTCCACACGACCGGATGCCCGTCTGGAGCGCTGGATCGAGATGGCGAGGGCGGCAGGGAAGACACGTTCGGACAAGCTTCTGTTCGAACAGAATGCCCGTCGTCAGATCACCGTGTGGGGTGGCCCGGACCTGCATGAGTATGCGGCGAAGATCTGGAGTGGCATGGTGCGCGACCATTATGCAGCGCGCTGGCAGCTCTTCTTCAGCCTTCTCCGGAACGGCGCCGATGCGGAACAGGCGCAGGCACAGATCCGTGAGTGGGATGAGCAGTGGTGGCAGCACCCAGGCCTGTCTGCGCCCGTGCCGGTACAGGATGTCGCTTCAGCGGTCGCCAGCCTCCTGGCGGCGGAACGGTCGATGACGCAGGTGTCACCGGAGCCGGTGATACATGCATCAGCACCTGTCTTCATGGATGGCGATTCGTCGGTCGTCACTATCACCGCCGCCCCTGCGTCGGAGATCCACTTCACCGTGGATGGTTCTGAACCAACGGCCGGGAGTGCACGGTACACCGGGCCTGTGACGTTCCGGACGGGGCAGGAGATCCGGGTGCGGGCTTTGTCTCCGAACCGCTGGAAAAGCACGATCGCCTCGCTGCTTCTCGTCAGGGTCGGGAGGAACAATGGCCTGCGATCGCTCTATTTCCCGGCACCGGTCTCCGATCTGTCGGATTCTGCCTGGTCGCAACTGACCGGAGGGATCGCGGGCCGGGTGTTTGATTTTTCCGCGCGGCCGGATGCAGAACGGCTGCAGAACTACGCCATAGGATACACCGGATATCTGTTGATTGAGACGGCGGGAGAGTATACATTGAGTATTGAATCGGATGACGGGAGTTGCCTCCTGCTCGACGGGAAGTGTATCGTCGACAATGGCGGGTATCACGGCGCGCGCGAGAAGAGCGCAACGGTGACCTTGACGAAGGGGTATCACCCGATCGAGGCACGCTACTTCCAGTCACGCGGCGGGGCCTCGCTGATCGTGCGCTATCAGGGGCCCGGTATCGTGCGTCAGAGGATCCCGATCCACAGACTCTTCCTGACGTCCGACGGCCAATGAACCAGTGTCCCTGAGAAGAAAGATACGCAATGCGAGTTCACCATATCCTGTTCCTCATCGCCCTCCTCATTGGCAGAAGCGCTTCACTCGCTGCTCCGATCGAATGTCGCGGGATGATCACGGGACCCGACGGTAAGTCTTTGCCTCGTGCCGACGTGGTGCTGTTGACCCCGGATCGCGTCACCATTGTCGCTACGCAACGGGCCGGGATGGACGGAAGTTTCACTCTGGCGGTGCCGTCGAAGGGACTCTGGGTTGTTCGCTGTATGGGCGTGGGCGGGAGGCTCATGGACGTTGCCCTCTATGTACCGGACACGCGCCCGATACGCATGACGGTCTCGCTCCCGACCCATCGGTACCTTGCGGGGGATCCCGCGATGCAGGTGATCGGTGATTTCAATCTCTGGAGCATTCCGAAGGCGATCGCGCTGAGGCAGACCACGAATGGCCTCTTTGAAGCGGAGCTTCCGGCGACCACGGACACCGTGACCATCCGGCTGCGTGGCTATCGGGATGACGAGGGTGTGGAGGGGATCACGAACGCTTCGTACGTCCTCAACGCGCAGGGGTTGTATGACGCCCGGCTTCCGGTGGTCAATGGGAAGGCGCACGTCCAGGTCGATCCGCGAAAGCTCTATCGGTCAGAGACACGAGGAACCATCACCTTCGTTCAGGGTGCGCCGCGGACGCAGCGGATCGCGCAGGCGATCCACGCATGGTGGTCAGGCGAAGAGGACTATTTTGCGCATCAGAATGACCATGCGCTTGAACGGGTGTCGGCAGGCACGCCGATGCCGGATTGGAACGCGTTCGTTGGCGGGCTCGTTCGTCGGGCCGAAGCCGAAAAGGATACGCTCGTGCGTGCATTCTGGGATCTGGGCTTCGTCTGCACGACCATGAAGTCCAAGAGCCGCACCATCGAGAAGTTCTCCCGTTCCCTGGCCCGCATGGGCGCCACATCGAGCGCATGGAGCTACAGCCCGAATACCCTGTGCTATGCGGCCCGCAATGCGAAGTGGGAACACACCGCCATCGAGCGGTACGTCAAGACCGCGATGGATCGCCACCCGGATCCTGTGGTTCGTCGGAGGGTCTTGTTCAACGAGTTCGTGATCGCGTTCAATGCGGACCAGGATATCAAAGCGGCGAAGTACTACACTATCCTGACGACGAAGTATGCGGACACGCCGGAGGGGCGGCAGACCTTGAAGGAGTATCCCCGGGAAGCCCTCGAAGCGCCGAAAAAGTGATCCTTCTTACGAGATCAACGACTCCAACTTCACAAATGCTCCGTCATCGATCCCATAGATACGGTTGATCTCGCGCATAAGGTCCTCGAGCTCGATCCCTGTGCGGTTGGAGAAGATGACGACGGCATATTTCTCCGACGGCTTGGTGAACACGATGGTCCTGAACCCACCATTAGAGCCGGTGTGATAGATCACCCGCGCAAGGCCTGAGCCGGCCACGAACCATCCGTATCCATAGGAGAGTCCCCTGGTCGTGTCGATAGCGAACTGGGGAGAACGCGCCCTGTCTGTCAGGGCGGGATCCAACGATAACCCTCCCTGGATCCCGGCGATCCACCGCAGATAGTCGTCCATCGATGTATAAAGCCCGCCATCACCCATCGTTGAGAAGAACAGACTCTCCTTCGCATCCGCGATCATGATGGTATCATGGTCACAATCATATCCGTACGCCCGTTCATCGATCGTGAAGCCGGGCTGGATCACCTTGCTCCGCGTCATGCCCGCCGGCAACAGGACGTGCTTCTCGAGATAGTCAGGGTAGGATTCACCGGAAACCTGTTCGATGATCAACGAGAGAAGGCAGAAGGCGGCATTGCTGTACCGGTAGCGCGATCCGGGAGTGAAGTTGAGCGTGTCCACGTTCTGGATCGCGGTGAGAACGTCCGTATCCCGGAACGTCGTGAACTGGCTCCGGTCGACGTGATCATAGTGCTCCACGATGCCCGAAGAATGCGTGAGCAGATGGCGCACCGTCACCGTGCCCGCGATGCGCGGCACGAAACCGGGAAAGAACCGGGCGAGAGGATCATTGAGTGACAGACGTCCTTCCTGTTCCAGCTTGCAGGATCGCGTGCGCGGTGAACTGCTTCGTCATCGAGCAGATGTTGAAGTTCGTCGTGCTGGTGATCGGGGCCTTCGTGTTGAGGTTCGCGACGCCGTATCCCTTCGTGAACACGGCAGTCCCATTCTTCACGATGCCGATCACTGCCCCGGGGAGGCCAGGGCGATACAGGGACGACAACAGGGAATCGGTCCGCGCTTCCAGGTCGCCGGCCAGTGCGGCAAGAGGTACGAAGACGATGAAGCTCAGGAGAAGTGAGCGCATATGGAACGGTCCTTGATCTGGAAGGGGAGGGGCGTGCCACGACGAATGGTTCTCGAAAGATAAGGATTCACCGCATCATTCACCAGCATGAGGGTGAGAATGCATGAAGCCCGGATCGTTCCGGGCTTCATGCGTTCAACCGTCAGGGTGCTGCGTGTGGGGGTTCAGCCGCGGCCTAGAACGCCACGGCAATGCCGAACCGATGGACGGACGGGAGGAGATCGTAGTCCACATACGCGTAGTCGAATCCGATGCTCAGAGTGCCCGCCGGAACCGACGCGCCGACGCCTGCAGACCATCGCGCGGTGTCATCCCCGAAGCGGTATCCTCCCCGGAGGGAAAGGCGCTGCAGGATGGTCGCTTCGATCCCTGCGCAAACAAGCTCGTCGTTGTCGTTCGGATGGACGACGTCGGCTGCGACGAGCACCGAGAATTCGTCGCTGATATAGGGCGACACTGAGAGGCCCACCTGGAACTGCAGCGGAAGGGGATACCCTTCCGCCTGGATCTGGGCGGGCAACAGCCGTTCGGTGGCTGTCGTGGACCTCGCGTCGTAGTCGACCAGGAGATCGCGTCCTTCGAACGTGAGGTCCCCACCGAAGTTCGTGACGCTCATGCCGAGTTTGAGGTCACGAAATCCGATATGGTACAGGGTGCCTATGTCAATGGCGAGGCCGCTGGCACTCTCGTTCCAGATGCGCTGGTGGATGTACTTTGCGGTGATGCCGACACTGAAATCCTCGGTCAGGTCCCGGGCGTATGTGATCCCGAGCATCAGGTCCTGTGCGTCGAACGTGAGCCCGGAAGATCCTTCCGGGTCTTCCTCTGTCGTGACGGAAAGTTTGTCCATGCTCATCGTGGTGAACGAGAGTCCGAACGATCCGATCTCACCGAACGACTGCACGAACGCAGCGTGGTTGAGCCGGGTGCCGGCCCACCATTCTTCGTGCGATGCGATCAGCGCGCTCCCCTTGACGCCCACGGTGCCGGCAGGGTTCCAGAACAGGGAGCTGGCGTCGTCGCCGGACGATGTGAATGCACCGCCGAGCGCGGCGGCCCTGGGGCCGACCGGGATCTTCAGGAACAGCGCTCCGGACGTGCCGAGATTGGGGTTCTGGGCGTGAAGCATACCCGCGGTCATGATTGCTGCGACACAGATCAATGCATATCGTCTCATGGCTGGCCTCCTACTTGATCACCGCGAATCGACCGAGCTTTTCCGCGGTGTCGGTCTTGACCAGATACACATACATGCCTGCAGCGATCACTCTGTTCCCATCCGTGCGGAGATCCCAGCTTTCCATGCCTGTTGCTCCATCATGGTTGATGACCTTGAGCTTGTCACCGGCCAGGCTGAAGATGGTGATCGTACAGCGGGCAGGGAGGTGCGTGAACTTCAATTCGCGGATGGGTTCTCTCCGCAGGACGCCGTACTCACGTTCGTACAGTGATCCCACCAGATACGGGTTCGGGACGACCTTGACGTTCTCCAGTTCTGCCTTCGAGATATCGTTCCGCACCTGCACCGGCTGGGTCGCGACCAGGAAGGAATCCGCATACGAGATGAGGCTTGAAGCAGAATCGTTGTCCCGCCTGACGGCGAACACCATGCCATCGTCCGACGCGTAGTGCGTACCGTACGAGAACGGCCGCAGGCTCAGCACCGGTATCGTTCCCGTCGTAGCGAAGATCCCCGGGGCGACGATGATGGAGTCGCCCGTCTGCGGCCGGAGATCCGCGGCGGTATCCGCATCGGTCACCGTGATCCGCAGGCCCGTCCCTCCCATCACGATCGGGACCCCGGAGGTGTAGGGTCCGGAGGCGCGGATCACTTTTCCGGTGGTGATGCTGATGATCGAATAGGTCGTGGGAGATTTAAAGATGAACGCGTACGTTCCAGGGTCGGTTCTCACCCCCTCCACCCTCGTCAGGGTGATCGTCGACTTCAGGTTCCCTTTGGCGATCGTGTATGCGGGAGCGAAGCCGACCGTGTACTCTTTGCCGCCGCCACCGGGAACATCAAGCTGAGACACCTCGAGGGAGACCTTTGCCGTCCCGGAGGGATGCGTGATGCTGGAGACCCGTGCCGGTATCCGGCCAACAGCAGGGGTCGAGGGCGTCGCGATCCCAACGTTCTGTTCTTCTGCGGTGTATCCCAGGCTGCTCTCGAGTACCGTGCCATCCTGCGTGACGGCATAGGAGGTCACAGAGTACCAGTAGGTGAACCCGTTGATGAGCGTTGAATCGACGTATGAACTCTGGATCCCGCCCGACACATCGAACGCAGCCAGCGGTACCGGGTCGGACCCGGCAGACGGATTGGCATTCCGGTCGATCTGGTCCCAATGCTGGCCGAAGTCCATGCTCTTGTAGATGCGATAACCGCCGAAATTGGATTCATGGGTGATCGGGTCTCGCGACGACTCCGCCGCATTGTCCCAGGTGATCGTGGCACGTCCGTCACCCGACACGACCTTCACCGTTGGTGTCGCCGGTGGCTTCGGTGTGGCAAAATTGGCCCTGAACAGGTCCCAGGCGTTCCTGGTGATCGTTTCCATGCCCGCGGCATCGATCGCTGCAACGAACGCCGTGGTGAAGTGGAGCGTGTCACCGGGGGCCATGCGATATGGCCCGGAGCCGATGCAGGAGACCAGATCGATACCTGCCGCCGGGAACGTGTTGGGATCGTCGTAGTGTATATCCGGGAGATTTGCTCCGGGGTGGAAGTAGGTGTTCTTGTACTTCGAGGAATACAAGGACGGGGAGCTGGAATAGATCCCGAACTGCACGGAATCAATGTCGATGTCATCGTCGTATCGGAGGTAATGCAGGTCGGTGATGCCGGCCTGCACCCCGTTGATCATCGGTGTCTGGAGCATCAGGAAGCCGAAGCGGCCAGATGATCCGCCCCACTGAACGGACGTGCCCGCGTCATAGTACACGACGCGCTGGAGGGCTTTATCGAAGGTCAGCTTGTCATTGGCGTAATCGACCGCGCTCTCCGAGCCGCCGATGTCTGCATCCAGGTACATACCGAAATACACGGAATCGTAGGTGGTCTGAGACCTGTTGACGAGGTCGAAGCGGTACACGATCATGTCGCGGACCGCCTTCCCGCCGAATGCATAGCCGGTCTGGATCACCTCGAGCCCAAGGACCTTCCGGCTGTTGGTGGAATCGTTGTACACGCAGTAGCTGTCCTGGCTCGAGACGAAGACCGGGCTTCCATCGGGCGCTTTGACAGGCCAGCCGGTGCCCGGCCAGGTGTTGGGCTTGTCGCTCATCGCCACGGTCACGTTCTCGGGATTGTTGTAGCCAGCCGCGGCCTCCCACTCCTCGTTGGTGGTGAAGCGCCCCTGGATCATGTTTCCGGGAATGCCGACGTACGGGTTCGCCCTGTACACGTATTCGTGCTGGCTCTTGATCGGCCACTCGAATGTGGGGCCGAGAGAGATCTGATGGGGATAGAGTTTTCCACGGTTCTCGAACGCTGAACCGAGATTGCTGCGGTTGTGGTTTCCGCTGCCGCGGCTCAGGATGCCGCTGGTCTTCGGGAGGACGAGCGGTGCCATGGACTTGGGCCCGCGCTTTTGCGCAGGCGCCGGGGCGGCTGCGATCAGCGATCCTATCAGAAGGCAGACAATGAACGCACTTCGATTCATAATCATCTCGTGAGTGATCAGAGAACGGTGCACAATCAGAATTTCAGGCGCGCGCCGATACGCATCCGGCGCGGCGGACCATAGTTGCTCGGATCGAGCTGATACTCCAGGGAGTGCCCTCCGTCATACGTCACATCCGGATCGCCGGTGTCGGACCAGACGTACACGACATTCCTGGCGTTCGTCAGGTTCAAGACCTCAACGAAGGCATCGAAGGAGAGGGGGCCGATCGTGAAGGACTTGCTGGCCTCGAGGTCGACCGAGAACGTTGCGGGCATCCGGCCGGAGTTCTTGGGGATGTAATTGCTCCTGCGTGCCGAGGGTGTGTACGGCTCCCCGCTGGCGGCTTTCACCAGGACGTCCAGCGTCGTGTTCTCCAGAGGGTATGCGCCGAAGATGGCGGGACCGTCCCCGTCGGGGATGCCGAAGACCAGGTTCATGTTGAACATGTGCGTCCGGTCCCAATTGAGCGGGTACAGCAGCGTGGACTCGGTCGTCCCCGGATAATCTTCCTGCTCCGACGATGCGCTTCCCCTGGCGACGGAGTAGGTGTACGTGATCATGCCTCCCACGTACCCGACGCGGCGCATGTTCAGCCGCACCTCGAACGACTTGATATTCGCGTATGCCTCATTCACGTAGACCGAGTACGCGACATAGCGTCCCCCAACATAGGGGCTGTAGTACTGGGTTCCGATCAGCCCGGCCACGTCCTTGTACGCAGCGGTGAACGAGCCGGATAGTGCATCGGTGAACTGGTGGCTGATGCCGACCTCATACGCGGTGGTCCGCTCCGGATCCAGATCGGGTTGGCCGAACAGGGGATCCTTGGTGCCAATGTCGTACTGCGAATTCTCGAACAAGCGGAAATAGTCGGGGTTCTGGAAGAACCTCCCGTACGAGAAATGCAACGACGTGCGGTCGCTGATCGGGTGCGCAACGCCGAGGCGGGGGCTCCATTGTTGCTTCGGCCGCGATTGGATGATCGAGGTCGGGTCGAGCGGGTTCGAACGGAAGGGAGAGCGCTGATTCACGTAGTCGTACCGGAGGCCAAGGTTGACCACGAGTGCCGCCAGGGCGATCTGGTCCTGGATGTAGGCCGAGCCCTCCAGAGGATTCTGCTGGAAGGACGTGATGTACGGATTCACGCGTTTGGGATCGTACACGTCAAAGAAGTCGATCGAGTGCTTTTTGAATTCAAACCCCACACGGATCTCGTTCCACGAATTCGCCTGCCACGTGCCGTCGCCTTTGATGTCGATCGTCGTTGTGCTGTTCCTCGTCATCGAGACGGGGTCCTGCAACGAGTAGAACTCATGCGCGTTGCCCGCGGAGGCGGCGTATTCGTAGCCGCCAACGGGGATGTACTCCGCGGTGTCCTTGTCGATGCCGGAATAGTACGACTGGGAGAAGTACGAGGCCCGGACATCATAGAAGAAGGAGGGGGAGACCGTATGCGTGATGCCGAGGATCGCCTGGCGGCTTTTGTCCCGCACCCGGAGGTACTGGTCCGGGATGTATTTCCACCGGTGGTTGTACGGGTGATTCTCTTCTTCCGTGTAGCGCCAGGTCAGATTGGACTTCACGGCTGCGATCGGTCGTGCGGTGAGCTTGCCGATGAGGGAGATCGTGTGATCGGACCCGAAGGGGAGCCAGCTCCCGCGGGAATCCCGCTCCCCGCTGAGATAGAATCCGAGCTCGTCGCCCATGATCGGTCCGCTCAGTGACCCGGTATAGCGGTTCTCATGGTACGTCGAGAAGGGCTTCAGGAAGAAGTCGCTCGTCCGCCCCTCCAGGAACCCGGAGAATTGCTTCCCGCCTTCTTTGGTCACGATGTTCACGACGCCGCTCATCGCTCCACCATATTCGGCATTGAACGTGCCGCTCATCAGCTGGAGCTCGGAGATCGCGTCATTGTGGATCGTGGTCCCGCGTGACCCGAGGACGGGATCTTTGACGTACATGCCGTCGATGAGATACGCGACCTCGTTGCTGCGTCCGCCGCGAATGTACAGGTTGTTCCCCGAGCCCGACACGCCTGCCTGCAGGGCCAGGATCTCGGAGAAGTCCTTCGCGGGAAGGTTGGCGATCTGTTCGCTGCTTATCACGGAGACGGATGCCGTGGCATCGCGTTGGAAGGGAGGAGCGACGGCCCGGATGACGACCTCGTCGAAATCGACCGACGATGATGCTGCCTGAATGTCGATCTTCGTGGTCCGGTCGACCTCGACCCTGACGTTCTTGACCGTTGTGGAGGCGTACCCGATCAACGTGACGCGGAGATCGTACACGCCGGGCGGAACGTTGAGAATGAAATACGATCCGTCCGGCCCGGTGGATGCGCCGAGGCGGGTGCCGACGACGGTGACGTTCGCGCCGGCCAGCGGTTCTCCGTGGCCCTGCTCGGTCACGGTGCCGGCGATCTTGCCCGTTGTGCCGGCAATGAGCGTGGAGCAGAACAGCACCACTGCCAGGGTCAGATACAGAAGTGATCTCATGGTCGCACCTCTACTCAGTGAAGTAGTGTCCCGCTTGCTGGAGCAGATCTTCCGTCTTCCTCAGATTGTCGGTCGCCCGGTTCTTGCTGCGCAGGGCGACCTCCGTGGTCAGAGCATTGATCAGCACGGAGACGGCGGAGATGGAGTTGGTAAAGAGCCGATTCTGACTGGCGATCGGCAGCACTGCTGTACTGACAAAGGCGACCGGCGAGGTTACCCGGTCGGTCACCGCCACGACGGGGACCCCTTTTGCCGCCAGCGCCTGTGCCGTGTCGATCGTCTCCCGTGAATACGGGTGGAACGAGAATGCGACGGCGACATCCGATGGCGTGACCTGATGGATCTGTTCGAAAAAGGTTTCGTGCTCGTGCGCGAACGGCGTCGAGCGTACCGCCACCTGGTTGAGCGAATACGACAGCACCCGTGCGAGCAGAGAGGAGATGCCCAGGCCGAAGGTGTACACCCTGGACGCCGTGAGGAACATCTGCGTCACCCGGGCGAAGACCTCGCGGTCGATCTGGGTGATCGTTTGATTGATGTTCTGCACATCCTGGCGTGCCACCGTCGTGAACGTCTCCTCATCGGTTTCCTCCGACAGGAGCGGGAAGGTCCTGGCCTCGGAGATCTCCGACTGGGCACCTTCGCGCACCCGTTCCCTCAGTTCGTGATACCCGGAGAACCCGAGGCTTTGCGCGAGCCGCACCACCGTTGCCTTGCTCGTGCCGCTCAGGCCCTCCAGTTCGATCACCGAAAGGAAAGGAACCTCCCGGATCCGCTCGAGCAGCACGTCGGCTACCTTGCGCTGGTTCTCCGGGAGGTGAGGATACGCGGACTGGACGAGAAGCGGGAGATCGATAGGGGTCTCCCGCTCCCCTTTACTTTTGCGTGTCATGCACCATCACTTCTGCAGGACCATCTTGGTGGTCGCGACGAACGAGCCCGCGGTGAGGCGACAGAAGTAGATGCCACTGGACAGCTTGCTGCCGTCGAACCGGAACGAGTGTTCACCGGCGGCGAGGTAGCCGTTGGTGAGCGTTGCCACTTCCCGACCCAGCAGATCGAATACGACCAGCTTCGCCTGTCCGGAGACCGGGAGCTGAAGGCTGATCACGGTCGATGGGTTGAACGGATTGGGGTAGTTCTGGCTCAGCGAGAAGCGGTCGGGGATCTGGGCGTTCGCAGTTTCGACCGATGTCGCCAGGTTGTAGCGTGCAACCGCTGCAGCGGCGACGGTGCGGAGTTCCGCAAGGCTGGTCGCGTACAGGTATGCAACCGTATACGTGATAGAGCTCTTGGGGTTTAACGTCGGGGAGCCGAAGTTCAGATTGAAGAACGAACCATTCACGCCCGCGCCGACCGGGGAGTCAAAGCCCGGCATGGCGGTCATCCGCCAGCGGGTGGAATCCGCGGCGGCATCGGCGTTGGCATCCGCCAGGCGAATAGGTGTCCCAGTCCAGGGCATGGAAGGAGATCGGGTCGCCGCCGATGAGCTTCACGCCAATGTAGGGAGTTTCGCCGGTCCGGAAGAAGTACGCCATTTTCTGGACGTTGTCGTACGCGACGATCTCTCCGCCGTAGGTTTCGGAGGGTTCCGGCACACAGCCCATGCCGATGTATAGTGTCTTTGCTACCGCGGCGTAGTTCGTGATGGTGTAATCGACGAGCACGAACGGATCATTCTTCCATGCATGCACTTCCGCGAGAGCGCGCACATCGGGCTGGGCCGGGGGCTCCTGCCACGTGTTGTCAAAGAGCGCCACGGCCACCGTGTCCGCCATCCCGCCGGTGCTGAGAGCCGCTGATGTCATCATGTAGTAGGCATCCTGTTCGTAGTCGAACACGTGTCCGGCATCTTCTCCGATAACCAGCGACGCCCGGCCGAGCTGGGTGTAGAAGTCCTTGTCATACAGGGCGAGACTGCCGGCACGGTTGAGTTTGAACATGACCTTGTCGGTGCCGCCGTACACGTTCCGTACGGCTGTTGCGGCCTGGAGCTGGGTATACCGTGCATCGGCAGAGTCGGCAAGCTTGCGGAGGCCGGCCAGACTGGTGCTGCGAAGATACGCGATGGTATAGGAAGCCGATCCCCTGACGTCGAGCGTTGCCGAGGCGTAGTTCAGGTTGAAGAACGACCCGTTCACGCCCGCCGTTATCTGGGCGTCAAACCCCGGGGTCGCGGTCATCAGCCAGCGGGTGGAATCGGTCGCAGCGTCCGCATTGGCGTCGGCGGGAGAATAGACATCCCAGTCGAGTGCGTGGAACGATGCCGGATCGGCCCCGAGGAATTTCACGCCGATATACGGTGTTTCGCCCGCGCGGTAGAAGTAGGCGATCTTCTTGGTCGCATCATACGCGACCGTTTCACCGCCATACGTTTCGGAGGGCTGGGCCACGCACCCGATGCCCACGTGGAGCGTCTGCGCGGTCGCCGCCGTATTCGTCACTTTGTAGTCCACCACCACGAAGGAATCTTTGATCGTAGCGTAGGCATTTGCCAGGATCTGCACATCGGGCGGTGCCGGTGGTTCCAGCCAGGAATTGTCGAACAGCGCCGTTGCGACGCTATCGGTGATCCCGGGAGCCGAGAGGATGACCGACGTGGTCAGATAATTCGCATCCTGTTCGTAGTCGAAGACACTGGAGGCATCGCGCGCGATCACGAGCGATGCGCGCCCGAGCTGCGTGGTGAAGTCGGCATCGTACAGTGCGATACTTCCTGCCCGGTTCAGCTTGAAGCGCACGTTGTTCGTCCCGCCGTACACATTCTTCTGCGCCAGCAGGTCCGCGGGCAGCGACAGCATCAGCGCGAGCAACAGCACAAGTGTACCAAAGGTCCGATTCATCGGTCCTCCTGTCAGTGATAGTTGAACAGAAAGGGTGGTATGAGGAGTAGCAACGCAATGATGAAGAAATAGATCTGAACGGGGAGCATCCACTTGAACCATCGTTCCCACGGGATGCCCGCGAGCCCGAGGACGCCCATGGTGACCCCCGAGGTGGGAAGGATGGGATTGACCCATCCATCACCGAACTGGAATGCGAGCACGGCGGTCTGACGGCTGACACCCACGACGTCGGAGAGCGGTGCCATGATCGGCATGGTCATCGCCGCCTGCCCCGATCCGGAATGCACGAAGAAGTTGATGACCCCGTGGGCGATGAACATGACCTGCGCGGCGAGGATCGGGTGCAGGCCGGAAATGACGCTCGCGAGGCCGTAGAGAAGCGTATCCATGACCCTGCCGTCGTTGGCGATCACCAGCAGCGCACGGGCCAGGCCGATGATGAACGCGACGCCCATCATGTCCTTCGCCCCGTCCTTGAAACTCTCGGTGATCTCACCTGCCTTGAGTCCGCCCAGAGCGCCGGCAACGATGCCGAGGGCGAGGAACAGCCCGGCGATCTCGGTGATGAACCATTCGTAGCGAAGGATGCCGAAGACGAGTGTGACGATCGTGAGGACGAAGGTGATGAGCACGATGCGTTGCCGGACGGTGAAGCGGACCTCGGCATCGCCGGACAATTGGAAGTCATGTTTCCGCTGCTGGTCGAGATCCGCCACGGGGCTGCGCGCCGGATCCTTGCGGATCCTGTTCGCATAGAGCATGACGAACGTGATCATGGACGCCGTGCTGATCACCCAGACGACCACCCGGTATTCCAGGCCGGAGTAGAGCGGCACTTCGGCAATGCCCTGGGCGATGCCCACCGTGAAGGGGTTCAGTGTTGCACCCGCGAAGCCGGCGGCCGCACCGAGAAAGGGGATCGCTGTTCCCACGAGCGAGTCGTAGCCAAGCGAGATCGCCAGGGGGATGAAGATCAGGACGAACGGCATGACCTCCTCGGACATACCGAACACCGTCCCCCCGATGGAGAAGAGGGTCATGGTGACAGGGATGAAGAACTTCTGGAGGTGCGGTTTGTGCGCGAAGGTGTAGCCGATGCGTTGCACCGAAACGGCGACTGCCCCGGTCTTTTGCACGACGGCGAACGCGCCGCCGATGATAAAGACGAACACAATGATGGAGGATGCCTGCAGGAAGCCTTTGACCGGGGCGGTGAAAATGGCGCCGATGCCCTGAGGCGCGCTGGGTGCGTAGGTGAAGGAGCCCGGGACCACGAGCGTCCGGCCGTCATGGGTCTCGCGCTTATATTCACCACCGGGGACGAACCACGTCGCGATCGCCACGAGGACGACGACCGCGTAGATCATGACGAGCGTATTGAAGGTAAAGGACTGTTTCATCAGTTCTTCCGTCCCGGGCGGACCTGGAGCGTTTTCAGGTCGAAGGATTCGCCCGTGCTGAAGATGTGCGTGGTGATGTTGCGCGCTGCAAGGTTGCCATGAGGGTCGGTGTGGATGTTGCGGGCTTTGCGGGGATCCAGCACGACCGCTGTACCTTCGCCCATCACTTCCGCCGTTCCACCCGGTTTTACAATGAGTGCCGTGGATTCGTCGATACCGATCCCGGGGAGGGTGGGGTTCTCGAATACCACGCTGATCAAGCGGTTCAGTCTCTTCCGTTTGACGAAATGCTGGTCGATGATGACGTTGTCGAGGAACCCGAGTCCTTCGATCGTTTGGACGTTGCCCTTCAGGATCGACACGAAGATGTTGGAGCTGTCCTTGTTGATCAGTTCGTCCCCCGTGATCATCACTCTGCTCATGATCGCCGCACCGGCGCTGGTACCGCCGATGACGGCTCCCGCATGGTAAAGGCTGTGCAGTTTCTTCTGAAGAGGGGTACCAACGATCACCCGTGTGATGAACACCTGATCGCCGCCGGAAAAGAACACCCCCGTCACGCCGCTCAGTGTGGCGGACGTGCTTTCCGCCATCGCCTCCGCGCGGGTTGGGATGAGTGCCCGGACATCCGTGACGCCGAGCCCGTGGAATTCCGCCACATAGTCCTTCCCGGTCTGCTCGGGTTCGCTGCTGGCAAGCGGTATGACGATGATCTTCGCACGGCCGGGCCCGCCGGCGAGATCCACAAAATGCTTCATGATCGCGGTCGTGCGCTCACCGCCCCCGATGATCACCAGATGCCCTTTGGCTTCACCGGCCACTGCAGACGTCAGCGCCAGTCCCGCGATGAGACTGAGGAGAAGAGGGAGGAGCGTGCGGAATGGTCTCATGTGCGTCCCGATACACGTTTGATGATCTCGAATGCAATTTCTTCGGTCTTGACGAGGTCCTCGATGAGGATGAATTCATCGTCGCCGTGCGGGTTCTGGGCGCCGATGCCGAGATTGACGGCCGGAACTCCCTTGCCGTTCAGCATGTTGGCGTCGCTACCGCCGAGGTATTCGATAGGATTGGGTTTCAGGCCAACGGAAAGCAGGATCTCATCCGTCATGCGGATGAGATCGCTGTCCGTCGCGAGCCTGAACGGGGCGAAGTCTTCCTGCGCCTGGAACTCTACGGCACCACCGAACTCCGAAGCCACGGACTGGAAGGTCTCGCGAAGGAACGCGAGGTGTTCCTCGATGACGCGCTTGTCATATTCACGCACTTCGCCTTCGAGCTTGCATTGCGCGGGAACAACGTTCGTCGCCGTCCCACCGTGGATCATGCCGATATTCGTGGTCATCGTCGGGCTCAGGCGCCCCTGCGGGATCCGGCGGATGGCCTCTGCGGCCATGGTAATGGCGCTCACACCCTTTTCGGGTGCGACGGCGGCATGCGAGGGCTTGCCGATGAAGGTCGCGGTGTACAGGGAGCAACCGACACATGACTGAATGTACGTGCCGGGCCGTTTCGAGCAATCAAACACGAAGCACTGCTTGACATTATACGGAGCAAGGTCGACGTACTTCGAGCCGTAGAGGCCGAGTTCTTCGCCGACACTGAACACGACGATGAAATTGGCTTTCGCTCCCGAAAGGGCATGCTGGCGGAGGGCGTGCATGAGCACTGCCGTGCCGGCGCGGTTGTCCACGCCCAGGGCCGTTGTCCCGTCACTGGAGATGCGGGTGTCGGTCACCACCGGATTGACATGGAGTGTCGGGCGGGGTGTATCCATATGGGCCAGAAGAGCGACCGCCGGAAGAGCCGGGTCGAACCCCGCGGGAATACAAATGAGGTTGCCACACTCTCCCTGGAAATGCGGAGCGGTGTTGTCCTCCACGACCTTCACCGAGAGCCCGTCCAGGTATGCCCTGACGAATTCCGCCATCGGGCGTTCGCGGAGCGACTGGGCTTCCACCTTGACTGCATTGACAAAGAGTGAAACCAGATCTGAATGCATGGTGTGAATGTTTTCTCGGATGAGGGGGGAGGTGAAACTTTCGTTTCGTGAGCAATATAGTGCTCTCGAACCGACTTGTCAAGCGGAATTTCTTGGTTGTGGCTAAGAAATGCACGTCCGGTTGTCCTCCGGTCAGAGGATTCCCGGCGGGGGAGGAGCAGGGTTCAATTTGCCCGGGCGCTTGATGTCCCGGTCCGGGGGATCAAATCGTGGATCTCAAGAGCGGAGTGCTTCGATGATGCGCGACACTTTGTCGGCGTCCACCACTCTGCGTTCTCCCGTCCGGAAGAGACCGCCAGAGATCTCCTCATGTGCCGGAGATGTCGCTCCCGATCCCACATGGATATCCCTCACGCCGGTCTTCTCCCTTATCTCCCGGGCATTCCCGGCTGTGATCCCGACCCCCGCCATGATCTCGATGCGGCCGCTGGCCTGCAAGATCAGTTGTCGTAACACCTCGATGCCCCTTGCCGCCGATGGCGCCTGGCCTGAGGTCAGCACCCGACGGACGCCGGAGGCGATCAGGACTTCAAGGGATCGGAGAGGATCGGTGGTAGCGTCGAAGGCGCGGTGAAACGTGACGATCATCGGGCTTGCGAGCGCAACCAGCTCGCGTGTCCTGGGCTCGTCGACCACGCCATCCCGTGTCAGGATGCCAAACACTACGCCATCCGCCCCGAGCTCCCGTGCAAAGGTTACATCCCTCTTCATCACCTCATATTCCGCATCGCTGTAGCAGAAGTCCCCGGCCCGCGGCCTGATCATGACATGGATGCCTATGCTTGTGGTACTCCGGGCCGCGGCGATCATGCCGGCACTCGGGGTTATGCCGTCCTCAGCGAGATCCGCGCAGAGTTCAACCCGTTGGGCGCCTCCCCGCTCAGCAGCGATGCACGATTCGACAGAGTCGAGGCAGATTTCGAGTACCGTTGGTAGGTTCATTTCCTCAGATCCCGATCATTGGCTATAGAAGAAGTGCCGGCCATTGAATGGAACAGGGGGTAGATGGGGCCGGAACCTGGAGTAAGCGCCTGAAAGCGAAAAAGGCATCCGGTTGAGGGATGCCTTTTCGTACAGCGGTTGTAGCGGGGCCAGGACTTGAACCTGCAACCTTCGGGTTATGAGCCCGACGAGCTACCAATTGCTCCACCCCGCGGTGTGTACATCTTTAACAGCGAATAAATATAACAACTCCGGGGGTCAGAGTCAAGTCCGGCAACCGATATCTTTTATAGTGCCTCACAACCAGTTCGACCCCAGTTCTCGTGGCTTTTAGAGCATTTCTTGTCTCTTCGCGGGGGGCGCGCGCACGATCTGAACAAGAATCCTTTCGGTACTGGTCGCTTGCCGTGGTCAAATGAGCGGGTGGGAATCTATTGAGTGTTCACGTCCACCCAGCGCGCGAAGCTCTGCATGAATTTCGTCAGGAAGGCCTTCGTCGAGTCATTGATCAGCAGACCCTGCTCGTCGAAGAGCTTTCCGACATTGCCGATGTAGGCCTCCGGTCCCGCCATTGCGGGAACGTTCAGGCAGACGAGCATCTGCCGGAGGTGGTGGTGTGCCCCGAATCCACTGATCCCTCCGGTGGAGATACTGACGACTCCACCAGGTTTCCCGTCCCATACGTTCTGCCCCTTCGGGCGCGATGCGACATCGATCGCGTTCTTGAGCGCCGCCGGGATCGACCGGTTGAACTCCGGCGTAATGAAGAGAACGCCGTCGAACGGTTTGAGGCGAGCACGGAACTCCACCCACTCCGGCGGTGGCGCGCTTTCACGGTCCTCATTATAGAAGGAGAGATGGCCGATCTCAAGGATCTCCATCGTCAGAGACGCGGGCGCGACAGCCATCAGTGCCTTCGCCGTCTTGCGACTGTAGGCTTCCTTCCTCAGACTTCCGACGAATACCGCGATGCGATGTGATCCCATGCTCATCCCTTCTGGAAAAACCTTCACTGGTACATGGACCCCGTGCCGGCTGCACCCGTAAGAACGTGGTGGCCAGCGCAGACCCCGATCAAGGCTGAGTTAACAGCAGAACTGCAAAGGACGCAAGCCAATGCTCTCCTTCGTAGTTGCCGCTGGCGACATATGACAGGCCGGCTGTTTCATGGACACGGGCCGATGCGAGCAGCGTGGCCTTGAGCGGATCATCGTTCGCGAGTGCCGATGCGATACCACGCATGGCCCAGGCCCGGCTCAGGTTCAATCCATCCAGATGGACGAGCTTAGGATCTGACCGGTCCGTGACGATTGCCGGATGCAACAGCGCCGGTCTCTCGGGACCGGCAAGCTCGCGCCCGAAGGTCTTGAACCAGCTCCGGAAATCACCCTGAGGCAGGACGCGCCTCATCAGATCCGCTTCCATCAATGCCGGGGAGAAGAAATCCTCACCACCCGGTTCCCAGGTGAGAGGATACTCCGAATCCTTACCGAAATACTCCTTGCTCCGGGCATCCACAAGCGCCACAAGTGCGGAATCCTTTACTGATCGTGCATAGTCCAAGGCAAAGATGAGTCCGAATGCTGTATTGGGATGAACACCAGTGCGGATCGGGTAGTTCTGTTTGGGGAGGAATGCCATGTACCGCTTCACGATGGCCCGGGTGAGCGGTTCGAGTGCAGAAGACCAGCGCTGTGCGTCAGGGTCGTCCCATTCGTGAAGCTCCTGAGCGAGCTTGAGGAGCCACGCCCACCCGTACGTCCGCTCGAACGATGTTCGTCCGCGTTGATCGAGATACGATGCTTCCATGCGTACATTGGCGGGGTCGAGATTCTATTGATGACGGCCCGTATCCGGCCTGCTTCCCGGCAGGCCGGGGACGGAGCGGAGAAGCCGGACAAGCATCCAGTGGCCATGCACCGAGGAATGCCAATCGTAGCAGCCATAGAAACTAGGATGAAGAGAGCGTGGGGAACGAACTTCGCTGGAGTCGTTCATCACGTGGTCGAGCTTGTTCGGATACTCGCGTTGAACGCATCGCAAAGCGATCTGCGTGAAGCGGGAAGCGGTCTCTACCATGATCGCGCCGGCGGGCTGATCCTGTCCGTGGACGTTCGATTGCAGCGTGCACGCAAGTATCGAGATCACGACAGCAACCTGCCGGAAGTTCGTCGTCTTCAAGCGGCCTCCTGTGGAATGGCTTCCCACAAGAACGCCCAATCTTCGTGGAAAAGCAATGCGCGGGATGCAATGGCGATGGCAGGTGTTCTTCGGGTCGATCCCGGGAGGGGAGTGAGAGGCGACCGCACGTCCCAATGAGGTGCCGGGCGGATTCGAACCGCCGAAAAAGAGTTTTGCAGACTCTCCCCTTGACCACTCGGGCACGGCACCGGATGCCGTACCGGACCCCGAAAGGTCCGGTACGGTCGGCATCTTCTGGCATGTTCCTGCTTCGCTGCGGCACCCTCCGACCGCATCGAGGCGATGCGGAAATCTTCGATGATGTCATCGATGTGCTCGATCCCCACTGACACCCGCACGAGTTCCGGTGTCACGCCCGAATCGGCCTGCTCCTTAGCGGACAACTGTTGATGCGTCGTCGATGCAGGATGGATCACGAGCGTCTTGGCATCGCCGACGTTGGCAAGGAGACTTGCCAGCTTCAGGTTGTCGATGAGTGCGCGGCCTGCATCATGTCCGCCCTTGATCCCGAATACGAGTACCCCGCCGAACTGGCCTTCGCGAAGATACTTCTTCGCGTTCTTGTGGTAGGGGTGGTCTTCAAGGCCCGGATAGGATACCCACGTCACCAGGGGATGCTTCTTCAGCCATCGGGCAAGTGCCAGCGCGTTGTCGCTGTGCCGCTGCACACGGAGCGAAAGGGTCTCAAGTCCCTGCAGGAGCAGGAATGCATTGAAGGGGCTCAGTGCCGGTCCGAGATCACGCAACTGCTCCACGCGCGCGCGGATGATGAACGCGATATTGCCCAGCTGGCCGGGTGTGCCGAAGACGTCCCAGAACTTCAACCCGTGATATCCCGGACTCGGTTCGGTGAAGAGCGGGAATTTGCCGTTCCCCCAATCGAACTTCCCGGAATCCACGATGACCCCGCCGATCGACGTGCCATGCCCGCCGATCCACTTCGTCGCGGAATGGACGACTATGTCCGCTCCGTGCTTCATGGGTTGCGCCAGATACCCACCCGCACCGAAGGTATTATCCACGATGAGCGGGATCTTGTGCTTGTGGGCAACGGCGGCAATGGCCTCGAAGTCGGGCACGTTCAACCGCGGATTGCCGATGGTTTCAAGGTAGAGTGCCTTGGTCTTTGCGTCGATCTGCTTTTCGAATCCGGCGGGGTCGTCGCCTTCGACGAACTTCACGTTGATCCCGAGGCGGGGGAGGGTCACTTTGAACTGGTTGTAGGTCCCACCGTAGAGAAGGCTGGTCGACACGATGTTGTCGCCTGCTTCCGCGATCGTGGATATGGCGATGAACTGCGCCGCCTGTCCCGATGCCACTGCCAGTGCCGCGACCCCGCCTTCCAGCGCGGCGATGCGCTCCTCGAAGACGGCATTGGTCGGATTCATGATGCGTGTGTAGATATTTCCGAACTCCTGCAAGCCAAACAACGCCGCTGCATGGTTCGCATTGTTGAAGACGTACGACGTGGTCTGATAGATCGGCACGGCGCGGGCATTCGTTGTAGGGTCCGGAATCTGGCCCGCATGCAGTTGCAGGGTTTCGAATCGATACGTGCGTTTCTGTTCGGTTGCGCTCATGTCCTGTTCCTGTATGTGTGATGGTGCGATGGAGATCCCCGTCGGGCGTTGACAGGGGTGCGTCGTTTGCGTTTTCAAGGGAGTATCGTTCAGCCTGACGGGCTTCCGAAATGCCTCCGGATCTGCCCGAGCAAGGCGTGTGCACCGATCAGGCCCGGATTCCATGCGACGACCTGCCCGTCCGCGCCGATCAACAGGGTTGTCGGCACGGTGACGATGCGCATCCTCCGGGCGAGATCTGCTTCAGCCACTGCGTCGTGGCGTGACAGGGCGACTGCTCTTCCTTCAGCGGCAAGCACCGTCTGCAGCTCGCGGATCTCTGCTTCCTGGACTTTGCACGGAGCACAACTCCCGGACCAGAAGTAGTGAAGTGTGGGAACGCTGCTTCCGGGCGATCGTCCGCGTTCACCGGACCGCAACGCAGCGATGACGCGTGAGCGCCACAGAAAGCGAAGAGCATATCCCAGCAGGAGCAGTGCGCCCGTGATACTCGCGCTCAGCAATACTCTGTCTATCGCCGTCATCTGCTCACGCTCCCTGTGTGTTGCCGGCAGCGTGCGCCGACCGGAATTTCCGGATCTGATAATAGAGGAAGCAGCCAGCGCAGAATCCGAAGGCGAGGTTCACACCCGCGAGGACAACGACCACCCACGCGAGGATCCAGCCGGCAGCGGTGGCGCCGGTGAACAGGGCGACGGAAGCAGCGGTCAGCGTCACCCCACCAAGCATCTGTGCGAACCTGTGTGCGGACCCGTCGTCTTCCACGATCCGGGGTGTGAGAACCCCGGCCGGCAGGATCGTGGCCCTGTAGATCCACTGGAAAAGCGACAATCGCTGATCGATGACCCCTGCCAGCAGGATCACTGCCACGATGGCCGGGAGGATGGGGAAGTCAAAGATGTATCCCGCCAGGACCAGCACGATGATGCTGATCTGGTTGAACTGCAGTGCGGAGGTGTCGACGGTCTTTGCTGCCATGGCTGATGTTCCTCATGTATTCCTGTTCCTGGACGTGCGCAAAGGGCAATAAAAAAGCCCTTCATGATCATGAAGGGCTCTGGCCAAATGCCGATGCGCAAACGCACTATCGCACGGACGTTCTCCATCTGCCCCTCGCGGGAGGGTGACAGCAACAACACGCTGCGGAGAATGCGCCTACGATATGGTCGGACATGGTGCTCATTGATATATTCTCTAACCCAGGATAAAAGAAAAGAGTTCCCGGTCAGGGGCCCCGGGATCAGAAAATTCTCCTGTGACTACATCTTCCCCGCCTTCATCGCCTGGCGGAGCGTTGCTTCTTTCCCGGCCGACCAGTACTTGCAGTCCAGTTGGAGAAATACGGAAGAGTAGGCGATGGTCCCGTTGGTTTTCAGGACAAGGACCTTGAACAGCCTGGAGGCTTCATCGATCTTTGCGAAGACCGATTCATGGAGTATCACCTCAGGCGTTGCACCGTTCAGCGTACGCGCGAGCGAATCGCGGAAGGCGTCGATCCCGGACACTTGTTCTTTCGTGATGTGCTGGAGCTCGGCATCACAGTAGATGATGGGCTTGACATGTGTGCTGCTGTCGATCTGCGCCAACGTGAAATCCAGGACAGTGAGGAGGTCGGCATCCGTATTGATGGTGATAAGTCCAGGTGCGTTCTGTTCGGGGAACGCCTTGTCCACAACCAGGATCCAATTCCTGTGTCCCAGCAACGGAAGGTGATCACGGACGGATGTCTGCCAATGCGGTGCGGATGTCATCTCAGAACTCCCTGCATTCTTGGTGCAACAGCCATGGAACGACAGCACGATCAGCGACAGCAGTATCAGCGATGTCTTCATGGCAGTTGCCTGTTTGTGTGTGATACGATAGTTGGTGGACCGTCTTCACGATACGCCGGCACTCAAGCATCAGCGGACGGTGACCGTCACCTCGGACGTCCCCGCAGCACTCAGTGCACCGCCCGGTATCTCTGCTGAACCGCTCCCCTCCAGCGTGATGGAGGAGACGTTCAGTGAGCCGTGAAGAATGCGCAACGTTGCTGTGCGTCCACGGGTGTGCATGTCCCCCATGCTGACCCGTTGCTCCAGAACCAGGTGCCGGGCGTGGAGGTGAAGCTGATCGACCGGTCGGGCCCGTCGTACTGGAAGCCGCTGATCGCCAGCGGCGCGGACCACGCCGCCATCGCACGTGCATAATGGTGACCGCATTCCGGTTCGTCGAACGGATTCCGTCTGGCGCCATCGAACCGGGCACGGATGGCCCTGATGCATCGCAGCCCCGCGTCGGTCTGGCCTTCATAGAGCATGCCGATCGCGGCAGCATATTCGAACCCGGTCATGGATTCGGCGAAGTACGGGAAGGGGACCTTCAACCGCCCTTTCGGCCAGCTTGCCATGATGAGGCCGGACTCATCACCCATGACGTACGAGCGCATGTTGTTGAACCGGTTCCCGAAACCCTCCACGAAGTTGTGCTGCATGATCGTCCTGAGTGCGGTCCGCACATGCTCCCTGTCCGCCAGATACCCGAGGCCGCAGACGTGCGACATATACTGTCCCACAAGCTGATCCACGAGGCATCCTGATCCGAGTTGATAGGGAGGGATCACGACAGATGTGTCGCTCATGTTCAGGAAGTCCCGCGTCTTCGGATCGGTGATCCGGTGCTCGTAGTAGTCACCATTGAACAAGTGCTGGTCCACCCAGGTGCTGCCATTCCGGAAGACCTCATCGCACCGGTCGGCGAACGCGGTATCGTGCATGGCGCGTGCCATCCGGGCGGATGCACGGAGCGCGCCGAAATACCAGAACTGCATTTGCGGATTGGGGCCGTAGTAGTTCACATCCATCGTGTTGTGTTGCTCGCCTTCCTCCACGCCATCGGCGTTCGCATCCCATCCGCCCGGCGTCCATGCATACGCCATCGCAGCGCGGACACGCGGCCAATGGTGCTCGAGGAACGCCATGTCGCCGGAGAGCTTCCAGTCGCGGTAGAAGCGCATGATCGTTCCCATCTGGCCGTCGGCTGCCGCGACATGTGTAGTGCCGCAGTTGTCTTCGAGGGGCAGCTCGACGCGGTTCCTCATATGCCCCGCGCGGGTGGTGCCATAGGTGAATTCGACGTCCCGCATGGTGCGCGCAAGGTCACCGAACAGGAAGGATGTTGCCGTTTCGTAGTTCCAGACATGCGTGCAACTCCCGGAACATGACCCGACGCCGTCCATCATGCCTTCCCATCCGAGAAGGTGGCCGGAAGGGATCCGGAACACCGTCTGGGTCCTGAGGGTCGAGAGATTGAAGAGGGCCGCTTCCTTCACGACGTCCGGCACCGTGGTGCCGAGGAATGCACGGACGAAGAGGACGGTCTCTTCCTCGAGGCGGGCGAGCCGCGGCTCTTCGCGCAGGATCACATCCCACGCATCCGCATACCGGGACGTGTAGTAATTCCCGATGACCTCGCTCTCATTCCAGTTGCGGCGGTTGGGGAAGTGCCATGTGAGATAGAACGTGAATGTCGAGGTTGTCCGCGGGGGAATGAGCCGCTTCACGGCAAGCGATGCCATGGGATTGTCATCGGCAAGCGCCTGCTTGTCCGTGAGCAGTCCGTCCTCCGAGAGGTCGTCCCAGAGGTCCAGCGTGGCATTCTCCCAATCGTTCGGCGTGGATGAACGGCGATAGGTCACGTTCTCGGCTTCGGGGGTCGTGAGTGCCATCGTCCCCCAGGCGGCATCCTCCCGGTCGACACCGTCGGTGCTCATGAAGATGCCGCGGACACCCCCTCCATCGCGATATGCATTGCGATTCTTGCTCGCTCCGATCGGAACAGGGTCGCCTTTCCAATCACGCGAGATCTTGCTCCCGTCCATGCCGATGAAGTTACGCATGGTGCCGCACACGGCCACTTCCATCGTCGTGTCGGTGGGGTTCGCGACGACGTAGCGGAGGACCGCGATCGGGATGCTGCTGTCGTCGCTGTTGCCGGGGATGAATGGGTTGAATCCCTGGATGGTCACGTTGACCGGAAGGCTATCGTCGGAGAGTCGGACCTGTCCGAAAGGATACGCCGCATCGAAGGAAGCGTGCGCAAATCGCGGCATGCCATGGTTGTTGGCGGGCCGGCCTTCTGCATGGAGATACTCTGAAGGGTGGACAGGACCGATGAGTGCCTTGGTCTGCGCGGATCCGCCTGCAGGCTTCACGTAGATCGCGAAGAACGGGGCATTGTTGCCTTTGACGACCGTACTGAACCCGATCGCCGGCCTGTTCATGATCTGCCAGTCGCGCAACTCGCCGCGTCCGCCGAGAGAGACGGTCCCGGTTCCGATGCCGCCGAGGGGAAGTGCAATGCTGACCAGGTGATCCTGGTCGTAATGTCTGAGGACCGGCCACTCTTGTGGAGATCCGGAGGCGGGAAGGATCGATCCGCACAGGCACCAGGCGATCAACGCGAGAGGTCTTTTCATTGCCAGAGGAGTCCGATGGCTCGTTTGCCGAGGATGCGGTCGTCGAAGGCGATGTGTGCCGGTCCGCTGGCAGCGCCCGCGCATACGTGCAAGGGGAGCAGGTGCTCTTCGCGCGGATGGCAATACCTGGCGGACGGCGCATCCTCCCAATGGACCAGAGCGGACGCGCGTTGCTCGGTTGTCATTGCCGCGCTGTTGCAGGTCTGCACGACCCAGTTCTGGAACGCCTCGTTGCCGGGATCCATGGCATCTGCCCCTGTGGAAAAGAACGCCCGTAGGTTGTGGAACGAAAATCCGGAGCCGAGGATCATGACGTTCTGTCCACGCAACGGTGCGAGCGCGCTGCCGACCGCCAGATGGAGCGCAGGGTCGAGCCCCTCGACGAGGGAAAGCTGGACGACAGGGATATCCGCCCGTGGGTACATCAGCTTGAGCGGCACGAACATGCCGTGATCGAAGCCCCGTTCGCCGTCGGGGCGGCATTCGATCTGCTTCACTCCCAGCAGCCGTACGATCTCATGCGCGAGAGCCGGTTGCCCCGGGGCGGGGTACTGAATGTGGTACGACTCTTCGGGAAAACCGTAATAGTCGTAGATCAATCCCGGGGCGGCTCCGCTCGTTACGGTGGGCGCCATTTCCTCCCAGTGAGCGCTGATCACCAGGATCGCTTCGGGGCGGGGGAGTTCACGCGGAACGCGCGTGAGGAAATCCACCATGGTCTGGTGGCCGGGGTCTCCCATCAGCGGGAGCGGGCCGCCACCGTGGGGTATCGAAAGCACAGGAGCTAAGCGGGATCCAACTGCCATCGTCATCGCCTCTTCACCTCTGGTTAGGGTTGCCCAAAGAACGGAGATTCTCGCTGCAAAATCAACTGTTCGGGTGCTCTGTGGAGATCGCCTGCGTGAGCATATCCACATGGCAATGCAAGGGACATCGTCGGGCATATGACATCGGGGATATGAAAGCAACGCCTGCACTTGAAATAGTGCGTTCGATCAGCGATCTTGAGGTTGCGAAAGCCTTCATTCTCCGCCTTTCATCATTCACATCGCGACCCATCCATGAAACTGATGATCCTCTTCATCCTTGCCGCCACGCTTCCGGGTATCACGATGGCTCAACCCTCAGGTTTCCGTCCACCTGCGGTACCGCTCGTGACGCACGACCCGTACTTCAGCATCTGGTCCTTTGCTGACCGGCCTCAGACAGACATCACGCGGCATTGGACCGGCAAGACCATGGGCGTGTTCTCGATGGTGTCCATTGATGGTGCTTGCTACCGGCTGCTCGGACCGAATCCGCCTGATGTGCCGGCGATGGATGGTGGCGCGCTCAGCGTGACGCCGACGAGTACATCGTATGTGTTCGACGGTGCGGGGGTTTCCATCACCCTGACGTTCCTGAGTCCGCTTCTTCCGGATTCCCTCGAGATCCTCTCACGCCCGCTGACGTATGTCACCTGGTCGGCTCAGTCGACAGATGGCAAGCCTCATGCAGTGAAGGTCTACCTCGAGCATACCGCCGAGCTTTGTATCAACACCCACGATCAGGAAGTTGCCTGGGGGCGCGTGCGCGTGAAGGGGATGGAAGTGCTGAGGATGGGGTCCTCGGATCAGAAGATCCTTGGCAAGCGGGGGGATGACCTCCGCATCGATTGGGGCTCCGTGTACCTTGCGGTCCCGCACGGGCAGAATGGCAGCGGCGCCATCGCCCCCGCCCGGGTGTCCCGGCGAGCATTCCGGACGACCGGCACCGTACCGGAGTCGGACGATCTGATGATGCCCCGCCCGGCGAACGACGATTGGATCGTGCAGGCCTGTGCGTTCGATCTGCGATCGGTCGGCTCTTCCCCCGTGTCCGTCCACGCATTGCTCGCGTATGATGACCGGTACTCGATCGAGTTCCTCCGCCGGCGCATCCCTGCGTATTGGACGAAAGGGGGAAAGACGATCGTGGACGTGCTGCGCGACGGTGAGGCCTCGTACCGGACCCTCGCCGGTGTGTGCGCGGCGTTCGACCGCGACTTGACGCGGCGCTGTGAGGAAAGGGGCGGAAGTGAGTTCGCCCGGCTGTGCATCCTGGCGTACCGTCACACGATCGCTGCACACAAACTGGCGATCGATCTCGAGGGGGATGCGATGCTGTTTCCCAAAGAGAACTTCAGCAACGGCTGCATCAGCACCGTGGACGTCATCTATCCGTCGGCCCCGATCTTTCTCGCGTTCAATCCGGCCCTGCTGGAAGCGATGCTGAGGCCGGTCTTCGAATATGCGCGACTCCCGCGCTGGCGGTTTCCGTTCGCTCCGCATGATATCGGGACGTACCCGCTGGCCAACGGGCAGGTGTACGGCGGCGGTGAGCTTGATGAATCCGATCAGATGCCGGTGGAGGAATCCGGGAACATGATCATCCTGACATATGCTCTGGCAAAGATCACGAAGGACAGATCGTTCGCCCTGCGCTATCGTCCGCTGCTGCAGACATGGGCAACATATCTGAAGGAGAAAGGCCTCGATCCCGAGAACCAGTTGTGCACGGACGACTTCACCGGGCACCTGGCGCACAACACCAATCTGTCCGTGAAGGCGATCGTCGCGCTTGGCTGTTATGCGAAGTTGTGTGAGCTCGCGGGAGAGGGCGCGGAGGCGTCCTCGTATCAGGCCCTTGCGAAGAAGTATGCTGTGGAGTGGGAGACCATGGCGCGTGACGGCGACCACTATCGGCTCGCATTCGACCGGCCGGGGACGTGGAGTATGAAGTACAATCTCGTCTGGGACCGCCTGCTCGGGCTCCACCTCTTCTCGCCTGAGATCGCGACAAAGGAATTGGCGTATTACCGGACGAAGATGCAGACCTACGGGTTGCCACTGGACAACCGGGCGGCATTCACGAAACCGGAGTGGATGCTGTGGGTCGCGACGATGAGCGGCGACCGGACTGTTGTGGCAGAGTATGCGCGTACCATTGTTGCATACGTGAACGCCACACCCGACCGGGTTCCGTTCTCGGATTGGTATGATACACAGACAGCGAAGCAGTGCGGGTTTCAGGCGCGGAGCGTTCTGGGAGGGTTGTATATCCCGTTGCTGGATCCTGTGCGGTAGCACGGGAGTGCGTTCACCAGGGCGATGCTTGAACCTCTATAAGAAGCAGTCTTCCGATCGTTACCGGGGCGGTGCAAGCACCGCCCCCGGGCATGGACCGGAACCATGTACTTCTTGCTTAGCGCACCACCACCGCTTCCCCCCGCGTCTTGAATGTCACCGCAACTGCCGGTGAGCTCGTGCCCTTGAACTCACATGCGAACTTCACTTCGTGCGCACCTGCCGCCATCAAGGGCACCGCGCCGGCGGCTATCGCCGTGCTCACCTGCCTGCCCTTGTTGTCATAGACCCTCGCAGTTGTTGCGCCTTCACATACCAGCGTCTGTCCGGGTTGCAGCTCCACGGCAAATGTGATCCGCGCGGAGCGGTCGACCTCGAACGAAGGGTTGGCGATACTTCCTCCATCGCCAACAGCACGCAGCTTGAACTGCATTGGCTGCTTCGTATCCGCCGTTGTGAAGGCCCAACGGGCGGACGTTGGTTCTCCGGGTTGCCGGACGATCCGCTCGTGGCGGAAAGGGGCCGTCTCGTGGTACGGGTAGAGTCGCCATGAACCGCTCCCCGCGGCCTCCAGATGGAATTCATTCTTCGGGTCCTTCATGAGCGCCCGCTGGGCCGGGGTGAACACGCCCGCACGGCGGGCCGTCTCCCACTCGCGGATCGCATCCAGGATCGGGCCAAGCTCGGCGTTGCCCCGGATGGCCTCCATGTTCGTCGCAAGCGCAAAGCCGGCATTGAACCCGGCAGCCCGTGCCAGCATCCATTCCATGTCCGAGAGGGTTGTCGCCGGCGTGAGGAGATACCATCCGAGCATGTTCGGCAGGTAGTTCCGTTCGAACAGCGCCTGGTTGCTGATCCGGTACTCCTGCATGCTCTCACGGAACCCTTCCGTCCACGGTTCCCCCCAGTTGCAATACGAATTCACATGCCAGTAGTAGTGCTTCGAGTTGCTGGTGCCGTTGATCACCGGGTGATCCAGATTCTCGTGGAAATCCTGCGCGAAGAGCGTGTAGGCATAGTCTCCCTGACCCGACGACGCACATCCTTCGTGTCCATCGAAATCCATCTGTCCGAGTCCGGTCTCATTGAAGGTGCGCGCAAGATTCCGCGCGATCTCGCGCTGGAGTTCGAAGTTCGGGAAGAATACCTCGTACGGGTGATCGAGCAGTTTCCCGATCACCGCCCCCTGTGGATGGGATGCCATGCGGGTACCGAATGCCCCCCGCTGGCAGTCCAGGAGGATCCAGGGTGCTCTCTCGGACACTGTCCGGTACCGTATGATCTCATCGCCGACCACCACTGCATGCAGCCAGTTCGCCTTCTCGTTTGCGAAGTACACCGGGGACTCCACCGGGATCTCTGTTGCCGTCGTGTCCACGGCAGCGGTGAGCGTGCTGTATCCGGTCTTTGCAAGGCGTGGATCGGGAACGGGTGTGACGTAGGGGTCGTTGGTTTGAATGAACGTGGTGAGCGTGTGGGCACCGAGGCGTATGCCGCGGGCCTGTGCTTTCGCGACGCAGGCACGGAGTCCGGCTGCCCCCGCGGGGAAGATCTTCGTGTTCACCTGATAGTGCCCCCAGCTCGCGAACGGCTGCATATGATAGAGCGACATGAGGCCGGCGCGCTCTGTGCACGTCAGCAACGTATCCAGCATGGCCTCGTCGAAGTCCGCAATGAGGTAGGAGCGACCCTGCTCCGGGGATCTCTTGAACCACACGCCGTTGAGCATGGGATGGGGGAGGCCCTCGGCGATCTCGATGGCACCGATCATGTCGAGCGCATCGGCCTCACGGCAGCCGAACAGTGCGATCTTCGAACCCACAACGGTCTCGCCCGGTATCGGCTCGATGGGCATTGCGGGGAAGGATCCCAGCCACACATCCGCCTGGCGTGGCCGTGAGCGGTCCAGGCTGTAACACTGCAGCACGCTCCCCCAGGGGCGGGGCTCCGCCGCGCGGCCGCGCGACATATCGAACCCCTCGGCATTGTCGGGGTAGCTCCCGATCGTCTTCGGGTTGAGCGCCTGGATCCCGATGGCATACCGGCCATCCCGCACGACGCCCACGATCTCTCCGATGGTCTTGGTGATGCGGGTGGGGTAGGGTCCCCAGATGACGGCATCGACCACACCGGGCGGAGAGACACGGACTACTTCGAAGGTCAGGTGGGTCGGATGCATGGAAACGCTGACGTCTGCGACCGTCTTGCTGCGCTGGTAGGTGAACCGGAGTGTATCGCCTCCCATACGGATCACTGTTGAGGGGGCTTCGATCCCGGCTGTGGTCCGGATGGATACGAACGGTGCAGGCTGGCGAGCGGCGATGTACTCCTTCTTGCCGGCGACATCGAAGAGACTGGTCAGTTGTCCGGACTTGCTGATAGCCAGGGTGAAGTGGGGAGTAGAGTACTTCGCCTGGCCGAACGTGAACAGGGGAAGAGTGTAGAGGAGAAGCATCATCAGGGATCGTCGCATGGGTTTCCTTCGGAACCTGAACGGGGGGGGGGTAGAGAGCCTCACCCCTGCATGATAGCCAAGTGATAGGGAAAATCCAAACGGGACGCGGCACCATTGGTACAAGTTCATCGGAACACAGAGGTGTCGGGGGTAGGGGCGGGTGCACCGCCCCCGGGGCGGGGGCGGGTGGGGGGCGGGGCCCGCGCAGGGGGCGGGGGCCCCGTCGCCCTAGGTACGATTACACCCGCCGACGCACTTCAGCCTGGAAGGGCCGCACCCGAGGAACCCAACGGATCAGCAGTCTATAGGGTCGACTTTGGAGGAATGGAGGTCCCCCACCCCACGCCACGAGTTCGGAAAGTCCCTCTACATCGTCCTGAGCCATCTCACGAAGTACAGCCCACGACGGTAGCGCGTTCTCGAGGCGCAAGGTTTTCATGGTACCGGGGGAGGACGCCGAAAGAATTCCGAACCCGTGGAAAGAAATGGCGCAAGGTTTGACACCGGATGCGTTTTTGGGTATTTTCCTGCCATGCATTGGCCTTCATTCATCTTCTCTCCAGCTCGAGGAACCATGAGTTCCCTTGGCAAACACCGGCACTCTACTTCCCTTGTAGTGCTTCTGATGCTGATGTCGAATGGTTGTTCTTCCTCGGGGATCGGCCGGGGGAGTGATCCGCTCGCCGACATCGGTCGCCACCCCGGACTCTGGACTGAGTGCGGTAGATCCGTGGAGGGGCGTGCCATCGTTTTCCGCGAAGAAGGGCGGGGCGACAGTACCGTGTTGGTGCTCGGGAGTATGCATGGCGACGAGGCCGCCGGCGGCACCGTTGTGGTGAGGTTGGCAGAGGCGTTCGCGGCGGGGGCGGGTGATCCGCTGCATCGGCGGATCGTGTTCGTGCCAGTGGTGAATCCGGATGGAGTGGAACGGGGGACCCGCTGGAATGCTCATGGCGTGGACATCAACAGGAACTTCCCTACAGCCAACTGGGAGAATGGAGAGCGGAAGGGGATCGCGCGCCACGGCACAGAACCAGCGTCGGAACCGGAAACGAAATTGGTGATGTCACTGATCGACCGCTTCAAGCCGTGCCTCATCATCACCCTGCACGCTGCTCTCCACGTTGTGAACTACGACGGGCCGGGGAAAGAGATCGCGGAGCGCATCGGTGCCCTCAACGGATATCCGGTGAGCGGTAGCATCGGGTATCCGACGCCGGGATCTCTTGGCACCTATGCCGGTCTGGAACGGCAGATCCCAATCATCACCCTGGAATTGCCGGGCGTCAGCGGCGATGAAGGGTGGGAGCAGAACAGGGAGGCGTTGATCAAGGTCTTGCGCGACCGCTGAATGTGCGGTGTACCGATGGTGTTGGGGGGCGGTGCATGCACCGCCCTACACAAGAATGGACGACGGGGCAGGGATGGGGTACCATTGGTGCAATGGATATGGGCGCGGGGTGGTGTGGGGCGGGCATGCACCGCCCTACACAAATGGACGACGGCGCCATTGGCACGCGGTGCGGGGTGCACCATTGGTGCAATGGATCTGGACGCGGGGCTGCCGATGGTGCTGGGGCGGTGCATGCACCGCCCCACAACGGATGCCGCGGTGTTACTTCAACCACCCCTGCTGCCTGCACCACGCGATCGTATCGTTGATGCCGGCCTCAAGAGTGATCTCCTGCTCATAACCGAAATCGCGCTTCGCCTTCGCTGAATCACACGTCCAGTAATCCTGAACCATGTCCCGGGCTTTTTCAAAGTTGATCAGCGCCGGCTTGGACGAGAACAGCGAGAAGAACTCGGCGAACGCTGCGATCACGTAGACCCCGGCTTCGGGGACGCGGAGCGTCACGGCGCCGCGGCCAAGGGCCTTGCGCGTGAGTTGTCCGACTTCCTTCCATCCATACGTCTTCTTGCTGCCGATGAAATAGGTCTTTCCCACGCTGTTCGGGCTTTCGCCGGCCATGACGATGCCACGGACGAGGTCCTTCACGTGGATGAGGGTCACGTATTTCTCCCCGAAACCCACCACGGGCTGGAGCCCCTTCTGCATCGTTGCAAAGAACTCGAACACGTCCTTGTCCCGCGGACCGAAGACGGCGGGGGGGCGGACGATGGTGATCGGTAGTTTGTCGAGCAGCGCGAGGCATTCCTTTTCCGCCTGGAGTTTGGACTTCCCATACGTGGTGATGGGTTCGCCGGATTGATCCTCGGTGATCGGTGTTGCCGTGGGGCTGGGGCCTGCCGCCGTCTGGCTGCTGATCTGTACGAAACGGCTCAGGTTGGGCGCGTGACGGATCGCCGCCTGCAGGAGGTTGCGCGTCCCCCCGGCATTGGCCCGATAGTATTCCGATTTCTCTTTGGCTTTGGTCAGCCCTGCGGAATGATAGATATAGTCGACGCCGGCCACTGCCGCGGCGAGCGCCTGCTCATCGTACACATCCCCCTGGATGACCGTGATCGGGAGATCTTTGAGCCAGGCGGTACTGCTTGTCTTCCTGAGGAGACAACGGACTGCGTAGCCCTTTTGAAGAAGGAGTTCAACAAGGTGGCTGCCGATGAAGCCGCTGCCACCGGTAACGAGTGCTGTTTTCATGGGGGTTCTCAATTGACTTTCAGACGGTGGTAAAGTATATTAAAATACTTTCATCTAATCAAACCTTCGTGTTAGAGATTTCCAAGAGAACGCTGATGACACCTCCTGAAGCGACCGCCAAGAAACCCGTTGACCTCTTCCAGAAGTGCTTGGCTTTCACCCGTGCGGATGAGATCAAAGCCGCGGGGTTCTACCCCTATTTCAGGCCGATCGAGGAAAATGAGGGGCCGGTGGTGACGATCGAGGGGCGCAAGATCATCATGGCCGGTTCCAATAACTATCTGGGCCTCACCGCCGATCCGCGTGTGAAGGAAGCGGCGATCAAGGCCATCGAGAAGTACGGCACGGGGTGCTCCGGTTCGCGCTACCTCACCGGTACACTCGATCTGCACATCGAGCTTGAAGCGCGCCTTGCGAAGTTCTTCCACAAGGAAGCCTGTCTGCTCTTCAGTACCGGGTACCAGACTGCGCAGGGGATCATCCCCACGCTGGTCCAGAAGGGCGAGTATGTGTTGTCTGACAAAGACAACCACGCATGCATCGTCGCCGGCAACCTGATGGCAAAGGGTGCCTTCGCCGAGATGATCCGTTTCAAGCACAATGACATGGATGACCTCGAGCGGGTGATGAGCAAGCTGCCACTCGAAGTGCCCAAATTGGTCGTCTCCGATGGCGTGTTCAGCACGACCGGTCTGATCGTTGACCTGCCCCGTCTGGTCGAGGTCGCCCGAAAATACAATGGGCGGATCCTCATCGACGATGCCCACTCCACCGGTGTGATCGGCAAGGGGGGCCGCGGGACCGCGAGCCACTACGGCCTGGAAAAAGAAGTGGATATGACGATGGGGACCTTCTCGAAGACCTTTTCGTCTCTCGGCGGGTTCGTCGCCGGCGACGGTCCCGTCATCAATTATCTCAAGCACCATGCTCCGGCACTGATCTTTTCTGCAAGCCCGACCCCGGCATCAGTGGCGGCTGCGCTTGCCTCGCTGACCATTCTGGAGGCGGAGCCGCAGCGGATGGACAACCTGATCCGCAACGCGGACAAGATGCGTCAGGGGTTCAAGGCACTTGGCTTCCACGTCCTTGATGCCCAGACCGCGATCGTGCCGGTGATCATCGGCGAGGACATGCTGACCTTCAAGTTCTGGCGCGAGCTGTTCGATGCCGGCGTGTTTGTGAATGCGTTCGTCAGCCCCGGTGTGCCTCCGGGCATGGCGATGCTGCGGACCAGCTACATGGCCACCCATGAGGACAAGCACCTCGACCGCATCCTCGAAACCTTCACGGTCATCGGCAAGAAGCTCGGTGTGATCAGCTGATCGTCACGGAGACCGGTCCCGCCCCGTATCAGGGGGCGGGCCGGCTCATTCCGTTCACCGGTGCCCTCCGGGCCGTTGCAAGTCTATTCCCCGTCCTATCTCTGTGAGGCCGTGACCGCATGAGTTCCGTCACTGTTCGTCCCCTGCGTTCGAAAAAAGACGAGAAGGTTTTCATCAAGTTCCAGTGGAAGCCCTATGAGGGGAATCCGTACTGGGTGCCGCCCCTGTTGATGGACAGGCGCAAGCTGATGGACCGGGAGCATAACCCGTTCTACAAGCATGCGGATGCGGAATTCTTTCTGGCGGAGCGCAACGGGGAAGTGGTCGGGCGCATTGGCGCCATCATCAACCACAATCACAACCGCGAGCACAACGAGAACATAGGATTCTTCGGTTTCTTTGAATGTCTCGATGACCAGGAAGTGGCAAGTTCGCTCTTCGACGAGGCTGTCCGTTGGCTCAAGGCGCGCGGGGTGACCGCGGTGCGCGGGCCCGTAAGTCCGTCCGTCAATGACGAGGTCGGAATGCTTGTCGAAGGCTTCGACCGCAGTCCGGCGATCCTCATGGCGTACAATCCACCGTACTATCCCAAACTCGTCGAGACCTACGGATTCACGAAGGTGAAGGACCTCTATTCCTGGGGTCTGCACCAGGATCAGGTATTCACGGACAAACTGGTTCGTGTCTCGGAAGCCGCACGGCAGCGGCAGGGTCTGGTCTTCCGGAAGTTCAACATGAAGGACTTCGACAACGAGGTCAAGCGGATCCACGAGCTCTACTCGAAGGGTTGGATCCACAACTGGGGTGAAGTTCCGTTGACGGATGAGGAATTCAATTACATGGCCAAGGACCTCAAGGCCATCGTCAATCCTGAATTCGTGATCTTTGTTGAGGTGAAAGGGAGACCCGTCGGGTTCGCCCTCGCGCTGCCGGACTACAATATCATTCTGAAGGGGAACAAGCGCGGATGGCTCCTCCCGGCCATCCTCCGCATGCTGTTCCTCAAAAAGCGGATCGATGATTCGCGCATCGTCATGCTGGGAGTGCTCCCCGAGTACCTCAACTCCGGCATCGGCGGTGTGTTGTTCTACGAGATCGCACGCCGGATCACGAACACCGGGATCCCGCGCGGCGAAGCGAGCTGGGTGCTTGAAGACAATGTCATGATGAACCGCGGGGCGCATATGCTGAAGGGTGAGCTCATCAAGCGCCATCGTCTCTATCAAATGGAGTTGTAATACTACCACCCCCTGACGAGGACGTTATGCCAGTACAAAAAGTCGATAAGATCTGGATGAACGGCACGATGGTCAACTGGGATGATGCCCGGATCCACGTTCTCTCGCACGTTATCCATTATGGCACCAGTTGGTTCGAAGGGATCCGCTGTTACAATACCGAGAAAGGTCCGGCGATCTTCCGGCTCGACCTTCACGTCCGTCGGTTGCTGGATTCCCTGAAGATCTACCGTACCCCGCTCCCATGGACCCAGGCGCAGGTGGAGCAGGGCATCCTGGATACGATCCAGGTGAACAAGATGAAGGCGTGCTATATCCGTCCGGTCGCCTATCGCGGGTACGGTGATGTTGGCGTGAATCCGCTGGCCTGTCCGGTGGACCTTACCATAGCCGTGTGGGAATGGGGGGCGTATCTCGGCCCCGAGGCCCTCGGCAATGGTATCGACGTCTGCGTCTCCACCTGGAACCGCCCGGCACCGAACACCTTCCCGACGATGGCGAAAGCCGGCGGCAATTACCTGCTCTCGCAGTTGATGAAAGTAGAAGCGATCCAGAACGGCTTTGCGGAAGCGATCGCACTGGATGTGTCGGGGAACCTGAGCGAAGGGAGCGGGGAGAACCTGTTCCTTGTCCGCGACGGCATCATGTTTACGCCACACCTCGCTGCGTCCTTGCTCCCCGGTATCACCCGTTCATCCGTCATGCAGCTTGCGCGCGAGATGGGCATCGAGATCCGCGAGGGCGCCATGCCGCGCGAATCGCTGTATGTCGCTGATGAGATGTTCTTCACCGGGACCGCGGCGGAGATCACGCCGATCCGGTCGGTGGACAAAAATGTGGTCGGGACCGGAAAGCCCGGCCCGGTCACGATGGCATTGCAGAAAGCATTTTTCGATATTGTAACCAAGGCCAACGATCCCCACAACTGGCTGAAGTTCGTGTACACGAAGTAATCCATCCTCACAGCCAAGGGAGGAATGCGATGAAAAAAACAACGCGAACGGCTGCACGAACACCCCGCCGGGCGGCCCACACGTCCCCGGCGGTGCGGAGGAAATCCCCGGGTCCGAAGCGGGCAGCCGCTCCTGTGACCGCGCTGGGCATCCGCCGGATCCTCGTCCCGATCGATTTCTCTGTCCACTCCAAGAATGCGTTGAAGTACGCCGTGCCGATGGCCGGCCAGTTCAAAGCAGCGCTGCATCTGGTCTACGTCGTGGAACCCACCATTTATCCCGCCGATCTCGGTTTCGGGCAGGTGGTGTTGCCCCGCGTTGAAGAAGAGCTGCGGCAGAAGGGTGCGGAGGAGTTGCAGACATTGATCGAGCGTGAGATCGGCCGATCGGTACCCGCGACGTACGCAGTGCGGACAGGCAACCCGCATCACGAGATCCTCGCGGAAGCGGAAGCGCAGGCGGTGGATCTCATCATCGTGGCCACGCACGGGCACAGCGGTGTTGAGCATATACTGTTCGGGAGCACAGCGGACCGCATTGTGCATCATGCGCCGTGTCCGGTCCTGACGATCAGGCCCGCATAGCGCGCCGCTGGACAGAGGCAGGAAAAAAGAACGGGGCGGTCCAACGGACCGCCCCGCGTCATTTCAAGGGGTGCGCAACAGTCACTTGTCGCGGTCGACGACGAAATCCGCGAACGCCGCGAGCGATGCCTTGCTGGGCGAGTCCGGGAAAGCCGCGATCTGCTCCTTCGCCTCCGCCGCGTAGTGGCGCGCCCGTTCGGTCGCGTAGGCGATGCCGCCGCGCTCCTCCGCGAAGCGCACGATGCGGCGGACGTCGATCTTTTTGCCGCCGGCCTTGATCATACCGAGGATCTCTTTTCGTTCCGACGCCTGGGCATGGGCAAGGGCGTGCACGAGCGGCAGGGTCAGCTTCTTTTCGCTGAGGTCGAGGCCTGTCGGTTTGCCGGTGATCGATCTGCGTCCCGTGTAATCGAGGATGTCGTCGCGGATCTGGAATGCCAGCCCGACGAGTTCACCGTACTCGCGCAGCCGGCGCTGCGACTCGGGGTCATCTGTCGCACTGGTCGCCCCGATCTCGCAGCATGTGGAAAGCAGTGATGCGGTCTTGTCGCCGATGATGCGCAGATACTTCTCTTCATCCATATCCAGTTTCCTGCTGCGCTGGATCTGATGGAGTTCGCCCTCGATCATCCGCCGGACGGCGTTGGAGTTGATCTTCAGGAACGCAAAGTCATCGTGGTCGAGCGCAACAAGCAGCCCGCGCGACAGAAGGTAATCGCCCATCAGCACCGCGATCTTGTTCTTCCACACCGCATTGATGGAGGCGAGTCCGCGCCGCGTGTCCGCGTCGTCCACCACGTCGTCGTGGACGAGGGTGGCGGTGTGCAGGATCTCCACCAGTGCTGCGCCCCGGTGGCTCTTCTCGTTCACCCCGCCGCAGAGTTCGGCGCTGAGGAGGACGAGGATCGGGCGGACCTTCTTGCCCTTTTGCCGCACGAGGTACTTCGTCACGAGGTCGACCAACCCGATGCGGGAACGTATCGCCTCGCGGAAGACCCGGTCGAAGAGCGGGAGGTGATGCTGGATCGGTGACGCTATGGCCTGCAGGTCCACAACTTGCCTTTGCTGGTGCGCGGGGATTCGTTAGGGTGTTGCTGCGGCATCCCGTTTGCGGGAGGCCCAGGCGGACACGAAGATGCTGATCTCATACAGCACGAGCAGCGGGACCGCAAGGAGGATCTGGCTGACAGGATCGGTGCCTGGCGTCAGGAATGCTGCCAGGACGAAGATGATCACGATGGCGTGCCTGCGGTACTGACGCATGAACTTCGGGGTCAGGATCCCGATCCGCGAGAGGAACCAGGATACCATCGGGAGTTCGAAGACGACGCCGGCCGCGAGCATCACGCTGATGATGAAATTCATGTACTCGTTCACGGCGATGTTGTTCTCGATCGTGGCGGTCCCGAACGTCGCGAAGAAGCTGAGCGCCGCCGGCAGCATCACGAAGTAGGCGAACGCCACACCGCCGAGGAAGCAGAGCGACGAGAACGCAACAACGGCACGTGCCGTTCCCCGTTCCTTCGGGAGGAGTCCCGGGGCGATGAATGCCCAGACCTGATACAGGATGTTGGGCAGGCTCAGAATGGCACCGCCGATGATCGCCACCTGCATGTACAGGAAGAGCTGACCGAACGGCTTCAGGTTCTGAAGCTTGATGGGTGGCTGTCCGGGAAGGAGCGATGCATTGACGCGGACGATGGGCCGCAGCAGCACATCGTCCATGATCCAGTCAATGAAGACCCAGCACAGGATCATGCCCAGTGCCACACCGATGATGGCTTTGATCACACGCCAGCGGAGTTCCTCGAGGTGATCGAGGAACGACATCTCATTGCCGGTTTCGTTTCCCGGTCCGGTGTCCGGCATGTCAGCCATGCCTCAGCCCTTCCGACGACGTCATGATTGGAGCTCGGGATAAAGAGGGAATTCGAGGCAGAGGCGTTCCACATCCGCTGCGACCTGTGCGTGGACCGTCGACGAGGCTGCATCCTTGATCACGCGATCGATGAGTGCTGCCACGCGTTCCATCTCGGGCTCACGCATCCCGCGGGTCGTCAGTGCCGGTGTGCCGACGCGGATACCGCTGGTGATCAGCGGGCTCTTGTCATCGAACGGCACCGCGTTCTTGTTCACCGTGATGCCCGACTCGTCCAGTGCCTCCTGCGCATCCTTCCCGGTGATGTTCTTGTTACGGAGGTCGATGAGCATGAGGTGGTTGTCCGTGCCGCCGGAAACGATGTTGTAGCCGCGGGCCGTCAGCGCCTTCGCGAGCGTCTGCGCATTGCTGATGACCTGGCGGCCGTACACTTCGAACGAAGGTTGGAGTGCTTCGCGGAAGGCGACGGCCTTGCCAGCGATCACATGCATGAGGGGTCCGCCCTGGATGCCGGGGATGACCATGGAATCGAGCAGCTCCGACATGCGTTTCGTGCGGCCGGATTTCGGAGCAACGAGCCCGAACGGATTGTCAAAGTCCTTGCCGAGGAGGATCAACCCTCCGCGGGGGCCGCGCAGCGTCTTGTGTGTCGTCGATGTCACCACATGGCAATGGGGGATCGGATCGTTCAGCAGCTTCCGCGCGATGAGTCCGGCCGGGTGTGCGATATCCGCAAAGAGGAATGCGCCAACCGAATCCGCGATCGTCCGGAACGCCTTGTAGTCGATGTTCCGGGAATACGCGCTGGCGCCGACCGTGATCATTCTGGGACGTTCCTTCTTCGCGAGGTCTTCGACCTCGTTGAAGTCGATCATCCCGGTCTGCGGGTTCACACCGTAGGGTATGAACTTGTAGAATTGCCCCGAGAAGTTCACCGGTGAGCCGTGCGTGAGATGACCCCCATGGGAGAGGTTCATGCCCATCAGCGTGTCGCCGGGCTTCACGAAGGTGAAGTACACCGCCATGTTCGCCTGTGAGCCGGAATGCGGCTGGACGTTGGCATAGTCAGCGCCGAAGAGCTCTTTAGCCCGGTCACGCGCAAGCTCCTCGGCGATGTCCACGAACTCGCAGCCGCCGTAGTAGCGTTTCCCAGGATATCCTTCGGCGTATTTGTTGGTGAGCGGGGAGCCGACCGCTTCAAGGATAGCGAGGCTGACGAAGTTCTCGGACGCGATGAGCTCGAGCTTGGTATTCTGCCTGTGGATCTCGCTCCGTATCGCTGCGGCGATCTCAGGATCATGCTGCACAAGGTTCTTCATCTCACTCCTCTTCGTAGCGCTGGAACCACAATTCGCTGATCGTCAGTGACGCGGAGAACCGGATGATGTTGTCCCTGATCATGTTCTTGTCCGTCGTGCCCCTGCTGCCGTATTCTATGGCGAGATTCAACCGCGTGTCGGCGCTGACGGGGATACCGAGCCCCGCGGTGACCGCCCAGGCATTGATCGGATCGCCGTTGGGCGCAATGTAGGTCTGATGATACATCGCCCCGAACCGGTAGGCGATGCGATCGAGCAGTGGTTGTCCTGATTCGCGGGCGGGCGTGCGTTCCATCCCGATCCCGATCATGGTGGAATTCCTGAGCCCGGAGGGCGTCTTCCCCCGGAACAGCGAGCCGGACCAGGCCTGGGTCACCACGTCGGCCGCCAGCACCACGCGATCGCTCGCGCGGTACGAGAGTCCGAATCCGAAGGTTGTGGGGATGCCGAAGGCCTCTTCCGTTTCCTGCGTCGTATCACGCTGGTCCGTGAAGAGGTAGGTGTACCGATGGGTCGTGGTCAGGTTCGTGCCCGTGGTGAAGGCGATCCCGAAGGAGAACGGTGCAAGCAGGGGGCTCACTTCCCCGAGGCTGTCGACGACGGTGCTGATCGTGAACGTCGTGCCGCTCATCGTCGATTCTTCGGTCTGGTCGCTGCCGGGGAACGTGGATGATCGTGGAATGATGGAGCTCGTTCGTTCCACGGTACCAAAGAGGTAATTCAGGTTCGCGCCGAAGGCGAGGCTCTTCGTCGGTGCCCAGGATGAGCCCAGGATGGCTTTGCTGATCCCGCCGCGGCCGGTATGGTTGATCGCGTAGGCCAGCGTGTCGGCGGACCCGATGAACGTGCCGTTCGTGTAGGTGTTGTAGTCCACCTTGCTGAACGGCGTGAACCCCGCAACCACAACGATGCCCTGCGCTTGCGAGAGGGGCAGCGCGAGCAGCGCCGCGCTGACATCGGCCCTGGCCAGAAAACGGGACGTTGATCCGTTGGAGGAGCTGAAGCCCTCATACTGGAGGCCGCCCTCGATACGAGCGCGATCGATCCGGGACCAGGTAGCCGGCGACATGGTATTGATGACATAGGGCGCCGGCGTGGCGTAGCCGGTATAGCCCATGCCGGCCGAGCGGACGCTGGGCGACATGTGGAGGTCGCCGATGCCGAGGAATGAGTAGATGGACCCGCCACTGCCGGCATAGGCGTGCACTGCTGCCAGAAGGAGAGGGATGATCAATGTACCACGGAAGAGCCTTCTCACGATCGCCTCACCGGTCAGTTCTGGGGAATGGAATAGAGTATGCGGAGCCTGGGCCGCAGGGCGGCGTTCGTGGCTCCGACACTATGGAACGTGATCAGGTCGAAGCTTGCGAACTCCTGATCGCCGTTGACCCGCAGGAGGAGGCCGTAGTTCGATCCGCGTACCCAGGATTGCACGGTGGAATAGATCTCGGCGGCATAGGTGTCGGTGGTCCCCGCTTTCACCGAGCCCGTGCTGCCTGTGGTGCTGAAGGTGCCCGTAGCCGAATCGGCCAGCATGATGTGCGCCGCGATCGATGCGTCGCCGGAGAACCGGTTGATCTTCGAGGTCGCCGGGTCGCGCTGTAATTGCAGTTCCGCGACATGGACGGTCGACCCGCGGGGGATGAAGCTCACATCGAACTTCACGATGCTGCGGTACACGATCCCCGCCTGTGCGACCATGAGCGATGGCGATGTGATGACCCCGTCGTTGTTGCCAACGAAGGTGTCGATGCCGAGAGAGTACGTCGAGGTGTCGCGGACCGTGCCTGCGACATTCTGCGCGATGATCTCGAGTGTCGGGTAATCCTTCGCGGAATCGGCCTCGAACGACGTGAAGCCGCGGACGACATTCGTGCCGGGCGTAGGCACGAGGACGAAGCCATACTTGTTGTCGGTGTCCGTGGTCTTGAGCCATTCACGTGCCATGGCGGTATCGAGTTGGACAACGATGCGCTGGGTGTCTGCCCCGACGCCTCCGGTATACGTCCCGCGGAGCGTCGCCGCGTCATAGAACCCCGTCTGCACCGTGTCCCAGGTCGAACCTCCGGCGGTCCATGTGCGAGTGATCCGGTGGACGGTGAAGCCGAACTGCGCGGTGGAATCGCCGAAGAAGGATGCGGCGCGAAGGTACAGCCGTGCCGACAACACATTCACGGTATCGCGTGCCGGAAAGTAGTTCGAGTAGAAGGCGAACGCACCGATGGCGGTGTAGTTCCCGCTCTTGCCGATGAGATTGACCGGCCCGTTCATCGGGAGGACCCGCATGAACGACGAACCCGATGTTGCGGTGATGGTGGTTTCGCGCACCGCGACTCCCACGAGGGGGAGGGGGGCGACGAGTGCATTCTCTTCTGTGGGATCCTCACTGCACGCAATGACGACGACTGCAAGGATCAAGGGCAGCCATCGTCGTTTCCCGTCACGCATGATGATGTGCATCTCCTTCGGTGTGTTCCATAATGAATGCCACCGCTTCCGCAACGGAAGGGCGGACGGCATCCGGCGTGATTCCTGCCTCACGGCATTCCTGCACGGCCGAGGGGCCGTAACCGGTCAGCACAAGCACTGTGCGTGTCCCGGCGGTGTGTCCTACTTTGACATCCGCAAACTTGTCTCCGATGACATATGACCGGCGGAGATCGACATTGAATTCCTTCACGGCCTGCTCCAGCATGCCGGTGCGGGGCTTGCGGCAGGCGCACTCGACATTGTAGGGAGGGGTGCCGCGGGTCGGATGGTGCGGACAGTAATAAATGTGGTCGAGGTGCGCTCCGGCGGAGGACAGTTCCGCTTCCAGCCGCTGATGGATCGGGACCAGCGCCTGCTCGCTGAAGTACCCGCGGGCGACGCCGGACTGGTTGGAGATGACGAAGGTGAGGAAGCCATGGTCATTCAGGCGGCGCACTCCTTCGGCAGCGCCGGGGATCATCCTGAGCCCTGCGGCGTTGCTGAGGTATCCCACATCTTCGATCAGCGTGCCGTCCCGATCGAAGAATACGGCGGCGCGTCCTTCACTCACTTGCGTGCAAGGCTCCTGTACAACTGGACGTACTTGCGTGCCGACGCTTCCCACGAGAAGTCCTTCGCCATGCCGTTCTTCATCAATTTGCGCCAGCCGTTCTGGTCGCCCCAGGCCTTGACCGCGCGGCCGAGCGCCTTGAGCATCTCACTGCTCTCATACCGCGCGAACTTGAACCCCGTTCCCGTGCCGGCAGATGCATGATACTCCTCGATGGTGTCGTCGAGTCCGCCCGTTGCCCTGACCACCGGGATCGTGCCGTAGCGCAAGCTGTAGATCTGGTTGAGGCCACACGGTTCGTAGCGGGAGGGCATGAGGAACATATCGCTCCCGGCTTCGATCAGATGCGCCAGCTCTTCGTTGAACGTCAGGGAGATCCCGACGTTGCGCGGGTACTTCTTCGTGGCTTTCTCGAACAGATCGTGATACTTCTTTTCGCCTGTGCCGAGGACCACCAGCTGGACCTTCATCGCGATCATTTCGTCCAACACGTCGCCGATCAGATCGAATCCCTTCTGGTCCGCCAGGCGGGAAATGATCCCGATCACCGGCACCCGCTCGTCGAAGGGGAGACCCAGACGATCGAGCAGGATCTTCTTGTTCTCGACCTTCAGGTCCAGCGAGCGCACATCATATCGCTGGGGAATGAGCTCGTCGGCCGACGGATCCCACACGGTGTAGTCGACCCCATTCAGGATCCCGGTCAGATCGTGTTTCCGCTTCTCGAGCAATCCCTGCAGGCCGCACCCGTACTCGTCGGAACTGCGGATCTCCTGCGCATACTTCTCGCTGACCGTTGTGAGTGCGTCAGCATGTACGAGTCCGGCTTTGAGGAAGTTCAGGTTCCCCCAGGCGATCACGCCGCTTTCGGCATCCTGTTCGGCAGGGAGGCCGGTCTGGGTAAACGACTTATGAGGGTACGTCCCCTGATACGCCATGTTGTGGATCGTGAAGACCGTCTTCGTCTCTTTATAAAAGGGATCGTTCTTGTACAGGGTCTTCAGGTACGCCGGAACCAGTCCGGTCGGCCAGTCGTTGCAGTGAATGATATCCGGCTGCCAGCCAAGCTTCTTCAGCACCTCGAGGATGCCGCGGTTGAAGAATGTGAACCGCGCATCGTTGTCGGGGAAGTCCTTCTTGGTTTCAGGATGGACGTACAGACCGGTCCGTCCGAAGAGGGTGCTGTTGTCAAGGAGGTAGACCTGGACCTTGACCTGCGGGTTCGAGATGAACGAGGACTTCACGCTCGCCGGGAAATGACGGTCGCCGACCGGAATGTCGATCTCCTTCATCCTGATCATGTCATGCAGCCGGGCTTTCCGCTCATTGATAGAGCCGTAGCGGGGGAGCATGACGCGTATCTCATGGCCCAACTGGCGAATGGTTTGCGGAAGGGCGCCCGACACGTCGGCGAGACCGCCCGTTTTCGCGAACGGCTCCACTTCGCTGGAAATGAACAGGATATTCAGAGGACGAGGCATTCCGTGAACATTGGCGTGGGGAGATAAACTTCTTCTTGCATCAATCATTGTAATGTACCCAATTCCGGTCTGAGAATCAAATGAGCGCCCTCCGGTCGCTGATGCTTGACAAAGAGGGTCGCAATGGCTATATTGCCACAGATAAAGACATCGATCATTCTGGAGTGCAGCCTATAGAAGTGTTCGGTTAAAGGTTTGTGCTGATTGTCTGCGCAAGCAGGTAAGGTCCTTTAACGAACATTCTATGACACGCTGGTGGCTCCATGAACCATGTCCGCCGCCGAATGTTATAGATGTTAGATAACGTTCGGTTTTTTATTTATCGGGAGGCGATCTCTTTCGTGCGTCCAGTCAGGTTCCACATGGTCCGGGTCGCGATGATTGCCCTTGTCACGGCGATGCTCTGGCCGGTGTGTCTGCCGGCGGCATCGGCTGGCGAGGCCGCCGCGGCTTCAGCGCGGACCGGTGTCCCCACGCCGGATATCCGCGTTCTCAATTCCACACCTTCCGTCCTCGTGCTCGAATATACGCCCCGGTACACCTCCATCGACACGGTGGTTGTCGATGGACGTACCTGCATCCGTTTCAATATCGGAGAGGGCAAAGGATCGGCATCGCCGGACGACCACGGCATTCCCGACCTGGTCAGGCGCGTCGCCGGTATTGCCTTCCCGACCCCGGGTGCCGCTTCGGTCAGGGTCCTTGCGGCCGACCATGAAGAACGGAAGGGCGTCGACCTGCTTCCCGTTCCTCAGATCCGATACCGCGACGGCATGCCGGAGATGTCCGTCTATGCCGAGGACCGCGAGGCGTATGCGCGTTCCGGCTTTGCACCCGCGGCCATTGCCGAGGCCGGGATGCCGGCACAGGTGCGAAGCCTGCTCATCGGGCCGGTCACGTTCACACCCATCCAGTATGATCCGGTCGCGCGCACCGTGCGACTGTATTCCCGCATCGTCGTTGAGGTCACCTTCGCGCCCGGCATCGCCCAGGCCATCGACGAGGCCGACGTGAGACTGCTTGGCAGCGGGATCGTCAATGCCTCGATGCTCTCCTCCATGCCGCGCGCAACGCGAACGCTGGCGAAGACCATGCTCACATCGAGCGTCCTCGCTTCCGGCGATTGGTACCGGCTTGCCGTGACGGAAGAGGGGATCTACAAACTCGATGCGGCTTCGCTGACGGCCATGGGCATCACGGTCGCATCCCTCGATCCGCGGACGATCCGGATCTATGGGAACGGTGGCTATGAACTCTCCGAGAATCCCGGTGATGCCCGGCCGTCGGACCTCGTGGAGAATGCCATCTACGTGGAAGGCGAGGCTGATGGCCAGCTGGGTTCTTCGGACTTCATCCTCTTCTATGGCCGTTCGCCGCGGGGGTGGACCTATGCGCCGGCGCGCCGGACATGGGACCATTACCTCAATCATTACACCGAGACGAACTATTACTGGCTGACGTTCGGGGGGGCACGGGGGAAGCGTATGGCGGACCAGCCCTCATCGGCGATGACCCCCTCGGTGGTGGTTGAGAAGTTCACCGACATGGTCGCGATCGAAGAAGAGAAGGTGAACAAACTGAACTCGGGAAAGGCCTGGTACGGGCAATCGATCAGTGGCCCGTCCGGTTCGTTCACCCATGTCACCCCTCTGCCCGGCCTTGTGGCGAACGATGTCATCAATTACCGGTACACACTTGTTGCGCACGATGAGACCTATCCGCGGTTCACGGTGCGGGAAGGGACCACGGTACTCGGGTCCCATGCGCTCCCGTCATCGTCCGAGGCATCATATCAGTATGCGCATGCTGCGACCTTCGAAGCGTCGGCTTCGTCGTCGCTCTCCGGGACCTCAAGCCAGTTCAGCGTAAGTTTTCAATCGTCGAGCGCGGCGTCGGAGGCATGGATCGATTGGGTGGAGATCCTGTATCCCCGGATGCTCTGGGGCGTGAACAATGCATTGCGCTTCCGTTCACCTGATGCCACCGGCATCGCCGAGTATATGCTGCAACAGTTCACATCCAAGCCGATGGTTTTCAATGTCTCTGACCCTGCGAATGTCCGCCTGATCTCCGGCGTGGCTGGCTCGTACACCTTCCGGGATACGCTGTGGGCCGGGCGGGTCACGGAATACTGGGCGACGTCGGTCGGCGCATGGAAGTCGATCGCGGGTGCACAGAAGGTCGCCAATCAGGACCTCCGCGGATACGCCGGTGGGGCGGATTTCATCATCCTGACGAGTGAAGAGTTCAAGAGCGTCGCCGATCGCATCAAGACCTTCCGCGAACAGCCCACGAACGGTGGGCTGAAGTCCATCGTTGTGGATGTCGCGAATGTGTACAACGAATTCGGTGGCGGGTTGCCGGATATCTCCGCGATCCGTGACTACCTCAAGTATGCCTACGACACCTGGACAGTGAAGCCCACCTTCGTGTTGTTCCTGGGTGGTGCCTCCTACGACTACAAGAACATCCTGGGTTCGAAATCCAGTTACGTGCCGACCTGGCAGTCCATCGAATCCCGCAACGAGATCTCCAGTTATGCCACCGACGATTTCTTCTCACGGTTCACGCAGGGGGCGCCGCCTTCGATGGTCTTCGGACGCATCTCTGCACGGACGGTCCGTGAGGCGAACGTCGTCGTGGACAAGACCATCCGGTATCGGGCCGAGGGTGCGGACGATGGATGGAAGATGCGCATCCTCTACGTCGGCGATGACTCGTGGACGAGTGAGGGCGAGGACGGCACGATGCACAGTGACGATGCCGAGACGCTGAGCAGTCCGGCGTACACGCCGGATGAATTCGAGAAGAAGAAGATCTACATCGCAGAGTATCCCACCGTCTTCACGGCCCAGGGGCGGCGCAAACCGGGTGCGGCGCAGGATATCATCGACCAGGTGAATCAGGGCGTGCTGATCCTGAACTACTCGGGGCACGGCAACCCGAAGGTGTGGGCGCATGAGATGATCTTCGAGGTGAACACCTCGATCCCGCCGATGGTGAATGCGAACCGGCTCGCATTGTTCATCCTTGCGACCTGCAACTTCTCGCAGTTCGATGACCCCCGCAACTACACAGGCAGCGAGCTGCTGCTGAACAAAACGGATGGTGGGGCGATCGGCGTCGTCTCGGCATCACGCAAAGTGTACGCCTCGAGCAACAGGGATCTCAACCTGGGGACCTATCGCCGGATGTTCCTGCGTGACGCGTATGGACGCGTGGTCGTGGATCGGCCGGCGACCGCTCTGTTTCTGTACAAGGTGACGGGTGGGGGAGAGCCCGTGAATGATGCGAAGTACCTGTACATGGGCGATCCAACCACCCAGCTCGCGTATCCGCGCGGCTACGCACGGGTCGACAGCATCAACGGCGAACCGGTGGATAGTGTCGGCGGTGCGCCGCGCAGCACCCCGATCGTACTGAAGGCGATGAGCAAGGTGACCGTCGGCGGCACGATCCGGAATGCCGGCAACAGGATCGATTCAACGTTCAACGGCGTTGTGCAGTTGCATGTGAATGATGTGAGCCGGGAACAGTTGATCGTGAACTTCGTCCCGGGCAGGAACTGGGCATACACCTCCACCGGCGGAACGATCTACCGGGGGGAGAATTCCGTGAATGCCGGCCGCTTCCGTGCGACGTTCATGGTGCCGAAGGATATCTCCTACGCGGACACGACCGGCCGGGGCCGCCTGGTTGCCTACTTCTCCGGCGCCGGGTCGGATGGAGCGGGGTTCACCGGCATGGTGCGGGTGGGCGGGACCGATACATCGGCGATCAATGACGGCACCGGGCCGTCGATGCAGATATACCTGAACTCCCGGGCATTCAGACCGGGGGACGTGGTGACCGAAGCACCGACCCTGCTTGTCGATCTCCGGGACTCGAGCGGCGTGAATACGTCCACCGCCGGTATCGGGCACCGAATCGAGGCATGGGTCAATGGTGCCACGCAGAGCAAGGACCTCACCGAGAATTACACGAGCACGCTGGATGACTTCCGCGCCGGAACGGTGGAGTACCCGCTGACCGGTCTCGCGTCCGGCAAGAACACCATCCGTATCAGGGCGTGGGACTCGCAGAACAACTCGTCCGTAGCCGAGACCTTCTTCGAGGTTGCGAGTTCCGGGAACCTGAGCATCAACGACGTCTTCAATTATCCGAACCCCTTCGCAGGCGAGACACAGTTCACGTTCCGGCAGAATTTGAGCGATCCACTCGATGTGGACGTGAAGATCTATACGATCGCCGGGCGCCTGATCCAGGCGCTGCACACCATCACGGCCGGCGAACCGATGGTCCGCGTGCCATGGGATGGCCGCGACCGGGATGGCGACACGCTCGCGAACGGCGTGTACCTTTATAAGCTCGTTGTACGCACCACCGATGGCCGCTTCAGCAGTGAGGCCCTCGGCAAATTGACCGTGTTGCGCTAGTCGCACCCGACGTGGTCATTGTCTATCTTGATCGATCAGGAGGAGTTGTTCACATGAAAACGCAGAATCGGGTACCACAATTCATCGCGCTGCTCCTTGTGGCGTTCGCGCTGGCAGGCCTTGTGTCAGAGGCGCGCGCTCAGGGTGAGTCGGCTGTGCCCTTCCTGCTCATCGCCCCGAACTCGCGTGCCTCCGGTATGGGTGAATCCGGAACCGGGACGGTGGACGATGCGTCGGCGATCTATTGGAACCCTGCGGCCCTTGCATTCTTGAAGGGGCAGGAGGTCAGTATCACGCATGCCAACTGGCTGCCGCAGTTCAATCTGCCGGACCTCTTCTACGACCACCTGAATTACCGAATGGACGTCGACGCTATCGGCGGGACCGTTGGTGCCAGTGTGACCTACCTGAGCCTCGGTGAGTTCGCGGTCACCAATTCGTCGGGCCCGACGGTCATCGACAAGTTCAAATCGTTCGAGTATGCGGTGACGGTGGGATATGCAACGAAGGCTTCCGAGGATCTCGGCATCGGCGTGAACGTCCGCTACATTCATAGCGCCCTCTCGCCGATCGGGACCGAGTCGGAACAGGGGAACGGGATCTCGTCGACCGTCAGCGCCGACCTTGCGCTCATGTACCGTCCGGTGAAGCTGGAGGTTCCCTTGCTCGGCGACATCGGGAATGCGTTCAGTGTTGGCGTGAATCTGTCCAACCTTGGCCCGAAGGTGACCTATGTGGACGCCGATCAGGCGGATCCGCTCCCGACGAACCTGCGTATCGGCCTCGGGTATAAGCTGCTCAACGATGAATACAATAACCTGACCCTGGGCTTCGATTTCAGCCGCCTGCTGGTGCGCCGGCGCGATGACCAGACGTCCGATCCGTTCTACAAGGCGCTGTTCAGTGCGTGGGGCGATGGCTCGGGCATGAAGAAAGTGATCGTCAGCGGTGGTGCCGAGTACTGGTATGGCGCCCCCCGGCTCATCGCGCTGCGCCTTGGCTACTTCTACGAGCATCCGGATTATGGCGCACGCAAGTTCCTCACCTTCGGCGCCGGTATCCGGTACGATATCTACGGCTTCGACTTCAGCTACATTTCCGCGGCGGATGGTCATCCGCTCTCTGATACGATCAGGTTCTCGCTGCTGATCGCATGGGGTGGAGAAGAGTCGAAATAAGCGACCTGCAACCCGAATCCGGACAATAGCGTCTATGATGAACATGCTCTGGCGGGTCCTGGGCTTCGTGATGATACCGGCAGCGCTTGCCGCGCAGCCGGTATCGCACAGCCTGATGGCTTCACCCTCCGATCTTCCGCAGGCCAGGCGTGCCGTGCGCGCCGCGGCCGATACCGTGCATGTCCTTGCCGTCATGGTCCAGTTCCAGGAGGACAAGGACGACAGGACGACAGGCAACGGTCGATTTGATACCTCCCGTGTCACTGCCGCCGATATCCCGGTGGATGCGCCACCGCGTGATCGCGACTATTTCGATGCGCACCTCTCCTTCCTTGCGAATTATTACGCGAAGGCCTCAAAGGGGAAGGTGGTGGTCCGCTCGCAATTGATCCCTACGGTGATCACACTCCCTGCAACGATGGTGCGCTATAGCCCTCCCAAGAATACCGGGAACACGCCGGTGGCGGACCTCGCCCGCGATGCCTGGCGCGCGGCGGATTCCCTCGGACTCTTCGCCGCATTCTCCTCGTACGATGCCTTCGTCGTCTTCCATGCAGGCGTGGGACGCGATATCGACCTGGTCGCATCGCTCGGGTACGATCCGGCGCCCCTGGATATCCCGTCGCTCTATCTCGGCCCGTCAGCGTTCCAGGACGCGCACGGCGTGGCGGGCGTCCCGGTACGCAACGGCTCGTTCGTGATCCCGAACTCGATCGTCATTCCGGAAACGGAAAGCCGTTCTGTGCCCGGACTCGGCGGCGATGTCTTTCTCGAGTACAGCATCAACGGTCTCCTCTGTGCTTCGCTCGGCAATTTCTTCGGCCTTCCGGATCTCTTCGATACCAAGACCGGCCGCACCGCCATCGGCCGGTTCGGCCTGATGGATGGGCAGTCGATCTTCAGTTTCAACGGCGTCTTCCCGCCGGAGCCCTCCGCCTGGGAGAAATACTGGTTGGGCTGGATCGATCCGATCGTGGTAGCGCCGGGACAGCGGACACTGTCTCTGCCGGCAGTGGCGCTCGCAGACACGGTCTATCGTATCCCGATCGGCGCCCGGGAATATTATCTGGTCGAGAACCGCAACCGCGACCCCCTCCAGAACGGCCAGCGCATCACGATGGTGTACAACGGCGCGACCGTGGTGAAGACCTATCCGCGCGACACGACCGGGTTCAATGCGTTCGATATCGCCGGGCTTCAGGGCACGGTGACCGACGTGGAGGATCTGGACTGGAGCCTTCCCGGTGGCGTTGACACGAAGGGTGTGTTTTACGACGGCGGTGTTCTGGTGTGGCATATCGATGAGAGCGTGATCGCGGCGGGACTTGCCACGAACACCGTGAACGCGAACATGAACCGCCGGGGTATCGATCTCGAAGAGGCCGATGGCTCGCAGGACCTCGGACAGGAATATGGGTTTCTCTCTGCAGGAAGCGGTAGTGAGATCGGAACGGCACTGGACTTCTGGTATGTCGGGAACGCGTCGCCGGTGAATAAGAATATCTTCAATGCCACGTCCACGCCCGGGACCGCGAGCAACGACGGCGCGATGAGTTACGTAGCGCTCAAAGACTTTAGCGCTCGCGGACCCCACATGACCGTTGGGCTGACGCTCGGCGATGGGATGAAGGGCCCCCTGGCGGGATTTCCCCGGTCGACGTCGCTCACCGGCGAGACCGGTGTTGCGATGGCGCTTCCTCCTGGTGCGCTCACGCTCTCCACGCTGAACGGCAGACCGGCAGTGTTCGTCGCGACGTCGAATGCTACGACATGGACCACACTGCCTTCGCGACCGTCGCAGAAGCAGCCTCCGCGGATCTTCGGGTGGACCGTCGATGGCCGCCCGGTACTTGCGGGAGGCTCAGCGGACGGACTCATCGCCGTGGGTGATGATTCGTCGGGGTTTTCCTCGGGTGTTGCGGTCAGCGATATCAATGGCGATGGTGTCACGGACTTCGTCGTGGCGGATGATGGGGCCTTCCGCGTCCGCGCATGGAGTCTGCGTGATCAGAACGCCGATGGGCGTGCGGATTCTCTGTTCCGGTATCGGTTCGGAGGAAGTACGCTCGTCCCTCCGCCGGTGATCGGATCGGTCATGATCGCGACGGGCGGACTCACCAGTTATGTTCATTGGGTATCCCGGAACGCTCCCGCGCTTCGCTCGGATTTCGTTTTTCCGGGTTCGTCGGAGGATGTGGCCGGGATCGCCGTGTATCCCGCGCAGGATGCCTTCGTCGTGGCGGGTGTGCAGGGCTCGATCGCGATCACTGCGCGGACGGCAACGGGCGGCGTGGTGACCGATCTTGGCTATCGTGCGATCGGGCATCCGATCGTCGGAGCTCCATCGGTCGCCGGGACCGGAGCATCTGTACGCATCGCGGTGGCGACCCGGGACGGCCTTGTGTATCTGCTCGATGGCGCTCTCGCGCCGGTTCCCGGCTTCCCGGTCAGCGTAGGTCAGCCGTTGTCGCTTGCTCCGGTGCTCGCGGATGTGAACGGGGATGGCAGCCGTGACGTGGTGGTCTTTGCGGGGAACAGGATCCTCGTCTGGAATGCCTCCGGGTCCATGCTCGACAATTTCCCTGTGACGCTCGACGTCGCCGACACACTGAACGCGGCACCGGTGGTCGCCGATGCGAATGGGGATCAGCGGGTGGATATTCTCGGGGGAACGGACCTCGGTCTGATCGTTGCATACGATCGGACGGGGAAGACCGTCGATGGATTTCCGCTCCTGGCAGGCCGCGGCAAGCAATCGATCGGTGTCACGACCGTCGCCGATTCGCTTCTGGTCTTTGCCGCATCCTCCGCCGACGGATCCGTGTCCGGCTGGCTGACGGGGAAGTCGACGTCGCCGGTTGCTGGAACGATGATGCCGTGGCCCCAGGCATGGCACGACGCCGCACATACCGGATACGATGCCACGCCGGCCGTGGTCGCACCGCAGACGTCGGAATTCTTCCCGCCATCCCGCGCATACAACTGGCCGAACCCCGCGTATGACGGCAAGACCATGATACGCTATTTCGTCAAGGAAGCGGCGACGGTCACAGTGAAGATCTATGACATGGCCGGGGATCTCGTTGCAACGTTGCAGGGCCCGGGGATCGCGGGCATGGACAACGAGGTCGCGTGGGATCTCTCCGATGTTCAGAGCGGTATCTATTTTGCTCACATTGACGCCGCAGGAACCGCCGCAAGCGGGTCGGCGGTCGTGAAAATCGCAGTCGTGAAATAACGGGGACGTCCTGTGTCCGTGTACCATCGTGGTGTCGTGCTCCTCGCAGCATTCCTTCTCCTTGCCTGTCCCCTGCGCGCGCAGGAGGACTTCCCGCATCCTGAACTCTCATGGCGGACCATCGACACGAAGCATTTCTTCGTGCACTATCATGAGGGTGCGGAGCGGACCGCCAGGGTGATCGCCAAGATCGCCGAGGACATCTACGGCCCGGTGACCTCGTTCTACGAGCACGAGCCCGATTCGAAGGTGAGCTTCATCGTCAAGGATTATGACGACATCTCCAATGGTGCGGCGTACTTCTACGACAATCGGATCGAGATCTACGCTCCGAGCATGGATTTTGAATTGCGCGGGACCCACAACTGGTTGCGGAACGTCATCACCCATGAGTTCACGCACATCATCCAGATCCAGACCTCGATGAAGTTCGGCCGGAAGGTCCCGGCCGTGTATCTCCAGTGGCTCGGATATGAGTCCGAGCGCCGCGTGGACGTGCTCTACGGCTATCCGAACATCGTTGCCTCCTATCCCATTTCCGGTTTTGTCGTTCCGGCGTGGTTCGCCGAGGGCGTGGCGCAGCACAACCGGCGCGAGTTGCAGTACGATTACTGGGATACGCATCGCGACATGATCCTGCGGTCCTACGCCCTGGACGGGAATATGCTCACCTGGGAGCAGATGGGTGTCTTCGGCAAGACCAGCCTCGGGAACGAGTCATCATACAATGCCGGGTTCGCATTCATCCGCTATTTCGGCGAACGTTTCGGTGAGGCGAAATTGCGGGAGGTGTCGCGCAATCTGTCCAGGTTCGATGCTGCAACCATCGATGGTGCGATCGAGAGAGCGGTGGGGATCCGTGGCGCGGACCTGTACGACGAGTGGAAGGCCGAACTGACGCGCAGCTATCGCGAACGCGTGGCTCCTGTCCGTGCTCTGCTCCGTGAGGGGGCGGCGCTCGTGACCGATTCTCTGTATGAGGTCATCGATCCGGGTGAGGGGATCCGGCTCGAGAGCATGATGCGGAACCCGCTCATGCCCGGCGCCGGGCGGCGCGACGCCACGGTGGGCTTTGCGAACCTCTATCCGGTATATTCACCCGACGGATCGAAGCTTGCGTTCACGAGCGCGAAGAACGGGGACTATTTCGGCCTCTCGTCGCTGTTCGTCTACGATTTCACGACGCACAAAGAAACCCTGGTGCAACCCGGCGTCCGCACCGCCCCCGCCTGGTCGCCCGATGGCACGAAACTGTACTATGGCAGGTCCGGGAGGGACAACCCCCACTGGTCGCTGCAGTTCGACATCTACGAGTATGATCTCAAGAGCGAAGAAGAACGGCGGGTTACCTTTGGACGACGTGCGATCAGTCCGACGGTTTCGCCGGATGGAGAGAAGATCGCATTCGTCGTCTCCCGCGACGGCACCGCGAACCTTGCGGTGACCAACCGCGATGGCAGCGGCTACCGGGAGATCACACTGTACGCGAACGGGGAACAGGTCTACAATCCCTGCTGGAGCCCGGATGGATCGCGGATCGTGTTCGATCACTCGATCAAGGATGGCCGGGATATCGCATGGATACGTCCGGATGGGAGCGATCTGGCATTCCTCGTCACCGGCGATGATGACCAGCGCGCAGCACGCTTTGCACCGGATGGCAAGACCTTCTGGTTCAGTGCCGACCGTGGCGGCATCTTCAATATCTACCGGTACGACATTGCGAGCCAGCGGATCGATCAGATGACGAATGTGCTGGGCGGTGCTTTTTACCCGACGGTCAGCGCCGGCGGTGACCTCGTGTATGCGGCATATACGTCGGGAGGGTACAAGATCTATCGGTACACGGCACCTCCTCCCGTGCCGGCAGGGGAACATCGCTACGAACCCGGGCCGCTGGACGGCCGATTCCCTGCACCGGTCGTCGCTTCGAATGCCCAGGGGCGGTTCGATTGGTCCGCCCTCAGAGACTATGATGACACGAAGGGGCTGACCGATTCCTCCCGGGCCTACCGCAGCGTGTTCACAAACCTGTCCGTGGTCCCGGTCATTCGCGTGGACAACTACAATCCGAAGAGCAAAGGCATCGATGTCATCAAGGTTGGCGCCTACGTCTTTTCGACGGACGTTCTGGACCGGACCAGTTTCTTTGCCGGTGCGACGCTGAACGCACGGCTGGAGCGCGATCTCTTCCTGCAGTTCACGTATCGCGGCAGGCTGCCCTTGCTGTACGAGCTCGGACTCGAGCCCGTGGCATCGCTCGAGCTCTACAACATCACGCGGAAGACGAACAATGTGATCAGTCTCCCCGCGTCGACGATCCCCGTGGATGTCGGTTACAATTTGTTGGAGGTCGACCTCGCGCTCGCGCAGCCGGTGTTCTCCCAGTTCGCGAATGCGGAGTTGAGGTTCATGCATAGCCGCTACACCTCCATCATTGAATCGTTCATCAACCCGGAGACCACTCCGCCGTCGCTCGTGTCCAGCTCCAGCGACCTGTATCTCATCGCGAACGACCTGTCGTTGACGTTCCGTGTGGATGCGCTCCTGCCGTCGCGCACTCAGGAGATCAACCCGGTCGGACGAAAGATCAAGTTCCGGTTGGGCAGAGAGTGGAACAAGTTCAACGGGGACGGGGAGTACGAAGTGACGTCTACCGGCCTGCACCCGTTGTATAAGAATGTGAACATCACCCGCGCGGAACTGCAGTGGCGCGAATACCTACCGTTCCTTTTCAAGAACCATACCTTGTCCATGAACCTCCGGGGCGGGAGCATCATCGGTCCGCCGGTGGACGAGTTCTTTGATTTCTATGCGGGTGGGCTCATCGGCATGAAGGGCTATCCGTTCTACGCCATCGGCGGGAACGAGCTGGCAACGATGGGCGTGACATGGCGTTTCCCGCTCGTGCATAATATCGATGTGCGGCTCGCGCACCTGTACTTCGACAAGCTGTACGCTGCAGTGTTTGCGGATGCAGGCTATGCATGGACGGATTTCCGTCCCCGGCTCAAGGACTTCAAGAAGGATGTCGGGGTCGAGCTGCGACTGGAGTCCTTCTCGTATTATGCCTACCCGACGCGCATCTTCCTGAGCGCGGCGTACGGGCTCGATAAGTTCGAGCGCTATATCAGGAGCAGAGACCAGTACGTAACGTACGGGCAGGAGTGGAGGATCTATTTCGGGATCCTCTTTGGATTCGAACTGGATTGATGGCGGGTGGTTCGGATCGTGACATGTTCACCTCACATGGAACAGGCGATGTGATGAAACGAGTGGCTGGTCGTTCGGTTCTGCTTCTCATGCTCGGGTGTGTGCTTGCCGGCCTCGTGGCCCCGGCGCATGCCGGAGAGAAGGCGGAAGCGGTGCCCGTGCTCACGGGGAATGTGCGGATCGATCTGTTCGGGCTGGACGCGTTGTCCGCCGGGCCGCGGTTGCTTACGGTCGCGGATGACATGGCCCTTCCGACTCCCCGCAAATCGGGATGGCTCGCTGCGGGCCTCTCCCTGCTTGTCCCCGGGGCGGGAGAGTTCTACGCCGAAAGTTACTGGAAGGCAGCGATCTTCCTGGCGATCGATGTTGCCGCCATCACCATCGCGTTGAACAATGACAAGAAGGGGAACGACCAGACGTCGTTCTACCGGAACTACGCGGACGGCCATTGGAGCGCGGTCAAGTATGCGGAGTACGCGCAGACGCTGGCGCCAACGGGGAGGACGTATGCATGGAGGGTTCCGGGGACGGAGGGGATGAGCCCCTGGGACAGGCCGTGGACGCAGGTGAACTGGTCCGAGTTGAACCGGATGGAGCGCGACATCGCGGGATATTATTCCCACACGCTGCCGCCCTATGGTGAGCAACAGTACTTTGAGTTGATCGGCAAGTATCCCCAGTTCAATCAGGGATGGAATGATGCGCCGGCGGCCTTCGCGTATGGCGATCCGCTCACACCCAACTTCCTCTGGTATGCGAATGAGCGGGGGAAGGCGAACACCTACTACGAGACCGCTACACGCTGGGTGACCATTGCGGCGATCAATCATATCCTCAGTGCGGTGGATGCGGCGTGGTCTGCGAGCCTTTACAATAAGGCACAGGCGTCGATGAGTACGCGCATCGTGCCGACGCCGGAGGGGTACACAACGATGAGCATGCTCAAGTTGAGTTACGGATTGTAGTTGGTTCAAGGTCCACAGCGAAGCCCGGATGCGGAAATGGTCATCCATCTCAGCACCGCACCCCCCAGGAACAGCAGATTCGCTGCCCATGCCGTGAGCAGGGGATGGATGTCGCCATTGTAGCCGAACACCTGGCTCACCTTCATGAAGATAAGGTAGACGAAGCAGATCAGCAAACTGATGCCGAGTTGCACCCCGACGCCGCCGCGCCGGCGGATGGAAGAGAAGGGCACGCCGAACAGCACCACGATCACGGTTGCAAAGGGGAATGAGATCTTGCTGTAGTAATCCACCTGCCACCGGGCGACATCCTGGCCGGCGCGCTGCTGGCTGTCGATGAATGATGCAAGGTCGCCGAAACTCATCTCGTCCGGCTTTTGCTGCTTCTTGCGGAGGTCGTCAGGGTTGAAATGCAATGCGCCTGCCGGCTGGACCGCGAACTCATCCATCCGTTCGCGTCCGCGGGCGAACCAGCGCCGTGTGCCGTTGTTCAGCATCCACTGCGCGCCGCTGGTATCCCACACCATGGTGAGGGCGTCCACGCGTTCGACCATCACGGTCGGGTCCGCGACGCTGAAATCCTGGATGCTGACGCGCGAGGCGATGTTGCGCGTGTCATCGAAGTACCCGAGCGAGAGGATGCGGGTCGGGCTGTCCTGGACATAGATGTTCGCGCCGGAGGCATTCACCACATCCTTGTGGAGGTAGACCCGCTCGATCGTGAATTTCTTCTTGTTCGCGCTCGGGACGATCCAGCCATTGAAGTAGACGGACAGTGCGCTGATCACGAGGGCGACGCCGATGTAGGGAACGAGAAGGCGATAGAGGCTGACGCCGCCGGACTTGAATGCGGTCCATTCGCCCTGGGCCGAGAGCCGTGCCGTGACGAACAGGCTGGCGAGCAGCATGGCCACGGGAATGATGAGCTTGATGATCTCGGGGACGAAGTACACATAATAGAGGACGATGATGTCCCATCCCGCCTGTTTGTCGATGAAATCGTCCATCTTCTCCATCGCATCGATCACGATGAAGACCACGAGCACGGCCACGAGGGAGAAGAGGGCGGTGACGAGGAACTGCCGGATGATATAGCGGTCGATCAGTTTCATCCGGCGCGCGCCGTTGATGGAGGGGCCGGAGGAAGCTGTTGCCGCCAGCGGCGGGGGATGAACCGTTCGAAGACGCTCCAGTTGATGAGGATCGTCTCACGTCCGATCTTGAACGTCAGGTACATCCCCATGAGCCCGATGATGATGTTCGCGCCCCACATTCCCCAGAACGGAGAAAGGATGTTGCGGTCGGCGAGCTTCTCACCGCCGATGAGGAACGCCCAGTACAGGACGAAGAAGCCGAGACTGAGCGTGGCCGCGATACCGAATCCGCCCCGGCGCGCCATGATGCCCAGCGGGGCGCCGACCAGCACGAAGATGATGCATGCGGTGGGGATCGCGTACTTCTTGTGGATCTCCACCCAATACTGATCGATCTGCCGCTCGAGCGCCTCGATCCGGAATGCGGCCGTGGCGATCGTCGAGCTGAGTGTCCGTGCCCGGATCAGTGCCGTGGTCGGTACCGGCCCGTGAGGGATGATCGGGTTGTTCAAGCCTGCATGCCATGCCCCCGCAAGCGCCCCTTCCATCTCATCCGTCATCAGTTTCTGAACCTCGGCACGCTGTTGCGCCAGCTCTCCGGACAGACTGTCGACGACCAGCATCATTGCCGGCGCGCTGAGTTCCCGGTCGCCGCGGGTGAAGGTGGCTGCCTGCGACCGTTCAAAGTCGAACCCTTCCACATCCATGGCGATGCGGTGTTTTTCGAACCGCACCTTCCGGTAGCCCGAGCGTTCCTGCATGTCCAGTTCGTGGATCTCTCCCCGGTTGAGCAACATGATGATCTTGCGGAAATCGGGGGAGAATGAGATCGCACCGCGCTCGGCGGTGATCACGATGTTCTTTGTCGGGTTCGTGTAGTCGTAGAGCGTCACGCCTTCGAGGTCGTTCGAATTCTCGGAGGTCTTCCGGACCAGCATACTGTAGCCGGGGAGATCCTGGGAGAAGACCCCATTCATCAGTGCGATGGTGGGCTTCTTCCGTCGGATGTCCGTGGTCAGCGCCTTCAGCCGGTGGTTGGTCTCGGGGAGGACGCTGTTGTTGAACCAGACCATGATGAGCGCGACGATGGTACCCACGACGAACACGGGTGCCATCATGCGGTAGATGCTCACGCCGCCTGCCTTCATGGCGGTGATCTCGTTGCGGGAGGAGAGGTCGCCGAATGCCATCAGGATCGCCACGAGGACAGACATGGGTACAGCGAGGACCAGCATCCAGGAGAGGTTGAGGATCACCAGTTCGATGATCACCACACCGGACAGCCCTTTCCCGACCAGTTGATCGATGAATTTCATGACGAACTGGAGGAGGAAGATGAACATGAGCGTGACCAGCGAAAAGATGAAGGGGCCTGCATGGGCACGCACGATATACCGGTAGAGCAAGGGCATTGTTAAATATAACTTTCCAGCCATGTTTTTCCAAGTTTCCTTGCTATTTTCCCTCCAAATCTCTATGTTACTCCCACTACACAGCATGAGGAGTCCAATATCGATCTCTGTTGGTAATGGTTATGCGCGGGTTTGAGGCAGATGGTACTGACAGCACCGTGCGAGAATCGAATTGAACTCCTTACTCCGATATCCTATGCCACGTCTTCTCCGCCTTCCGTTGCGGCAGGTGGCCATCGTTGCGAGCATCCTGAGCGCCGTCCTTCTCGGTGCGTTCCCGCTCACTGGCTCCATCAACCCGTTCGAACCTGCAGCTCCGTCCGAACCGTCCGCACAGATACGCCCGCAAGACACCAGGACCGGACAGCAGGGACAGAACCGTCTTCCGGGATGGCTTGCGGGTCAGGATACAAGCTACCGCGACAAGTTCGGCTTCCGCGTGGATTCCCTCGGGCGCCGCGTCGATTCACTGGGCCGCTGGGTGGATTCTCTCGGACGCAGGGTCGATTCCATCGGGCACCGGGTCGACTCTCTCGGGTTCCGGATCGATTCCCTGGGGTACCGCGTCGACTCCCTCGGTCGCCGTGTCGACAATAGTTCGCTGATCAAAGACACCACGTACGTTGTGTATCTGGATTCCACTGCGCGGCTCCGCCAGTTCAATCCGGTCCGCCATGACCCCGTCGCCGTTCAGACCTTCCCCGAGCGCACCTATCCGCTCTTTGGCACACCGAAAGGCGGGCAGTTCCGCAGAGAGGTGGTGCTGGATTCCTCCGGCACGCGGGTGAATTTCCGGGAGACACAATCCGGTGATCCCGTACGCATCCCTGTCGGGATGCCGCTGAAGGAGTACATCACGCATCGGCGGAAGGTGGAAATGCGGAAAATGTTCGCCGATGAAGCGCGGAAGCCCAAGGCGCTGACGGCGCGCAATGACCTCGGCGAACTGCTCAGCACGATCACCCAGATCAGCATCCCGATCCCGCCGAATCCGATCTTCAGCATCTTCGGCAAACCCCAGATCAATCTGAATATCAGCGGAGCCGTGGACATCAAGGCCGGATTCCGCAATACGCAGACGGACCAGACGACGATCTCGCGGCTGGACCAGAGCCGGAACGAGCCGGACTTCAGTCAGGACGTACAGGTGAATGTGAACGGCACCATCGGCGACAAGCTGGTGATCGCCGCCGACTGGAACACCCAGCGCACGTTCGAGTACGAGAACCAGTTGAAGATCAAATACACCGGGTACGACGATGAGATCGTGCGGAGCGTCGAGGCCGGTAACGTGTCGCTGCAAACGCCCTCGGCGTTCATCGGAAGCTCGCAGGCCCTGTTCGGCGTCAAAGCGCAGTTCCAGATGGGGCCGTTGACCCTGACGGCGCTCGCCTCGCAGAAGAAAGGTCAGATCAAAGAGGTCGCCGTCTCCGGTGGTTCCAAGGAACAGACCTTCGAGATGAAGGCGTTCGAGTTCGCCACGAACCACTTCTTCGTCGATACGACATACCGGAGTCTCTACGAGCAGTACTACCTCAATGAGCCGCCGCTGGTGGACGGCGACAACCAGATCGTGGAAGAAGAGGTCTGGATCCAGCGGCAGGGCGGCATCCCTGATCCCAATGAGCGGCTTGGCGTGGCATTTATCGATCTCCCGACCCGGCCGGGTACGTCGGGTATGACGAATCGTACCGGAATGCCACCGATGTGCCAGGGCAGATCGAAACAGGCCCCATGATCCGGCTGGACCGGTCGCAGTATGAACTGGATGGCGACGGCTACCTTGGCGTGCTGTCCTTGAATGCTGCCGTGGGCGACCAGCAGATCGTGGCCATCGCCTACCGCCGGGCGACCAATGGAGTGCAGTTCGGCGAACTGACGCGCGATGTTGGCAACGACAGCATCGCGATCGCGAAACGCCTCGTGCTTGTTCTTGTGAAGCCGAAGAACCTTCTGTCGAGCGGCAGGTCGTATGCCCATGCCTGGGAGAAACTGCTCAAGAACATCTATCCCATCCAGGGTATCGGGCGCAATGTGAAGAAGACCGGCTTCTCGCTGGACATCTTCCGGCGCGTGCCGGGGGGCGAAGACCAGAACAGCATTCTGAACGAGCCATTGCTCCGCGTCTTCGGCCTTGACAAGTTCAACAGCGATGATACCCCGGCACAGACCGGTGACGGCCAGTTCGATTATCGTCCGGGCCGCACGATCAATCAGGCCCGTGCCGAGATCATCTTCCCGAGCCTCAAGCCCTTTTACTGGGGCGTGAACGACTATTTGGGTATCCAGGGGACGATCCTGAAGGATTCGTCCGAGTACTTCTATCCTGAGGTGTATGACACCACGCGTACCTTTGCCGAACAGGCGTTGCGCAACAGGTACGTCATCCGCGGCAAGGCGACCGGTGAAGCGACCTCGCGCTATGCCCTCGGATTCAACGTCGTTGAAGGCAGCGTGCAGGTGATCCTGGATGGCCGCACCTTGCTGGCGAACGTCGATTATACCGTTGACTATATCATCGGTGAAGTGGTGATCAAGAACGACCGGGCATTGGTGCCCGGGGCGAACCTGCAGATCAAATACGAGCAGAACGATCTGTTCCAGCTCGCTTCCAAGACGCTGCTCGGTGCGCGGGGCGACATCGCGATCGCGCCGAACGTGAACTTCGGTTTCACCGTGATGAACCTCAATCAGCAGACCTTGAGCGACAAGGTGCGCCTGGGCGAAGAACCGAACAACAACACCATCTTCGGGGTGGACGGGAGCGCGACGTTCGATCTGCCGTTCCTGACCCGTGCTCTGGATGCGTTGCCGCTCCTGCAGACGCGCGAACCCTCGATGATCAAAATCTCGGGCGAAGCGGCCTATATGCTTCCCGATCCGAATACGAAAAAGAGCCCGATCCCGACCGACAACAGCGAAGGCATCGCGTACATCGACGACTTCGAAGCGGCGCGCCGTTCCATCCCCGTCGGTATCTCCTATGCGGCGTGGACGATGGGGAGTCCGCTGGGCGACAATTTTCATTTCCCGGGCTTTGCCGATTCGGTGAAAATGTACTCGCGCGCGAGGATGGAGTGGTTCAACCGCCTGCCGACCGATGTCAAGCTCACGAGATATCTACCCGCGTAAGGAACCCGGGAACGCGGCGAACGATCAGGCGACGGTGCTGGATTTCCGGTATTATCCGGACCGACGGGGTATGTTCAATTACAGTCCTGACCTTGGCACCACGCTGCGCCCGAACAGGAACTGGGCGAGCGTGATGAAGCCGCTGTCGGTCTCCGCGATCAACCTGTCGAAGGAGAACATCAACTTCATCGAACTCTGGATGCAGGTGAACCGGGCCCCCGTCGGAGCAAAGATGCTGATCGATATCGGCGCCATCAGCGAAGACGCGATCCCGAACCGCATCCTGAATTCCGAAGACCTCGTCGTCAGTTCCTATCCGAACGGTGTGCTCCAGGATGGAGAGGACGTCGGTATCGATATGCTTTCCGATGGTCAGGAGAAGCTGCGCTATCAGGCCATGATCGCGGCCTACCCGGAGATGGCCGGGGACCCCAGCGGCGACAACTATGCGTACAACAATTCCACGGTAAGTACCGCGCAGGAGGATTTTTCGCGCATCAACGGCACTGACGGCAACAAGGACGGCCCGAGCGGGCGCATCCCGGACACCGAAGACCTCAACGCCAACGGCGTCGTGGACCTCGCGAACTCGTACTACGAGTATGAGGTCCCCCTTGATACCGTGCCGTCACGCAATCCCCTGATCGTTGGCGGTGGGAACAAGGGATGGTACCAGTTCAGGATCCCCATCCGCGACTACGTCCTCACGGTCGGCACACCGTCGCAGGAAAACATCGAGTTCATTCGTGTTGCCTTCGCAAACGAGTCCGACACGATCGCGGTACGCATCGCGGACTTCAACCTCGTCGGCAACCAGTGGCAGAAGGCCCTTGCGGATCAGAACGACACCACGTTCGAAGTGACGGTCGTGAATATCGAGGACAATCCCGAGTACCAGAGCCCGCCGTTCGTTATCCGCGAACGCGACCGGACACGTCCCGATGAAGAAGTGTACGCCAACGAGCAGTCGCTCGCGCTCGTCGTGAAGGACCTCCCGGTGGGGCAGTCGCGACAGGCGGTGAAGTTCTATACGTATCGCGCATTGGACCTCTTCAATTACAAGAAGATGAAGATGTTCCTGCACGGCGATAAGAACTTTGTCTACATCGATGAGAACCGGTATGATGCCGAGTTCTACTTCCGGTTCGGTCTCGACAGTTTGAACTACTACGAATACCGCGCGCCGATCCACGCGGGGTGGGACGGGCAGAATGAGGTGATCATCAATTTTGAAGACCTCACTGCCGTGAAGCAGGCACGGGATTCCGTGAGGACCATATCCCCCCCGATCCCCGTGAAGGGCGGCCCTCCGGGTGCGGTCTATCGTGTGCTCGGCAGTCCGTCGTTGACGCAGGTCGTCTATCTTGCCGCAGGCATCGAGAACCCGCAAGGGAAGGGATCAGGACGTCCGTTGTCGGGGGAGATCTGGCTGGATGAATTGCGGTTGACATCGGTGGATGACACGCCGGGATGGGCCTACAGGTTCGACACCCAGGTGAAACTCGCCGACCTCGGATCGGTGGCCTTCAATTATTCGCGGGTCGACCCGAACTTCCACACGCTGGAGCAGCGCTTCGGTTCGCGTCAGCTCTCGACGAACTGGGGTATGAGCGCAGCGATCCAGGCCGAGAAATTCCTGGATGAGAACTGGGCCGGTACCTCGCTGCCCCTGTCGTATTCGCATACCGAGAGTATGGCCGAACCGCGCTATCTGCCGAATTCGGACGTGCTCGTGACCGAGGCGGCGACGCAGACGCGGGAGAAGGTCATCCGTGCGGGGGGGACGGAACAGGCCGGGCAGGAAGCGGCGGATGCGATCGTCCGCGAATCGGAGACGCGCCGCGTGACCGACACCTATGCCGCGCCGAACTTCCGGATCAATCTTCCGTCGGATGCCTGGTACATCCGCGACACGTTCAACAGGCTCAACTTCGGATTCACGTATACGAAATCCACGGAGCGGAGCCCCTCGGTGGTGTCCCGCACATCCTGGTCCTGGAACGCGCGCATCCAGTACGCGATCACCTTCCCGGCAGATGCGTTCATCCAGCCCTTCCGCGACCTCTTTGAGGGCATCTGGTTGCTGGACGACTACAAGGATTTCAAGATCTTCTATGCTCCGTCCAATTTCACCTGGTCGATCAGCGCCACCCGTGCGCGCGACAATTCCCTGCAGCGTGCGGCCGGGGCGCAGGAGATCATCTCGCGCAATTTCTCGGCCTCGCGGCAGTTCGGATTCGGCTACAAGCTGACCGAAGGCGGGCTCACGAACCTGTCGGGCGATTACAGCGTCAGCGTGGAATCCAGCCTTCTGGATTTCGAGCTCGATCAGCGGAAGCAGCAGCGGCCGTTCTCGTCGATCCTGAGCGATATCTTCTTCGGCGACAAGTTCATCAACTTCGGGCAGGATACGCGCTACGGGCAGCGGATGTCGTTCAATTCCAAACCCAACATCCCGAACCTGTTCAACATCAAGAAATTCCTGGATGTGTCGTTTTCCTATGGCGTGGATTACTCATGGCAGAACACCCTGACGCGCGGTGATATCGGGAAATCGGCCGGATGGAATTCGAACATCAACATGACGTTCAACTTCCGGATGAAGCAGTTGTTCGATCCGCTCTTCGAGGATAAGCCGGGTGCGCCTGGAGCGCCCCAGCCTCCCACAGGCGGACGCGGCAGGCGTGGCAGCGTGGAAGGGGCAGCGTTGCGCGAACAGGAAGGCGATACGACGCGCGTCGCAGATTCGACGAGCTCAGGGGGCGGCCTCGCAAAGTTGGTCGGCCAGTTGACGAACCTCGCGAAGCTGTTCATCAAGGTGCCGCTCCTGGATTACGACAACATCAACGTCACCTTCACCCAGACGAACAACACGCAGAACAGCGGCGTGGTGGGCCGTGCAGGATTCCTGAACTTCTGGGGGCGTATCCCGTTCGCGCAGGATGCCGATCCGAAGAACGGACCGTCGCGCCTCTATCAGCTTGGCCTGATCTCCGACCCGGCAGGTTCGCTCACGAACTTCGGCACCCGGCCAAAATTCCCCTGGTTCGGATGGGATGTGGAGCAGGGCCTCAGGGCACCCGGGGGCGTGCTCGTGAACAATTTCCGCCAGAACAACCGGCTGGCATTGAAGACCTCACGCGGACTCTGGGAAGGCGCGCGTCTGGACCTGAACTGGACCGTCGGATGGGCGTACAACAGGTCGCAGAACATCACCACCGACTCGGTCTATGGTATTCCGACAGTGTTCAATACGACCACGTCAGGGAGTGTGGATCGTTCCTTCCTGACGTTCCCGGACGTCCTCTTCCTCGGGTCCTTCAAGACGAGCCTCAAGGAGGTCAGCAAGCGGTATGGTGAACTGAAGAACGACAAAGACAACACCAAGAGCGACGAAGAGAAGCTGAATCAGGCGTTCGAAGAAGGATTTGAGGCGCTGCCGTTCATGCGGAAGGTCTTCGGCGATTTTGCTCCGCGTGTGAACTGGGCGTTGCGGTGGGATGGCCTCGAAAAACTGCCGTTGTTCCAGAAGTTCGTCACCCGCCTGTCGCTGGACCATTCGTACAACTCGAACTTTACGCGCCAGTATCAGAACCGGCCGGGTGGTGGCGGCGAGCGGACCGACGGGCAGCGCGTGATGTATGGGTTTTCGCCGCTCATCGGCGCGAACTTCACGTTCAAGGAGCTGTGGAAGGGCTCATTCGGCGCGAATTTGCGCTATAACTCGACGACCTCGTACGACCTGACCACATCATCGCGCAACATCGTGGAAGCCCTTTCGCAGGAGATCTCGGTGACGGCCTCTTATGCCCGGCGCGGGTTCGAGATCCCGTTCTTTGGCCTGGCATTGAACAATGACGTGGATATGAGCTTCTCGTATTCGGTCACCAAGAACTCCCGCGTGACCTACGATGTTTCAAAGTTGGATGTGAATGTGACGGGAACCCCGTTGGAGGGGACCACCCGAACGGTGATCGAGCCCCGTATCAAATACGTGCTCAGTCTCCGGGTGAATGCATCCGTGTACTACCGGTACACCAAGATCGCACCGGACGACTCCGGTTCACGTATCCCCGGCAGCACGACCAACGAGGCCGGTCTGGATATCCATATCTCCATCCAGTAGGTGGGGCAGGACAGAGAAAGGGCAGTGTGCTGATGGAAGAGTCCAAGGGACGGGTGCTGTGGGTCGATGATGAGATCGATCTGCTGCGTTCCCACGTTGCGTTCCTCCGCGAACGCGGGTACCACGTCGAGACCGTGACGAACGGTGAGGATGCGGTTGCCCTCGTCCGGGAGAACCTGTACGACCTTGTCTTCCTCGATGAGATGATGCCGGGCATGGGTGGCCTGAAGACGCTTGCCGGGATCAAGGACCTGCAGCCGGCGGTGCCGGTGGTCATGATCACCAAGAACGAAGAAGAGTCGCTGATGGAAGAGGCCATCGGCGGGAAGATCAGCGACTACCTCACGAAGCCCGTGAATCCGAGCCAGGTCCTGATGGCGTGCAAGAAATTCCTGGAGGGACGGAAGATCACCGGTGCGGCACTCTCGAAGGACTATATCAAAGAGTTCAACGAGATCGCTCTCGCGCTGAATACCGGGCCGGATTATAAGGAGTGGATCGATATCTACACCCGGCTCGTAGGCTGGGGGCTGGAGTTCGACAAGCACCCGGAACTCGGATTGAAGCAAACGCTCAGCGATCAGATGCGTGAGTGCAATCTCGCCTTCGGGAAGTACGTCGAGCGCAACTACCGTGATTGGGTGGAACAGACCGGTGGACGCCCCCCGCTGTCGCCCGAGATCGTGGATCGCTACGTGTTGCCGGAGTTGCAGACCGGGCGTTCCGTGGTGTTCTTCGTGATCGATTGCATGCGGCTCGACCAGTGGCTGGTGTTCGAAGAGCTGTTGCAGGAGTACTTCACGATCGCGCGGGAGTATTACTACAGCATCCTGCCGACCGCGACGCCGTATTCCCGCAATGCCATCTTCAGCGGTTCGTATCCGTGCGACGTCGAACTGCGGCATCCTGACCTCTGGGACAAGAATGAGGATGATGAGAGCAGCCGGAACAGGTATGAACGCCAGTTCCTGGAGAAACTTCTCGAACGGCGCAAGGTGATCCTGAAACCCGAGCCGAAGTACATCAAGATCCTCGACCCGGAGTTCGGGAGGAGCATCGAGAGCACCATCAGCTCCTACACCCAGTCGCGCCTCACGTCGATCGTCGTGAACTTCGTCGATATGCTCGCGCACGGCCGATCGGATTCCTCGTTGCTCAAGGAGATCGCGCCGGATGAATCCGCGTACCGCTCGCTCACGAGGAGCTGGTTCGTGCATTCGTCGCTGTTCGGCATGCTCAAGACGCTCTCACGACACAAGAACGTGACCGTCATTCTGACCACCGACCATGGCAGTATCCGCAGCTTGCGCGGGTCGAAGGTGCTCGGCGACCGGGAGGCATCGACGAACCTCCGGTACAAGTATGGCCGGAACCTCAAGTGTGACGAAAAGGCGGCGATCTTCGTGAAGAACCCGCATGATTTCAAGTTGCCGAATCGCGGTGTGGCGGCGAACTATATCATCGCGAAAGAAGATTTCTATTTCGTGTATCCGACGGACTATCATAAATATTTGAATCAATACCGCGACAGCTTCCAGCATGGCGGCGTGTCGATGGAAGAGATGATCCTGCCCGTTATCCGCATGGAGCCGCGCGGGTGACCCTCGCGATCACACGTTCCGTGGATGAGACCACCGCCGCCGGGCGGGCCTTTGCGGACACGCTGCGTCCCGGGGATGTTGTGGCGATGATCGGAGAGCTGGGGGCGGGGAAGACGCATTTTGTCACCGGTGTGTGCGCCGGGCTGGCGGCAGAGGGGCATATCGCCAGTCCAACGTTCACCCTGATCCATGAATACCGTGCTCCGGGATGCACCGTGATCCATGCCGATATGTACCGGATCGGAAGCGTCCGGGAGGCGTTCGATCTCGGGCTTGCGGAGTATTTCCAGCCACCGTACATCACCCTGATCGAATGGGCCGACCGTATCCTTGACCTGCTCCCCGAGGAACACTATCTTGTAGAATTGCGCCACCGGATCGATCCGGGCGAACGGGAAATAGCGGTCCGGCGTTCCAGAGAGGGGCGCCCATGATCCTGCTGGCCATTGAAACGGCGACGACCGTGTGCGGCGTGGCTCTCTTGCGCGATGGCGCCGTCATTGCAGACCAATGGATCGATGAGCGGTCCGCGCACGCCGAGAAGCTCTTCGGGCTGACCGACAGCGTTCTCCGCGGTGCAGGCGTGGACCCCCGCGACCTCGACGCTCTGGCGGTTTCGATCGGGCCGGGGTCATTCACGGGCCTCCGGATCGGGCTGAGCGCGGCGAAGGGATTCCACCTCGCACTCGGGAAGCCGGTGATCGCGGTGCCGACGCTCCGGGCGCTGGCGCACCGATGCGTCCCCGCACTTGCAGAGGAGGGTGGCCACATCCTCGCAGTCCTCGATGCGCGGCGCGACGAAGCGTATTGCCAGACATTCAGCGTTGCCAACGGCACGATGACCGCTACCGGCGATGCGGATGCACGGACGGTCGCCGAGATCGTCCGTGCGCTGCCGACGGGGACGATCCTTGTGACCGGCGATGCACGGCAGAAGATCGCGGCGGGGCTCACCGGAGGCCGGAGCGTTGTGCTTGCCGATGATGCGACGGCGCGGTGTTCCGCTGGTGCGGTCGCACAGGTGGGAGCTGCCATGTTGGTCCGGGGCGAGGTCGCCGACGCCGGCACCCTGGAACCGATGTATGTGAAAGAGGTCTTCCTGCGTTCTTCTCATTAACTCGAGGCACCACCCATGTCCTGGTTCCGACGCTCCAAGGAAAACATCGCTGCCGAAACCCAGAAGAAAGAGATCCCTGACGGCCTCTGGACGAAGTGCGATGCATGCGGGGAGATCATCCATAAGAAGGAACTGCAGAAGAACTTCTTTACCTGCAGCAAATGTAACGCCCACTTCCGTGTGGGCAGCGAGGAATACATCAACGTGCTCCTGGATGAGGATTCGTTCAAGGAGAGCGACAAGAAGATGCGTTCCGGCGACCCGTTGAAGTTCGTCGATACGAAGAAGTACCGCGACCGTACGAATGACGCGATCAAGAAGACGCGGCTGTATGATGCGCTCCGGTGGGGGACGGGGACGATCAAGGATATGCCGGTCGTGCTGGCGGTGATGGACTTCTCGTTCATCGGAGGCAGTATGGGATCCGTGGTCGGCGAGAAGATCGCCCGTGCCGTGGACAGAGCCTGGAAGACGAAGACCCCGCTCATCATCGTCTCGTCAAGCGGCGGCGCGCGCATGATGGAAGGAGCCCTGTCGCTGATGCAGATGGCGAAGACCAGCGCCAAACTTACGCGCCTTGCCGATGTGAAGAAGCCGTATATTTCGATCCTGACGGACCCGACCACCGGTGGTGTGACCGCCTCTTTTGCGATGCTCGGGGATGTGATCATCGGCGAACCGAATGCCCTCATCGGGTTTGCCGGACCCCGCGTGATCAAGCAGACCATCGGCAAGGACTTGCCGCCCGGATTCCAGCGGTCGGAATTCCTGCTCGAGCACGGATTCCTGGACCTGGTCGTGCATCGCCGTGAGATGCGCGATACGGTCCATTCGATCCTCGTGCACCTCGCATGATCCTCGTCACCGATCCCCGGGAGATGCAGCGCCTCTCGGATGATGCCCGCCGGCAGGGAAAGGAAGTGGCGTTCGTCCCCACGATGGGTGCTCTCCATGATGGGCATTGCACGCTCATCCGCCGCGCCCGCGAGCACGGCGATGTGGTCGTGACCTCGGTGTTCGTGAATCCCACGCAGTTCGGGCAGGGGGAGGATTTTACGCGGTATCCGCGCGACCTGGATCGTGATGGACGGCTGGCGGCGGAGGCAGGTACCGATATCCTCTTTGCGCCATCCGCCGAAGCGATGTATCCACACGGATACGCCACCGCCGTGGATGTCGAACGTGTGACCGCAGTGCTCGAAGGGCGCGCCCGGCCCGGGCATTTCCGGGGGGTCGCCACCGTGGTCGCAAAGCTTGCCAATATCGTCCGGCCTCATGTGATGCTCCTGGGACAGAAAGACGCCCAGCAGGTCGTCGTCATTCGCAGGATGCTGGAGGATTTGAACACCGGCGTGAAGACCGTCATTGTCCCGACCGTCCGCGAGGCGGACGGGCTCGCCATGAGTTCGCGGAATGCCTACCTGTCACCTGAACAACGGGCGCAGGCCCCGGTCCTGTCGAAGGCCCTCCACGCGGTCGCGAGCCGCGTGGCCTCGGGCGAGAGGAACGGCGATGTGCTGCGGGGGCTCATGACATCCACGATCGCCGCGGCACCGCTTGCGACCATCGACTATGTCTCCGTGGCGGATGCCGGCACGCTGGAAGAGCTCCCCACGCTGGCTGGCGGCCAGTCCGTGCTCGTTTCCATGGCGGTCCGGTTCGGCGCCACACGTCTCATCGATAACATCTCTCTCACTGTATAGGAACATCATGGCACGTCCACTGGCAGTTGTGATCATGGCAGCCGGGAAGGGGACCCGCATGAACAACCCCGGTATGGCCAAAGTGATGTACACCATCGCCGACAAGCCGATGGTTGAACACGTTGTGGACCTCGCGTATGCACTTCACGCGGAGCGCGTCGTCGCGATCGTCGGCTGGCAGAAGGACTCGGTGATCGACCATCTGGGGGGGACCGGGAAGAGGGTGGATTGCGTGGAACAGAGCCCCCAGCTCGGGACCGGGCATGCGGTGATGCAGGCCGAGAAGCCGCTGCAGGGGTTCACCGGCGATGTGCTCGTTCTCTCGGGTGATGTTCCGCTGCTCACGATGAAGACCGTGCAGCGGCTTCTGGACCACCACCGGTCCTCGCCCGCGGCCGCGACCGTGCTGACGGCAGTGTTGGCGGATGCCACCGGGTACGGGCGCATCCTCCGCGCGAACGGCACCGGCGATGTGACGGGCATCGTGGAGCACAAGGACGCGACCGAGGAACAGCGTGCGATCCGCGAGATCAATTCCGGCATCTACGTGTTCGATAGCGCCCATCTGTTCGAGGGGCTCAAACATATCACCCCGAACAACGTACAAAAGGAGTATTACCTGACGGATGTGTTCCAGTATCTCTGGAGCAAGAAGCTGCCGGTACGGGCGATCGCGGCCGACGATCCCATCGAGATCCAGGGGATCAACACGGTGCAGCAGTTGGAGGATGCACGCGGGGTCTATGCGCAGCGGCATGGTTGACAAACCCCGCTGTTTTGCGTATTTTATTGTATAGGATCGGTCGGATAGGGAAAGGGCAGGGTGATGACAATGGTCCGCTATTTTCTCGTGGCGGCGCTGGTTCTTGGCACAGCCGCCGGCGCTTGCGCGCAATTCAAGACCCAGGTCGAGCAGGAATCCCGCATTTCGAACGGCATCATGCAACAAAGTGAGCCGTCGTTCCTGTTCGGATGGTTCAATCCGGATAAGTTCACGATGCGCCATTCGGTGAGCTTTCAGTACACGACGATGGGCGACCAATCCCTGTCGTTGGGGACGTACACGAACAGCATGATGTACGAGTTCGCGGAGAACCTCAACGCCCGGGCCGATGTCAGCATGAGCTATTCGCCGTTCAACTCCTTCTCCGGAGCATTCGGGAAGGGGACGAACAACTCGTTGAGTTCGATCTATCTGAGCCGGGCGGAGCTCAACTACCAGCCGTGGGAGAATGTCGCCGTCAGGTTGCAGTTCCGGCAGGTCCCGTATGGGATGTACTATTACTCGCCGTTCTCCTCCCCCTGGTACGGTGGGGATGGGTTCTGACGGATCTATGGTCCACACAGGTGTTCCGGTTCACAGTCTTGAAACCGGGACGGCCCTGGCGGGCCGTTCCCGGTTTTTCTGTTTGCAGCATCTGATCTGACACAATGAACGAACGCATACCACCCGCTCCACTCCATACACTCCTGTCGCGGCTCAAGAGACCGTCCTCCGGTCTCTGGCTCAACATCGCTATCGGTATCCTCGGTGTCGTCGTCCTCTACCTGAGCTATGCCCTGATCGTGCGCATGTTCTTCGCCCCACAGGTCGACACCCTCCGCGAGGGCGATGCGCGCGGACGTGTCATTCAGATCGATGTCCTGAACGGATGTGGCGTGGCACGTGCGGGCACGGCCATGACCTCGTATCTGCGGTCGCGCGGCTATGATGTCGTGGAGATACGGAACTACCACCGTTTCGATGTCAAACGGTCTCTGGTCATCGAACGCACCGGGCAGATGAAGAATGCCGAAAAAGTGGCGCGCGCTCTGGGCATCGACAGGGCGCAGATCATTCAGCAATTGAATCCCGATTATTACGTCGACGTTTCCGTCGTGGTGGGGCAGGATCACGCCTCACTGAAGCATGCACAATAGAAAGGTGTCCGAGTGAAACCCGCAATCCTTGCGAAGCACATTGCCGAACTGGCGCTCACGAAGAAGGCGCAGGATGTCGTGCTGATGAATCTGAGGGGGCTCAGTACCGTGACGGACTTCTTCGTGATCTGCTCCGCTGAGTCCGACACGCAGGTCCGTGCGATCGCTGCGGCGGTGGAAGACGGGCTCAAGCTCGAGGGCGAACGGCCGTATCAGGTGGAACGGGGAAGTCCGAACTGGGTCGTGGTCGACTACGTCGACGTCGTGTTGCACGTGTTTCACAAGAGCACACGTCCATTCTACAACCTTGAAAAACTCTGGGGCGATGCGGTGATCACGCACATCCAGGACACGCCTCCCGCACCGGTGAAGAAGCCTGCCGCGGGAAAGAAGCCTGCCACGGCAAAGAAGCCTGCGCCGGCAAAGAGATCTGCATCGGAGAAGAAACCCGCCGCGAAGAAAAAGGCAGCGCCGAAAAAGAAGGCTGCCACCACTCCGGCGAAACCCCGTAGCCCGCGGAGAAAAGTCGCATCATGAAGTCGTACCTGCGTACAGCACTTGCCTCGGCACTCACGAAGGCCGGCTATGACATCCCTGCCACCATTACCGTCGAACGCCCCCGGCAGGACGGCCACGGTGATCTGACGACGAACTGTGCGATGGTCCTGGCGAAGGCGGCAGGGAAGAAACCCCGTGCGCTTGCCGAGGAGATCGTCGCACAACTCCCGCGCGATCCGGAACTGATCGCAGGCATCGAGATCGCCGGGCCCGGCTTCATCAACATCAGCTTCACCGAGACCTTCCATCGCCGTCAGCTCGCCCTGTTGCTGCAGGCGAAGGACACTTTCGGGAGGTCGGCCGCCGGCAACGGACGCCGTGTGCAGGTCGAATTCGTGAGCGCCAATCCGACCGGTCCCCTGACCGTCGGGCATGGTCGCGGCGCGGTGTTCGGCGATACGATCGCGCGCCTGCTGGAGTGGACGGGGCATGATGTGGAGCGCGAATACTATTTCAACAACGCCGGACGCCAGATGCGCATCCTGGGCGACTCCGTGCGCCTCCGGTATCTGGAGCTGCTCGGGGACCCGATCGAATTTCCCGGAGACTACTACCAGGGCGAATACATCAAAGACATCGCCCGGGGTGTCATGGAAAAGCACGGCGACAGCAAACGGTCGGAGCCGGCAGAAGGGCTCTTCAAAGCGGTCGCCGAAGAAGAGATCTTCGCCGATATCCGCAAGACGCTCGGGTCGATCGGGATCACGTTCGCCTCGTACTACAATGAGCACTCGCTCTACACCGATGGCAAGATCACGGAGGTTGTGGATGCGCTGAAGGCGAAGGACCTGACCTACGAGCAGGACGGCGCGCTCTGGTTCAAGGCGTCGGCGCTCGGCAACGAGAAAGACAAGGTGATCATCAAGAGCACGGGAGAGCCGACGTACCGGCTTCCGGATATCGCCTACCATTGCGAGAAGTTCAGGCGCGGCTACGATCTGATGATCGATGTGTTCGGTGCCGATCATGTGGCGACGTATCCGGATGTTCTTGCCGCGTTGAAAGCCCTCGGCTATGACAGCAGCAAGGTGAAGGTCCTGATCCATCAGTTCGTGACGGTGATGCAGGGGACGGAAGTGGTGAAGATGTCCACCCGTAAGGCCAACTTCATCACGCTCGACGAACTGATCGCCGACGCCGGGTGCGACGCCGTGCGGTTCTTCTTCATCATGCGCACCGTGTCGAGCCACCTGAACTTCGACATCGAACTCGCGAAGCAGAAGTCCGATGAGAATCCGGTGTACTACGTGCAGTATGCCCATGCGCGCATCTCCAGCATCCTGCGGTTCGCCGAAAAGGAAGGGAGCCGTCTCTCCGGTGCGGCCCCGAATTTCGACCTGCTGGCAGCACCGGAGGAACTCGCGCTGATCAAGCAGCTTCTGCAATTCCCCGAGATCGTGGAGTCCTGTGCCATGACGCATGAACCGCACCGCGTCGCGGACTATCTGCACGACGTGGCTGCGATGTTCCATGTATTCTACCACCACCACCGCGTGGTGACGCCGGATGGGGCTCTGACCACTGCGCGCCTCGCGCTCGTGCAGGCCGTCCAGATCGTGTTGCGGAACGGGTTCACGATCCTCGGAATCTCCGCGCCCGAGCAGATGTAGCCAAAGGGGAAAAGGACCCCTCCTCGGGTGCTTTCGTGTTCATTTTTGGGGTCGCGGAGGTATCGGGACATCCTACCGCCCCCCCCCCATTGGGAGGGGACGCTTCATTGACTTTCCAAGCCGAATTTCATAACTTTAAAGAATTCAATAGGTAAGGACGAATCTCGCTCGCTTTTTGGGACCTCGCAAGCCATCCAGCAGAGACACTTGGCGTGCGTCACGCCTGCTTTTCCGCGCTGCTCTGTCCGGAGGAAACACGCAGAGAGCCACCACCAAGGACCGCACATGTTCACCAACGGCAAGATCCATGATGTGATCGTGAAAAACCTTATGAAGTACATCGATGAGCGCGGTTGGCTTGTCGAATTGTTCCGTGAGGATGAGATCCCTGCGGAATTCATGCCGGTGATGTCCTATATTTCCGTGACCCTCCCCGGGATAGCCCGCGGGCCGCATGAGCACGTGGATCAGGCCGACTGCTTTGGTTTCATCGGCCCTTCCAATTTTAAGGTATATCTTTGGGACAATCGTAAGGCATCGCCGACGTATATGGTCCGCCAGGTCGTGTATGCAGGGCAGGACTCTCCGCGGGTTGTTGTCATTCCGCCGGGTGTCGTCCATGCCTACCGCAATGTTGGAGGAAAAGACGGCATGGTGGTGAACCTCCCGAACCGGCTGTATGCCGGACGGGGAAAGAAGGAACCCGTCGACGAGATCCGGCACGAAGAAGCTGCCGATTCACCATTCACACTGGACTGATCTATGCGCAACGTACTTGTCACCGGCGGTGCGGGCTTCATTGGCAGCAACTTCGTGCAGTATTTCCTCGGTGCACACTCTGATGTGAAGCTCGTGAATTTCGACGATCTCACGTACGCAGGGAATCTCGGGAATCTGGTGGCCGTCGCGTCCGATCCTCGCTATACCTTCGTCAAGGGGGATATTTGCGACCGCGCGGCGGTGGATCGCGTGATGCAGGAGCATGCGATCGATACGGTCGTCCATTTTGCCGCAGAGTCCCATGTCGATCGCAGTATCACCGGCGCTACGGTGTTCGTCACGACGAACGTCGTCGGGACCCAGGTCCTTCTGGAGGCCTCCAGAGCGCATGGCGTGGAGCGCTTCCTGCATGTCTCAACGGATGAGGTGTACGGCTCATTGGGGGCGACCGGGAAGTTCACCGAGCAGACCCCGCTCCATCCCAATAGCCCGTACGCGGCGTCCAAGGCTTCGTCCGATCTGCTGGCTCTCGCCTATCAGCACACCTTCGGACTGCCGGTGATCGTGACCCGTTGCTCGAACAATTACGGACCGTACCAGTTCCCCGAGAAACTTATACCGTTGATGATCGCCAACATCCTGAATGACAAGGAATTGCCGGTCTACGGCCAGGGATTGAACGTCCGGGATTGGTTGTTCGTGGGTGATCATTGCTCTGCGATCGATACGGTCCTCCGAAAGGGGAAAGAGGGCGAGGTGTACAATATCGGCGGCGAGAACGAGTGGAAGAATATTGATATTGTCCATCTCCTGTTGAAGCGCCTCCAGAAGCCGGAAAGCCTGATCCGGTACGTCAAGGACAGGCCCGGGCACGATCTCCGGTACGCGATCGATGCGACGAAGATCCGGACCGAGCTCGGTTGGTCCCCGTCGGTGACGTTCGATCAGGGGATCGCACAGACCGTTGATTGGTATCTGGTGAATGAATCGTGGTGGAAGAACGTGATGAGCGGTGCTTATCAGGACTATTATCGGGACATGTACCATGGTCGCTAGACGCGCGGGTATCGCGGTGTCGTGGGCGCTGATCGCAGCGACGGCGTGGGCACAGCTGAAACAACCGCAACCGTCTTCCATGCAGGACCTGCAGTCGTTGCGCGACAAGGCTCAAGGAGCGCAGGTAGCAGCACCTCCAGCACCCGCCATGGAGTCCGTGATCAACCCCGATCACTATGTTGTGGGCCCGTCGGATGTATTCAGCGTGAACGTCTGGACCGATCCGCCGCTCACCTTCAGGCTGAGTGTGACGCCGGAGGGGACGCTGGTCATCCCCTGTACCGGTGAGGCACCGGTGGCAGGCCTGACACTCACGGATGCCCGGACGCGCATTTTGACGGAGGAGAAGAAGCGCTACCGGTTCGGCGAGAGTTCTGTGACCCTTGTTGCCCCGCGGTCGGTGATCATCTCGGTGCAGGGGCGTGTTCTCAATCCGGGGTTCTACACGCTCCCCGCGTACAACAGGGTTGACAAGGCACTTGAAGAGGCCAATAGGCCCCTTGCCCCGCAGACATTCGATGAATCACGCTATATGCGATCGGAGATGTCGACGCGCCGGGTCATCGTCCGTCATGCCGATCGTTCGGAGAGCCGGGCGGATCTGCGGCGATTCATGGCGACGCAGGACGATCGGTGGAATCCGTACCTGCGCGAGGGTGACGTCGTGGTGGTTCCGCGGAACGATTTCACGCGTAATGTGTTCGGCGTCTATGGCGAAGTGAATACGCCCGGACGGTTCGAATATGCAGAGGGTGATGGGGTGAAGAATGTCCTCCAGATCGCCTTCGGCTTCACGCCGCGAGCAATTGCCGATAGCGTGCTGCTCCTGCGGCAGGACGAATCCGGGGAGATCATCTTGCGGACGGTGGTCAACGGCGCGCGCATCCTTGCCGGACTCGATCCCGACGTCCCGATGGAGCCTGGGGACCGGCTTATGGTCCCGGGTCATCCGGATCTCCGGGGTGACTATGCGGTGACCATCCGGGGTCAGGTGAAGGCCCCCGGTGTATACCCGATCACGAGGAATTCGACACGCATGACCGAAGTGATCAAAGCCGCTGGTGGATTCACCGATGAGGCCGCGCTCGCAAGTACGGAGCTCATCCGCCGTTCGGTAGCGGAAGGAGAGATCGAAACCGAGCGCCTCCAGAGTGTCCGGGGTGGTGTCCCTGACGAGGATAGTTCCTACTACTATCTTGAGACCTCGTTGCGTCTCAGGAAAGAGACCGTGTATTGCGATTTCGTCGGGCTGTTCCTCCGGGGGGATACGACACAGAATGTCGTCTTGCGGGATGGGGGATATCATCACCGTTCCTACGAGCACACGTTCGATCTATGTCTTCGGGCAGGTCGTCAGCCCGGGGCATATCCAATTCAAGGGCGGACAGAATGTGGACTACTACCTCCAGATGGCGGGAGGATTGACGGACCGGGCGAGGGATTCGGATATCCGGATCGTGAAGGCAAAAACACGGCAATGGCTGCCCGCGGATGAGGGGGTTGTCGAAGAGGGCGACTATGTGTGGGTGCCAAAGGTCACCGAACGGCCGTTCGGATATTATCTCGGCGTGATCGCACAGTCCGCGGCGATCCTGAGCGCGGCTGTCAGCATCGCCCTGCTTGCCATACAGATCGGAAAGTAGGGCGTCTGTCCGGAGTACCCGGCAGCCTCTCCCCGATAGCGAACATGAACCGTCACAGCGCCGATACCTCCATGTCAGAATCCGGATCGCACGAGTTCAGCTTCATCGGACTCCTGGAGTACGCAGTCAAGCGGAAGGAACTCTTCGTAGGGATCTTTCTGCTTTCTTTCGTGCTTTCCTTCGTCGGGATCTACTTCCTCATCGAAGAACAGTATGAGGCGACCGCGGTCCTTATTCCCCGTTCAGAGGACGGGATGTCCGCGGTCGGAAGCCTTCTCAGGAGTGTGAAGGGAGTCTCGATGGGATTGGGCGCCAAAGCGCCGAAGTCCGAGACGGACCTGTACACCACGATCATCTACAGCCGCACGATGATGGAAGATGTGGTACGTGCGTTCAGCCTCGTTGCGGTGTACGATCTGGACTCCACGAAACCGGACCACATGGAGAAAGCGGTGAAGCGGCTGCGCAAGGAGGTCTTCACCCAGGAGACCGACGAGTCTGCGTACGTCGTCACAGCGCGTGCCAGCACGCGTGACCGGGCCGCCGCAATGGCGAATATGATCGTCCGGCGGATGAACGAGCGGATCGTCGAGCTCAACATCAGCCGCTCCCGCCAGAACCGTGAATTCCTTGACAAACGTGTGGAAGAAGTGCGCCTGACCCTCCGCGCCGCGGAGGATTCTCTGCGCTTCTACCAGGAACGGACGGGCCTGCTTGATGCGAAGGCTCAGGTGCAGGGGATCCTCGCTGCCCACACGACCCTCGAGTCCGAGTTGGAAGCACGGCGGATCCAGGAAGGGATCCTGGAGCAGATGTACGACGCGGCTCGCCACAGGTCCGGGAGAATCGTCTTCAGATCCTGGCCTTCGAGAAGAAATTGAACGAGATGCGTCAGCGAAACGACCAGGGAAGTCCGGTCCTTGCGCTGAGGTCCCTGCCCAAAGCCGCCGTGGACCTCGTTCGACGCTATCGTGAGGTCGAGATCAATGGCCTCCTGCTTGAGTATATTATCCCTCTCAACGAGCAGGCGAAGATCGAGGAGAAGAAGGATCATCCCGTCCTTCAGATCATCGATCCTGCGATCCCTCCAGCCAGGAAGTCGTATCCGCCGAGGACCATCTTTGCCCTCGTTGGCGCATTGTCCGTCACGGTCCTGGTCTTCATGGTCCTCAGGTTGCGGCTTGCCATCGAACGCTCTTCTGATCCGCAATTGCGCATGGTCCTTGCGGACATCAAGCGATGGTCATGGGGGGCGTGGAAATTCCGGCCATGACCGGTATGGGAGACATGGCAGCAGTGGACATGCGACGCGAATGGCGGACCATGCTCATCGCCTCTGTTGTTTTCACCGCGGCATTTGTGGGGCTGGTGGTGCTCGGCGGGGGACGCCGTGAGTCCCTCCTCGTCCTTCCTCTTCTCGCCGCCGGACTCATCGTTATACGGGATGTCGAACGTACCGTGTGGGCGCTGATCGTTGTCCTGTTCATCGTGTATCCCATTTCCCTGTATAGCAGCGCGGTGGTCTTTTCCGCGCTTGTGGCTGTGTCGTTTCTTGTGACCCGGCGTTTTGCCTGGAGATCGTTGCGGACCCCCTTGACGGTCCCGATCGTGGTCTATGGTCTGGCCGTTCTGCCATCGCTCCTCAATGCCGGGAATCCGCTCCGCTGCATCGCATTCACGTATAACGTGGTCGCCTTTCTGATCGCCCTCCACGTCCCGTACCTGCTGGCAACTTCGATGCCGGTGGTCCGCCGGTTCACAGGGATCTATCTCGGTATGGCGGTCGTCAATGGCATTCAGCTGATCCTGATGTCGCTCAGCACCGGACGAAGGGAATATGGCTTTTCGGGGCTCATGTACGGCGACTATGCCGGGATCGCCGTGAATACCGCTGCCGTGGCATTGATGGTGAGCCGCGGGCGCTCGCGTATGATCCTGGGTGCCGTCGCCGCGGTTGTCGGGGTCGCACTGATCATGACGCAAACACGCAATGCCTGGATCTCGGCCTTCGTGACGCTCTCCTTCGCCGTGGCGTATCTGATCCGGAGTCCCGAACTCGCGGGCATCTCCCGACGCCATATGATCCGGTACGCAGGGATCGGCGCCCTTGCTCTCGTCCTCCTCGTGGCCGGCGCGCTGGCCCTGAATCCGGACCTGCAAGGACGGGCGGCCAGCATTGCCGAGAGTGAATCGGTGGAATCGGGCGAGACCCTCATCGTGCGGAACTCGCTGATATCACGCATGATGATCTGGGATGCGGCGTTGAACGCCTTCCTTGCACATCCCTGGGCCGGGGTTGGCGTGTACGGCTTCGCCATGGCATCGCGGCAATACTCTCACTTGCCGGCCGCACTGTACGATTTCTATGTCCGCGACATGTCCCCCCACGTGGCGGTGTTCGCAGTCCTTTCGGAGACGGGGCTTCTTGGCTTCGCGGGATTTCTCTTTTTTGTGGGTTCGCTTCTCCGGGTTGCTTTGCGTTCTGTGCGTACGGCCCGCGACCTCGAGGGGAGGCGAGCGGCGTTCATCGGCCTGGTCGCCGTCGTCTACATCATGGTCTCCATGTTCTTCACCGATGCCTGGCTGTGGGGACAGGGGATCGTGCTTCTCGGCTTGATCGCGGGGATGGTGCTTGCGATCCACAGGATGTACAGTGAGCCGCAGCCCGACGATGCGGCGCCAGCCTCTGCGGAGGCGACCGCGTGAGGTCTGCTCTCACACAGGGGTCCCTGACGGGTGTTCTGCAGGTTGTTCTCACGACCATCCTCGTCCTTATCGCGGTGCCGCTCTTTGTCAGGCTCCGGGGTACGGAAGCATTCGGGGTGTTCTCCCTGATCGCCGTGGTCGGCAATGTGAACGCTTTCGCCAATCTCGGGCTGAATGCATCTCTCGTGCGCTCGCTGTCCGAGCAGGGCCATGCAGCCGATGCGGACCTGGATATCGCGGTCACGTTCTTCATGCTGTTGTGCATCATCGCTCCTCTCACGGTCGTAGCATTCTTCTTTGAAGAGCCTGCTCTGCGGTCGCTCCTGAGTGTGCCACCGGCGTTCATGGAGGATGCTCGCTGGCTGTACCGGAGCATGCTTATCAGCAATGTCCTGGTACTCTTGGGCGGGACCTGCACTGCGGTGCTTGACGCCCGCGAGCGTGTCCACGTCACGAATGTGCTGCAGATCATCTACTCGGTGTCGTACTGGGGGCTCATCCTGGTGGTGTTGCTTCTGGGATGGCCCCTCGCAGCCCTGGGAGCGGCGACCGTCGCCGCGACCCTCCTCTGGTTCATTGCTGCGGTGATCGGCATGAGGAAGGCCTGGGGGCCTCTGTCCCTGATCGGGATCCGCGAACGCGGCATTGAACGCGCGAGAATGCAGGTGGCGTACGGCGCGCAGCTGTTCTCCGCCGGGGTGATCGGCTTCTTCTATGAACCCCTGACGAAGCTCCTCCTTGCACATTTTCTGGGCGTCGGTCAGGTGGGGATCTTTGACATAGGGATGCGCGCACGAAATCTCGCGAGTAGCCTCGCGCTCAAGGCCCTGTATCCCCTGTATCCCTGGTTCTCCCGATCGGACGAGCCGGACCGCATGCGATCGCTTGTCGTGGATGTTGAGGAGAAGTTGCTCTTGATCTCGGCCCCGATCCCCGGGCTGTTGATCCTCACGACAGGCCCGATCGTGCGTCTGATCTTCGGACCGGGTAATGAAAGCATCAGCACGACGATGGTCTGGATGATCTCATCCTACATCCTGTGGAGCTTCACGGTCCTGCCCATCTACGTGTACCTCATGGCCCGCGGCCATGCCGGGAAGACCGTCGTCGTGCAGATCGTGAACGTCGCGGTCAATGCACTGGTATTCCTCACCACCTATGCATGGCTGGGATACTACGCGGTGCTCCTGGGGATCGCTGCCAGCACACTGGCCTCCTGGATACTCTTGCTCGCATACCAGAGGGAGCAGGGCATGGGTACGCTGTTCTCCGTCTGGCGCTTGCGGTGGATCGTGCTCGGCCTGCTGACCGGTTCGATCACGTTCGCACAGCTCCTGCCGCTGGTGATGGGGGATGCGGGAGCGCCTTCCTGGGCGGCGTGGTGGTGTGTGCGGGCTCTCTCATCGTCTATCGCCTGGGTCAGGCATTCTCTCGGACGGATATCGAGCGCTACCTGGGAGCGGGCTCCCGGCTGGCGGCCTTTGCGGAGCGGCTTCTCGTTCGGCCCACCCGTGTTGGATTCAACGGCGGCGGGGCCTGAAGCACTATGCGCATCTCGATCATTACGCCGTCGTTCAATCAGGGGATCTTCATCGAGGAAACGATCCGGTCAGTGTTGGAGCAAGACCACGGCGACATTGAACATATCGTGATGGACGGCGGATCGAAGGACGGAACAGTCGAAGTGCTCAAGAAGTATCCGCAGATCCATTGGGTATCCGAGCGTGACCGGGGCCAGAGCGATGCGATCAACAAGGGGTTTCGCATCGCCACCGGCGAGGTCGTGGCGTGGTTGAATTCCGACGATCGGTACGCACCAAAGATCCTCGGGGATGTCATGCGCTACTTCGCGGCACATCCGGAATGCCGCATCCTCTACGGGGACATCACCTTCATAGACCGTGATGGGGTGCCGCTGTACGACCTGACGGGGGACAAGCTCAGCTACGCATCGATCGTTGCGTGCCCGGACCTGGTCCGCCAACCGAGCACGTTCTGGCGTCGCTCTCTCCTGGAAGAGCGGGGGGGAGTGGACGAATCACTCCATGTTGTGATGGACCTGGATTTCTTCCTCCGGATAGGATACGGGGAGCGGTTTCACTACCTCCCCCGGGTGCTCAGTCAGTACCGTTGCTATGAAGAAAACAAGAGCCTGTCTCTTTCTCGCCTGCAGGTGCGAGAGATGCTGCGCGTGTATCGGAAGAATCGTATCCCGCTGACGGCGGGCATTCTCCGCTTCCTGGGCACAAAATACGCCCTCTCGTTCCCGGCCGTGAAACGGATCCATGGATGGTGGCGGTCCCGTCATCCCCGGAAGACCCCGTCATGAAACGACGGATCCTCTTCATTGACGAAGACCAGGAACGCAACGGATCAACGGTCAGTATGGAGTTGATGCTCCGCGCGTTCGCCGCTGCCGGGTGGGAAACGTTCGTGTTGACCTGGAAGCACGAGGAGTGGACGCGGGAACGCCTGCGTGCGTCAGCGACCGTGATCGATGGCAGATGGGGGTTCCTGACGACCCTGACGTTGAGCACGCATTTCATGTATACGGACCGGTTGATGTCGCGTGCCGGGGTGAAGTCAGCGATAAAGGACGTCGTGAAGTTCCTGGGAGGCATTCTCCTGCTCCGGCGAATGATACGGCACGTGCGCCCTGATCTCGTGTACGCGAACGAATATTCCGTGATCCAGTCCGCGCTCGCCGCACGGCTCAGCCGCGTTCCTGCGGTGACTCACGTGCGCAGTCAGATGGTGAATGAGCGATTCTGGCTGCGACGATGGGCGCTCCGCCACATCGTGCGCATGTCTGCCGATGCGGTCGTTGCGATCACGCTGACCGATGCCCGGCAGTTTGTTCCCGATCCCGGTCCGGCATCGGGGGTACATGTGATCGGAGAGTTCATCGAAGATCATTCCCGGCGGCCCGGCGGTGGAACACCAGGGGCCGCTGACCTGTCTGGCCAGGGTGACGGACCGATGGTGCTCTGCCTCTCCGGCATACGTGATGTGACAGGGAGTAAGGAGTTTCTCGAAGCGGCCGGCCGGGTCCTTGCTCAGCACCCCCGCGTTCGTTTCGTCCTGGCCGGAAACGATCGTGTTGGCGGCAACACGTCGGCGCCTGCCTACCGAGAGGCCTGCCGGGGTCTGATCGCGGACCTCGCACGATCGGGACGCTTCGAGTATGTTGGGGAGGTCGCGGACACGGCAGGGTATATCGCCTCCGCTGCGGTCATGATCGCCCCGTTGATGGAGAGCCACTTCTCCCGCCCCATTGTGGAAGCCTGGCGTGCAGGGAAGCCTGTTGTGGCATTCCATGGGCCGCATATGGATGATCTCATCCGTGATGGCGTGGATGGACTGCTGGTCGAACGGGGGAACACGGTTGCCCTGGGCGACGCGATACTCCGGGTGATCGCCGATCCCGATCTGGCCGGATGCCTGGGTGACGCCGGCCGTGTGAAGGCGACCGCCTCGTTCGACGCAGAGAGGAATCTCACGTCGGTCATCGACCTCTGCGCGTCCCTGGTGAGGTGCACGTGACCAGAGTGGCAGCAGTCGTCTTGAACTACCGGCGGGCTGCAGAGACGTTGGACTGTCTTGCGGCACTTTCGTCGACGAGAGGGGTTGACCTCGATCTCCTGGTGGTCGACAACGCGTCGGGGGACGGATCTGAAGATGCGATCAGGAAGGCCCGGCCGGATGTTGAGGTGATCCAGACGGGGAGGAACCGGGGGTATGCGGGTGGCATGAATGCAGGCCTCCGGCGGGTGATCGAAAGCGGCAGGTACGAGTTCGTATTGCTCATCAACAGTGATACTCTTGTCGATCCACACGGTGGCGAAGTTGGCGCAGTGTCTCGCCGGGAACCTCGGTTAGCGGCGTTAGCGGCACGATCTATTACTATCCCGCGAAGGACCGGGTGTGGTACGCGGGAGGCATGATCGCCTACCGGCGGGCCCACGCGGTCACGAACCGTATCGTACCGCAGGATGAAGGTGCCGTCCATGTGACCTTTCTGACCGGATGTGCGTTGATGTTGAGGGTCGAGGCGGTTCGTGCGGCAGGCATGTTCGACGAAGACTATTTCATGTATCTCGAAGATGTGGACCTGTCGAGGCGTTTGCTGGCGGCCGGTCACTCGTTGCTGTACCTCCCCGGGGCCCGGTTCTTCCATCGCATGGAGATGGACGAACAGACGCCGTTGAAGACGTACTTTGTGACGCGCAACAGATTAAAATTGCTGGATGGTGCCTCCGGCGTAATGGACCGTGTGCTGGGGCGGCTGTTCGTACTTGCTGTGCTTGCCGTTCGGGTCCCCCGCTGGTTGCTCATGGATCCGGCGAATGCACGTGCGGCCATTGCCGGCGTGCGCGACTACCTGACCGGCCGATCCGGGGGAGGGAGCTTTATGACGTCTGAGAATGCTGTACGACAGGGAGGTACCCATGCGCATCGGCATTGATGCCCGTGCTGCCATGGCCGTGAATGACGGCATTGGGCGGTATGCCTGTGAACTCCTCGCCGAGTATGCGAAGCGCGACAGCGCCGATGAGTATATCGTGCTGAAGAATCCACTGACCCGCGTTTCGTTCGCATTGGATGAACGGTTCCATGAGATCGTCGTCGATGCCGGTCGGTTCGGCGCAGGTGCGCAACTGTCTCTCCCGCGGCTGTTGCGACCGGCTCCGCCTGGATGTCTTTCACGCACTCCATTTCTCGCTTCCACTTGCATACCGCGGAGCGATGGTCATGACGGTCCATGATATCCTGCCGATCCTGAGCCCTTGGAGCTTCGGACGGGGAGCCGTGGGGAACGCTGTTGCATCCACCTATATCAATCTGCTGATCCGTGCTTCGATCCGCCGCTCCAGATTGGTTGCGGTATCTTCCGAGAATACCTTGCGAGATGTGGTCACTCATCTCCATGCCGATCCGCAGAAGCTCAGGAAGGCATATCTGGGGATCAATGTCGCAGAGTTCGCTCCGCCGCCGGAGGCGGGGGTTGTGCCCGCAAGGCTGGGTTTGCATGGGCCGTTCTTTGTCACGGTCACGAATTTCAAACCGCATAAGAACACCGGCCGCCTTGTGGAGGCCTTTCGCCTGGTCCGGCAAACACACCCGGAAGCTGCTCTTGCTATCATAGGTGCTGACGCCCGTGGGTTGGCGGGGGGGCTGGGCGACCCGCAAATGCTCGCGGCCGAGAACATCAGGATCCTCGGCTATCAGGATGACGCGACCGTGACGGCGCTGATGTCGCAGGCGATCGCCTTCGTCTATCCCTCACGGTACGAAGGGTTCGGCTTTCCTCTCGTGGAAGCAATGGCTGCAGGGGCAGCCGTGGTTTCCTCCACCGCGGCATCGTTGCCGGAATTAGGTGGGGATGCTGTCCTGTATGCCGATCCTGACGATGCGCGTGGCTTTGCCGATGGCATGGCAAGGATCATGAAGGATGGAGCGATGCGGAAGAGTCTCCAGGAACAGGGGCGCCGTCGGGCGGCGTCGTTCCAATGGAGTGCTACGGCAGACGCCATGCTCGCCATGTATCGGGAAGCGGCCCGACAGGGGGGGGGAGCCGACTCATGAGGGTCATCCAGACCAACAAGGCATATCTCCCGCTGATCGGTGGCGTGGAGACGACCATCGCCGGGCTTGCGGCAGGGCTGTCGCGAACCCCCGGGGTGGAAGTGGAGGCGCACGTCTGCAATGGGAACCGCTCGTTTGTGATGCACCGCAGCGAATTGCAGGGTGTTCCCGTGTTCTATTTGCCCCGATGGGGTACGTTCGCTTCCCTGCCGCTCAGCCCCGGGTACTTCTGGCATCTGGCCGGACTGAAAGGCGACATCCTTCATGTGCACGAGCCATTTCCGCTTGTCGATATTGCCATGCACCTTTTCCCCCGGATCCGGAAGAACTTCAGGCGCATCGTGGTGACGTGGCATTCCGACATCGTTCGCCAGCAATGGGCCCTCGGGATCTATGCGCCGTTCATACGTAATTTCCTCGCGCAGGTCGATAGGATCTTCGTCAGTTCGCCGGCGCTCATCGAGGGGTCCGAGTACCTGACGCCGTACCGGGCCAAATGCGAGGTCTTGCCGCTGGGCCTCGACCTTGCGTGGACGGCCAGAAGCGCGGAACGGGCATCGCGCGTCGAGCAGATCCGGAACTCGTACACCATGCCTATCGTGCTCTTCGTCGGACGACTTGTATACTACAAGGGCCTGGAGTACCTTATCGCAGCGATGTCCGGTGTGCCGGACGCCCACCTTGTGATCATCGGTCAGGGGCCGCTGCAGGATGTGGTTGACCTACAGATCCAGACTTCCGGCCTCTCCGCCAGGATCACCGTGTTGCCACACCTCGACGCCGAGGAACTCCACGCATACTATGAGGCTTAGCGAGGTCTTCGTCCTCCCATCCACGGAACGGAGTGAGGCCTACGGATTGGTCCAGATCGAGGCCATGGCGTGCGGCAAACCGGTTGTGTGTACGGAGATCCGTACAGGCACGACGTTTGTAAATCAACACGATGTCACCGGGTATGCCGTTCCCCCGCGTGACGCCGGATGCCTGGCCGACGCGATACGGCGCATCCTCGAGAACAACGATCTGCGGCTACGGATGGGGGCTGCTGCGAGACGGCGCGCGCTGGAGGAGTTCACAACAGAGCGCATGGTGGCCAGGACGATGGAGGCCTATCGCGCCCTGGTGGGTGATGCGTTGCCGAGAGGGGACCCCGCTGATCCGGAGATCATGATCTCGCGACATGAAATACCGATCCTTGTGCTGACGGACATCCTCAGCGTCTCGCTCGCCTGGACGGTGTACTACGTCGTCCGCGTGAGAGCGGGATCGCTCTCGGTGTGCCAGCCGGACTTCCTTCGCCGATGGGGGTGGTCACCCTGTTCTGGCTTGTCCTCTTTTTCATCGTCGGCCTGTATCGTCCCTGGTATGCTGCGTCCCGCTTCGATGAGGTCACCCTCATTTTCAAGACGAGCCTCCTCGGATGCCTGATGCTGTTCTTCATGATCTTCGTTGATGATGAGGGGACGACGGTCGGCACAGGCGCACGGTTGTTGATCCTCCTCTACTGGGGATCATGCTGCGTTCGTGGCGGAGGACGCCTGGTCCTCCGGAGCATCCAGCGACGGATGCTGATCGCGGGGATCGGCGCCCATCCTACCGTGATCGTCGGCAGTCCAGCGCGCTCCCGTGAGCTGTATGATCAGGTCGCCCTGTATCCTGCTCTTGGTTATCGTGTGGCCGGGTATGTCCGGATTGACCGCCCGCCGCGGGGGAAGGCTGCGCGCTGGGACCATGGCGTCCGCATCCTCGGAGGCCTTGAAGAACTGCCCGAGATCCTGGACCATGAAGGCATCCGTGAGGTGCTCATCGCACTGGATTCGAAGGATCATAACCGCCTCCTGGATATCGTGGGGAAGTGCTCCGGCCACGCGGTCGGCTTGAAGATCGTGCCCGATCTGTACGATATCATCAGCGGGCAGGCTCGGACGAATCAGATCTATGGATTCCCTTGATCGCGATCTCCCCCAGATCATGCCGCCGTGGGAAGAAGTGACGAAGCGGATGATCGACGTTGGAGCCGTCCGCGATGGCGCTTGTCACGGGTGCCCCCTCTGGGCCGCATTGCGGTCGTGATCAAACTGATCCGCGGGCCGGTGCTTTACAAGCAGGAGCGTGGGGGCGTGGCGGGACATTCAATATCATCAAGTTCCGTTCGATGCGCGTGGATGCCGAAAAACAGGGTGCGCAGTGGGCGCAGAAGCGCGACCCGCGCGTGACCAGCGTTGGGTACTGGCTCCGGCGCCTGCACCTTGACGAATTCCCCCAGCTATGGAATGTGCTGCGCGGACACATGAGTCTGGTCGGCCCGCGTCCTGAGCGGCCGGTGTTCGTGGAACAGCTTGCGAAACAGATCCCGCTCTACCGGCGCCGGCTCAAGGTCCGGCCCGGCATCACCGGCTGGGCGCAGGTCAAGCACAAGTATGATGAGTCCATCGACGACGTCAAGAAGAAAGTACAGTACGATCTCTTCTACATCGAGAATATGTCGCTGAGAATGGATTTCAAGATCATGCTCAGCACGATGTACGCCGTACGCTCACCCGATCCAGGATTTTCTCGACCGGCTCGGGGTCCGCGGTATTTTGCCGCTGGAGTGTTTTCGGTCCGGCCGATCGAGCGCCGCGGGAGGCTCGACGCCTTCTCGCTGCCGCGCACGGTCATCGGGAGCCCTCTCATCGGTAGAACGTGCCACGCTGGAGAAATTCCGCACGGAATTCGCGCCGACCTCGGCGCACGGCCCGACCAGGATGTTGTGCTCCTGGGTCCGCAACGGTCGTTCGGCGCGCTTGCCGCTGACCTCGTGTCGGATAAGGAGAAACACCTCTTCGCTGTGTTCGATTCAGTGCGGCGAACCTGGTCGTGGACCTTCTCGCGTCGGTGGAAATCGCTTTCCATCGCACAGGGCGGTCGACGGACGTGACCCTCGGGAACATCGGGGGGCGGTTCCGGGGGACGATCGGAGGGCAGCTGGGGTATATGCTGCAGGCCACCAATGGGGTGATGATGGGTGACCGTGCCTTGGCGCTTGCTGATCCGCGCCTGGCAGGAAACTTCAAATTCAATGATCTGGAAAGTGCGAATTTCGATTTTACCGAGGCCTATCTCCGACTCTCTTTTGGCTGGGCCGGGATTCAGTTCGGCAGGGAGTTCACATCTGTGGGTACGGGATATGGCGACCGTTTACTCCTCTCGGGCAATGCGCCCGCGCTTGACTTTTTCAGCGTGGATGCCCGCTACCGTTCGTTCCGCTTTTTCTTTCTACATGGCGCGATCCGGGGGGACGACCGCCCCGGTACAGGTCTGATCGAACAGGCACCGGCCAATGCTTCGAAATACCTCGCGATGCATCGTTTTCAGTTTTCCCTCTTCGATGTGATGAACATCGGGGCGAGTGAGATGGTCGTCTACCAACGCCTCACGCCGGAGTATGCCTATCTCCTCCCGATCAATTTCTTCAAATCGGCCGAGCACCAGTTGCGGGACCGTGATAACGCCTTACTCGCCTTTGATATTGAGGTCTTCCCGCTTTCCGACTGGAAGTTCTACGGAACGTGGGTCATTGACGATATCACCATCTCCCGGATGGGCACGGGCTGGTGGGGCAACGAATTCGGCTGGCAGGCGGGGGTCTGCGCCACGGACATTCTCGGTTGGCGGGATGTGGACGCCATCGTGGAGTATCAGCGCCTTGAACCGTACGTGTACAGCAACAGGACGGCGGGCAACGATATGACGCACAGCAACGTCGCCCTCGGTACCGGGCTTCCCCCCAACGCGGATGAGGTGATGGCGGAATGCCGCTGGCTGGCGTCCCCATGGTTGACCATGCGCGTGCAGGCGGCGTATCGCCGGCATGGGATGAATGTGATGCAGGGCGATTCGCTCCTCCGGAATGTCGGAGGTTCCGCGGTGCAGGGGCACCGGGGCTCCGATCCCGAAACGGCGATGTTCCTGGATGGTGTCAAGGAGACCCTGACGCGTGTCACGCTCGCATTGAAATATGAGCCGGTGCGCGAACTGTACCTTACCGGTTCGGCCGAGTGGCTGCACCGGGTCGTGGATCACACCCCGGGTAGTGCTTCCACCCTCGGCCTTCGTGCCGGGATCACCATGGAGTATTGATCGGGGGACGCGTGCACCCCGTGGTGTCAATGACGTCGCGCAAAGATGGGAGCGTGCTATGAAAATGCAAATGGTGGATGTTGTCGGACAATATGCGAAGATCAAGACCGAGGTCGATGAGGCGATACATCGCGTGCTCGCCTCGGGGCAATTCATCATGGGGAAGGATGTTGCGGACCTGGAGAATGAGATCGCAGCATACCTCGGCGTGAAGCATGGGGTCGCCTGCGCTTCAGGGACCGATGCTCTGCAGATCGCGATGATGGCAATGAACATCGGGCCCGGCGACGAAGTGATCACGACGCCGTTCACGTTCGTTGCGACCGCCGAGACGATCGGCATTCTCGGGGCGAGGCCGGTCTATGTGGATATCGACCCGAAGACGTACAACATCGATCCCGCCCGGATCGAGGCGGCGATCACCCCGAGGACCAAGGCGATCATTCCCGTGCATCTGTACGGTCAGCCGGCGAACATGGACGCGATCATGGCGATCGCCCATGCGCGCGGACTCCAGGTGATCGAGGACAGCGCTCAGGGACTGGGCGCAACGTATCGCGGCAAGAAAGTGTGCGCGATAGGCGACTGCGGCTGCATCAGTTTCTTCCCGAGCAAGAATCTCGGTGCCTTTGGCGACGGTGGGATGATCGTCACCAGCGATCCGGCACTCGCCGACCGGCTGCGGATGATCGCCGCGCACGGTTCGCGCGTCCGCTACTATCATGAGGTCCTGGGGGTCAACAGCCGCCTCGATACGATCCAGGCCGCGATCCTCCGGGTGAAAGCGCGATACCTGGACGCCTGGAATGCCGAGCGTCGCAGAGCGGCGGCGCGGTATACCGAACTGCTGGCAGGTACGCCGGTGGTGACGCCGTTCATCGATCCGGCAGGGGAGCACATATTCCACCAGTACACCTGCGTGTGCCGGAACGGGATGGTCTGGATGAGCGTTTGAAAGAGAAGGGCATTCCGCACGCGATCTACTATCCGGTGCCATTGCACCTGCAGAAGGCGTTCGCGATGTCCGGGTACCATGAGGGCGATTTTCCGGTCACGGAGCAGGCGTGCCGCGAGGTTGTCTCGTTGCCGATGCATACCGAGCTGACCGAAGAACAGCAGCAATTCGTGAGCACCACCATCAGGGAGTTCTATGCAGGCCGCTGAAGCAACCGGCATCCGCGCCCTCGTTGTCGTACCGACGTACGACGAGGCGGACAACGTGCCGCGTCTCATCCCCACGATCCTTTCGCAAGCATCGTTCATCGACGTCCTCATCGTGGACGACGGATCGCCGGACGGTACGGCGAACCTTGTGAAGGCGATGCAGAAGGACTCGGCCCGGATCCATCTCCTCGAGCGCCCCGGCAAAATGGGTCTGGGGACCGCCTATGTGGAAGGGTTCAGATTCGCGATCAAGAATCGCTACGACCTGGTTTTCGAGATGGATGCTGATTTCTCGCATGATCCCGCCGAGATCACAAACTTCCTGAAGACCTCGGAAACAGCGGACCTCGTGATAGGTTCCCGCTACACGAATGGCGTGCGGGTACTGAACTGGCCGATCAAGCGGCTCCTGCTCAGTTACTTTGCCAACGTCTATACCCGGTTCATGATCGGCCTCCCCCTGCATGATGCGACCGGAGGATTCAAGTGCTACCACCGTGCGGTCCTGGAAGCCATCAACCTCGACCGGATCCGCTCGAACGGCTATGCCTTTCAGATCGAGATGAGCTACAAGGCATGGAAGAAGGGGTTCCGCCTGGTCGAGATCCCGATCGTCTTCCATGATCGGCGCTCGGGGTTCTCCAAGATGTCCCGCTCGATCGTGTATGAAGCGCTGTTCATGCTCTGGAAATTACGGTTGCGCAGTCTTATCGGCAGGCTCTGATCGTTCCATGGACCTTTCCGTCATCATCGTCAACTACAATGTCCGGCAGTTCCTGGAGAATGCGCTGACGTCGATCGGACGTGCGCTGGAGGGGCTGACGGGCGAGATCATCGTGGTGGACAATGCGTCGGACGATGGCTCGGCAGCGATGGTCCGGGCAAAGTTTCCGGCCGTGCGGCTTATCGAGAGCGCGGAAAATCTCGGATTCGCGCGCGCGAATAATCTCGCCCTGCGCGAGGCACGCGGCCGCCATCTGCTGTTGATCAACCCTGACACGATCGTCCAGGAGGATACGTGCCGCGTGATGGTGGACTTCCTGGACGCGCATCCGGAAGTTGGCCTGGCGGGGTGCAAGATCCTCAATCCGGACGGCTCCTTCCAGTTGCCCTGCCGGCGGAGCTTCCCGACGCCATGGGTAGCGTTCACCAAGACCGTTGGTTTGAGTTCGCTCTTCCCGCGGTCGAGGATGTTCGGGAGATACAATCTGACGTATCTGGACCCCGATGCCTCGTACGAGGTGGACGCGGTCAGCGGGTCGTTCATGATGCTGCGCCGTGAGGTGTATGAGAAGATCGGGGGGCTGGACGAGGCGTTCTTCATGTACGGCGAAGACCTCGATTGGTGTTACCGCGTGAAGCAGGCCGGATGGAGTGTCTCCTATGTGCACACGACGCGCATCATCCATTTCAAAGGTGAAAGCACTCGCCGCAGTAATCTGGATGAGGTCCGGGTGTTCTACGGGGCAATGGTCCTGTTCGTCCAGAAACACTTCAGCCATTCACGGATCGGGCTGTTGTTCCTTCGTCTCGGGATCTTTCTGCGGGGGGGGGTGGCGTGGTTGAGGCGGGCACTGCAACCGCTTCTGTCGGGATCGTTGGATTTCATTCTCGTGGCCATCGCTATGATCGCGGCGGAATGGCTGTACTTCGGGCGGATTTTTTCCTATCCTGCGTATGCATATCCGATCGTCTGGACCGTTCCGGGATTGATGGTCGTGGTGGTGGGTGCGGCATCACGGCTCTATTCGACGCACAGGCTTGCCGCATTCCGCGCTGCGATGACCGTTTTCGTGAGCTACTTCGTGATCTCGGCGATGGTGTTCTTCATCAAGACGTTCGCCTTCAGCAGAGCAGTGGTCCTGATCTCCGGCATGCTGTCGATGGTGCTTCTCCCCGGATGGCGCATCGTGGCGCGCGCCTGGGGGAAACGCAGTGCGGACCGTGGCCGCGAAAAGACCCTGTTCGGGAGCCGGACGCTGATCGTTGGATGCGGCCCGAGTGGCCAGGAAGTGCTCCGCAAGCTCCGGGCCAGGGTGGATGATGGGTATGATGTGCTGGGGTTCATCGATGCAACGAGCGCGCGGATCGGAGAATCCGTCGCCGGGGTGGAGATCGTTGGCAGCGTGGAGAATGTCGGCAAGGTGATCGACGAACGGCAGATCACGGATGTGATCTTTGCGACCGACGAGCTCTCCTATGCTGGTATCCTCGGCGTGATCGGCAGAAGTACGCGGCGGGATGTGAACTTCCGGCTCGTGCCGACGAGCCTGGAAGCGATCATCGGCAAGACACGCATCGATGACCTCGATCCGTTGCCGTTGGTGGAGATCGAGTACAATATTCATCGTCCGGCGAACCGGATGGGTAAACGGCTGTTCGATGTCACGGTGGCGGCGCTCCTGCTGATCGTCCTCACCCCCCTGCGGGTGCTCGGACGTGTGCGCCGTGAGGGACCGTTCGCAACGTTCCTCACGGGCCTCAGCGAGGTCGTTGCGGGGAGGAAGAGCTTTGTCGGCGTTGAATCCGGCGGCGTCGATCCCCGGAACAGCGGGGGGCCATACCTGGGGCCGCGGGGCCTGACGGGCCTTGTGCAGGTGAATCGGCGCGCGAACCTGCCGGTGGAGGAACGTGAGCGGTACGAACTCTATTACGCGAAGAATCAGTCGTTCGTACTGGATATGGAGATCATGCTCAAGGCGATGTTGCAGTTGCTCAGACGACAGGGAGATCACTCATGGCAAAAATGATACTCGACTTCGAAAAGCCGATCCTTGAGCTCGAGAAGAAAGTGGAGGAGATGCGCCGCTACGCGGACAATCCGGACATCGCGCAGGAGATCGCACGCATCGAGAAGCGCGTGCGCCAGCTCCAGCAGAGTGTCTACTCCGGTCTCACGCGGTGGCAGAAGGTGCAGATGGCACGGCATGCGGACCGTCCGTACACTCTGGACTACATCCAGCTCATGACCACCGACTTCGTTGAGCTCCACGGCGACCGTGCGTTCAAGGATGACAAGGCGATCGTCGGCGGACTTGCGCGACTCGGCGATACCTCGGTCATGATCATGGGGCAGCAGAAGGGCCGCGATACCAAATCCAATCTGTACCGGAATTTCGGGATGCCGAATCCGGAAGGCTACCGGAAAGCGTTGCGCCTGATGAAGCTCGCCGAAAAGTTCGGCCGGCCGGTGATCACCCTGTTGGATACCCCGGGGGCGTTCCCGGGCCTCGAGGCGGAAGAACGCGGACAGGCGGAAGCGATCGCGCGCAATCTGTTCGAAATGGCGCGGCTGAAGGTCCCGATCATCGTCGTGATCATCGGCGAAGGGGCGTCGGGCGGCGCGCTCGGCCTCGGGATCGGGGACCGGATCCTCATGCTCGAATATGCGTGGTACTCCGTGATCTCGCCGGAATCCTGCTCGAGTATCCTGTGGAGAAGCTGGGAGTATAAGGAACAAGCCGCGGAAGCTCTCCAGTTGACCGCACCCGATCTCAAGAAGCAGGGGATCATCGATGCCATCGTTCCCGAGCCGCTGGGAGGGGCACACCGTGACCATCAACAAATGGCCACGATCCTCAAAGAAACCCTGTTGCAGGAGCTGAAGGCGCTGCGGAAACTGAAACCGGATAAGCTTGTCGAAAAGCGCATCGACAAATTCTCCAGGATGGGTGTCACCGTAGGATAGGGAGCGTGTGATGCTGCGGTATGAAACGGATCTGCGTGTGCGGTATGCCGACACCGACCAGATGAAGTTCGCGTATTACGGTGTCTATTTCGAATACTTCGAGCAGGGGCGGTCGGACCTGCTGCGAAGCGTTGGCCTTCCGTATGCCACCCTGGAGAGCATGGGATTCCTGCTTCCGGTGATCGAAGCGCATGCCGAATATAAACGGTCGGCGCACTACGACGACCTCCTGCATATCGTGACGATCCTTCAGGCCCGCCCGGTAGCCCGCGTACGTTTGGACTATGAGGTGTACAACGCCGACCGGAATGAGTTGATCGCCACCGGGTACACGATCCACAGCTTCCTCAATGCGCAGACGGGAAGACCGACGCGGGCACCCGTGGTCTTTCTTGAGACCCTGGACGCAGCGATGTCCGACCGTTCTCCCAGGCAGGCACAGAAGAGCATATGACCACCGCAGAACACGGCAGGATCCATCAGATCATCGAGGATGCGCTCCGGGAAGATGCCGGCATGGGCGACATTACCGGCGATGCAACGATCACCGAAGATGCCGGGGGCGTTGCGGAATTCCTGTGTAAAGAGCCGGGGACCATTGCCGGTCTTGATGTTGCCGCGCTGGTCTTTCAGTACTGCGATGCGACCGCCACGTTCGGTCCGCGCTACGAGGACGGGGCCGCCGTCACTGCCGGCGAGATCATCGCCGTGGTCAGTGGGTCTGCGCGCGGCATGCTGAAGGCCGAGCGCACCGCGCTCAACCTGCTGCAGCGCATGAGTGGGATCGCCACGACGACGCGGCGTTATGTGGAAGCCGTGCAGGGGACGGGCGCACGCATCACGGACACGCGCAAGACCGTTCCGGGACTCCGGGTCCTGGATAAGGCAGCGGTCCGGGCCGGCGGAGGCGTGAATCACCGCTTCGGGCTCGACGACATGGTGCTCATCAAGGACAATCATATCGCATCGGCAGGCGGGATCACCGAGGCGGTACGCCGCTGCAATGCCCATCTCGAGGTCCACGGTCTGCGACTGGCGGTCGAGGTGGAAACGACATCCCTGGCTCAGGTCCGGGAAGCCCTTGCATGCACAGGGATCACGCGCATCATGCTGGACAACTTCGATCTCGCCGCCATGCGCGAGGCGGTAGAGCTGATCGGCCACCGGGTCGAGGTCGAAGCCTCCGGCGGGATCACGCTGGAGACGATCAGGCCGGTTGCCGAGACCGGTGTCGACCTCATTTCGGTCGGTGCACTCACTCACTCCGTACGGGCGCTGGATATCTCCCTTGACTTCGTCTCCCAGGTTTGACCGGATCAAGCGGCTCGGATCGGACACGGCGGTCTATGGCATCAGTACGATCCTCGGCCGCTTCCTCACGTTCGTCCTCACGCCCATCTACACCCATGCGCTCGATCCGTCCGATCTCGGCGTTGTCGCCACGGTCTATGCGTACATTGCATTCCTGAATGTTGTGTACGGGTATGGCATGGAAGGGGCGTACATGAAGTATGTGTCCACCCTGGAACTCGGCGACCGGAAGCGTGTCTTCACCGTGCCGTTCGTGGCGGTCGCGGTGAGCGGACTTCTGTTCTCCGGACTATTGGCAGTATTCTATGAACCGGTCGCTGCGGTCTCCGGCATTCCTCCGCGGTTCCAATCGCTGGTAACGATGGCCGCGGGCATCCTCTTCCTTGATACGATCTCCATAGTACCCTTCGCCGCACTGCGGATGGCCTCACAGGCGAAGATCTTCGCAGGAGTGAAGATCGCGGGCATCGTCGTGAACGTCGTTGCGAATATTCTCCTCCTGTTCCTGTGGCACACCGGTGTGGAGGGGATCTTCATCAGCGGATTGATCTCCTCGGGATTCACGGTGGTGCTGCTGATCCCGACCATCATCCGGAATCTCGTGCCCACGTGGCCACGGGGCATCTTCCCTGCCTTGCTCCGGTTCGGGCTCCCATCGGTTCCCGCGGGCATTGCCGGCATGATGCTCCAGGTGATCAACCGTCCTATCCTGGCTTCGTTGCGCGGCGATGCCGAGGTGGGGATCTTCCAGGCGAATTACCGCCTCGGGATCTTCATGATGCTGCTGGTATCGATGTTCGACTTCGCCTGGCGGCCGTTCCTGCTCCAGCATGCGCACGATGCGGATGCCCGGCCGCTCTTCGCGTGTGTCATGATCTACTTCGTTTTGATCGCCACGAGTGTCTTCTTTGTCCTGAGCTTTTTCCTCGCGGACATCGTCCGATGGCCGATCTTCGGAGGGCGCTCGATCATCGATCCGCGATTCTGGGAGGGGATGGACATCATTCCCGTGATCTTGCTTGCGTATGTGTTCCTGGGGATCTACAACAACCTGATCGCGGGCATCTATATCGAGAAGAAGACGGGGAAGTTGCCGCTTGTGACCTTCACCGCCGCGGCGCTCCATGTCGTCGCGAACTATGCGTTGATCCCGCCCTTCGGACTGATGGGGGCCGCCATCGCGACACTCGTGAGCTACGTGGTCATGGCGGGGATGATGTATGTGATCGTTCAGCGGATCTATCCCGTGCCGTATGAACTCGCGCGGTTGGGCAAGATCGCCGGAGCGGCCGTCGTGGTGTCCGTGGCGGCATACGCGGCAGGTACGGGGACGGCGGCGCTGTGGATCAAGGTGGGTTTGCTCCCTGCCTTCGTGGCATTCTTGTACGCCACGCGGTTCTTCGAGCCTCATGAAGGGGCGGCAGCGATGCGGCTCGTACGCGCGATCCCGGGCGCGCGCAGGGCAAAGCCGGTGGCGGACGATACCTCTTCGGCCTCCTAGAATCTCACTCTCAAAAACCGTATCATACTACTTATGAGCAAAGACCTGAATAGTGGTGATCCGCATGCCCTCGCCATGGTCGGAGGGCAAGCCGTGATCGAAGGAGTCATGATGCGGGCCCAGGGCCGCATCGCCACCGCGGTGCGCCGTGCCGATGGGACCATCGTCGTACGCCGGGAGAAGTTCACTCCGATCGGCAAGCGCTATCCCGTCCTTGCTGCCCCCATCCTCCGGGGAGCGGTGGGGATCATTGAAATGCTGATGATCGGCATCCGGACGCTGAATTTCTCAGCAGAGATCGCGGTCGCTGACCAGGCTGTGGCCGAAGGGGTGGCCGCTCCGGAACAGAAGCAATCAAAGGTCATGCTGGGAGTGACCGTCGGTGTTGCACTCCTCCTCGGGGTCGCCCTCTTCTTTGTGACGCCGCTGATCCTCACGTCGCTTGCGTTCTCCGTCGATCAGGATCCGCTGCTCTTCAACGCACTGGCCGGCCTGATCCGCCTCCTCCTGTTCCTGGGATATCTTCTCGCGATCTCCCGGATGAAGGATGTGCAGAGGCTGTTCGCGTATCACGGGGCAGAACACAAGACCGTGTTCGCGTATGAATCAGGATCGCCGCTCTCGGTCGATGTCGCGGCGTGCCAGAGCCGGTTCCATCCCCGGTGCGGCACAAGCTTCCTGCTGGTGGTCATGTTGTCGTCCATCATTCTTTTTGCGATCGTCGATGGCCTGCTCATCCTGCAACTCGGTACGATCACCTTGCCGGTGCGCTTGATCACCCATATCCCGCTGATCCCGCTGGTCGGCGGGTTGTCGTATGAATTCATCAGGCTTTCTGCCAGGCTCGCTGCCGATGGCGCCGGACGCTGGGTCGTTGCCCCGGGCCTGCTGTTGCAGAGGATCACCACGGCAGAGCCCGACGCAGCGCAACTGGAGGTGGCGATCGCCGCGCTTCAGGCGGCGCTGGAACCGGGGGCCGAGGGTACGATCGAGACGGTCGGTGGGTCCATCACAGGGGTGGCCTGATATGCTTGACCGGCTTGAACATGTCCGCGCCCGCTACGAGGAGCTCACGATGCTCCTGGGAGACCCGTCGGTGCTCGGAAGCCAGGACCGGCTGCGGGAAGTCAGCAAAGAACACAGTGATCTAACCCCGCTGATGAAGACGTATGACCGGTACGCCAGGGCAAAGAAAGACCTCGAAGGACTGAAGGAGCTGACGGAGTCGTCGGCCGATCCGGAGATGAAGCAGCTTGCGTATGCGGAGTTCGATGGCGCCCGCGACGCCGTGACCGCATTGGAAGAAGAATTGAAGGTCCTGCTGGTGCCGAAGGATCCGAACGATACGCGCAACGTGATCGTGGAGATCCGGGCCGGCACGGGTGGTGATGAGGCCGCGCTGTTTGCTGCGGATCTGTTCCGGATGTATTCGCGCTTCGCAGAGAAGCGTGGGTGGAAGGTGGAAGTGCTTGATGCGAATGATACCGGCATCGGGGGCATGAAGGAGATCTCGTTCTCCCTGAGCGGCAATGAGGTCTACGGCACCATGAAGTTCGAGAGTGGTGTCCACCGGGTACAGCGCGTGCCGGAGACCGAGGCGCAGGGCAGGGTGCACACTTCCGCTGCGACGGTCGCGATCCTGCCTGAGGTGGAGCAGGTGGATGGTGTGGAGATCAATCCCGCCGACCTGGAAATGGATACCTTCCGGTCGGGAGGGAAGGGCGGGCAGAATGTGAACAAGGTGGAAACCGCTGTGCGGATCACGCACAAGCCGTCAGGGATCATTGTGGTCTGCCGCCAGGAACGATCACAGCTGCAGAACCGCGAACGCGCGATGAAGATGCTGCGCGCGAAATTGTATGAGAACGCCATCGCCGCGCAGGTAGGGGATGTGGCGGCACAGCGGAAGATGATGGTGAAGAGTGGTGACCGGAGTGACAAGATCCGCACGTACAACTTTCCGCAGAACCGGGTGACCGATCACAGGATCGGATTGACCCTCTACAACCTTGGTGAGATCATCGATGGCCGGATGGACGAATTGGTGGAGCAGCTTCGTGTCGCTGACAGGGCGGAGCGGTTGAAGAACGCCGAGGGGTAACACCTACTCTTCCGTGCGTTTGCTTCCCGGCTTGCCTACCGTATTGCCGCGTACCCCCGCAAAGAAGTCCTTGAGCATGGCCCCGCACCGTGCCTCTTCGATACCCCGAACATCTCCACGCGGTGATTCAATCTGTCATCCTGAACGATATTGAAGAGCGTGCCGCAGGCGCCTGCTTTGGGGTCATAGGCCCCGAAGACCAGGGTCGGGATGCGGGCCTGGACGATCGCGCCCGCGCACATAGCGCAGGGTTCCAGGGTCACGTACAGGGTGCACGCTTCCAGCCGGCGGCTCTCCAGGTGGGTGGACGCGGCAGTGATAGCGATCATCTCGGCATGTGCCGTCGGGTCCTGGAGGGATTCGATCTGGTTGTATCCCTTGCCGATGATCCGGTTGTCGCGGACGATGATCGCTCCCACGGGGACCTCTTTGCGTTTCAACGCCTGTTCAGCCTCGCGGATAGCATAGGCCATCCACCGGACATGCTCGCCTGTCGGGTTCTCTACCATCGGTCCTCGTGTACGCGTTCTGACCTGTACCGGTCTTCCGCTGGTTTTTCTTCCCCCGGCACGCCGATGGGCAGCAGGGAGAAAGGAATGATATTCTCGGGCAGTGTGACCACCCGGCGGATCTCGTTCATCCGGGATTCACGGGGATAGACACCCACCCAGACGCTGCCCAATCCAAGGCCGTGCACCGCGAGGAGGATGTTCTGGGTCGCTGCCGCGCAATCGGCCGGCCAATAGTCCTGGTGCTTCACCAGTTTCAGATCGACGCATACCAGGATGGCGCATGCTGCATGTTGCACCATCTCGGCATACGGGTGCGCAGCGCTGAGCGCAGCAAGCGTGGCGCGGTTGTGGATGACGATGAAGTGCCAGGGTTGTTCATTGCCGGCAGAGGGGGCCGACATTGCGGCCGCAAGGATGCGGCGCAACGTGTCATCGTCCACCGTGCCAGGCAGGAATTGCCGGATCGCCCTGCGTCCGTGTATCGTCTCGAAGAGATCCATAGCTTGAAGTATACGCAAGAGTGTGGACGATGTCAATGCATCGGTGTTGCACGACTCGTATGCGTGTCGTATATTGTATCACACCCCTAACACATTTCTCAATGGAGTCGCATCAGCAATGAAGACCAGAACGTTGCTTGCTGCGCTATTGTGCCTTGTTGTCTCTGCCAATGGCCAGGAAACACTCAAGATCATGTCGTACAACGCGTTGAACTATCCGGGCAGTGACCGGACGCGCGATGGCTATTTCAAGACCGTCATGCAAACAACGGCTCCGGATATCGTGGTCGTCCAGGAAATGCTGACCTCCGCAGGGGTGAGCCTGTATCTGAGCAACGTTCTGAACGCCGCTGGTATCGGAACATTCTCGGCCGGCCCGTTCCATCGATGGCACGACGGACACGGAGAACGCCATTTTCTATAAGGCGGACAAGGTCACCTTCATTGCGAATACCCGCATTCCGACGGAATTGCGCGACATCAATGAATTCAAATTCTATCACGCTGCATCCGCGGAAACACTGCGCGTGTACTCCGTGCACCTGAAGGCCAGCACCGGCAGCGCTAACGCGGCCCAACGCGCGCGGGAAGTCGCCAACCTCCGCACGTGGACGAACGGTCTCCCGGCAGGATCAAATTTCCTCGTCACGGGCGATTTCAATATCTATTCCTCTTCCGAGGCCGGGTATCAGGCACTGATCGTTGACCAGCCGGCAAATGATGGCCACTTCGTGGATACCGAACCCTTGAGCGGCACCTGGAATTCGTCCGGGTACACGGCGTATCATACCCAATCCACCCGGACGGCGCCCTACAGTGATGGGGGGTCTTCGGGAGGGCTGGACGACCGTTTCGATCTCATGCTCTTCTCCCGCGCGATGGTCGAACCCGGCGGGATCACCTATCAATCCGGGACGATCACCCCCGTTGGGAATGACGGCGCGCATTTCAACATGTCCATCGGTACCATGCCGAACAGCGCTCATCGATGCAACGCTTGCATATGCCCTTGAGTACGCCTCCGACCACCTGCCGATCACCGCGATCGTCACCTTCGACGACGCCCAGCTGCCGGTGCAGATCGCATCGTTCAATGCAACGCCCGGTTCCAACGGGACCGATGTGACGCTTCGTTGGTCGACCCTGTCGGAGACGGAGAACTTCGGGTTCTACGTTCAGATCCGCCGCGAAGGTGAGACCGCCTTCCAGACCATCGAGAACAGCTTTGTCGCCGGACAGGGTACCGCTGTCACGCCGCATGACTATGGTTTCGTGGATGCTGGCCGCGGTGCCGGGCGTTGGTGGTACAGGTTGGAGCAGGTGGACCTGAATGGCGCAAAGCACTATACCCCGGAAGTGAGTGTCGATGTCCTCACGTCGGTGGTGGAGTCGGCCCCGCTCGCGTTCACTCTTGAGCAGAACTACCCGAACCCGTTCAATGCGGGTACGGTGATCCGCTTCACGCTGCCCTCAACGGCCACCGTGGCGCTGACCGTCTATGATGTGCTCGGTCATGAAGTCCGTACCCTTGTGGAAGGGCCGATGGCCGCGGGTATGCACCAGGTGTCCTGGGATGGCTCGCAGCTTGCGAGCGGGGTGTACATCTATCGGTTGACGGCGGGGGAGCAGGTACAGACCCGCCGGATGGTGTACGTGCGGTAAGCAGAGGGTCGTCGTCTTCAGATCAGAACGCCCTGTGTCACATCTCGTGATGCAGGGCGTTCTGCGCTTCCGGTCACATCGTCACGTCCACACTTCCACCCCCTACAGGCGCAACGGCGCCACCCGACCCGTTATATCCTGCGTCCTGGATCTGCTGTGCCTGCTCCATCAGCATGGCAACGAGCTGCTGGTCCTGCTGGAGTTGCATCTTCATCATCTTCATCCCAAGCTCCTGATGGGTCTGCGCCACCTTCATGGTTGCCAGTCCCGATGCTGCCTGGATGCTCAGATCACTCATGGTGTACCTCCATGTACAGAGAGAGAGAGTTATTTAAGGATCAACATCTTGATTGTCTTCACGAACGGATCGACCGGTGGGGCCGGATTCCCGGCGTCCAGCCCGATGGAACGTGCGCTGATCCGGTAGAAATAGACGCCACTCGGCAGATTACCGCCATCAAGGGTGAGATCGTAGCGTCCCGGCTTCTGCACGGCATTGACAAGGACCCGCACGGTCTGCCCCAGGAGATTATGGAGCGTCAGGACCACCTCCGCCTCCGCGGGAATATCGTAGCGGATCACGGTGGATGGATTCCCCGGGTTCGGGAAATTCTGGAACAGATCGTACACGACGGGCGGCGACATGATCGTCAGGCTCCACACCGGTGACCATGGTGTGGACCAATCCGAGTTGACGGCACGAACGCGCCAGTAGTAGGTCGTCGTATACTGGAGCGGCCCAACTGTCGTGACAGTGTCGGTCAGGGTCGAATCGCTCACGATGGGCGTGGTGAACGGCGCATCGGTCGCCACCTGCAGATGATACCGCTGGGCATGCTGTGAGGCCCGCCAGAGGAACTTCACATTGGGCAGTTGTCCGGACGAAGCGCTGCCCGGCATGAGCAACATGGGCGTGACCGGTGGGGCCACCACCGTGGAGAATGTCCAAACGGAAGAGAACGTCCCGTCTCCTTCGATGTTGGTTCCGCGCACGCGCCAGAAATAGCGGGTGTCGTATGTCAGGGTGGAGACGGTCACGCTGGTGTCCCGGATCCCGGTCTGTTCGTACACGGTTGAATCGAACGGCGAGTCCGTTGCGATCTGCATATGATATGAATCGGCAAGCCGGCTTGGATGCCACCGGAAGGTTAGACCTGTGAGCAATGAGCCCGGCACCGCTGTGCGGCGATTCCTGGAGAGGCGCCAGGGGCGCCACGAGTTTGGTCACGAACGTCGCGGTACGTGAATATGCACCTGCTCCGCGGGCGTCAACCGCCTTGACCCGCCAGTAGTAGTTCGTAAAGGGCTCCAATCCCGCGACATCCCGCGTGACACCTGTGACGGCGCTGTCCCGGAAGAAGAATGTGCCGAAGGACGGGTCCTGCGATATCTCGAGGACATAGTTGGCGGCGCCCGGCGAAGCGGTCCAACGCATCGTCAGTGAAGCAGCAACGCCGGTCGCGGAATCCGGCGGGGCAACGGATTCCGGCGTCGCTATACTGGTGGTATATTTTCTCGGCGTGGAGAACGCGCTGAATCCCGCCAGGTTGCCGGCGCGTATCTTCCACCAGTATGTTGTGTGGGGCAGCAAGGCGGACGCGACGCGCGATGTATCGGTCGAGGTCGAGTCGTTCAGGCGCAATTGTATGAACTGCGAATCGGTGCTTACCTGGAGATGATACCGCGTGGCACGGTCCGCAGTGTTCCATACCAACGCTTCGCCGGCAGGGATCCCTTCGGCGAGATGTGCCGGGGAGACGGGTTGCGGGACCGGTGGCTTTTCGATGATCGTCGTGAATTTGCGTATGGCGGACGGCTGACTGATACAGGCGCCGTCGGCACTGCGGCCAACCACACGCCAGAAGTAGCTCGTTGTATATGCGAGACCGCTGACGGTCTTGCCCGGACCCGTAATAGTGGAATCGTCCACCAGCGGAGCGCGCAGGAGCGAATCGCTCGAGAGTACCAGGCGATAGCGTGTCGCACCCTTGGACGATGTCCACGAGAGGGCGACCTGGATCGGCTGGTTGATCGCATCCTGTGCCGGAGCGGTGGCAACAGGCGTGGCAAGGGTGGTCAGGAATTGTCTGCGCAGCGTCCATGCGCTGGTGCCACCGACATTGGTCGCTTTCACGCGCCAGTAGTAGACGGCGTAGTAGTCGAGCGAATCCAACGCCCAGAGCGTATCGGCTATCGTGGAGTCCTGCCGGATGATGAACTCGAAGGCCGTATCTGCTGCAAGCTGCACCTGATATCTGGCAGCGCGGGCCGCATATTGCCAGGAGAGCGTCGTACTGACCGGGACGTTCTTCGCGTTGACGACCGGGGCCGTAAGCACCGGGAGCGCCGGGGGATCGGGCACCGTGATGAACCGTTGTGCCGGGCTCCAACTGCTCGTACTCGCGCCTCCGGCCGCCCGGGCGCGGATGCGCCAGAAATAGGTTGTGGAGCGGCCGAGACTGCTCACCATCCTGGCGGTGTCCACAAGTGTGGAATCGTCGAAGATCGCCGTCCTGAACAGGGAATCCGTTGAGAGCTGCAGGCGATAGGTCGTGGCACGGGGCACCTTCGACCAGACGAGACGGGTGTTGACGGGTTGATCCGGTACACCGTTCACCGGCGCTACGGCCAACGGTGTAGCGATGATCGTGGTGAAGTGCCAATAGCTTGTCGGTGCACTGGTCCCGCCCGGGTTTATGCTCCGGACCCGCCAGTAATGTCTCAACAACCCTTCCAACGGCTTGGGGGTGTACACCGTATCCGTGATGGTCGTATCGTCGATCACGATCTGCGTGAAGAGAGAATCCGTCCCGACGAGAAGGCCGTACGTGTCGGCACCTGAGGCCCGGCGCCACTTGAGCGGTACGGTACGGGACTGATCAAGCAGGCCGCTGGTTGGCGCCACCAGTGTTGTTGCCGACGGAGGGGCAGGCACGGTCCTGAACGACCAGACCGGAGAGTATGACCCTATCGAACGGCCATCTGCTGACTTCGCCCGCACCCGCCAGTAGTGTTTCATGAGGCGCGGGAGTGGGCCGACGCTTCTGCTCGTTGTTGCCACGAGGGAATCATCCAGAACGATCTGGGTCATAAGTGTATCTGTCGCGACCTGAACGCGGTATCGCGCTGCTCCCGGGACATCCTGCCAGGAGAGGGTTGGCGAAAGCGGCGCGAACAGTTCCCCATTCACCGGCAAGTGTTGCACGGGGGTTGCGATGGTCGTGATGAATTTGCGCGTTGCCGTGTACTCGCTCGCATCAGCCGGATTCTGAGCACGGAGGCGCCACCAGTAGCTGGTCATGCCTTCAAGCGGGCCGACCGTACGCACGGTATCCAGAGAGCTCGAGTCGACGAAGGCGGGCGTGGTGAAGTGCTCATCCTTTGCAAGCTCGAGCCGGTATGTCTCCGCGTACTGTACGCGCCGCCACCGGACGTGCATGGTCACAGGCTGCTCGATGATGTCGGGAGTCGGAGCAAGTATGGCCGGGGTATCGAGCACGGTCGTGTAGTAGCGAGCCCCCGAGTAGGCGCTGGTGCTTGACCCATCGATGGACCGTGCGCTCACGCGCCAGTAGTATCGCGTGAATCCGACCATCGGCGGGGCTTGATACACCGTGTCCGCGATCCCGGCAGCATCAAGTTCCAGGGCCGAGAAGTCCGGGAGTCGAGACAACTGCAGACGGTATCCGGCCGGGGCAGGCAGACGGTGCCAGCGGAAGACCGTTGCATGCGGTTGATGCAACGCTGCGAGGGCGGGGGAGACCGGAACGGGTGTCCCGATGATCGTCCGGAAGGACCATCCCTGCGAAAAGGTGCTGGAGCCCCCGGCATTGATGGCCCGGACCCGCCAGAAGAAGCGGGAATAGTTGTCGAGCGTACTCAATGTGCAGAGCGGGGCCGTCAGCAGCGAATCGCTCAGGATCAGGATCGAGAAGACCGAATCCCTGGCCACCTGCAGATGATAGCGCGATGCCCCTGTTGCACCACTCCACTCGAGGGCGAGGGTGATGGGGGTGTTGATGGTCCCGTTCGTCGGCATGACGAGGACCGGCACGGCAGGGATGTTGATACGTGTCGTGAAACTCCAGACCGCCGAAGACTGCGCACCACCGGCGTTGATCGCGGTGACCTGCCAGTAGAACTTCGCACCATAGGGGATGCTGCTCACCGTGACCCAATTGTCGAGTGCCAGCGAATCGTAGACGACCGTCGAGAAGTCCGGGGTTGACGAGATGCGGACACGGAATTGCGTTGATCCGGAGGTCTGTCCCCATGAGAGCAACACGGGAAGGCCGACGTCGTTCTGACCATCCGTCGGTGCGGTCAGAGAAGGAACCGCCGGGGGAGGCACCGTGACCGTCAAGCGCCGCACAGGTGAGTATGCGCTTGGCCCATTGCCGTTGGATGCATTCACGCGCCAGAAATATGTCGTGTTGTAGGCAAGCGATGTTACCTGGTGGCTTGTCGCGGCGAGCGCCGGAAAATCGTACAGGACCGATCCAAAGGCAGAATCGGTGGAGATCTGCAGCCTGTACGAATTCGCGCCCAACGATGGGCGCCATTGGAACGTCATGCTTGTTGGCTGGTTCAGCGCTCCGGCTACCGGCGACGTCAGGAGTGGGACCCCGGGGACCGTGATCAGGGTGGTGAACGACCAGAGAGGAGATACGGTCACCCCGTTGCTATCACTGCGAGCAGAGACCTGCCAGTAGTACCGCGTGCTCACCGAGAGTGAATCCACGAGGACGGACGTGCCCGACAGTCCCGAATCGCTCCGGACGATCGTGCTCATCGTTGAGTCCATGCTGAGCCGGTAGGCGTACGTCCGCGCACCGGATACGGGCAACCATTGGAACGACACATTCGCCGGGGTGTATTCCGACGCCTGATTCGGCGGCGTGGTGAGCGTGGGTGTGGCGATGACCGTCGTGAAATTGAAAGGCAAGGCGAACGCGCTGCTGTCAAGACGGTTGACGCCCTTCACGCGCCAATAGTACGCCGTGTTGTGTCCGAGTCCGGCCTGGGGTGTGACCGCGAAGACCGTATCGGTCAGGCCCGTTGTGTCGATCAACGTTGTCGGGAAGTAGGAGTCTGTTGATAGCTGGAGACGGTACCACTCCGAAGAAGAGAACGAGGACCATCGGAGCACCGGGATCAGTGTCTGTGCCATGCTCCTGCTGACCGGGGTGTACAGCGTTGGAACCGCGGGCTTCTCGAGCATGGTCTTGAACCACCGGGGCTGCGAATAGGCGCTGCTCGCGGTACCCGTGGAGTTGGTTGCCTGAACGCGCCACCAGAAGGTTGTGTTGCTCTGCAATGGCCCGACCTGGAACGACGTTGCAACGAGGGGGAAACGCTCGAAGACCACCCGGGTGAAGAGGGAATCGAGAGCCACCTGCAGGCCGTAGAATGAAGCTCCGGTCGCCGGATTCCATTGCATGGTGGGTGAGAACCCCTGGTCGAGTGCACCACTCGCAGGTGTTATCAGCACAGGCACGGCGGGAGTGTCGATCCGGGTCGTGAAGGCCCTTACCTCGGACCAGAGGCTTGTAGAAGTCCCCGTGGCGTTGCGGGCATTGACACGCCAATAGTATGTGCGTGCGCTGCCGAGTGGACCGATCTGACGCGAGATGCCGGTGATCGCGGCATCGTCGAACACAACGGCGCCGGGAAATGCCGGGTCTTCGGACACCTGCAGCCGGTACATCGCTGCGGCGGGTGAGGCAAGCCAGCTCAGTGTCGGGTTGAGGACCTGCCCCGGGGCATTGGAGAGCGGTTGGTTCAGATATGGCGTCGCGATCTTGGTCCGGAACGACCATACGGCCGCCGGATAAACGCTCGAATCGCCGCCAGAGTTGCGCGCGCTCACACGCCAGTAGTACACGGAATCGTTGCCGAGTCCGGCGATCTGCAGGGACTCGGCGCTGACCGTCGTTTCAACGATCAGGATCTTGAGTGCCGATGTACGCGACACCTGTACGAGGTACGATGTGGCCGTCGGGCTGGCGGACCATTTCAATGTTGGACCCACGAGTTGGTCGGTGGCCCCGTTCGTTGGTGCGGAGACCGAGGGTTGTGCAAGATTCGTGGTGAACGAGCGGACCTCGGACCACGGGCTTACGCTCGCGGCATTTTTCGCATTGACGCGCCAGAAGTACTGCTTTGCGGTCAGGAGTGTCGCCACCGTCTTCGAAGAAGTGGTGAGGGTGGAGTCATCGAACACCGTCGACCCGAATGCCATATCCAGAGAGACCTGGAGCCGGTATGTCGCCGCATCCGGGACCTGCACCCAGGAGAAGGCTGCTGCTGCAGGTGGGATGCTCTTCGCCCCGTCCAGGGGAACAACGAGTGACGGTTCTCCGGCACCCGAGACGATCGTGGTGAAGTTCCACGCAGTGGATGGATACGCGCTTGTATCCCCGTTCGTGTTCCGGGCGCTGACCCTCCAGTAGTACTTGGTCTTGTTGGCGAGGGGGCCGAGGCGGAGCGTATCCTGCGGAATGGTGGCGTCCAGAAGCAGCGGGGAGAACCCCGTTGCGGTCGAGACCTGGCCGCAATACGATGTTGCGCCGGCGATGGGGGTCCAGGAGAGCAATGGTGTCGTCGCTGTTCCTGTGGCCCCACTGGCAGGGCTCACTGCCGACGGTGCGACGGGTTTGGTGCTGAATGTCCATACGCCGGAATAGTCGGATGTCGTTGCTGCGTTCTTGGAACGAACCCTCCAGTAGTACTTCGCACCGTACGAGAGTCCGGTCACCGATTTGGAGACACCCGTCACCGCACTATCATCAAAGGCGATGATCGTGAACAGGGAATCGGTTGCCACTTGCAGGCGATAGTTCGCAGCGTCCGTTGCCGCGATCCATGAGAGCGTTGGAGGGACGGGCTGGCTTGTCGCTCGATTGACCGGTCCTGAGAGGACCGGGACCGCCGGGGTATCAACGATGGTCGTGAAATTCCAGGGGGTCGTAGGATAAGCGCTGGTATCGCCAGACGCATTCCGTGCGCTCACCCGCCAATAATACTTCGTCTTATTGGCTAGGCCATTCAAGGTGAGCGTGTCGCTCGTCAGGATCACATTGTACAAGAGGGGCGAGAACGATGTTGCCGTGGACACCTGAAGCCGGTAACTTGAGGCGGAGGCGACGGTATCCCAATCCAGGACTTGGATTATCGGAGTATTGGTTGCCCCAGTGGCAGGGGAGGTCACCCCTGGAGGGGCGAGTTTGGTCGAGAACGACCGGACCCCGGAGAACGCAGAGGTTGCGGCCACGTTCTTGGCACTCAGACGCCAGTAGTATGTGCTGCCGAACAGCAGACCAGGCACGGCCTTGGTCGCCGCTGTTATGGCCGAGTCGTTGTACACCAGTGATGTGAACCCCGCGTCGGTGGCGATCTGCAGCCGGTAGGACGCTGCGTCCGGTACGGCGGACCATGTGAAGCTCGTGGTATTGATCGCAATGCTTTGCGCACCGGACGCCGGAGTCAACTGGGTCGGGACACCCGGTGTATCGACGATCGTCGTGAAGTTCCATGCCGCCGCCCACGCGCTGGTGTCGGTCCCTCTCCTCGACTGGACGCGCCAGTAATATTTTGTCTTGTTGACGAGGTTCCGCACGGGGAGCTTCTGGACGGTGAAACCCCATTGGACCGCAACGATCGTATCGACGATCATTGTGCCCGCGGTGAACCCGGTTGAGGTGGAGATCTCGATACGGTAAGCGTCAGCGATCGCATCCGCATTCCAGCGCACCGAGTCCGTGAGCGCGATACCTGTGGCGTTCGTTACCGGTGCGGAAAGGACCGGCGTGCCCGGCTTTGCGGCCACCGTCCGGAAACGCCATGCCGTGGACCAGGAACTGAGTGTCCCCGTGCCGCTCTCGCGTGTCTTGATGCGCCAGAAGTATGTCGAGTCGCCGACGAGCGGGCCGACCTGGGTCGACTGCAGCGCTACGGCGGTGTGGGCCACCGAGCGCGCGATGATGATCGTTTCGAACAGGGAATCATCCGCGACTTGGACGAGATACGAGTCCGCGAACGCCACCGCGTTCCAGCTCAGCGTAATGAGGACAGGTTGTCCTGTTGCTCCATTCGTCGGACTCACCAGGACGGGTGGGTCAATGCTCCACGCCATCGAAGTCCCGAACAGGAAGAGGGCCGCTTGAAGTGCTCGTCGTATGTTCCGTCGTGCCATAGCCATGTATCCACAACGGAAAAGTGCATTCATCGTGCCAGAATCCGGAACCTGTCTCCCGCAAGCATACGCCGAAAACAGGATGCACGAGCGGTGTGTTGCGGCTAATATTCGCCAGGTGGTGGGAAAAGGCCGCTTGACTTTCGGTACTACGTGAAGTATATTGGGTCAAGTTCATTTGCATCAATGGTACCGGTGTAGGGAATTCCGTATAAGCGGAAGCTGCCCCGCAACTGTAAGTGACAAACGGCGAGTGTGTCACCGATGCCCAGGCATCGGGAAGACAACTCGAGAGTTCCGGTCACGAGCCAGGAGACCTGCCGGTGCCAGGTCCACACAAACCTTCGCGGGAAGGAGAGGGACGTGAGCATGTGGCACGCGTGTGCCCGCATGCGTGCGGCCTCTTTCTTCGTGATGAAGGGAGAGGCTTTTTCGTTGCATCCTTGCCCACCACATAGACTCGCCGTCTGCATTCTCCTTGCCGCGTGCACCGTACTGTCCACCGGCCCCGCGCTCGCCCAACAGGATTCCTCCCGCGCCACGGGTACGGATACAGTCCGTACATACCTCCTCCATGAGATGATCGTTACGAGCCAGCGCATCCCCCGGCCTGCTCTCGCATCGCCATCCCGCGCCGTTGTCCTCTCACGCAGGACCATCGAAGCCACTGGCGCGACCTCTCTGGCCTCTGTGCTTTCGGTCGCGAGCGGACTCTTCGTCAAGGATTACGGAGGTGTTTCCGGGCTGAAAACCATTTCCCAGCGGGGACTTGGCACCGAACACACGCTCCTCCTTCTGAACGGTCTTCCCGCGAACAGCACCCACAACGGCGGGTTCGATCTGGGCCTGTTCTCAATATTTGATATCGGATCGGTGGAGATCGTTCAGGGCGGACAGTCCGCTTTGCAGGGAGCTCATGCAGTGGCGGGTGTGGTGAATGTGCTCACCCGCACGATGGACGTGGGAACGTCGTTGGAAGGCGGAGTTTCGGTCGGTTCGTTTGGATACCGCAACTATCATCTTGCAGCAGGTGACGGCGCATCGTCGGTCCGCTGGAGAGTGAGTGCTTCCCGCGAGACGAGTACAGAAGATTTTCCGTTCGATCTCAGGAATGGCCCCGTCGTGTATCCCCTCGTCCGTACGAATGCCGACGTGTATGCAGACCGGTTGTCGGCCTCCTGCACGGGCCCTCTCGGTACGGATCTCCGGTTCGAGGCCATGGCCGCCGTGCTCGATGCAGAACGGGGTGTCCCCGGTGTTGTGACAGGACCGTATAGTGCAGGACAGGGGCGGCAGGTCGACAGGACGGCGCTGGTGCAGGCATCGCTGACGGTGGTGCCCGGGCCGTCGGTGTCGTGGGAAACGCGCGTCCAGGGGCAGTATGGGTACCAGCGCTACCGTGATCCCGGATTGACCATCGGGTTCGTTCCCGTGGACAACTACACGACCACCCGTGAAGTGCATGTTGAATCGCATGCCGGCGTGCAGGTCGGCACCGGTACGCAGCTGTACGTGGGTGGCGACGTGACCCTGGTGAAGGGTGACGGGAACACCTATCGCCGTGAGGCCCGGCGTGATGCGTGGGGGGGAGCGGTCGCCGCGGAGCACATCATTCTCGGATCGAACAAGGTGTTCCATATCGTTGCCTTCCCCGCGCTCCGGTACGACCACGTTTCGTCATCGCTCGAAGCCTGGAGTCCCCAGCTTGGACTCTTGTTGCACTGTCCGGTGGATCTGTCATTCCTTTTTCGTGACGCATCGTTCCGGGTCCGGGCCATGACCAGCAGGAACTTCCGCACGCCGACGTTCAACGAGCTGTACTATGCAGGCGGTGGAGGTATCGGCAATCCGGACCTGCGCCCGGAGCGGTCGACCGGCTACGAGGCCGGCGTGGGTTGGTCGGGCCGATGGCTTGGCGAACACCGCGTCGATGTCACCGGATTCGTCACCGACATGACCGACAGGATCGTATGGGTGTCCGCACCGGGGGGCAATGTCACTCCGCGCAATCTGCGGCGGGTCGATTCCAGGGGCGTTGAGGTCACGTATGCATTCGATGCGGGAGTCCTTCACGTAGATGCCCGCTACACCCGGCAGAGATCACTCAAAATGTCAGAGGACTATCCCGGCGATCCCAACACGCATGTCCCTGTCATCTATGCCCCCGAAGAGACCGCGGGGCTGCAGGGAGCCTGGACGTACGAAACGGGAGTGCATGCCATCAGCGCGATCGATCTCTCCGCCGGGTTCACTTTTGTGGGCCATCGGTTCATTACGGAGGACGCTCAGGGATTCCTGCCGGCGTACCATGTGATGAGCGGAGGTGTTGGGGTGTCTCTGGCGGTCCGGGATGTGCGCATGCATCTTCAGCTTCAGGTGGACAATGCGCTTGGCGCCTCGTATGAGGTGATGGCGGGATACCCGATGCCTCCGCGGTCGTTCCGGCTGTCGTGTGATGTCTCCTATTGATCTGTGTGCTCACCGCCGCCTGCGGGTCGGCGTTCTCTGTATCAGAAAGGACGAAGTCCATGAAACGTGTCTCACTGCTCTGCCTCCCTTTGCTTGTCGTGCTGTCTTCGTGCACCAAGGACCCGGTGACACCGGAAACGTCCGCTGCGGCGGTCCCCGCTGCGAGGGGAGTATTCATCCTGAACGAAGGGGATTTCAGTGATGCAACCGGAGCCAGGCTCTCGCTGTACGACCTGGCTCGCGATACGGTATCCATCGATGTCGTTGAAGGGGCCAACGCCGGGCAGCACCTGGGCAACACCGGCGATGATATGATCGTCTTCCGGGACCGAATCTATCTCCTCATGAGCGGCTCGGAGAATATCGTCGTCGTCAGCACGGCGGACCATCACATCATCCAATCCGCCTACTTCCCGGGGAGGGTCCCGCATAGCATGGTCCTGGATTCCGCCCGGAACCGCCTGTATCTCACGGAGCTCTACCGCAATGCCGTGGTCGCCGTTGATCTGGCGACGCTGAATGTGGTGGATACTGTCGCCGTGGGAGCGAACCCCCAAGAGATGCTCCTGGAGGGGGATGTCCTCTATGTGTGCAATTCCGGGTACGGGTCGAGCAAGACCGTGAGCGTGGTGGGGCTGTCACCCCTGAGCGTCGTCAAGACCCTCACGCTGCGTGAAGGCCCAACAGGTATCACCCGGTCCAGTGATGGGTCGATCTTCATCGCCTGCACGGGAAATCCGTACAGTGTGCCCGCCGTCCCGGGGGGTGTGTACAGGATCAACACCACCACGAGGTCGGTCCAGGATTCCGTGGTCATGACCGACCCCCTCTGGGGGACGGTGTGTGCGGGAAACGCCGGGGAGATCTTCTTCATCGGCGTGACCCCGGGGAGCTTCTACGGTGGCCCGGTGCATCGGTATAGTGCTGCATCGAAAACGCTTAGCACATCTGTCGTCGGCGGAACGCATTACGGGATGGCCGTGGACGCATCGTCGGGTGATCTGTACGTTGCGGATGCGAAGAACTTTGCAAGCAGGGGCGAGGTCCGGATCTATTCGCAGGCATTGACGTTGAAGCGGACCCTCGCCGTTCAGAGGGGGCCTGCGGTCTTTGCATTCAAGCGCTGATAGGTGGCAATTTCCCCCCGATTTCTCTACATTTAAGAATGAATCCCGCCACGTTTCAGGTGGCGGGAGAGCTTCATCCTCTCTCATTATCACAGGTCAGCTGTGTCCACGGTCCGAGTTCGCTTCGCCCCGAGTCCGACGGGTTACCTTCATGTCGGAGGCCTCCGCACGGCGTTGTACAACTATCTCTTTGCGAAGAAGCACGGCGGGGCCTTCCTGCTGCGCATCGAAGACACGGACCGCACACGCCTCGTTGAAGGGGCCGTCGAGAATCTCATCCGGACCCTCGGATGGGCAGGGCTCCGGTTTGACGAAGGACCCGGCGCCGGAGGGGACCGTGGTCCCTACGTTCAGTCCGAGCGCCTTTCGTTGTATCGCACGTACGCGGAACAGTTGATCCGCGACGGCCACGCGTACTACGCATTCGATACGGCCGAAGAGTTGGAGCTGATGAAGGCGGAGCAGGAGCGGCTGAAGCTCACGCCGAAGTACGACCGGCGCGCATTGAAGCTCTCTGCCGCGGAGGTGGAGGCGAAACTCGCCTCGGGCGCCCCCTCTGTCGTGCGCCTGCGCGTGCCGGATGCGACGACGGTGGTGATCGAGGACGTGGTCCGGGGCCATGTGGAGTTCGAGAGTGCCATGATCGACGATCAGGTGCTGCTGAAATCCGATGGCTACCCGACGTACCACCTGGCGAACGTTGTGGATGACCATCTCATGCGCATCACCCATGTGATCCGCGGGGAGGAATGGCTCTCAAGTACGCCCAAGCACGTCCTTCTCTATCAGGCGTTCGGGTGGGCAATGCCGGTATTCGCCCATCTTCCGCTCTTGTTGAACCCCGACCGATCGAAGTTGAGCAAACGCCAGGGGGATGTTGCGGTCGAAGATTATATGCGGAAGGGATATCTCCCTGAAGCCTTGCTGAACTTCATCGCCTTCCTCGGGTGGAATCCGGGCGACGAGCGGGAGATATTCTCGCTGGAGGAACTTGTCCGCGAGTTCACGTTGGAACGGGTAGGGAAGTCCGGGGCGGTATTCAACATCGAGAAACTGGACTCGGTGAACAAGGAGTATATCAAGGCGGCTTCCACGGCACGGCTGACGGAGGAGATCCGTCACCGCCTCACCGCGCACGGGATGGCCGTACCTCCGGATCACCATATCGCCGGCGTGATCGTGCTGATGAAGGAGCGGGTCGCCACGCTGGAGGAATTCGTCACGGGATGCGGCTACCTCTACGCGGACCCTGCGGCGTATGACGAGGAGGCCATCAAGAAGAACTGGAAACCCGAGACCGGGGGATGGTTGCGTGAGTTGCTGCCCCTCTTGCCGGGCGCCGACGGATTCACGGCCTCGTCCCTGGAATCCATTGTCAAAGAACGGGCCACCGTGATCGGTGTCGGGGCAGGAAAACTCATTCATCCGCTCCGCCTCGCGGTCAGCGGTACTTCCAAAGGCCCAGGGTTGTTTGAGATGATGGAACTCCTCGGCCGGGATGCCTGCGTTCGCCGGATCGGGCGGGCACTGGCCGCTCTCGGTTGATTCTCCCGCTCCCTATGGCTATATTACCACATATGGAACCAGCCGGGAGCAGTACCGCCAGCCACGTGATCCGCATCAGAAATGCGGTCTTTTATGCTTATCACGGCGTCATGGCGGACGAACAGAATCTGGGCGGCAAGTTTGAGATCGATGTGGACCTCTACGGTGATTTCTCTGAGGCTGCCCGAACGGATTCACTCAAGAACACGGTCGATTACGAACGCGTGTACGGGTTCATTGGCGCCACCGTGCTGGCGAAGAAGTACTACCTGCTCGAAGCGCTCGGACGGGTGATCGCCACGGGACTCATCGCAGAGTTCCCGCCGTTGAGCGCGGTGACGGTCCGGATCCGGAAACCGCATCCACCGGTCCGCGGGGTCGTCGACTATGTGGAGGTTGAGACGAGCGAGCACCGATGAGCACCTACCGGGCGTTCATAGGCCTCGGGTCGAATGTGGGGGAGCGCTTCCATCACATCACGGATGCTGCCGTTGCGTTGCGTGGCATCCCCAGGACCTCGGTGGTATGGTTCTCCCCGGTCTATGACACCGATGCATGGGGCAAGACCGACCAGGCGCGATTCCTGAACGCAGCGTGTGAGGTCTCGACGGAACTGGAGCCTGCAGAACTCCTGGCGGCGCTGAAGGAGATCGAGACACGCCTGGGCCGTACGATGCACGAGCACTGGGGGCCACGCGAAATCGACCTGGATATCCTGCTGTATGATGGCATGGTCGTGGAGACGCCGGAGGTCTGTGTTCCGCACCGCGACCTTGCGAACCGGAGATTCGTGCTTGTTCCGCTCAGGGACATCGCGCCCGACCTTGTCCATCCGATCTCAGGGTTGACGGTCGAAGAGATGGCCTCGGCGTGTTCGGATCAGGGACGTGTGGTCAGATCCAACCATTACATCACCGTGTAGCCTCCGTCAATGCATCAAGGAAGAACGCGTGTCACCACAGGACCATAACGCCCCCGCACCACAGACCGACCTCCGGTACATCGCGATCGAAGGCGTGATCGGCGCCGGAAAGACGACGCTTGCCCGTATGGTGGGCGAGACCCTGGGTGCCCGTGTCGTCCTCGAACAGTTCGAAGAGAATCCGTTCCTGAAGGATTTCTATCGTGATCCGGAGCGATATGCCTTCCAGACACAGATCTTTTTCCTCTTGACGCGCTACAAGCAGCAACGGAACCTGTTCCAGGGGGATCTGTTCCAGAGTTTCATCGTCACGGATTACATCTTTGAAAAGGACAAGATCTTCGCGTACCTCAACCTGCAGGACGAGGAGCTGAAGCTGTACGAGACGCTGGTGAACAGCATCGAACACAACATTCCGACGCCCGATCTCGTGGTGTACCTGCAGTCCAGTGTACCGCGGCTGATGTCCAACATCAAGCAGCGTGGACGTTCGTTCGAGAACCACATGTCCGAATCGTACATCAAGGAACTGAACGAAGCGTACAACTACTTCTTCTTCCGGTACAAGGCCACGCCGTTGCTGATCGTGAATGGCACGGAGATCGATTTCGTCGGGAACAAGGATCATTATGACCAGCTCGTGCGCGAGATCCTCCGGCCGACGCGTGCACCGGTCGAGTATTACAACCCCAGGGTTCAGCCGTAAGCGGAGGAGGCATGGGTATCATGCGTTTGATATTGTTCTTTATCACCGGATGGATCCTGTGGAGGATCATCCGGGTCATGTTGCGGATGGGTGCATCGTCCCGCAACACTGACAACGCCGGCATCGATATGGACACGCCGTCGGCGCCGGGCGCTTCCAGGGTCCGGCGCACGATCCAGGACGCGGAATTCGAAGACCTGACCCCGCCGCCTGCCGGCGACAAGAAGCAGGAACAACCCCGCGCATGAGTCCTGCGCCAGGCCATCTTCGCCGGATGGAGCGGGGTGTGAAGAGGATGGCGCTGACAGTGGCACGTGCGCTGTTCCGTCAGCGCCGGCACGATCCGCTCCAGAGTGATGCGATCCGCCGGATCCTCATCATACGGCAGCACAATCAGCTGGGCGACATGCTGTGTGCGACGCCTCTCCTGCGTGCCGTCCGGTCCCGTTTCCCCGATGCCTTCATTGCACTGCTGACCAGCCCGGTGAATCATGCCGTCATGATGCACCATCCGGCCCTGGATGAAACGATCCTGTTCGACAAGCGGCAGTTCCTGGCCGGGGGGCGCCTTCACCCCCTCCGTTTGATACGGTTCGTGCGATCGCTGCGCGCACGCACGTTCGACCTCGTCCTCGTCCCTGCCACCGTCTCGATGTCCGCAACCAGCGACTTCCTGGCCTATGCCACGGGTGCGCGATGGCGCCTCGGCGTCGGTTCCCTGGAGGGGGTGGAGAACCCCTCGGCGTTCTTCTATACGGAGGGAGTGGTGCTTTCCTGGACAGGGAAGGGACCTGTTCACCAGACCATCCGGAACATGGATGTCGCCCGTTCGTTGTCCCTCCCTGACCCGGGGCAGGCCCTGAACCTTGAGCTGACAGAGGAAGAGAAAGCCTCTGCTGCAAGAAAATGGCCGAACCGGGGAGGCCGGCGGATGATGGCCTTCCATGTGGGAGCAGGGAAGGTCCCGAATCGGTGGCCTGCCGATCGGTTCGCTAATATAATAGATGCGGTGGTTGGGAACCTCGGGTATGATGCGATTCTGATCTGTGGGCCGATGGATGAAGGCCCCGTTGAGGCAGTGTTTTCGGCTTTACACGTTGATGTACAACGTGTTGTAAATGAGTCAATTAGGGCAGTTGCTTCATGTCTTTCCCGTGTCGATCTCCTGGTCTCGAACGACACCGGGATCATGCATGTCGGGGCCGCAGTAGGGATCCCCGTGCTGTCATTGTTTGGTCCTACTGACCCCCAGCAGTGGGCACCAGTCGGACCCCGGCATCGTTGTATAAAGAGCAGGACCAGTGATATCGCCGATATCACAGCCGAAGAGGTGCTGAAGCACATAACAGAGATGACCGGGAGCACGGGAGCACCGGCAGGGAGAAGGGCGCAATGATGATAGGCAAGAATGCGGGGATCGACTACCGCAAAGAGATCCTCCGGCTCAAAGGAGAGATGAACGCGGTCCTCCTGGCGCATTACTATCAGGATTCCGAGATCCAGGACCTCGCGGATGTCATTGGTGATAGTCTTGAACTATCCCGGCGGGCCGCTTCGACGAGTGCTGACGTGATCGTGTTCGCGGGTGTTCATTTCATGGCGGAGACGGCCAAGATCCTCAATCCCGACAAATTGGTCCTGCTGCCGGACCTTGCAGCCGGATGTTCGCTCGCGGAAGGGGCGCCCGGACCGGCATTCCGGGCATGGCGCGAGGCCCATCCCGGGCACGTGTCCATCACCTATATCAATTGTTCCGCGGAGGTGAAAGCAGAAAGCGATATCATCTGTACGTCGAGCAATGCCGAAAAGATCATCCGGCAGATACCTCTGGACCAGCCGATCCTGTTCGCTCCGGACCGGAACCTGGGGCGGTACCTGAGCAAGAAGACGGGTCGGGACATGGTCCTGTGGGATGGTTCCTGCGTGGTGCATGAAACGTTCAGCGAGGCGAAGGTCATCGAACTGCAGATGGCGCATCCTGACGCAGAACTGATCGCACACCCGGAGTGCGAGTCGGCGCTCCTGTCGCGTGCCTCGTACATCGGCTCGACCTCGGCGCTGCTCGCGTACGTTCAGAAAGCTTCCGCGCGACGGTTCATCGTCGCCACCGAGCCCGGCATCATCCACCAGATGAAGAAAGCCGCCCCGGAGAAGGAGTATATCCCGGCACCTCCGCTTGCGAATTGTGCATGCAATGAGTGCCCGTACATGAAACTGAACACGCTGGAAAAGCTCTACCTCTGCATGAAGAACCGGGCCCCGGAGATCATCATGGACGAGGCGACGCGTGCGAGGGCGCTACGCCCGATCCAGCGGATGCTTGCCATGAGTTGAGCCGGATTGACCATGGTGTGATCATTTAGTATATTTCGCCCGATTCCTTCCTCTTCCATTGTGTTTGCAAAGGTACTCCCGATGAGTCGCATCTATATCGAACAACTGCACGAAGTTGCCGGACAGCAGGTGACCCTGCATGGCTGGCTCTATAACAAGAGATCCAGCGGCAAGATCCGGTTCCTCGTGATGAGGGACGGTACGGGTTTCGTGCAGGGCGTCATCGCCAAGGGCGCGGTATCCGATGAGGTCTTCGCGCGCTTCGATGAACTTACCCAGGAGTCGGCGTTCACGATGACCGGGACCGTGCGGGCAGAAAAGCGGTCGCCCGGCGGGTTCGAAATGGATGTCACGGACCTGAAGATCCTGCACATCGCGCATGACTATCCGATCACCCCGAAGGAACACGGCACCGACTTCCTCATGGACCGCCGTCACCTGTGGCTCCGTTCGAGCCGCCAGCATGCGATCCTCCGCGTTCGCCATCAGGTCATCAAATCGATACGCGAATTCTTCGACGGCAGGGGGTTCACCCTGGTTGACGCTCCGATCTTCACGCCCGCAGCGTGCGAGGGGACGTCCACGCTGTTCGAGACCAAGTACTTCGACCTGGGGAGCGCCTACCTCACGCAGTCGGGCCAGCTGTACGGCGAGGCGGGCGCTATGGCGTTCGGCAAAGTGTACGTCTTTGGCCCGACGTTCCGTGCGGAGAAATCCAAGACACGCCGCCACCTCACCGAGTTCTGGATGGTGGAACCCGAGGTGGCGTTCAACGACCTGAACGACAACATGGACCTCGCCGAGGCGATGCTGGAGCATGTGGTCCAATCGTGCCTGAAGAACCGGGCCGCGGAACTGAAGCTGCTCGAGCGGAATACCGCGATGCTCGAGAACGTCAAGGCACCGCTGCCGCGCATCACGTACGACGAAGCGGTGGAGATCCTGCACAAGAACGGGATCGCCTTCGAGTGGGGGAACGACCTCGGTGGCACGGACGAGACGGTGGTGTCGCAGCAGTTCGACCGCCCGGTGATGGTGCACCGGTATCCGTCGGAGGTGAAGGCGTTCTATATGAAGCGTGACCCGCAGAATCCGAAGGTCGCGCTGGCCGTGGACGTCCTCGCACCGGAAGGCTACGGCGAGATCATCGGCGGGAGCCAGCGTGAGGACGATTTCGATGCACTGCTCGGCCGCATCAAGGAACACAACCTCCCGCAATCGGCATTCGACTGGTATCTGGACCTGCGGCGGTATGGGTCGGTGCCGCATGCCGGCTTCGGCCTGGGCATCGAGCGCACGGTCTCCTGGATCTGCGGGCTCGACCATTTGCGTGAAGCCATTCCGTTCCCGCGGATGATCTATCGCCTCACACCGTGATACCGGAGAAGGACGCACTGCATCCATGTTGACCGTTCAGCATCTTGTGAAGCGTTTCTCGTCCGTCGTTGCGGTGAACGGCGTCTCGTTCACCGTGAATGCCGGAGAGATCTTCGGCCTTCTCGGCCCCAATGGAGCAGGGAAGACCACCACGATCCGCATGATCCTGCACATCCTCGAGCCGGATGGCGGAGCGATCCTGTATCACGGGAACCCGTTCACAGAGCAGACGCGCAATGTTCTGGGGTATCTTCCGGAAGAGCGCGGCCTGTATAAGAAGAGCAAGGTGATCGATACGCTCCTCTACTTCGGTGAGCTGCGGGGGCTCACGCGTACGGGGGCGCGCGAACGTGCGCGGGCGTGGCTGCAGCGTTTCGAGCTGTCCGGCCAGGAGAACCGGAAGGTGGAGGAGTTCTCCAAAGGCAATCAGCAGAAGATCCAATTCATTGCATCGGTCATTCACGATCCGGCCCTCGTCATCCTGGATGAGCCGTTCTCCGGGCTCGATCCCGTGAACCAGCTTCTCTTCAAGGACATCCTGCTGGACATGAAACAGGAAGGGAAGGCGATCATCCTGTCCACGCACCAGATGGATCAGGCAGAGCGTTTGAGCGATTCCCTCTGCCTCATCAATCGTGGTGCCGTCGTGCTCGGCGGTTCCGTACGGGAGGTGAAGCAGCGGTACGGCAAGAACACGCTCCACGTCGAATTCGATGGTGACGGTGGTTTCATGGAGACCTTGCCCGGGGTCCAGCGCGCACTGCTGTATGAACGGAGCGCGGAACTCGAACTGGAGGCCGGTGCGACGACGCGGACGGTCATCGAGGCCATCAATCCACGCGTTGAATTGCGCAAGGTCGAGCTGCTGGAACCGTCGCTGCATTCGATCTTCCTGCAGGTCGTCGGAGATCCTGCCGATGTGAAGGGGGAGGTGGCACCATGACCAAAGCATTCGCCGTCGCGCGGTGGGAGTACCTCGAAAAGGTCAAGAGCAAGGCCTTCCTCATCGGCCTCTTCCTCACGCCGATCATCATGATCGCCATGGGGGTGTTGCCGGGGTTCTTTGCCTCTCAGCCGGATGACTCGAGCCGGACGATCGCCGTGCTCGCCACGGACAATGTGGTCGCGCCGGTCCTCGCCCAGCGTTTGCAGGGATCGTACAAGTTGCAGAACGGGCTCCCCAATTATGTCGTCCTCCCGCTCATCGCGCCTCCCGCGATGGGGATGAGATCGCTTGAGGCCGAGGCGCTCCAGCGCCTGGAGCAGGGAGAATTCGAAGGCTTCATCGTTCTCTCGCCCGGTGATTCGGTCGTGGAGTACCGTTCCAAGGTCGTCGGTGACTTCGAGATCCGCTCGCGCATCCGCGAGACCCTCCACGGGATCCTTGCCGAGCAACGCGTGAAGGACCTGGGGCTGGACAAGGACATCCTCAGGAAGCTGGATGTGCCGCTCGACGTGCGGATCGTGAAGATCGCGGAAGAGGGGAAGGACGGCGGTGGGTTCGAGAAGGTGTTCATCTCGGCGTACGTGTTCCTCATGATGCTCTTCCTGCTCATCATGAGTTCAGGCCAGATGCTTGTGCGTTCCATGATCGAGGAGAAATCCAATCGTATCGTTGAAGTACTGGTATCGTCGTGTTCGCCGACGGATCTGATGGTCGGCAAGGTGCTCGGGCTCAGCGGGCTCGGTCTCACGCAGATGGCGTTCTGGGCGGCGATCGCCGTCGCGGTCTCCTCGAAATTCAACATGACGTTCATCGAACCGTCGCAGGCGGGGCTCCTCATCCTGTACTTCGTCCTGGGCTACCTGTTCTATGCCGCCGTCTTCATCGCTGCGGGTGCGCCGTTCAATACGGAGCAGGAGGCCCAGCAGGTGACGTCCTATCTCGTCATGTTCCTGATCCTGCCGATCGTGCTGGCCATCCCCGCGATGAAGGACCCCGGTGCGCCGTGGATCAAGGTGCTCAGTTTCATTCCACTCCTCACGCCCACGATGATGGCGTTGCGCATTCCGATCCTCATGCCGGAGTGGTGGGAGATCCTTCTCACCACGGTGATCATGGTCGTCTCGATCTACTTCGGTATGATCGTCGCCGGGCGCATCTTCCGGATCGGGATCCTCGCGACCGGGAAGACGCCGGGATTCAAAGAGATCCTCCGCTGGATACGAACGGGATAGGATGACCATGATCACTCGCGCATTGATGGTTCTTGTCGGTATGGTGTGCCTGGCCGCAACGGCGTTGACCCAGGTGGTGACCCCGGAACCCGGGAGTGCGGGACGGTTGCGGGAGAGCGTCTTTGGCCTGGGCATTGCCGCCGGACCTGCGTCGGGCCTCGGGCTGAGCTTCCGCCATCACCTTCCCTCGGTGATCAGCTACGAGATCAACGGTGGGATCATCAAGGTGGATGACCGGCTCCTGTACGATATCGGCGGGGAGCTGCAGGTCGACCTCTCACGGAGTGGTTCCACGAGGTTCTTCGTTGCCGGTGCCTTTGCCTACTATTATTCCGGAAGCGCGAACCACAATGAGATGGCGGCCCCGGAGCGGGTGGGCCTGGGGTTGGGTGGGGAGATGTATACCGGGCAGGGGTTCCATGCGACGCTGGAACTGATCTTCACGTACTTCTCCGACGCAACGGTCCTGCCATTGCCCCAATTCGGGCTGCATTACTATTTCTAACGGGCCGGAAGGCCCGTTCTTTGCTTCTCTGGGCATTTTGTCGTATGTTTTCTCTTCCATAAACGTTTGTGCGCAAAACGGACAACCGCTCCCGTGATAGCAGAACAACTCCTTTTCGCGTTCCTCGCCGCCTGTGCGGTGACAACTGCCGTCCTGATGGTCTTCCAGCGCAATCCCGTGAACAGCGCCATCAGTCTGATCGGCAATTTTTTCTGCCTTGCCGCCCTGTACCTGCTCCTGGAAGCCCAGTTGCTCGCTGTCCTGGAGATCGCGGTCTACGCAGGTGCCATCATGGTCCTTGTGGTCTTCGTGATCATGCTCCTCAATATCGGTGATGAGATGGGCCTCTCGTTCAAGCCGAATCTCCGCATGATCTCCGGTGGCGTGCTCGTCGTGGGTCTCCTGCTCGAACTCCTGTACCTGTTCACGATGGCCCCCGGGGCCGGCACCATCGTTGTGGCCGCAACCCGGTCACCGCAGATCGGTACGGTGGAGTCGATGGGGCATGCATTGTACTCCGACTTCCTCTTCCCGCTCCAGATCACCGGCTTGCTTCTGCTCATCGCCGTGGTCGGTGCGGTGGTCCTTGCCAAACGTCGCCAGTCCTGAGAGAACCCCATGTCCGTCCCCTTGCCGTACTATCTTGCCCTCAGCGCCGTGCTGTTCACGATCGGCGTGGTGGGCGTCCTGATCCGCCGGAACGTGATCGTGGTGTTCATGGCGATCGAGCTCATGCTCAACTCCGTGAACCTGACCCTGGTCGCGTTCTCGTCATTCCTCGGTGACGTCACCGGGCAAGCCCTGGTCTTCTTCGTGATGGCCGTGGCTGCCGCGGAGGCTGCCGTCGGGCTCGCGATCGTGATCGCTGTGTACCGCAACAAGCAAACCGTTCATCTCGATGACATCAACATCCTGAAGTGGTGATGACCTACGAACTGGTCCCTCTCGCGGTCCTGCTGCCGTTCATCGGATTCCTGATCAACGGCCTTCTCGGCAGGCTCATCAAACGGGAAGCCGTGATCGGCGCGATCGGCAGCGCCGCCGTCGGCATCGGGTTCCTGATCGGGCTGAATGCGCTGTTTGCCATGCTCGCCGCCGATCCGGAACACCGCACCCATGTTGTTGAGCTCTTTCCCTGGATCTCGGCCGGTGGCCTGCAGACCAGCATCGCCTATCAGATCGATCCGCTCTCGGTCGTGATGCTGCTGATCGTGACCGGCGTCGGGTTCCTGATCCATGTGTATGCCATGGGGTACATGCATGGCGACCCGGGCTTCTGGCGTTTCTTCGCCTATCTGAACCTGTTCATCTTTGCCATGCTCAACCTGGTCCTCGCCGACAACTTCCTCCTCCTCTTCCTCGGCTGGGAAGGTGTCGGACTCTGTTCGTATCTGCTGATCGGGTTCTGGTACGACCGGAAGTTCGAGAAGGGGACCACGGGCGACGCGGCGAAGAAGGCCTTCATCGTGAACCGGATCGGCGATTTCGGCTTCCTGATCGGGATGTTCCTGATCTTCACGACGTTTGGTACGCTCCGCTTCGCGCCGGTGTTCGCGCAGGCAGAAGCGTATCCGGTGGGCGCACCCATCATGCTCGCCATCACGCTCGCACTCTTCGTCGGCGCCACCGGCAAGTCCGCGCAGATCCCGCTGTTCGTCTGGCTCCCCGATGCCATGGCAGGCCCCACACCCGTCAGCGCGCTCATCCATGCGGCAACCATGGTGACCGCGGGCGTCTACATGGTCGCCCGCTGCTCTCTCCTGTACGCCCTTGCGCCAGCGACGATGACCGTTGTGGCCGTCATCGGCGCATCGACCGCCCTCTTTGCGGCAACGATCGGGCTCGTCCAGAACGATATCAAGAAAGTGCTCGCGTACTCGACCGTCAGCCAGCTCGGCTATATGTTCCTTGCCCTCGGCGTCGGCGCATTCACGGCGGGCATCTTCCACGTGATGACGCACGCGTTCTTCAAGGCGTTGCTCTTCCTCGGTGCGGGGTCGGTGATCCATGCGATGCATGAAGAGCAGGACATTCAGAAGATGGGCGGGCTGAAGAAGTACGTGCCCATCACCTATCGCACGTTCCTCCTCGCGTCGCTTGCGATCGCGGGCATCTTCCCGTTCTCGGGTTTCTTCAGCAAGGATGAGATCCTCTGGAAGGCATTCGCGGGCGGTCATGTCGTGCTCTGGGCCATGGGCCTGTTCGGGGCCGTCCTCACCGCGTTCTATATGTTCCGCCTCGTGTCGCTCACCTTCGACGGCGAGCCGCGCTGGGCGCATGGGAAACATCCCCATGAAGCCCCCGCAACCATGACCATCCCGCTCATGGTCCTCGCATTCCTGTCGGTGTTCGGCGGGGTGCTCGGGATCCCCGCGGCCCTCGGCGGCGGGAACGCCCTCGAGCAATGGCTCGAACCCGTGTTCCGCCCTGCGCTCGACAAGCTGCCCCATGAAGGGCACCAGAGTCATGCCCTGGAGTACACGCTCATGGTCGTCTCCGTCGGCGTCGCCCTGGGTGGCATCCTGGTCGCGCGGCGCTGGTACCGCACGAGCACAGGCGTCCCCGAAGCGATCGCAGCGCGGTTCCCGGCCGTCCACCGGGTGCTCTTCAACAAATATTACATCGATGAAGCGTACGATGCGGTGGTGGTGAACCCGCTCCAGAAAGGCTCGGAGCGGGTCCTCTGGAAGGGGATCGATGTCGGTGTGATCGACTGGTTCGTGAACGCGTCGGCCCGCTTCGTCGGATACGTGAGCCGCACGGTGCGGGTGGTGCAGACCGGCGTTGCGCAGGGCTATGCTCTGGCGTTTGTCCTTGGCGTGGTGGCCATCCTGGGATGGCTCCTTGTACACTAAACTTCCGGACGTTCGATGATCACGCAGAACATACTCAGTATCATCCTGGTGTTGCCCCTGCTCGGCGCCGCCGCGGTGTTCCTCCTCCCGCGACAGGCGGCCGGAGCGATCAAAGTCACCGGGATCGCGTTCTCCCTCGTGGCCTTTGTGCTCTCCGTCTGGCTCTTCCTGGCGTTCGATACCACCGCGCCGGATATGCAGTTCGTCGAGTGCATCCCCTGGATCCCTTCACTCGATGTCAGCTATCACGTCGGCATCGATGGGATCTCGCTCTTGCTTGTGGTCCTCACCACGTTCCTGACCCCCATCGCGCTCCTGGCGTCGTGGGATTCCGTGAAGGACCGCCTGAAGGGGTTCGTTGCCCTGATGCTGCTTCTTGAGATGGGAACGCTCGGCGTGTTCCTGTCGCTCGACCTGTTCCTGTTCTATGTGTTCTGGGAGTTCATGCTGATCCCGATGTATTTCATCATCGGCATCTGGGGGGGCGCTGAACGCGTGTACGCGGCGGTCAAGTTCTTCCTGTATACGATGGCAGGAAGCCTGCTCATGCTCGTCGCGATCATCTGGCTCGGCTACTATGCGTCGACCGTTGAAGGCGGGCATTTCACCACGAACCTCCTGACGCTCTACCGTGTGGCGCCGGGGATCCCCTTCGGGATCCAGGGCTGGATGTTCCTGGCCTTCACGCTGAGCTTTGCCATCAAGGTGCCGATCTTCCCGCTGCACACGTGGTTGCCGGATGCTCACGTGCAGGCGCCGACCGCCGGCTCGGTCATCCTTGCCGGCGTGCTCCTGAAGATGGGCACGTACGGACTCGTGCGGTTCAGCCTCCCGTTGTTCCCGGCCGCGGCCATTGCCTATCTTCCCTATGTTGCCGCGCTCGCGGTGATCGGCATCATCTACGGCGCGCTGGTATCCACCGTCCAGCCCGACCTCAAGAAGCTCGTGGCATACTCCTCGGTGTCCCACCTCGGATTCGTCGTTCTCGGACTGATGTCCCTCACCGAGGAAGGCGTTCAGGGTGCCGTGCTCCAGATGATCAGTCACGGCCTTTCGACAGGCGGTCTCTTCCTCCTGGTGGGTATGATCTACGACCGCCGCCACACGCGCATGATCAAGGACTATGGCGGGATCGCACGCATCGTGCCGGTCTATGCAACGATGTTCATGATCGTGATGCTCTCCTCCGTGGGGCTTCCCGGGTTGAACGGTTTCGTAGGCGAGTTCCTGATCCTGCTCGGTGCGTTCAAGTCCACGTTCCTCGGCTCACGCTGGTACGCGGTGATCGGTGCGAGTGGCGTGATCCTCGCCGCCGTGTATCTGCTGTGGAGTTACCAGCGCGTGTTCTTCGGGAAGGCAGAGAATCCCGAGAACGAGAAATTGAAGGACCTCTCGGTCCGTGAATGGGTGGTGCTGGTGCCCGTGCTGATCTTCATCGTGTGGATCGGCGTCTACCCGAAGACATTCCTCGACAGGTCCGCCGTGGCCACCAAGCAGGTGGTGCAGCGGCTTGAGGATGCACGCCGGGGCGGCCCCGCCGGCATCGCACTCGTTCCGCAGTCCAACAGAACCCCGATGACCCCATGAGATCTCTGCTCGTCATCGTTCTGATCCTTCTGGCGCTCACGGCCCTGGTGCCGGGCACGCTGCTCGCGAATGAGGGGGCTGCGCCCGTCGCGGTGTCGCCGTGGATGATCATCCCGTTCATCACGCTGTTGCTGGCGATCGCGGTCGCTCCGTTCATCAACAAGCACTGGTGGGAACACAACTATCCCTACGTCGCGTTCGGCCTCGGATTGGTCACGGTGGTGTACTATCTTGCGGTCCTGCAGGCGCCGACGCGGCTGGTGCACACGCTGATCGAGTACGTCAGCTTCATCATGCTGATCGGGTCGCTGTTCGTCGTCGCGGGGGGGATCCACATCCGGATCCGCGGGAAGTCCGAGCCCCTCTCGAACCTCTTTGTCCTGGCGATCGGTGCTGTCCTGTCGAACATCGTTGGCACCACGGGCGCATCGATGATCCTCATCCGCCCGTACCTCCGCGCGAACAGGTATCGGATCAGGCCGTTCCACGTCGTGTTCTTCATCTTCGCGGTGAGCAACATGGGAGGCGCACTCACGCCCATCGGCGATCCGCCGCTCTTCCTCGGCTATCTGAAGGGTGTGCCGTTCTTCTGGGTGCTCCAGGAACTCTGGGAGTACTGGCTCATCGGGATGACCCTGCTGCTCGCCGTGTTCTATGTCCTCGATAGCCGGTCGTTCCGTGCCCTCCCGAAGGGCGTCCAGAGGGAAGCCGATCAACACCCGGAGGAGGCAAGCACGGAGGGGATGCAGAACATCTTCTTCCTTGCGGTGATCCTCGTTGCGGTGTTCATCACGGATCCGCCGTTCGTCCGTGAAGCGCTCATGGCCGCCGCTGCCGCAGGCTCCTACTTCACCACGAAGAAGGAGATCCACCGGAAGAACGATTTCAATTTCCTTCCGATCAAGGAGGTCGCGATACTCTTCGTCGGCATCTTTGCCACGATGATCCCCGCGCTCGATTGGTTGGAGGCGAACGCCACGGTGCTCGGGATCCAGAGCGCAGGGCAGTTCTACTGGGCCACCGGGATCCTCTCATCCTTCCTGGATAATGCGCCGACGTACCTGAACTTCCTCAGTGCGCAGATCGGCCTCTTCGTGTCGCCCGAGACCGTCTCCTCGGTCCAGGCGCTGGTCGCTGCAAAGGCAGGCATCGCTTCGTCGCTGCCGGCGAACCTTCCGGCGGACATCCTGGCGACCTACCAGACACTGCTGCGCCATCATTACGATCTGATCGCGGCCGGCTCCGTGCCGGTGAGCGACATCGCCGTGTGCTACATCATCGGGAACCATCCGGTGCATCTGGAGTCGATCTCCATCGCCGCGGTCTTCTTTGGTGCGGCGACGTATATCGGGAACGGCCCGAACTTTATGGTGAAGTCCATCGCGGAACAGGCCGGCGTGGATTGCCCGTCCTTCTTCGGGTACGTCGTTCGCTATACGCTGCCCGTGCTGCTCCCGATCTTCACGATCCTCTGGCTCATCCATTTCCACGGGTGAGCCCTTTGCTGACAGTTGCTTAAGACAGGAAGACCATGAACCTGCCCATCACCTGGAATGACGTCCTCGCCCTCGGGCCCATCGCTGTTGTCTTCGGCGGCGCCCTCCTGCTTGTCATTCTGGAAAGTATCTTCCGTAAGGCATCGTCCCTGATGTTCTGGGTGACCGTCGTCATCCTGGCTGTTGCCGGCGCATGTGCCTTTTCGACCATCGGCGTGAAGGGGACCGCATTCGGCGCGACCGTGATCACCGGCGGGTACGCCTCGTACTTCGCGCTCGTGTTCAGCGCAGGCGCGCTCCTCGTGACACTGCTTTCGCGGGCCTCTCTCGTCAAGCGCGCAACGGAGTTCACCGAATACTACATTCTCCTGCTTGCCGCGGTGACCGGGATGATGGTGATGGCCGCGTCCAACGATCTGGTGGTCTTCTTCCTCGGACTGGAAACAATGTCCGTGGCCTTCTACGTGCTGGCAGGCTTCACGCGCCAGTCGATGACGAGCAATGAGTCGGCCATGAAGTACTTCCTGCTCGGGGCATTCGCAACGGGGTTTCTGCTCTATGGCATGGCGCTGGTCTACGGTACCCTGGCGTCGACGCACATCGATGTGCTCCGGTCCTCAGCCGCCGCTCATGCAGGCGAGCCGCTGTTCCTCATCGGCCTCGGCCTGCTTCTGGTCGGCTTCGTGTTCAAGGTCGCGGCCGTGCCGTTCCACATGTGGGCACCCGATGTCTATGAGGGCGCACCCACCATGGTGAGTGGACTCATGTCCACGGGCGGCAAATCGGCGGCGTTCGCTGCATTCCTGCTGGTCTTCGGTCCTGACGTGCTGGGGGCTGCCGCACCTATCCGCGAAGTGATGGCGGTCCTCGCCGCACTTTCCATGATCGTCGGGAATGTCGTGGCGATCTCGCAGACGAGTGTGAAACGGATGCTCGCGTACTCCAGCGTTGCCCATGCGGGATACATACTGACCGGAGTCATCGCCGCCAACGCTGACGGCACCAACGGTGTGATGTTCTACCTCCTGGCGTACACCCTCATGAACGTCGGTGCCTTCGGTGTGCTCTCGATCCTTGAGACCGCCACCGTCGACAATGTCCGTATCGACGATCTTTCCGGGCTTGCCCGTACGCGCCCGTGGCTTGCCGGCCTGATGGCGCTGTTCATGTTTTCGCTGACAGGCATCCCGCCCTTTGCCGGCTTTTTCGGCAAGTATTATGTCTTCACCGGCGCGATCGAGGCCGGCTATACCTGGCTCGCCATCGTCGGCGTGATCATGAGCGTGGTGTCGGCATACTACTATCTCCGCCTGGTGGTGGTGATGTATTTCCAGGAGGGGTCACCGGATCAGGTGGGGACGTCGACGGGGATCGGCCTTGTGTCGCTCCTCCTCCCGGCGATCGCCCTGCTGCTCCTCGGCCTCCTCCCGTCCACGATCGTGAACCTCACGACGCTGTGCTTCTAGATACGGTCGCCCGGCCCGGACGCCGGACCATTCGGGAGCGGCCATGCACATACTGACGACACCGGAACAGATGAAGGCGTTCGATGCGGCCGCTGCCGGTCGCTTCGGGATCCCTGGCTCCGTCCTCATGGAGAACGCGGGCCGGGGTGTTGCCGACAGGATCGTTGCCACGGTTGGCGATGTCGCGGGGAAGCGGGTGACGGTCATCTGCGGGAAGGGGAACAATGGCGGCGACGGGTTCGTGGCCGCACGGCATCTCCTCCTGCGTGGGGCACATGTCGATGTCATCCTTCTGGCGCGCCCCGCAGCGGTGACCGGCGATGCGCGCCTTCATCTTTCGATCCTCCAGAGACTCCTCAAGGCCTCGAGTCCGTCCTTGAGGCTCAGCTTCCAACCCACTCAATTTGCACCTCACTCCGGCAACCCCCCCGCACTCATTATCGACGCGCTCTTCGGCACTGGCTTCAGCGGCGTGCCTCGAGGGCCGGGAGCTGCTGCCATCCGCTGGATGAATGCAAGCGGCGCGTATGTGGTCGCGATCGATATCCCCTCCGGGCTCGATGGGGGATCGGGGATGGCTGCAGGCGACGCGGTGCGGGCACAATGTACTGTGACGATGGCCGCTGAGAAGGTCGGACAGTACATCGGTGCGGGTCCGGAGCTCTGCGGACGCATCGACGTTGTGGATATCGGGATCAACCCGACGATGAGCCCGGTGAAGAACGTGCAGGTGTTCCGGCACGACGATGCAAGCGTGGCACGCATCCTCCCGCGCCGTACGCGCGATGTACACAAGTACAGCGTTGGGAAGGTGCTCGTGATCGGAGGATCAAGGCAGTACACCGGCGCGCCGGCGTATGCTGCGCTCGCCGCCCTGCGTTCGGGTGCCGGTGCTGTTGTCCTCGCTGTCCCTTCCGGCGTGCGACAGGCGATCGCCTCCCGCACGCGGGATGTGCTTCTTCATGCTCTTCCGGAGACCCAGGACGGCACCATCGCCCGATCCGGGTTGGATGAATTGACCGAGCGTATGGCATGGGCTGATGCGGTGGTCATCGGTCCCGGCCTCGGGCGAAACGCAGAGACCGACGAGCTCGTGCAGGAGGTCTTCTCGGTGTGCCCCGTCCCGCTCCTGGTGGACGCGGATGGCCTGACCGCGCTCTGCAACCGATCCGCACGGGAGTGGGGGAGGCCCGCCGCCACGATCCTCACGCCTCATAGCGGGGAGCTCGCGCGGCTGCTTGGTACGAGCGCCGGGGATATCGAGGCCGACCGTTTGCATACGGCACTGCGGAGTGCCCGGCGATTCGCGAGTATCCTCGTCTTGAAGGGGGCATCTACCCTGAGCGTAGCTCCGGGCGGGACCGCCATCGTGAACACGACCGGGAATCCCGGCATGGCAACGATCGGCACAGGCGACGTGCTGGCCGGGGTGATCGGTGGCCTGGCCGCGCAGGGGATGCCGGCGCACGAGGCCGCCTCGGCAGGCGTGTATCTTCATGGCCGTGCCGGCGACCTGGCGGCGCAGCGCTTCGGCCAGCGGTCGCTCCTCGCTTCCGATCTTCTTGATATGCTATCCCCGGCGCTTCTCACAGTGGAGAATCAATGACATCCGTTCCTTCCGGCCCTTCCATGCTGCGGGCATATGCCCCGGCGGTACTCTGGGCTCTTGCGATCTTCGTTGCTTCCTCGATCCCGTCCAATGCCATGCCGAGATCCATTATCCTGTCACAGGACAAGCTCCTCCACATGGGGGTCTATGCGGTCCTCGGGTTCGTGCTCTATCGCGGGATCCGGCGGGGGCAGGACTGGCGGTGGGAAATCGCGGGGTGGGTCACGTTCGGCGTCGGTGTCCTGTATGGCGCCAGCGATGAGTTCCATCAGCATTTCGTTCCGGGGCGGAGCATGGATGTGTATGACCTTCTCGCCGATGCGGTCGGTGTGGCTTGCGCGATCGGGGTGGCCCGGTATCTGGAACGCCGGCGGACACGGCCGGCGTGACGCCGTATCGGGCGTGTGCCGGGTTCGTTGATTCTGCCTCCGGAATTGCGTAAATTTCCTGTCTTGAAATTCAGAGTGGAACATACCGATGGTGCGGCGCGGGCCGCGAGGATGTCGCTTGGCCATGGCGAGGTCCTGACCCCTGTCTTCATGCCGGTCGGCACACAGGGGACGGTGAAAGCCGTGGAACCGCGTGAACTTGAAGAGATCAACGCGCAGATCATCCTGGGCAACACGTATCACCTGTACCTCCGTCCGGCGTGTGAGGTCCTGGAAGCCGCGGGCGGCCTGCATGGGTTCAACAGGTGGGGGCGTCCGATCCTGACGGACAGCGGCGGGTTTCAGGTGTACAGCCTTGCCGATCTGCGGGGCATCGCGGAAGAGGGCATCACGTTCAAGTCGCATCTCGATGGGTCCGTGCATAAATTCACGCCCGAGGGCGTGATCGACATTCAGCGTTCCCTCGGGTCGGATGTGATGATGGTGCTGGATGAATGCACGCCGCATCCGTGCGAAGAAGAGTATGCGCGCACGTCCAACGCCATGACCGTCCGCTGGGCCGCGCGGTGCAGAGAGAAGTTGGAACGGACGGCACCGCTCTACGGCAAGGACCAGACCCTGTTCGCGATCGTGCAGGGAAGTGTGTACCCCGGGATCCGCGAGGCCTCTGCACGGGCGTTGGTTGCCATGGATTTTGAGGGCTATGCCATCGGCGGGTTGGCCGTGGGCGAGCCGACCGAAGAGATGTACCGGATCACCGAACTCTGTACGGCGATCCTGCCGGCGGAGAAACCCCGGTATCTGATGGGTGTGGGGACCCCTGAGAACATCCTTGAGGGGATCGCGCGCGGCGTCGACATGTTCGATTGCGTCATGCCCACGCGGAACGGGCGCAATGCCGTCGTGTTCACGCGCACCGGCAAGCTCAATCTGCGCAATGCCCGGCACAGGATGGACCCTGCGCCGTTGGATGCCGGATGCTCGTGTTATACCTGCAGGACCTTTTCGCGCTCGTACCTCCATCATCTTTTTCGCGCGCGCGAGATCCTGGGACTGCAACTGGCTTCGATACATAACCTTGCGTTCTACCTCTGGCTGACGTCGGCAGCCCGGGAGGCGATCCTCGAGGAGCGGTTCACGCCCTGGAAGGATGCCCTGCTTGCCGCGATGCGCCGTGAGGAGGCCGCAGACACCGTTTCATTACCATGATCCATAATCGGAGGACCACGTGACACAGCTTGCAATGATCCTGATGTCTCAGCCGCAGGGCGGACAGAACCCGACGGACAGCCTGATCAGTACCCTGATCATGTTCGCGCTCATCATCGGCATCTTCTACTTCATGATCCTGCGTCCGCAGCAGAAGCGGCAGAAGGAACGCCAGAAGATGCTGGACCAGGTGAAGAAGGGCGACAAAGTGGTGACGGCCGGTGGTCTGCACGGCACCGTGGCCGGCATCGACGAGAAGACCATTCTTCTCCAGGTCGCCGACAATGTGAAGATGAAGTTCGACCGTTCCGCGGTCAACGTCGTTCTGCGTGAAGGCGAAACGAGCGGAGAGAAGGCCTGAGCCAGGGAGCGGTATGAGATCCTTTGACACCATCGACGACGCCCTTGCCGAGCTCCGGCAGGGGCGTATGCTCATCGTCGTGGACGACGAGGACCGTGAGAACGAAGGCGACTTCGTATGCGCGGCCGAACACGCCACGCCGGAGACCATCAACTTCATCGCGGCCAACGGGCGCGGGATCATCTGTGCGCCCCTCGAGGCGGCGCGGGCTGAGTCGCTCGGGCTTGCCCTCATGGTGGACGTGAACACCTCGTCGCACGAGACCCCCTTCACCGTGAGCGTGGACCTGATCCACGGCACGACCACGGGTGTTTCGGCGGCCGATCGGGCGGCCACGGTGCGGGCGCTTGCGGATGCGTCGACCGAGGCGGACGATCTTGCGCGTCCCGGCCACATCTTCCCGCTGCGTGCAGCGGACGGCGGTGTCCTGCGGCGCGCAGGGCACACCGAGGCCGTGGTCGACCTTTGCCGCCTGGCGGGGCTCCAGCCCGTCGGGGTACTCTGCGAGATCATGAATCCCGATGGGACGATGGCGAGGCGCGATGAGCTCTTCGCGATCGCCGCGCACCACGGGCTGCGCATCATCACGGTGAAGGACCTCATCGCGTACCGGATGCGCCGGGAGACGATGGTGGAAAGGGTGGTCACGGCCAACCTTCCCACGCGGCATGGGACATTCAAGATGCATCTGTACCGCAACTCCCTCGACCAGAAGGAGCACATTGCCATCGTCATGGGCGAGCCCCGGCCCGACGTGCCGGCACTGGTGCGTGTCCACTCCGAATGCCTGACGGGCGATGTGTTCGGCTCGCGACGCTGTGACTGCAACGAGCAGCTCAATGCCGCGCTTGCGCTCGTCGGGCGCGAAGGTGCGGGCGTTGTGGTGTACATGCGTCAGGAAGGGCGGGGGATCGGGCTTCTCAACAAGCTCCATGCGTACCGGCTGCAGGATGAAGGGCTGGATACGGTGGAAGCGAATGAGAAACTGGGATTCCGGGCGGATCTGCGGGATTATGGGATCGGCGCTCAGATCCTCCGGGATGTCGGGGTGGGGAAGATGAGGTTGTTGACGAACAACCCGAAGAAGGTGATCGGGCTTCAGGGATACGGGTTGGACATCGTGGAGCGCGTGCCGCTGGAGATCGATCCGACCGCGGAGAATGAGCGGTACCTGAAGACCAAGAGGGACAAGCTCGGGCACATCATCCTGCAGAAGGGCTCGGCAGGGAGCTAGGGTGCACTTTCCCCTTGCATTTGTGGTACAGGAAATCGTACATTTGCGATAGGTAATGCAACTGTCACCAGCGTAGCCACCATTCGTCAACGGATGATGGCTATTCTTTTTGTCCGTTTCCATCAGTGAGGTGTGCTTATGCAGGGCGACGAGATCGGGACCAACGTCTATTTGACGCGTGAGCGTCTGTCAGAGATCGAAGCGGAACTCCGCGAATTGAAGACCAACGGACGCAAGTCGATCGCGGCAAAGATCGCCGAGGCTCGTGGCCATGGGGACCTCTCCGAGAATGCCGAGTACGATGCCGCGAAGGAAGAGCAGCAGCATCATGAGCTGAAGATCGCCAGGCTGGAACTCACGCTCTCTCGCGCGAAGATCATCCAGGCGAGCGATCTGCCGAACGACAAGATCTACATCCTCACCCGGGTAAAACTCAAGGACCTGAAGTCGGGCCAGGATTTTGAGTACCTGCTCGTCTCTCCGGAGGAATCGGATTTCGAAGCGAACAAGATCTCCGTGACCTCGCCGATCGGGAAGGCGCTCCTGGGCAAGAAGCCGGGGGATTCGGTGGAAGTGACGGTCCCGGTAGGAAAGCTGCGTTACGAGATCCTCGACATCTCCCGCTGACATCATCGTGGCGTCGAACCTCGAGTTGAAATGCCGCAGCACATCGTGTGCGGAGCTCCATCAGATGGCGCGGCAGCTCGGAGCGGCGTTTCACGCCACGCTCACACAGACCGATACGTATTTCCACGTACCCCGGGGCAGGCTGAAGCTGCGGAGCATCGATGGCACGCATGCCGAGTTGATCCAGTACGACCGTCCGGATGCACAGGGTGACCGGTGGAGCACGTACACGCGTGTCCCGGTGGCTGATCCCCAGGGCATGATGCTCGCGCTGGGCAATGCGCTGGGTGTGCGGTGCGTTGTCGAGAAGGTGCGGGCGGTGTATCTGTACAAAACCGCGCGCATCCACATCGATGATGTGAAGGGTCTCGGGAGCTTTCTGGAATTTGAGGTCGTGGAGACGCCACCGGGAGAGGCGTCGGAGCTGATGGGGGAGTTGAAAGCGGCATTTCGGGTACGGCAGGAGGATATCATCGCGGGATCTTACGGAGAGATGCTCGAGGGTCCCAAAGTCGAGGAAAACCCCTCTTGACTTTTCGGGAGTCCGAGTGTATATTTGCACCAGTGGATGGCAGAAGCGGCGGCGGTTCAGAAATTGCTTGCATGACATTCGCTGAATGGGTATATTGACGTAGGTAATGCGGGAATAGCTCAGTTGGTAGAGCGCAACCTTGCCAAGGTTGATGTCGCGGGTTCGAATCCCGTTTCCCGCTCTGTCCCGCGTCAACGGGACAGGCGGTCTGGCAATCGCGCCGGGCCACCGTTGTACTCTTCCTCATTCTATGACAACCCCGCCGCCCCCATCCCACCAGGTGGCGGGGTTTTTTTTTATAGGGGGGAGGGGTCCCGGCGACGTACCCAAGTGGTTAAGGGGGAGGTCTGCAAAACCTCTATGCATCGGTTCGAATCCGATCGTCGCCTCAAAGAGTCGTGTATCGCAGCGGTCCGCCAGAAACGGGCCGTTGCTCGTTTTATGCGGTGTATTTGACTTGCTTTTTCGAGACGAATACTTTACATTATTGCGACAATGCCTTGTACCGCGGGAGGTTGCTTCGATCGCGAACAACGGGCACCGACATCCCGAACCTGCCCTGCAGCGGCAGCTGGGTGGCACAAAGGTACACGGGCCGGGGTGGCGGAATTGGTAGACGCAAGGGACTTAAAATCCTTTGGGCTGCAAGGCCCGTGCCGGTTCAAGTCCGGCCCTCGGTACGAGCAGCGTGAGGTCGCTTCGTGTGGATACCGGGCGGTTAGCTCAGTTGGTTAGAGCGCTACCTTGACATGGTAGAGGTCACAGGTTCAACTCCTGTATCGCCCACAGCGCGTTTCATCCAATGTCCCGCGCGTCCCCGACGTCAGGGACATTTTTTTTATAACACGTTTTCTTTCAGGCATGGACCCGATCACCATATCACTTCCGGACGGCTCGCAGCGATCCTACGATCGCGGGACGACCGGCATACAGGTCGCCGAGAGCATCAGCAAAGGCCTCGCCCGTGAGGCGCTCGCTATTGCGGTGAACGGCGATACATGGGATCTTGCACGTCCACTGCCGGACCAGGCATCGATCCGCATCCTGACCTGGAAGGATGAGGCGGGGCGCCGTGCCTACTGGCATAGCTCCGCGCATCTCATGGCGGAGGCCATCGAGTCGTTGTTCCCCGGTGCGAAGTTCGGCATCGGTCCGGCGATCGACATCGGGTTCTACTACGACCTGGACCTCGGCGAGCATTCGCTCACGCAGGAGGATCTCGGGCGCATCGAAGCCCGTATGCTCGAGCTTTCGAAGCGTGATGTTCCGTACACGCGCGAAGAGCGCGGATGGGACGACGCGGTCGCCTACTTCACCACCAAGGGCGATCAGTACAAGCTGGACCTCCTTGAGGGGTTGAAGGGTCAAACGATCACGTTCTACCACTCGGGGGAGTTCACGGACCTCTGTGCCGGGCCGCATATCCCGGGTACCGGACGCATCAAGGCGATCAAGCTGCTGAGTGTTGCCGGCGCGTACTGGCGCGGCAACGAGAAGAACAAGATGCTGCAGCGCATCTACGGGGTCACGTTCCCGAACCAGAAGGAACTCGATGAGTACCTTCACCGGCTGGAAGAAGCGAAGCGCCGCGACCACCGGAAGCTCGGTGCCGAGCTGGAGCTGTTCCTCCTCACGCCCGAAGTGGGCGGGGGGCTGCCGATCTGGTTGCCGAAGGGCACGATCATCCGGGAGTCGCTCGAGGCGTTCCTCCGCACGGAGCAGCGCAAGCGGGGCTATCTGCCGGTGGTGACGCCGCACATTGCGAATCTGAAGCTGTACAAGAAGAGCGGGCACTATCCGTATTACAAGGACAGCCAGTTCGCGCCGATGAAGGTGGAGGACGAGGAGTTCATGCTCAAGCCCATGAACTGTCCGCACCACCACCAGGTGTACCTGGCGAAGCCGCGGAGTTATCGCGATCTTCCGGTACGGCTGGCGGAGTTCGGCACGGTCTACCGGTACGAGCAGTCGGGTGAATTGAATGGCCTCACGCGTGTGCGTTCGTTCACCCAGGACGATTCGCACATCTATGCGCGTCAGGACCAGCTGAAGGATGAGCTCTGCAATGTGATCGAGCTGATCCAGCTCGTGTTCAGCACGCTCGGGTTCAAGGATTTCAAGACACGCCTGTCGTTCCGCGATCCGGGGAACACGGCGAAATATGGCGGCGCCGACGAGCAGTGGGTGCAGGCCGAGAAGGACATCAAAGAAGCGGCCGACGCGATGAAGCTCAACTACTTCATCGGGATTGGCGAGGCCGCATTCTACGGTCCGAAGATCGATTTCATGGTCCAGGATGCGCTGGGCCGCACGTGGCAGCTCGGTACGGTCCAGGTGGACTATGTGATGCCGGAGCGGTTCGACCTTGAGTACACGGGTGCCGATGGGCAGAAGCATCGTCCGGTGATCATCCATCGTGCGCCGTTCGGGTCGCTGGAACGGTTCATCGGGATCCTCATCGAGCATTATGCGGGCGAGTTCCCGCTGTGGCTTGCGCCGGTGCATGCGGTGATCCTGCCGATCACCGATGCGCAGCACGAGTATGCGCGCGAAGTACTGCGGGCGTTCGCGGAGGCGGGACTGCGGGTGGAGATCGATGAGCGGAACGAGAAGATCGGGTACAAGATCAGGGAGTGGGAAACAAAGAAGGTCCCGTACATGCTGGTCGTGGGCGACAAGGAACGGCAGAATGGTACGGTCGCAGTACGCCGGCACAAGGCCGGCGATCAGGGGTCACAGGCAACAGCTGACGTCATCCGGATGCTCCGGGAGAACGTCGACGCCAAAGCAATCACACCGTAGGAGGGCGATCCATTAGCAAGGAGAAGCGCGCTCGCATCAACGAAGAGATCCGGGTCCCTGAGGTCCGGGTCATCGATCAGCACGGCGGCCAGTTAGGCGTCATGACACCGGCGCAGGCCATCGGCATGGCCCGCGAGCGGGAAGCCGATCTCGTGGAGATCGTGCCCAACGCGGTACCGCCGGTCTGCAAGATCATCAATTTCGGGAAGTTCAAGTACGAGCTGGCGAAGAAAGACAAGCTGCAGAAGAAGCATCAGCATGTCTCTCTCCTGAAAGAGCTACGGTTCCATCCGAATACCGATGTGCACGATTTCGATTTCAAGGTCCGCCATGCCAAGAACTTCCTCGGCGAAGGGCACAAGGTCAAGGCGACCGTGGTATTCAAGGGCCGTGAGATCACGTACAAGGAAAAAGGCGAGGTGCTCCTGGCCCGCCTGGTCGAACAGCTGACGGACATCTCGAAGGTCGACCAGCCGGCACACATGGAAGGCCGGAGCATGATCATCATCCTCGTGCCCGACCGGAGCAAGAAGAAGGCGGAAGCCAAAGCGGAGGCCGACGCGAAAGCGGCGGAAGAGGCGAAGGCCGCACCGAAAGTGGAAGTTAAGCCTGTTGCCGGCTGAGCCGGCGGCGCAACGAGATCCATTCGCGAAAGGGAAGTACGATGCCCAAGATGAAGACGCGCAGCGGCGCGAAGAAGAGGTTCAGCGTGACCTCCAGCGGTAAGGTGAAGCGCGCCACTGCCTATCGCAGCCACATCCTCACGTCGAAGTCGACGAAGCGCAAGCGCAAGCTGCGCGGCACGCACTACGTGGCAACGCCCGACCTGAAGTCGGTGCGCGGGATGTTGAATATCTAACGGGCCTGAGGCCCACGGCGGGCTGACCGTCCGCCGTTTCAATCACTCACACAACAGAAGGACGAAGAGCAACTTATGCCCCGCTCGCAGAATAAAGTTGCCTCCCATCGCCGCCGCAAGCGCATTCTCGCGCGTGCAAAAGGCTACTGGGGAGCGAGAAGCAAGGTCCTGACCGTTGCCAAGCATCACATCGACAAAGGCGGACAATACGCCTATCGTGATCGCAAGGCGAAGAAACGGACCTTCCGTCAGCTGTGGATCGCCCGCATCAATGCGGGGGCCCGCCTGCACGGTACGACCTATTCGCGGCTCATCTCCGCGATGAACAAAAAAGAGATCGATATCAACCGCAAGATCCTTGCCGATCTCGCGGCGAACAACCCCCCGGCATTCGCCGAAGTGGTGAAGTTCGCCCTCGCCTGATCTCTCATGCAGCTTCCCACACGCCGGGCCTGAACGCCTGCGTGTGGGAAGTTGCGCTTTTACCGGAGTCCGCCCCCCATGCTCGAACAGATTGAATCCCTGCGCCAGCAGGCGGAACAGGACCTGGCCGCCGCCAGCGATGCGGCAGCTCTCGAATCCTTCCGCGTCGTGTACCTCGCCCGCAAGGGAAAGATCGCAGAACTCTTTGACGCTCTCCGCATGGCACCGCCCGACCAGCGCCCGGTCCTCGGCAAGCACCTGAATGCCCTCCGTACCACCGTCCAGCAGGCCTTCGACCTGAAGCTCGCCGGTGCAGCGCAGGACCGTCCGCGTGCCTCCCGGATCGACCTCTCGCTCCCGGGCCGCAGCGTCCATGCCGGTTCGCGCCATCCGCTCACGCAGGTCCTCGATGAGATGAAATCCATCTTCGTCTCCATGGGCTTCGGCATCGCCGACGGCCCCGAGGTCGAGGATGACTATCATAATTTTGAAGCCTTGAACTTTCCGCCGGACCATCCGGCGCGGGATATGCAGGATACGTTCTTCCTGAGCAAGAACGCGCTGCTGCGCACCCACACATCCCCGGTGCAGATCCGCGTGATGAAGGACCGCAAGCCGCCCGTCCGCGCCATCATGCCCGGCAAAGTGTATCGCAACGAAGCCATCAGTGCGCGCAGCTACTGCCTCTTTCATCAGCTCGAAGGGCTGCACGTCGACGAGGGCGTAACGTTCAGCGACCTGAAGGGGACGCTGATCTCGTTCATCAAGCAGTTCTACGGGCCGCAGACGAAATACCGTTTCCGGCCGACCTTCTTCCCGTTCACGGAACCGAGCGCGGATATCTACATCTCGTGTTTCGTGTGCGGTGGTAAAGGGTGCCGCCTGTGCAAGCAGGCGGGATGGCTGGAGATCCTCGGGTGCGGTATGGTGGACCCGAATGTGTTCACCTCGGTGGGCTATGACCCCGAGAAATATACCGGGTATGCGTTCGGGATGGGCATCGAGCGTATCGCGATGCTCCGCCTGGGCATCGACGACATCCGGCTGTTCTATGAGAATGACGTCCGTTTCCTCAACCAGTTCTGACCTATGCATATCGTCCAAAGTTGGCTGAAGCAGTACACCGACGTCCGCTGGTCGCCGGAAGAGATCGCCGAACGCCTCACCATGACCGGCCTCGAATTCGAGTCGGTCAATCGGCCCGGAGCTCGCTACGATGGCTTCGTGGTCGGTGAGGTGCTCGAGACGCAGAAACATCCGAAGGCCGACAGACTGACGGTGTGTCGCGTGAATGTCGGAAAGGATGTGCTGCAGATCGTGTGCGGTGCTCCGAATGTCGCGGCGGGGCAGAAGGTGCCCGTCGGGCTCATCGGGGCAACCGTTCCGAAGAACCAGCACGACCCCGCGGGGAATCCGTTCGTTCTTTCGAAGGTGACGCTGCGCGGTGTGGAATCGTCCGGCATGATCTGCTCGGCCCATGAACTCGATCTCGGGAAGGACGCCGACGGGATCATGGTGCTGGACAAGGATGCGAAGATCGGCCGCCCGCTGGCGGATCATCTCGGGATGAACGACGTCGTGTATGATATCGAGATCACGCCGAACCGTCCGGATTGGCTGAGCCATCTCGGGTTTGCGCGCGAACTCGCCGTGCTCACCGGCAAGCCGGTGAAGCTCCCGGCCGTACGGCTGAAAGAAGGGAAGGAGCCGATCCGGAAGTATCTCTCGGTCATCGTCGAGGACCGCGTGAACTGTCCGCGCTTCGCCGCGCGCATGATCCGGGGCGTGACGATCGGCCCGTCGCCGGTGTGGCTGCAGCAGTGGTTGACGTTGGCCGGGCTCCGTCCGATCAACAACGTGGTGGACATCACCAACTTCGTGATGTACGAGTGCGGCCACCCGATGCATGCCTTCGACCATGCATTGCTCGAAGGTGGGAAGATCGTGGTGCGTCAGGCGGGTGCGGGACAGAAGTTCACAACGCTCGACGGCAAGGAACACGAGCTCCCGGCGTCATCGATGATGGTGTGCGACGCCGTCAAGCCCGTGTCGGTTGCCGGTGTCATGGGTGGCGCCAACTCCGAGATCCGCCCCGAGACCGTGGACGTGGTCCTGGAGGCGGCGTACTGGAACCCCTCGAGCATTCGCAAGACCGCGAAGGCGCTGGGGATGAGCACGGATGCGTCGCAGCGCTTCGAGCGGGGCGCAGATCCGAATGCCGTGCGCTTTGCTCTTGACCGCGCGGCAGCACTTGTCCTGGAACTCGCCGGTGGCGTCCTGCTCCGAGGTGCCATCGATGTGTATCCGAAACCGATCAAGCCACACACGGTAGATCTTCGCCCGGCCCGCGTGAATGCTGTCCTGGGAACGGACCTCGCGCCGGCGGCGATGGTGAAGCACCTGCGTTCGCTCGGATTGGGTGTCGTGAAGAAGAGTGCAACGAAGTTGACGTTCTCGGTCCCCACGTTCCGTGTGGACCTGGACCGCGAGATCGATCTGATCGAAGAGGTCGCCCGCGTGCACGGCTACAACAATATCGAGGACAAGACGCGGAGCAGCGTCGAGTTCGTGCAGGACCTGCCGAAGCTCACGCCTGCGGATCGCGTGCGTGAGCGTGCGGTGGCGGCCGGCCTCACGGAAGTGATCACGAATTCCATGCAGGACGAGCAGCGTGCCGGCATGGGAGGCAAGCCGGCCGTACGGATCCTGAACCCGCAGAATCAGGACATGCAGATGCTCCGCGGGAGCCTGCTCCCCGGGATGCTCGACGTGGTTGCCCGCAACATCAGGAATGGCGAGCCGGACCTCCGGTTGTTCGAGATCGGGCATGTGTTTTCTCTGGCTGAGGACGGGGAGCGGGAGCTGGTGCCAGGATATCACGAGGAAGAGCGCATCGCTGTCGTTCTGACAGGATCGGCCACCGTCCGGCATTGGTCTGCCGCCCCCCGCCAGGTGGACCTGTTCGACATCAAGGGGGAGGCGGGGGCCCTGTTGCGGTCCCTGGCACTTGACAAATGGCGCTTTATTTCTTATTCTACCGCAAATGGTTTAACCGGTGACGCTCTAGCCATTGAAATTCATGGGAGTTATGCCGGTTTCCTTGGAACTGTTCGAAGTGAAGTGCTGAAGTTCTTTGGTATTGAACAGGACGTCGCTGTAGCAGAGATCGCTCTTGCGCCATTCGGGCAGAGGCGGGACCAGAAGTACCAGCCGCTGCCGCGGTTCCCGAAAGTGCGCAGGGATGTTGCCTTCGAACTGCGTCAGAACCTGCCCGCGGGGGACGTTGCCGCGGTCATCCGGGAGTCTGCGGGTGAACTTTTGCAGTCCGTCGACGTGTTTGATGTGTACCAGGGTGCGCATCTCGCTGCAGGGATGAAGAGTCTCGCCTTCACCCTCGAGCTTCTGTCGCGTGAACATACGCTGACGGAAGTGGAGATCGAAGCTGTGATGCAGCGTGTGATCGGCCGTGTGCAGGAAGTCTGCGGCGCCACGTTGCGGGGTGTGAAGGGGTAACACAGAATCGACAACGACAACGGCACCAGCGTGGACAACGCACCGGTCTCAACTCCATCGCAACAACCCGCCGACGTGCGGGCTGTGGAGCACGCCCTCAAGGGATTGTGGGAGCGTGTTCGGCGGGCAGGCGACATCATCCAGCAGTTGCGGGAGGAACGCCGGGCATTGTTGTCGCAGGTCGAGCAGTTGCGTGGTGATATGCAGAATCTCCAGGAGGATCTGGCCCGCAAGGACCAGATGCTCCGGAAAGCCCAGAGCGAGCGGGCTGTTCCGGCCGCCGCCGTCGATGCCGTGTCCCTGTCGAACGGGGACAGGGAAGCGATGGCGCGCAAGGTCAAGGAGTTGCTGCTAAAACTCGACGCATATCTGTGATGTGGTGGACGGTGAGCACACATGACAACGGATAAGAAGAGCATAAAAGTAAGGATCTTCGGTTCCGAGTATCCGCTCCGCGGCGAGAGCGAAGAGTTCACGCGGCGGGTGGCGGTGTACGTGGATGAGATGATCAATACCATCCATGGCAAGATCCCGGAGCAGCCTACACTGACGGTTGCGGTCCTCTCGGCACTGAATATCACGGAAGATCTCTTCAAGGAGCGGGACCGTGCACGGTCGCTGACGACGTCGGTCGAACATGAGATCGATCTGATGTCGAATCATCTGGACGCGATCCTGCGCGAGCCCTGACTGTTCTTTGGAATGTTCCCGTTGTATGTACGACGCACGGAAATGATATCCGCAGCGTCAACCGTTTCACTACACTAATAAAGAACCAACACTTGTAGTCTTGGGAGCCCGACTCACGGGCGTCGATTACATGCCTCATCCCGCTCAGGCGGGATTCTTGCGATGACATCCGCTCCGGCGGATCGAGCGAGTGCGTGGAAGTAAAAGACGTCCGGGCGAGCACCCACTGTGTCGGAAGGGTTCTTCTATTCGTGCCTTCCCTGGACGGTTGCCGGCTGCGGATTTTTTATGCCCGTTCCGCTCCCTGCCGCGTCGCCCCGGAATGCACACTGACCATAGGCGCTGGAGGATGTATGGAACTCAGTTTGACCGTCCCGCTGGTACTTGGTTGCGTCGGGCCTCTTCGGCCTCGCCGCGGGATGGTTCATGATCGCACGCGCATCGAAAGTGAAGGTGCTGGCAGCGCGGGAACAGTCCACCCGCATCATCACCGACGCGGAGAAGGAAGCCGATACCCTCAAACGGGAGAAACTGCTTGAGGTGAAGGACGAGTGGTACCAGAAGAAGAAGGACTTCGACACCGACGTCCAGAACAAGCGGAACAAGCTCCAGGCCCAGGAAAAGGCGCTGGAAGTGCGCGAGGAGAACATCGACCGCAAGGTCGAACTCCTCGGCAAGAAGGAGCGCGAGCAGGTTGTGCTGAAGCGCTCCATCGATGAACGGATGAAGGCGCTCGAGACACGGCAGACGGACCTCGACAGGCTCCTGCAGGAAGAGAACGACCGCCTCGAGCGGCTCTCGGGCCTGAGCCGGGACGAAGCGAAACGCCAGCTCATCGAGAATCTCACGAATGAGGCCAGGGCCGAAGCTGCTCTCCAGCTCAAAGAGATCCGCGACACGGCCCGCGATGAAGCCAAGCGCGAAGCGCAAAAGCTCATCGTCCAGGCCATCCAGCGCACCGCCGCAGACCACTCCGTGGAGACCACGGTCAGCGTGCTGAATATCCAGAGCGATGAAATGAAGGGCCGTATCATCGGCCGCGAAGGCCGCAATATACGTGCCTTCGAAGCCGCGACGGGTGTCGATGTGATCGTGGACGACACGCCGGAAGCAGTGATCCTCTCTGCATTCGATCCCTTCCGCCGTGAGGTGGCGCGCGTTGCGCTCGAGCGGCTGATCGCCGACGGCCGCATCCATCCTGCCCGCATCGAAGAGGTCGTCGAAAAGGTCCGCGCCGAACTGGAGGAGGAGGTCCTGAAGGTGGGCGAGAACACGATGCTGGAGGTCGGCCTGCATGGTGCGCACAAGGAGATCCTGCGTCTGATCGGCAAGATGAAATACCGGTCGAGCTACGGCCAGAACATGCTCCAGCACAGCATCGAGGTCGCGTTCCTCACCGGCGCACTCGCGGCGGAGCTCCGGCTCGATGCGGTGCTTGCCAAGCGGGCAGGCCTGCTCCATGATGTCGGGAAATGCGTGGACAAGAGCATCGAAGGCCCGCACGCCCTGCTCGGATACGAGATCGCGAAGAAGTACGGCGAGCATCCTGTGGTGGCGAACGCGATCGGATCACACCATGAAGACATCCCTATGGAATCGCCCATCGCCGCGCTCGTTCAGGCCGCTGATGCGATCAGCGGCGCCCGCCCGGGCGCCCGGCGCGAATCCGTGGAGGGATACGTGAAGCGCCTCGAGAAACTCGAAGAACTCGCCCAGTCGTTCCGTGGCGTGTCGAAAACCTATGCGATCCAGGCCGGACGGGAAGTCCGCGTGGTCGTGGAGCAGGACAGGGTGGATGATGTCCATGCCGACCAGCTCGCACATGATATCAGCCGGAAGATCCAGGAAGAGATGGAGTATCCCGGACAGATCAAGGTGACGGTGATCCGCGAGTACCGTTCGGTCGCGTATGCCAAATGACAGCGGCTTCCTCCGCATCGGCGTGACCGGTGGCATCGGGGCGGGGAAGAGTGAGGTGTGCGCGGCGTTCGCGCGCAAAGGGCGCGTGGTGCTCGCAGCGGATACCATCGCCCGCACGTTGATGGAGACCGACGCGGCGGTCCGGAAACGGGTCACCACCATCTGCGGCCCGGATGCGTATCACCCCGGCGGGACATTGAACGTCCCGCATGTCGCACGCGTGATCTTCGACGACGAGAAGAAGCGGACGAGGTTGAATGCCGCCGTTCATCCTGCCGTTCTCCGGCGGATCGGACAGGAGATCGAAGCGCTGCCCGCCGCCCGCCGCCGTCCGTACGTGCTCGTGGAGGCGGCCCTGCTTTATGAGAGCGGTATGGAGAAGGACCTGGACGCCGTGCTCGTGGTCCACGCAAGCGATGCGGTGAGGATCGAGCGGGTGCTTGCACGGGGGGGGCTGACGCGCGAACAGGTCGTGAGCCGCATGAAAGCGCAGATGCCGGCCGGGGAGAAGCGCGAAAACGCGGATTTTGTGATCATGAATGACGGCCCGCTGGAATCCCTCGAGAGCCGGGTGGCGTTCTTCGATGTGCTCTTCACGAGCATGGCCGGTTGATTCTCCTGCGGTTTTTCGTTACGTTAAGCGTTGTTGTTCTGTTGGTTCAGTTGCGTTGAACCTTTCTCATTCAATATCTGTGGAGGATTCTATGAAGAAAACATTAGCTCTCGTCCTCGTTCTCGCGTTTGCGTTCGGACTTGCACAGGCTGGTGACAATGCCAAGCCGATCCAGAAGGCTGGCAGCACCGCGTTGCTGTTCGACCTGAGCGGTCTCGCGAATCTTGGCGCAGGCAATTACCAGGGTGGCCTCGGCGTGAAGTACTACATCGCCAACGGATTCTCGGCACGGCTGGGACTCGGCTTCAATTCGTCCAGCACCACCACGAAGAACCCGGTGACGCCGACCCCGGCCAATCAGCTTGACGAGAGCAAATTCACCGGTACGAGCTTCACGATCGCCCCGGGCATCCAGTACAACGTTGCGACCAGCAATGCGGTCGTCGGGTACGTCGGTGCACAGGTGGCATTCACGACCGGCAGCCAGGAGCGCAAGGGGAATGCGAACAGCTTCGGCACCGGCTTCACGAAGGACCACAGCTACAACGAATCGAATACCACGTTCGGCGTCGCCGCCTTCGTTGGTGTGGAATGGTTCGCATGGGACAATATCAGTCTTGCCGGCGAATACCGCTTCGGCTTCAGCACGACCACTGGTAAGGCCGAGTCGAAGACCGCTACGACCTCGACGAGCGCAGATGCTCCCAGCCAGACCTCGTTGGGCCTTGGCTCCGCCAATGCAGGTGCTTTGACCCTCGCTGTCTATTTCTGATCCGCCTGATGGCGGTACGACAGGGGCGTCCCGCGTGCGGGACGCCCCTTTGTGTATCCATCTCCCCGGGGTAGCATGACACACCGCTATGATGTCCTCGTCATCGGCACCGGCATCGCCGGCCTCTCCTACGCTGTGAAAGCTGCACGCTACGGCTCCGTTGCCATCGTGACCAAGAAGGAACAGGCAGAGTCGAACACGAACTACGCCCAGGGCGGCGTCGCTGCCGTGATGTCCCAGATCGATTCTTTCGAGATGCACGTTCAGGACACCCTGGCGACGGGTGTCGGGCTCTCGCATCGCGATGCCGTTGAGACCATGGTCCGTGAGGGGCCTGACCGCCTGCGCGACCTGATCTCCATCGGCGCCCAATTCACGTATGCCGGGGCGCAGCTTGATCTCGGGCGTGAGGGGGGACATTCAACGAACAGGATCGTCCACGCGCATGACTTCACGGGACGTGAGATCGAACGGGCGTTGCTTCATGCGGTGACCACCGACCCCCGCATCACGATCTTTGAGAACCATGTGGGCCTGGAACTCATCACCGAGCACCATGTCCACGGCAGGCGTCCCGATGGCCCTATCCATTGCTGGGGCGCGTATGTGCTCGATACGGAGGAGCGCCGGGTGGACACCTTCCTCGCGCATGTGGTGATGCTGGCCACCGGAGGACTGGGGCAGGTGTATCTGCACACGACGAACCCGCCGATCGCGACGGGCGATGGCGTGGCCATGGCCTGCCGCGCCGGCGCAACCATCGGGAACATGGAGTTCATCCAGTTCCATCCGACCACGCTGTTCAACTCGGGTTCCCCCTCATTCCTCATCTCCGAAGCGGTGCGCGGGTTCGGTGCCGTGCTGCGCGCGGCGAACGGCGATGAGTTCATGCACAACTACGATCCGCGCAAAGAACTCGCCCCCCGGGACATCGTCGCGTACGCGATCGATACGGAGCTCAAGAAACGGGGTGATGACCACGTGCTCCTGGACCTCCGGCATTTGCCCGCGGATCAGGTGCGCGAGAAGTTCCCGCACATCTACAACACCTGCCTCGAGAAATTCAAGCTGGACATCACCCGCGAGCCCGTTCCGGTTGTCCCGGCCGCGCACTACTCGTGTGGGGGCGTAGTCACGGACATCGACGGGCGCACCAGCATCGGCGGATTGTTCGCCGCGGGTGAGGTGAGCATGACCGGTGTTCACGGCGCGAACCGGCTGGCAAGCAATTCCTTGCTCGAGGCCCTGGTGTTCTCCGATCGCGCCTGCCGCCTGACGGCCGAGCAGCTCCGTCAGAAGGGGACCTCTCTCCCGGATGTCGGGCCGTGGGACGACAGCGGCACGCTGAACAGCGAAGAATGGATTCTGATCGCCCACAACCGCCGCGAGATCCAGCAGATCATGTGGGACTACGTCGGCATCGTCCGCTCCGATCTGCGTCTTGAGCGGGCGCTCCGCCGCATGGAATTGATCCGTGACGAGGTCGAGGATTTCTACAAGCGCACACGGGTAACGGAAGGCCTGATCGAGCTACGTAATCTCGCCCAATGCGCCATGCTGGTCATCCGCTGCGCGATGATGCGGAAGGAGAGCCGGGGGTTGCACGTGACCACGGACTACCGTCAACGGAATGACGCGGCATTCATGAGAGATACGATCCTCCCTTAGAAGAAGATCGGGCGCTCGACGGGGGAGGCCGAAGTGCCCGAATCGGCCCGAAATCGCTTACCTTGACTATAGTGGCCAAAATGGATATATTTTCACATGCCATACGCCACGCGCACGTCCGTCAAGACTCACCGGCAGGTCGAAAATTCACAGTATCGCAAGACAACTCTGGAGAACGGTGTCCGGGTTGTAAGCGAATCGATCCCGCATGTACGCTCGGTCTCCCTCGGGATATGGGCAAATGTGGGATCGCGTGATGAAGGACCTACCCAGAACGGTATCAGTCACTTCCTTGAGCACATGGTGTTCAAGGGGACAAAGAACCGCAACGTCCGGGAGATCGCACAAAGCCTGGAATCCCTCGGCGGCTATCTCAACGCCTTCACGACAAAGGAGCAGACGTGCTTCTACGCCCGTGTGCTCGATACGAACATCAGCGAAGCGATGGACGTCCTTGCCGATATCGTCCTGCACGCGACCTTCGACAAGAAGGAGATGGAGCGCGAGAAACAGGTCGTCATCGAGGAACTGAAGAACGCCGAAGACGATCCCGAGGATATCATCCACGACTATTTCGAACGGTCCATCTTTCCGGACCATTCCCTGGGGTATCCGATCATCGGGACGGAAGAGAATGTCCGCCGGTTCCGGCAGGATGATCTCCGCGCCCATATCGCACACCACTATCAGTCCGACCGCATCGTGATCTCTGCTGCAGGGAATGTGGACCATGAGGCCCTCGTGCGCCTGAGCCGGAAGTATTTCAACCGGGTACGCAAGGCCTCCGGAGAACACTCACGCATTGCGGGGCCCGTGCGCTCTACCGATGGCGATACCGTCGAATATCGCCGGCCGATCAATCAGGCGCACATCTGTCTCGGGACGCTCTCCTACAGCATCGGCCATCCTGACCGGTATACGCTGATGCTGACGAATGCCTTGCTCGGGGAGGGCATGAGCTCACGCCTGTATCAGACCATCCGTGAAAAGCATGGGATGGCATATACGGTGTACTCGTTCGTGAACCTTCTGAGTGATACGGGGGTGTTCGGAGCCTACCTGGGCACGGACCGGAAGAACATCCAGAATGCGATCGGCCTGGTGTTCAAAGAACTCGACCGCCTCAAACGCAGGGCTGTCCCGCTGGCGGAACTCAACCGCACGAAGTCGCAGATCAAAGGCACCCTCATGCTGGGGCTCGAGAACATGTCGGGCCGCATGATACGCCTGGGAAGTGCGGAGCTCTACGTCGAACGGTATGTTTCCCTTGACACCATCCTGTCGTGGGTCGATGCGGTGACCCCGGAGGACATCCTGCGTGTTGCGAATGATGTTTTTGATGAGAAGCGCTTTTCATCCGTGATCATACGACCTACCTGACCCTGATCCATGATAACGTTGAACGACCTGAACCCCCGATTGCTTCACGCCCAGTACGCTGTGCGCGGACCGATCGTGCAACGCGCCCAGGAGATGGAGGCGCAGGGGCACAAGATCATCTACTGCAATATCGGCAACCCCCAGGCGCTGAAACAGCAGCCGCTCACGTACCTGCGCCAGGCGCTCAGCCTTCTTGAGAATCCCGCGCTGCTGAACGATGCCTCCCTGACCGCATCGTATCCCCGCGACATCGTCGCCCGGGTGCGCATGCTGCTCGAGAAGCATCCGTTCGGAACGGGCGCGTACACGCAGAGCCCCGGCATTCCGTTCGTGCGGCAGGCCGTTGCCGACTTCATCCAGAAGCGGGACGGTGTGAAGGCGGACAAGGACCACATCATCCTGACGGACGGTGCGAGCAAAGGCGTGCAGGCGGTCCTGACGGCGTTATTGAAGACCCCGCAGGACGGCGTGATGGTGCCGATCCCGCAGTACCCCCTGTACAGCGCGAGCCTCGCTCTCTATGGCGGGCGGCAGATCGGATACTATCTCGACGAAGAGAACCGCTGGCAGCTGAATGAGCAGATCCTCGAGGCGAGCATCACGAAGGCGAAGGGCGAAGGGGTCCGGCCCGTGGCGATCGTCGTGATCAATCCCGGCAACCCCACGGGGGCCGTGCTCTCGCGCGAGAACATCGAGATGATCGTCCGCTTCGCACGAACGCATGGACTTTCGGTCATCGCCGATGAGGTGTATCAGGAGAACGTGTACGACACGGGGGCGCGGTTCGTCTCCTTCACCCGCGTGATGGGGGAGATGGGGGTGACGGACATCTCGCTCTTCACCCTGCACTCGGTGTCCAAGGGGTTCCTCGGCGAATGTGGTCACCGCGGAGGATATCTGGAGTTGCGGAACATCCCCGATGATGTGCTCGGGCAGTTCATCAAGCTGCAATCGATCAGTTTGTGTGCGAATGTGAGCGGACAGTTCGCGACCTACTTCATGGTAGCTCCACCGCAGGACGGCGACGAAAGTCATCCCACGTACGTCAGGGAGCGCGATGGCATCCTGGCGGCGCTCAAGCGGAAAGCGGGGATCCTGGGGGAGGGCATCAACCGGATCGCGGGGATGACCGTGGATATTCCTCAGGGTTCGATGTATGCGTTCGTCCGGTTCGAGCTGCCGCCCGACCGGACCGTCGATGTCGCCAGGCTCTCGCCCGAGGAGCGGGAGCAGCATGAGGCCCGGCGCGATTCCGCCTATTGCCTGGCCCTCCTGGAGGAGACGGGGATCTGCGTGGTGCCGGGGTCCGGATTCGGACAGAAGGCCGGGACCTTCCATTTCCGTACGACGTTCCTCCCCCCGCAGGACGAGATCGAGAGCCTCGTGCACCGGCTGAAGACATTTCACGAGAAATATGTCCACGTTCTGGAAGAAGCGTGACCATGGCAAAGATCACTCTAGACGGCAAGCAGTTCGAGGTTGAGGACGGGCGCACGATCATCGAAGCGGCGCGCGAGAACGGTATCGAGATCCCGCATTTCTGCTGGCACCCGAAGCTGTCGGTCTCCGGCAATTGCCGTATGTGCCTCGTTGAGGTCGAGAAACTCCCGAAACTCGTCATTGCCTGCGCCACGCGTGTTGTGGATGGCATGGTGGTGAACACCGTGAACCCGCGTGTGGCGAAGGCGCGTGAAGCGGTGATGGAATTCCTGCTGATCAATCACCCTCTGGATTGCCCGATCTGCGACGAGGCGGGCGAGTGCAAGCTGCAGGATTACGCGTACGCCCATAGTACAGGCGCGAGCCGCTTCACGGAGGACAAGGTTCACAAGCCGAAGCGCGTGGAACTCGGGCCTCGGGTGATGCTGGATACCGAACGGTGCATCATGTGCTCCCGCTGCGTGCGCTTCTGCTCCGAGATCGCCGCGAAGCCGCAACTCACGTTCTCCCAGCGCGGGGACCGCGTGGAGTTGACGACCTTCCCGGGTGAGCAGCTGGACAATCCCTACTCGATGAACACGATCGATATCTGTCCCGTGGGCGCCCTGACGAACCGGGATTTCCGGTTCAAGGCGCGTGTGTGGGAGATGTCGTCCACGGAGACGGTCTGTCCGGGGTGTGCCCGCGGCTGCTCGATGTACTCATGGGTCAGGAACAACGAGATCCTGCGGCAGACCCCACGGTATAATCCCGATGTGAACGACCACTGGATGTGTGACCAGGGCAGGCTCGAGACGTTCAGGCATGTCAATGCCGACGACCGTATCAAGGCGCCGCTGATCCGCAAGGAAGCAGAGTGCGTCGAGGTCGGGTGGGACGAGGCGATCGCACGGACGGCTTCCGAGTTCCGGGTCTACCGCAAGGCGGAGATCGCGGTGTTCGGCTCTGCCCGCGCGACCAACGAGGATCATTTCCTCCTTCAGAAATTCGCGCGTGAGGTCCTGGGAACCAAACAGGTCATCGTCCTGCCCCATGTCGTACCGGGCGACGACGATGCGTTGCTCCTCCGTGCGGACAAGACGCCGAATGCCCGTGGTGTGGCATTGATGGGCGCCACGTCGTCGGGCGCACTGGTGGATGTGCTCAGGAGGATCGAAGCCGGAGAGATCCGTGCCGCGTTCGTCATGGAAGATGACATCGCTGCCGATCCTGCCATCGCCGCGGCGCTGCCGAAACTGGATTTCCTCGCCGTGCACGCGTCGAATGAATCGGAGACCACACGGCTTGCCGATGTGGTGTTCCCGGCGGCGACATTCGCCGAGAGGAACGGGACGTATACGAATTTCCAGGGGGTCGTGCAGAGGATCCGTCCGTCGGTGACGACCCTGGACCAGGACCGTGCATCGGACGGGCTTGCGATGAGCCGGTGGGACAAGTTCGGCACGGCATTCGACCGGTGGGGGCGCGGCGCGAAGCGCGACGCCAGGCCGGGATGGAAGGTCATCGCGGGCATCGCATCCGTGATGGGCATGAAGTACAAGTACCTCCAGGCAGAGGATGTGTTCGCAGAGCTGGCATCGGTGGTGGAGGCATTCAAAGGCATGACCTACCGTTCGTTGGGCAGCCGCGGGCAGATGCTCGTCCCCGCACGCGAACACACGGTCCGGTCCTGATCACGGCATAGGAAAGAAGGTCCCCGGTCATGGAATTCTTCATCATAGCTCTCGTGAAGATCGTCATCGTGCTCCTGGTCATCCTCACGACCGTTGCGAACCTGGTGTACATGGAACGGCGCATCAGCGCGTTCATACAGGACCGCATCGGGCCCAATCGCGTTGGTCCGTGGGGACTCCTGCAGCCCCGGCCGATGTGCTGAAGCTGTTCATCAAAGAGGACATCGTTCCGGCCCAGGCGAACAAGTTCGTCCACACGCTTGCCCCGGTCATAGCGATCACCGTTGCCCTGAGCACATTCGCTGTGGTGCCCTTCGGCAACACGATCACGCTCTTCGGGCATGAGATCCGGCTGATCATCGCGGACGTCAATATCGGCATCCTGTATGTCCTGGCGATGACCTCGGTCGGCGTGTACGGCCTCACGCTGAGCGGCTGGGCTTCGAACAACAAGTACTCGCTCCTGGGCGGACTACGGTCGTCCGCGCAGATGATCAGTTATGAACTCTCCATGGGCCTCTCGGTGGTGGGGGTGATCATGATCGCCGGCACCCTCGAACTGGACAGGATCGTTGAACTGCAGTCCGGCCTGGCATGGAACGCCTTCCTGACCCCGATCGGCTTCATCACGTTCGTCGTTGCGTCGTTCGCGGAAACGAACCGCCTCCCGTTCGACCTTCCTGAGGCCGAACCGGAACTGGTCGGCGGTTATCACACGGAATACAGCGGCATGAAGTTCGGATCGTTCTTCATGGCCGAGTATGCGAACATGATCACCTCCAGCGCGGTGATCGTGACATTGTTCCTCGGCGGATGGCAGATCCCGTATGCCGAAACCTGGGGCCTGCCGGCGTTCTGGCTGAGCATCCTGCAGATCCTCGCCTTCGTTGCGAAAGTAGGCGCGATGCTGGTGTTCTACATGTGGATCCGCTGGACGATCCCGCGGTTCCGCTATGACCAGCTGATGAATCTGGGGTGGAAGGTGATGTTGCCACTGGCCCTGCTCAATGTCGTGGTCACCGGCGCATGGTTGTGGTGGTTCGGGCACTGAGCCCGTCTGAGTAACAGGAGAAGAACCGGCAATGCACGAGTCGCAGACACAGGCAGCACCGCAGGTCCGCAGCAAGGACCTGACCTTGTTCCAGAAGACGTACATCCCGGAGATCGTGAAGGGGATGGTGCTCACGCTGAAGCACATGTTCCGCCCGAAATTCACGCGGCAGTACCCCGAGGAGCGCTGGAATCCGCCGGCATCGTTCCGCGGGCGCCCGGTGCTGGTGGAAGAGGCCGGCGTGGAGCGCTGCGTTGCCTGCGGCCTCTGCGCGCGCGTTTGCCCCGCGCTGGCGATCGAGGTCCAGGCCTCGGAGACCGAATTGCCGAAGGAACGGTATCCCGTCCGTTTCGAGATCAACATGCTCCGCTGCATCTTCTGCGGCTTCTGTGAAGAAGCCTGCCCCGAAGAGGCGATCGTGATGAGCGATGAGTACGAGCTGGCGTTCCTGAAGACGGAGGACGCGGTCTATGGTAAGGACAAGCTGCTGATGTCGACGGACAGACTGAAGACGCGTCTCGAATTCCTGCGCCAGGCACGGTAAGCGGACGCCCGGACAGAAAGTCCCATGGAAACCTTCTGGATCGAGTTCATCGGCGTCATCCTGCTCGTCCTTCTCGTTGCCTTCTTCTCCGCAGCGGAAGTGTCGGTGCTTGCCACGCGCAAGAGCCGGATGCAGGAACTCGCCGACGAAGGCAACGCCGCCGCGGCGATCATCCTGGGCTTCCAGACCAACCCCGAACATTTCCTCGCCACCGTCCACGTCGGCAACATCTTCGCCATGATCCTCGCGTCCGTTCTCGGCGGCGTGATCGGATTCCAGGTCATCGTTCCCGCCCTGGGCGCAAGCTCGAGCCCGTGGATCGTCGAGATGAGCAACTGGATCGCCCTGGTGGCGATCGTCGTGAGCGTCGGTTCGCTCGTCGTGATCTTCGGTGAACTCGTCCCGAAATCCCTTGCCCTGCGTTCGGCCGAGCCGGTGGCGCTCGCCCTTGCCGGCCCGATCCGCTTCTTTGCCACGGTCTTTCGTGTCCCCGCCCGTACCATGACCTTCGCCAGCAATTTCGTGTTGCGCCCCTTCAAGGACACGACCACCTTCACGGAATCCCGCATGTCCGAGGAGGAGTTCAAGCTGATGCTGGAAGAGGGGACGAAGTCGGGGGTGATCGACAAGACGGAACACCGGCTCATCACCAGCATCTTTGAGTTCACCGAGACCACCGTGCGCGAGGTGATGGTCCCCCGGCCCGATGTCGTCGCAGTGAACATCACGACGCCACGTGAGGAACTCGTGCGCATCGTCCTCGAGGAAGGATACTCGCGCCTCCCGGTCTTCAAGGATAGCATCGATCACATCGTCGGGATCGTGTATACCAAGGACCTTCTGGGCCTGCTGGAATACCGCAACGTGATCATCCTCCAGGACATCCTCCGTCCGCCCTTCTTCGTCCCCGAAGGCATGAAGATCTCCCAGCTCATGCAGGAACTGCAACGTCACAAATTGCACATGGCGGTCGTGAAGGATGAGTTCGGCGGGACCGAAGGGATCATCACGATGGAGGACATCATCGAGGAGATCGTCGGGGAGATCCACGATGAGTACGACGAGGAATTGAAGGACGTTGAGCAGACGGCGGAAGGGACCTTCCTGTTGAATGGGCGCCTTTCGATATTCGAGTTCAACGAGCGTTTCGGGGCGGAGATCCCGGAAGATGCGGGGTTTGAAACCATCGGTGGGTTCCTCCTCAAGCTCGCAGGCCGGATCCCCGATGTGAACGAAGTGATACCCTACAAGCAGATGGTCTTCACCATCGTGCGGAAGAGCCAGCGCAGGATCCGCGTGGTGACCGTGAAGATCTCCAGCGCGTCATGACCGATCCCCCGGCCGCATCTCTGCACCCTGCGGTGTCCGTGGTGATCGCCACGTGGAATACCCGCGACCTTGTGTGCGGTGCGCTCGCAGCCCTCGGCCGTACGGATTTGCCGGATCCGTGGGAAGTGATCGTCATCGACAACGGTTCGCAGGACGGCACGGTGGATGCCATCAAAGCGCGTTTCCCGGCGACGATCCTCCTGTGCAATGCCGCGAACACCGGATATGCGCACGCGAACAATCAGGGCATCGCGGCAGCGAGAGGACGCCATGTCCTGCTCCTCGGGAGCGACACCGAAGTGCGCCCGGAGACTCTGCGCGTCATGGCAGGATTCCTCGATGCGCGCCCCGAAGCAGCAGCGGTTGCCTGCCGGCTCGTGAATCCGGATGGCTCTCCCCAGATGTCCTGCCGGCGCTTCCCCCGCCTGCGGGATGCCGTTGCCACATATCTCTCGCTGCATTTCCTCGCGCGTCGGTATACGATGCACGGGTTCGACTTTTTTGCATCCCGGGAAGTGGACCAGCCGGCAGCAACGTGTCTGATGGTCCGGCGGGAGGTTCTGAACGGACTGCGGGGATTCGATGAATCGTACCGGATCCTCTACAATGACGTCGACCTGTGCAAACGCCTCCATGATATGGGAGGGAGGATCTTTTTCACAGGGGAGACGGAGGTCCTGCACTACGGAAGCGTCACCACACGCTCCGCACCAGCGGGCATCCGGATGGAAATGTACCGGAACATCTTACTGTATTTCCGCCGGAACCGCGGGCCGGTCGCGCAGTGGGTCCTCGCTCCGTTGCTGAGCGTCAGGTTGTTCATGGTGACGCGTTCATTGCGTGCATTCTCATTGTTGGCCGTGCCACGAGAGGGAACGGAACGGACATGATCGGCGAGGACATCCGCGCAAGCGTCTTCCGGGATACCACCAGGTTGTATCTGGAGTATCCACAGCACATCGTTGCTCCGCCCCTCATCCGTTTTGTGCGGAAGTATGCATCCGGTCGTATCCTGGACCTCGGCTGCGCGACAGGCAACTACTGCCTGCATCTCAAGGGTCTGGGCTATGATATCGCCGGTGCAGACATACAGCCGGAGTATGTCCGCATCGCGAAAAGCCGTGGAGTCGAGGCGTTCCTCATTGAGAATGGGGTGCCGCTTCCTGACCGATCCTTCGATACCGTTCTGTTGTTCGAAGTGCTGGAGCATTTGCCGGATCCCGCCGCGGTCCTGCGGGAGGCCCGCCGCCTCTGCCGTGGGACGGTGCTGCTGACCACGCCACACAGCGGAGACATCGATGCCCTGCGCGCGCAAGGGCTGCTGTTCGAGCATTTTGCCGACATGGACCACAAGAACTTCTTCACGCAGGAGTCACTGGAAACGTTGCTGCGCGCGGAGTTCACCAATGTCAAGGTGTGGAAGGGGAACGGCATCAACCCGCTTGGCCTGTTCCCGCTTGCCCCGGTGCGTTTTGCCGGAAAGGTGGCCGCGCGGCTGCACCTCATCCCGCCGGCATTCTATTTCCGCCTCTACGCCGTAGCGCACGTGTGATGGGCGCCCCCGCCGGAAGCCTCTCATCATCCCGGGCGGTCGTCCGCAGCGGTATGTACAGCCTGTTCGGCTTCTTTGCCTCCGCAGCGTACATGTTCCTCATCGTGCCGGTGGCGGTCGGATATCTCGGGCAGGAGCAGTACGGTCTGTGGATGACCATTGCGGCGCTGACGGCATACATCGGGCTTGCCGACTTCGGGGTGAGTACATCCTTTGTGACGTTCATCGCCCGGTTCGTGACGACGGAGAAGTACGATCAGGCGTCGCGTGTCGTCCATCTCGGGTTGCTGTTCTATGCTGCGGTGAGCCTGGTGTTGATCGTTCTCACGCTGCTCCTGTATCCTCTCGGGTTCGCGTTGTTGCGCATTCCCGCCGATCAGACGGTCGTTGCGCGTGATGCCCTGGTGCTGATCCTGCTCATATTCGCGATGACCTCGACCGGGAGCGTCCTGACGAATGCACTGGCCGCCGTGCAGCGCATGGATGTGGTGAACGGTGCGGCAACGATCGCCCTCGCGGTGAAGTTCGGCGCCATCATCATCGCGCTGGAGGCCGGCTGGGGTCTGCGTGGTCTTCTCGGCGCGGACCTTGCCGTGACGATGTTGACCATCCCGGTCATGGTTCTGCTCACGCGACGGTATATGCCGTACCTTTCGCTGCGGTGGAAGGGCTACGACCATGCCTTGATGCGCTCACTCGTCCGCTTCGGCGCCCAGATGCAGGTGAGCCGGATCTCGGACATGGTGATGGCGAATTTCGACAAGCTGCTCCTTGCACGGTTGTCCGGCCTGTCCGTGGTGGCGACCTATGATTTCGGCTCGAAGCCGGCAGGACGACTGCGCCAGCTTCCGGCAACGGCGATCACCTCACTCGTGGCTGCTGTCTCCGCTCTCGATGCCGAAGCGAACGAGGAGCGCATCCGTGCCGCCCTGGTCCGGTCGACGCGATACCTGGCCATTGTCTCGGCGCCGCTCTTCGGGTTCTGCATCATCTTCGCTGGGCCGCTCGTCGAGGTTTGGCTTGGCAGCGGACACGCCATGGCAGCGATGACCCTCCGCATCTTGAGCACGGCCTTCTTTGTGAGTGCCGTGGTGAGCGCGCTCTCCATGATCTCCATCGGACGGGGTGAACCCCAGTTCCAGATGCGTGCGATGCTGGCGCAGACCATCGTGAACGTCGCGCTGTCCACGACGCTCGTGCTGCTGTTCGGATTCTATGGGGCCGTGACGGGGACCGCCACCGCGACGCTCTTCGGGGCGCTCCTGTTCTTCTGGATGTATGGGCGTACGATCGTTCAGCATCCGTTGCGGCTTCTCGCGGGGATCATCGCACGTCCCGTCGCATGTGGGCTGGCGGCAGGCCTCAGCGGCTGGCTTGTCTTCAGCGGGGCCGCGGCCCTCAGCGGTCCCCCGGGACGGATCGCCCTTGCGGCCGCGCTTGCGGCGGCAGGATCGGTGTTCCTGGCGCTGTATGCAATGCTCCTGTACTGGACCCGCACCGTGACCGCGGACGATGCAGGATTTCTGAAAGGTGTCCTCCCGCAACGTATAGCAGCACTGCTTGCACGGCGGACGTGATATGCTGGCCATTCGTTGAACCGGAAACGTACACAACCACTCGATGCTCATGAACGGTACCTTTGAATCATCCCTGCACTCGCTGGACCTCGGCCTGTTCCAGACCATCCCGTCGCAATTGAGCGATGCCGACAAGCGTTCGCTCCTGGCCGTGCAAAAGGGAGTGAGCACACGCGCTACGTCATATACCTACCTGGAGATCGGTTCGCACCTGGGCGGGAGTATCCAGCCGCATCTGCGCGATCCGCGGTGCGCCCGCATCTACTCCATCGATCCGCGTCCGGAGACCGTGGCGGACGATCGCGGCGAGACGATCCTGTACCCGAAGAACTCCTCGGCACATATGCTCGACCTGCTGCGTGGTGTTCAGGGGGACCGTATCGACCGGATCAGCGTGTTCGACACGGATGCCCGGCAAGTGCCGGCATCGGTGATCGACCCGCGCCCGGATATTTGTTTCATTGACGGCGAACATACGGATCAGGCTGCGCGATCGGACTATGCCTTCTGCCGGCCACTCGTTGCGGAGAATGGCGTCATCGTCTTCCACGATGCCAACATCATCTACCTGACGTTGCAGGAGATCGTCAGGGATCTGGAAGCAGAGAAGGCCAGGTTCACCGCGTATGTGCTTCCTTCAGCGGTCTTCGTGATCGAGTTCGGATCGTCCGCCCTGCACGACACGGAGGATTTCCGGATGCTGCTGAGGCGCAATGCAGATGCCTATTTTTATGGGCTCGAGTCCATGGAACACTACCGTGCCGTGTACAACCGGCCCGGCATCAAGTTTGTCCGGGATGTGTATCGCAAGTTCGGTGCCATTCGACGGAAATTCGGGAAGTGACCCTCATGTGCGCTCATGCACTCGATACCGCGCACCGTGCCTTTGCCGGGATATGACACGATGATGGAAGAACACGTGGCCACGCCGCGCGGGGGGACGCGCACAGCGCTCGGGCGCGGAGGGCATAGCCATGCCCTGAGGCTCGCCGCAGTGGCCTTGGTGGTGGTGATGAGCGCCGTGATGAGCGTATTGAACAGGCAGTATACGCTCGACGATGCCCTCATCTATTACCGGTATATCCAGAATGCCATCGACGGACTGGGCCTGGTGTACAACGCCGGTGAGTATGTCAACGGGTTGACCTCTCCGCTCTATACGTACCTTTCGCTGGCGGTCGCCTTCGTGATGCGCGATGTTGCTTTCTCGCAAATGTTCCTTGCGTGGCTGCTCCTTACCGGCGCTGCTGTCACCGTCGTGTTCCTGCACCCCGCGAACGGATCGTTCACCCCGGGGGGAGTGTTCGCTGCCCTGGGGATCGTGAGCATGCGGTATTTCTATTCCGTGGTCGGACTGGAGACACCGCTCCTGCTCTTTCTGTTCGCGCTTGTGATTGCATTGTTTCTCCGCGGGCGAACGGGGGGCTGGATGGCCGTATCCGCGCTCCTGCTGCTGACAAGAGGAGAATCTCTCTTTCTGATCCTTGTCCTCATTGCAGCGCATTTCCGCCTGCGGCGTCCGTTGCCCGGTTGGCGCCTGTGGATCATTCCCATGGTTCTGCTGCTCTCTCACTATGCCTTCAATCTTGCGTATTTTGGTTCGCCGTTCCCGGCGACACTCATGGCCAAGATCCAGCAGGGAGAATCGGGGCTCTGGGAAACGGGGAGATGGGGAAAGCATCTGATCTTCCTCAGTGTGGGTTACCATTTTGACCGCTACTTTGCCGGCAACGTCCTGCTTCTGTCATGTCCGATCCTGCTCGCGGCCGGCGGTATCCTCACCGGGAGGAGGGATCTGCTCACGCAGATCATCGTTGCGTTCCTCGTGCTCTATACGGCGTTCTATATCGCCCTGAGCATTCCGAACTACCATTGGTACTATGCCGCCTACTATTTCTTCATGTTCATTCTCGCCGGCGTGTGCATTGATGCCCTCCTGCGCCACATCTTGCGGATCCCGGGAACGTTGCCGCGCCGGGCGGGAGCAGCGGCGGTGATCCTGCTGTCAGCGGGGTTGCTCGCGGGACAGACAACCTTCTCCGCGCACGCTCTCCCGCTCGCGGGAGGGTACGGTTCGTACACGGAGATCGCTCTCTGGATCGACGGGCACACACCGCCTGACGCAAAGGTCGCGACGGCGGAGATCGGACACATCGGCTGGTTCTCCCGTCGCTATATCATCGATATACTCGGACTCGTGAGTCCGCCGAACGCCGACCTGATCGGCCAACGCAGGTTCGATGCCTGGCTGCAGTATTACTCGCCGGACTATTTCCTGGTTCATGATCCCCTGTGGAAACACGAAGTGAGTGCCGAGGGACTGATTGCGAGCAAGGCATTCGCCGATGTGCCGGGCTTTGCCTTCCCGGGATACCGCCTTCTTGCCCCCGTCACGCCGGTAACGCACCGGACACAGATTCCCCGGACGGGAGGGACGCCGTGAGCGAGCTGCATCAGGCAGGGCGGGAGATTGCGGGCAGCCGGACGGGCGGGATGCCGCCGGATGTTTCCGTCATCATCGTGAATCTGAACACGCGTGAGCTGTTGGATGCGTGCCTTGCCTCCGTGGAACGCGAACGGGTCACGATATCCCTTGAGGCCATCGTCATCGACAACGGGTCGTCCGATGGCAGTGTGGCAATGGTGGCGGAGAAGTACCCCGCCACACTCCTTCTGAAGAATGCGCGGAATGAGGGGTTTGCACGGCCGAACAATGAAGGCCTCCGTCGGGCACAGGGCAGGCATCTGCTCCTGCTGAACTCGGATACCGTCGTCCGCCCTGGAGCATTCCGGACCATGGTCGAATTTCTTGATGCGCATCCGGAGGCCGGCGCGTGCGGCCCACGCCTCATTTACCCCGATGGCAGGCTCCAGTATTCCGCGAAAGGCTTTCCGACCCTCTGGACACACTTCTGCGACATGACCGGGCTGGATCGATTGTTCCCGCGCACCGTCCTGTTCGGGAGCGGCGAGTTGAGATCGTTCGACTACGACCATGCAGGGACCGCGGATCATCTGATGGCTGCGGCATTCCTTGTTCGCAGGGTAACCTATGAGAAGGTCGGGCCACTGGACGAACGCTTTGCGATCTATTACAACGACATGGATTGGTGCTACCGGATGGTGCATGCCGGCTGGTCGATCTGGTACGTGCCGGATGCCGTTGTGGAGCATCACCTCGGCAAGACCGTGGGGGCGGTGAACAAACGGTTCACATTCTTCACGATGCTCTATAACAACGTGATGTTCTTCTATCAGAAGCATTATGGCCGGGGCGCGATCATTGTGTACCGCCTGCTTCTCGCCGCAGGGTTCGCCGTGCGCTCGGTAGCCTGGTCCATCCGTGCCGCGCTGCAACCGTCCGAAGCAAATCGCCACATGCGCACATTCGCGTTCAAATCATTGCTGTTCGGCCTGGCATTCTGGCGGCCGGCGAAGATCGAGGAGGTGTGACCATGGATATCCGCCGCTTGCTGAAATCACTGACCGTGGATACAAGGAAGATGCTGCGGATGTTCCGCGCCCTGGACCGTGAGGCAGTTGCTGCGCACGTGATCGCGGGACGGGGGATCGAGATCGGAGGGCTGCACAACCCCCTTCGTGTCCCGAAGAATGCGCAGGTGCGATACGTGGACCGCATGTCTGTGGATGACCTGCGAGTTCAGTATCCCGAGCTCGCTGCGAAGGCGCTCACGTCCGTGGATATCGTGGATGACGGCGAGACGCTGGCCACCCTCCCCGACGGTTCGGAAGATTTCATCATCGCGAATCATTTCCTTGAGCATTGCGAGGACCCGCTCGGAGCGCTGCTGGCACATCAGCGTGTGGTGAGGCCCGGTGGGATCCTGTTCCTCTGCGTACCCGACAAGAGATTCACGTTCGACCAGGAACGGGAGTTGACGAGCTATGAGCATGTCGTGCGCGATCACCGTGAGGGACCGGTCTGGTCACGCCGTGACCATGTGCGGGATTGGGTGAAGCATGTCGAGCACATCGACGACCCATCGGCGCAGGAACGCCGGACCGACCAGCTCCTGGCCGAGGCGTACAGCATTCATTACCACGTATGGACGTTCGAGACATTGGTCGCGATGGTGCTGCGTGCCCGCGAAGATGTGGGCCTCGCTGTCGATTTCGAAAGCTTCCTGCTCACTGACGGGGAGGTGATCATGGTCCTGCGGCGGAGAGCACAGTGACCGGGGCCGGGAGACCATCGGTCAGTGTTGTCATCGTCCATTACAACGGAGAACGACTCCTGGATGCCTGCCTCGCGAGCGTGCAGGCTCAAGTGTACCGGCCGGTCGAGGTGATCCTGGTGGACAACGGGTCATCCGACGGCAGCATTGCCATGGTGAGGGTGAAATACCCGGAGGTCCGGGTGCTTGCGCAGGGAACAAATCTGGGTTTTGCGGAGGGGAATAATCGGGGCGTAGAAGCCGCCACGGGCGAGTATGTGGTCCTTCTGAACAATGACACGGAAGTGACAGCGGACTGGCTCCCGGGACTTCTGGAGTACATGATGGACCCTGCCGTCGCTGTCGTCACATCGAAGGTGGTGACCGATGGCGTTCCCGACCGTTTCTACAGCATGAACGGCTCGCTGAACCCTCTGGGCTACAACATCATGCGTGTATTCGCTGACCTCAGCCATATCTTTTTTGCGGGCGGGGCCTCGGTCATGTTCCGCCGCGCGGAGATACCTCGCCCATTCCTGAACGAGTATTTTCTGTATCACGAGGACGTGTTCCTGTCGTGGCGCTTGCGCCTGCTGGGGCGTGACGTCAGGATGGCACAGCGGTCGCTGGTGTACCACCGCGGGAGCGCAACGACGAAGACGCAGGCATCGGCATTCGTCACATTCTACCAGGAGAGGAACAAGCTTCTCAACGCACTGCTGCTTTTCGGCGGCTGGACGCTTCTGCGGCTTGCCCCGCTCATGGTCATGGAGGGGATAGCGAAGCTCATCGCGGGGACTGTGTCGGGGAGGAAATCTCCTCTGGGTATCCTCCGCGGCTATGTTTGGATCCTGTCCCACGCGGGATGGGTTCTGGCGCGCCGCAGAGAACTCCAGGCGTCGCGCGTCGTGCCCGATCGTGACATACTGTGCTGGATGAGTGCGCGGCTTCTGGATGGGGATGGTGCCGTGGCCCGTGTGGTGAACGGTTGCATGCGCACGTATGCGCGTGTCACAGGACTCGGACTCCATGATTGATATCTCGATCATCATCGTCACCTGGAATTCGCGGCGCGACCTTGAGTTGTGCCTCCCATCGGTCCGGAAAGGAGTCACCAGGCATACGTACGAAGTCATCCTCGTGGACAACGCGTCCGCGGACGACAGCGTGGCGTATGCCGAACAGGTGATGCCCGGGGTGAAGGTCATCGCCAATGAGGGGAACAATGGATTCGCACGGGCGAATAATCAGGGATTTCGTGCTGCAGGCGGGCGTTACTTCTGTCTTCTGAATCCCGACACCCTTGTGCATGCCGGAGCCTTCGATGCCCTCATCACGTTCATGGATGGGAAGGGCGAAGATGCGTGGGCCTGTGGCCCGGGTCTGTTGAACGGGGACGGATCGGCGCAGCGGACGGGTGTGCGATTCCCATCGCTCTGGAATCTTTTCGTTGAGGCATTGTTCCTCGACCGGGCCTTCCCCCATTCGTTGATCTTCGGGGCGCACCGCCAGTTGTACGAACAGGGGATGACGCCTCGTGCCGTGGACTTCGTCCAGGGCTCATGTCTGGTGGTCCGTGCCTCCTCGGTGAAGTCCGTGGGGGGGCTCGACGAAGAGTTCTTCATGTATTTCGAAGAGACCGATTGGTGCAAGCGCTTTGCGGAGAACGGAGGGCACGTGTTCGTGGTCCCGGGAGCTCTGGTCACGCATTTCGGCGGGGGAGCGGTCGGCCACTACGATGAGCGTCGCCTGATCCACTATCACGAAAGCCTCTTCCGGTACTTCCGGAAGCACCATGGGAGCATCTCCCGGGTGAGCGTCCGGCTGCTCATGCTCGCTCGTTCCTCGATCAGGATATGTGCGTGGGTACTGGTTCTGGTCGCACGCCCTTCGCTCCGGAAGCAAGCCGCCTCGGCGATGAGGGGGTATGTCAGGGTCATGGGCCTCGCGTCAGGGCTCTGGAGGCGGACATGAGTAGTCCCTTCTTTTCAGTGATCATCCCCACGTTCAACCGGAAGGGATCCCTGAGAGAGGTCCTGAATGCTCTGTCCTGTCAGGAACCTGTTCCCGGGGGGTTCGAAGTGATCGTGGTGATCGACGGGTCGACGGACGGGACGGCCGAGATGCTCCGGACGTTCTCACCGCCATATGCACTGAAGGTACTGGAACAGGAGAATGGGGGGGCGAGTCGGGCCCGGAATGCCGGAGCCGCGCTCGCCGGGGGAGAGTATATAGCCTTGACAGAAGATGATGTGCAACCTGCAACGGATTGGTTAGCAAAAGCTTATGCGTTGCTGATCAAGTTGAATCTGGACATGCTTGAAGGTCGAACGGAGTATCAGTCCACGGGCGGAAACGTCAGGCGTTTCGAGCCCCCGGGGATCGCCTCGTTCATCCCCTGTAACTTGTTCATCCGGCGGAGTTGCTTCATGAAGGCCGGCGGGTATGAGAGCGGGTTCTTTGACAGGGAGGCCGGACTGTATTTTCGGGAGGATGCCGATCTGGGCTTCCGGCTGTTGGATATGGGTTTTTCGATGTATATTGCTTCGGATGTTCGCGTGGCACATCCCCCTCAGTTCAGCACTCTGCGCGAAGCATTGCGTCATGCCCGGCGTTACACGTTCGATCCGCTCCTGTTCAAACGGCATCCGCGGCGTTATCGGGCGTTCATCGAAGTGAAGCAGATCGCCGGGTTCACTGTGCACCGGCCGCAACATTACGTTGCGCTTGGCGGGGCGTGCGGACTCGTTGCAGTTCTTGCCGGGGGCCTTCTGGGTGCTCCTGTGCTGTGGGCTGGCGGCGTGATCGCGGTCCTGCTGAGTGGCGTCCTGTTTCGATACAAGTACCATGGCATCCGCGCGTTCTCGCCGCTCGAAGCCGGGAGAACGATCGCGTTCGTTGCCGTGCCGTTCGTCTACCTTGCCGCTCTGCTCCGCGGCTGCGTCCGCTATCGTACCATCGGGGTGTTATGGTGAGTGAGAGGAAACGGCCCGAGCGCCTGGGGCTCTTCGGCGGGACATTCGATCCGCCACACATGGGGCACCTGATCGTTGCTGCCCATGTGCAGGAGGAGCTTGGCCTCGACCGCATTTTGTTCATGCCCGCGATGACGCCGCCGCACAAGCAGGACCGTGAGGTCTCACCGGGCGTGATACGCCTGGCGATGGTGGAGCGGGCGATCGAAGGGGATCAACGCTTCAGCGTCTCGGATATGGAGGTGCGCCGCGGAGGCGTGTCGTATACGATCGATACCGTCCGCGCATTGCTCGAGTGTTTCCCTGGAGCATCGCTCACGGTCCTGATCGGGATGGACAATCTCGTGGACTTCGGTGCCTGGCGCGATCCCTCCCGGATCCTGGATCTTGCTTCCGTAGCGGTGATGACACGGCCGGGGTACGTCCCCGGCGGAGCCGGAGAGGCGTATCTGCCGCACATGACCCTGTGTGAAGTGCCGCATATCGGGATCGCTGCTCAGGGTATCCGGCACCGTGTGGCGGCGGGGAAGAGCATCCGGTATCTGGTTCCTCCCCTGGTGGAGGCTTTCATACACGAGAAGGGATTGTACCGGTGAACGTCACGGCACAGGTGGTGTCGGGCAGAGGAGCCGCGGTGCTGCGCATCGTGCATGCATGCTGCTTCCTGCTGCTCTGTACAGCGATGCTCACGGGGTGTAAGGAGAAGTCGTGGCGGCCGGCAAGCGACAAGGTCTTTACGGAAGCCGAACTCCAGGGGCTGAGGGGACGCACGCGCGATGAGGTGCGAGAATATCTTGGAGAGCCCCGCGGGCTGTACACGATCGACGCGAAGGGGCGGTGGCACTATCCGCACATGAGGATCGAAGACCCCGAGACGCGATCGCAGTTCGAGGCAACGGTCCTGATCTACTTTTCACAGCTGGGGGAGCATCGGGTCACCATCATCGAGATCACGAAACGGACGGAATAGTCCAGGCAGGAGCACATGGTGCGATCGTCCCACGAAGGCAGTGGTAAACGTATTCTCGTCGTCGAAGACGGGCTGATCATGGCACGGGACATCGAACGGCGTCTCCATACAATGGGGTATGGCGTTGCGGGACTCGCGCAGTCTGGCGAGGAGGCTCTACGGATGGTCGCCCATGTGAAACCCGATCTCGTGTTGATGGATGTGAGTCTGAGGGGTGGCATGGACGGCATTCAGACAGCACAGAAGATCCGGGAGATGATGGACATCCCGGTCGTCTATGTGACCGCCTATTCTGATGACGGGACCCTTGCCCGGGCGCGGGCAACGAACCCGTTCGGATATGTGCTCAAGCCCTTCGAGGAGAAGGAGCTGCGCACCACGATCGAGATGGCATTGTACCGGCATGCACTGGACCGCCAGATCCGCGAGAGTGAACAGCGGTATCGGATGCTGTCGGAGCTGACCGCCTCCTATGGTTACAGTCTTCTTGTTCCGGCGGAAGGAAACGTCGCCGTGGAGTGGGTCACGGAAGCATTCGAACGGCTGACGGGACTCCCTGCCAACGCGATCATCCGCCGCGAGGACTACGTCTTTCCGGACGATGTGGAGGCGCCGGCCGGGCGCATGAAGAAATTTCTTTCCGGTGAGAGCGTCGTTGAGGAGTACCGGATCCGCCTTCGCGATGGCAGCTATCAGTGGGTCCGTGATCACGCCCATCCCTCGCCACGGAAGCCGGGAGAACCGCTCCATGTGACCGGGACGGTGCAGGATATCACCCAATCGAAGACCGCGGAGGACCTTGCGGAGGAGGGCGTCCGGCTCCGGAGCAATCGCGACACTGCGATCGGGAGTCACGTACTGAGTGCGGGGCGGCGGGTCCTGATGCTCCTCGAGTGCGATGTTTCCGCAACAGCGCAGAAGGGAGATGATGTCGGGGATCTGGCTGACCATCTTCATGAACTCGTGCACATCCAATCTCTGGTGTATGCAGGCGGACGCGGATCATCGGCATCATTCGGAAAGAGCGTGAAGAGTGTGGTCGCCGATGCGTTCCGGAGAGCGGGTGCCGGGCGGTTGACCTATACCGTAGAAGTCGGGGCTGTGGATGCGGGGCAGGAGACACTTGTCGATGTTCTGCTGATCTTGAATGAACTGGTCGTGCATTCCCTGGAGGGCGGGTTGCCATCGGGGCGAAAAGGCACGATCGAGGTTTCCGTACGGACCGACGCGAATGGGGCGATCGTTCTGGGTGTTGATGACGAGAATCCTGCCGGGGGGAAGGATCTGGATGCGAAGAAGCCGAAGAACCCCTCGATGAGGTTCATTCACGAATTGGTAGGGGGACTTGATGGGCGGATCGAGGTCTTGAAGGGGGAGGGGACCGCCGTACGTGTCAGGATCCCATCAGCCAATCCGGGTGGCTAATAATAGCCAGAGGCGAGAGTCCATAGACTCCCGCCGTTTGCCTGAGACACTTCTCCAAGCACCATGAGGAAAAGAACGCGGTTACCCCTGAAAAGCCGTCAGATGTCCGTTTTGAGGTAGTACGGGAGATTGCGCTTCATTTTCTCCCGCTGGGCCCGGTACTGAGCCTCTTTCTTCCTGCATAATGGACACCGGCGCATACTCGGGTTTCCGGGGAAATCCCTGCCGCATTGTCTGCAGATCGTATATGATGTCTTCTTTGTCATGCTACCCTCCTAACACACCGTCCCTGCGAAAAGTTCACCCGGAAGCAACTTTTTTCTTCTGATCGTACTTCTTTTTAACCCATCTCCCTTTGTGCGCTCGCTCACGGCAATGCCGTCTCGCTTCTATTAGATTACCATCACCAAACATCGGTTTACGAACCCGGCGATACTTTTCAAATTTCCCAACAACTGAGCGAGGCGCATCATGAAGACGCGCATTTTTACACTACTTTCGATCCTGGCCGCGTTGATCACCTTCAGGGCCGATCTTCTGGCTGATCCTGGTTGGGTCCTTCAATCCAGCGGCTCTGTCCAGAACCTCATGGAAGTTCAGTTCATCGATGCCACCGCAGGCATAGCGGTCGGCGAAGGCGGTGCGATCCTGCTGACCAGTGATGGTGGGATGAACTGGGATGCCGTGACAAGCGGAGTGACGGTGATGCTGAATGCCGTCGAAATGGCAACGACCCAGGTTGGCATCGCCGACGGCAATGACGGTACCATCGTTCGAACGACGGATGGCGGGATGACATGGAGTTCGGTGGTCAGCGGAACGACTGCTGCGCTCTGGGGAGCATGTTTCACGGATGATCAGAACGGCACTATCGTGGGTCAGGCGGGTACCATTCTGCGAACCACGGACGGTGGCCTGACGTGGAACCCGCAGAGCAGCACGACAACGGTGACCCTCTATGAAGTGGAGTTCACTGATGTCCTGACCGGGACAGTGGTCGGACAGGACGGGACGATCCTCCGTACGATCGACGGTGGTGCTCATTGGGTGGTCCAGGAAACGGGAGAGCAGCAGTTGGATTTCCATGCGGTGTTCTTCCTTGATGCGCAGAAGGGGATCGCCGTGGGCGAACTCGGGCTCATCCGGGTCACCAGTGATGGCGGCGCCACGTGGACGAGTCAGGCGAGCCTTACGAACAACACCCTGCTGGCCGTTCATTTCTATGATGCGATGCATGGCACGGCTGTTGGCACGAACGGAACCATCATTGCCACCACGGATGGCGGAGCCACGTGGGAAACCCAGGTCAGCGGCACCACCCGGACGCTGAATGAGGTCTTCTATTCTGCGGTGGACAGGATCGTTGTGGTGGGCGAAGGCGGAATCGTGCTGACGAAGACCCTGGGCACGACGGGTGTGGTGGAGAACGGTGGGGCGGAGCCTCTTGCGTACGGCCTCTCACAGAACTATCCGAACCCGTTCAATCCTTCGACGACGATCGCGTTCCAGCTTCCTGTTGCAGGCCAGGTCCGGATCGTCGTGTATGACATGCTCGGGCGTGAAGTGGCTGAACTGGTGAATGAAACAATGGGCGCGGGGGAGCACGCCGTTGCGTTCCACGCGCAGGCCGCATCCAGCGGGATGTACGTTTACCGTATCTCGTCCGGCTCCTACAGCGCGACGCGGGTGATGACCCTCATCAAGTAACTGTTCTCCGGAAGCACGACAAGAGGGCTGGCTGAGAACGGCCCCCGTCTCCGGCAGGAGCAGATGTCCGGGCCTTTGAAGCGCATCGCATGGGTTTGCGCTTCAAAGGCCTCTTGTGTATGTTGCTGTATCCATGAGTATGTCCGCCGAACCGGCGGGGCGAGCACGTTGTGGCATTAAAGAACCGTACGGGGCGGCTCCCGATCGTGATGCTCACTGTTCGCTGAAGCATATTGAATCCCATCATGGCCTTTTGTACATTAATAAACGCCCTCGTAGCTCAGTATGGATAGAGCGACGGTTTCCTAAACCGCAGGTCGGCAGTTCGACTCTGCCCGAGGGCACAAATAGCTCAATTCTTCCGCCCGGGACCAACTCGATGGGTGCACACCAGGTGCACACTTGGGCACACACCTCCTCACCCTGTTCGACGCTGTAAGCAACGACGCTGCGGATGGCAACAACCCGGCCACCGGGCACGATCGACCACCTGACTCATACAACCACCGCTCCTATGGACCGACGCACGTTCATCCACCAGACCACTGCCGCAAGCGCTGCGATGGCCCTCGCGCCGCTCGACATGGTGTTTCCCGGTTCGGCCGGACTCGCGGGCATCTCCGACGGAACGCTCGCCGGGACCATCGCACGCCTCCGGGCCGAGCGTCCGTGTCGCGCAGAGATACGCACGGAACGGGGCGGCCCCAGGCTCTTTGTCAACGGCAACGAGACCACACCCTTCTGGGGACTCAGCACCAGCCTGATCGAAGTGATCGAGAACTTCAAAGGCATGGGGATGCAGCTTCTTCAACCTCAAATGGGGATGATGAGCGCCTGGACGGGTCCGGACACGTACGACTTCACGGCCCTTGAGGAGTACCTCCTGCGCGTGGCGAGCCTCGCACCGGAGGCGTTCTTCTTTCCGCGCGTCCAGCTGCTGACGCCGGTGTGGTGGAAAGAGGCACACCCGGATGAGTGCATACACTACGGTATGGATGTCGCGCCACGGAATTGGGACGGTTGGCGGACACGTCCGCACGAGAACCCGCTGCGCGAAGGAGATCACCACTTCACCAACTTCTACGGCGAAGCGTGGGAGGCATCGTGGGCGTCGGATGTTTGGCGACGCGACACGGCGAACATGCTCCGTGCGCTGGTCCGGTTCATCGATCACAGTCCGCTCGCGAGCCGCTTCATGGGCTATTTCTTTGTCCACGGCGCAACCGAGGAGTGGAACAACCCGGGCGACAACTTCTGGCCCGGCTACGAAGCGCCGATGGAGGCGAAGGCCGGACCCGTGCCTCCGCCGCATGAGCGTCTGAACTCCGGCTTCGGACTGCTGCGCGACCCTGCGAAGGAACAGCACGTCATTGACTTCTACCGGAGGTACCACCGGCAATCCGCCGACTGCATCGCGGCGTTTGCAGCGGCGATCAAGAGCGAATCCAGCCGTCCGGTCATCACGGGCACCTTCTACGGATACCTCACCGAGAATCCGCGCATCCAGGAGAGCGGACACCTTGCGCCCCGCGCGGTGCTCGACAGTCCGCATGTGGATGTGATCGCTTGTCCCTATACGTACCTTGCCACGAACGACCCGGCGAAGGCCCGGTGGGAAAGCGACCTCTACGACGGCGCCGGGAATTGGGTGGGCCGCGCCCGCGGTGTCGGCGGTGACGCGTCATTCCGGTCTGCGGTCGAGAGCTACCGCAGGAAGGGCAAGTTGTACATCTCGGAGATCGACCCGGGTTCGTACCTGCACCGATCGCGCCAGTGGAAGGAGATCGGCGGCTCGGGCTCGATGACGTCCGAGGGCACGAAGAATATCCTCCGGCGTGACCTCGGCGCCGTGATGGCCGCCAACACCGGTGGTTGGCTGTACGACTTCGGTCCGTACAACTTTTCCGACTGGGGCCTCGATGAGCCGACGCCCGGCGGCTGGTATGGCTCACCCGAACTCATCGAAGCGGTCGGCGACGTGCTGAAGATGATGGACGCGCGAAAGCGCGTTGATGTCTCGTCGGTGGCCCGGATCGCGATCGCCGGCGACACGGACGGATTCCTCGTGTCGAAACACTGGATGGCTTCGCGCCCCTGGCCCGGGCAGGGGATCCGTTACACGGACGTCGTCAACCACTGGTTCTTCAACGCGCAAAGCCGGACCCTCTACCGCGCCGGTCAGCCAATAGATCAGCTGTACCGCGAGGACCTTACCGCTGAGGACTACCGCAAGTACAAGCTGGTGCTGGTCCCCAACGCGTTTCTCATGACGCCGGACGGTGTCGACCAGATGCACGAGCGCCTGCGTGGGTCCGGCGCGACAGTGGTCTGGCTCTACGCACCCGGGCTGCTGCGTCCTCAGGTGGGCAGCCGGCCCGGTGCGATCGACCTGGCGCAGATGCAGCGCCTGACGGGCTTCCGCTTCAAGCAGATCGATGATCCGGGCGAGATGCTGATCGATGTCCGCATGGCGAACGTCACACCGATCACGTTCGGCCTCCGTAGTACCGATCTCTTCACGCCGCGATTCAACGTCCAGGGCGACGGGTTCGAGACTCTCGGCGTTTGGAAGGGGAGCACGAGCGTAGCGTTCGCGCGCCGGCAGATGGATGGCTGGACATCGATCTATTGTGCCACGCCTCCCATCCCCACGGATCTCCTGCGCCAGCTCGCAACCGACGCCGGAGCCGCGCCGTGGTCGGACCGGTCCGCCGTCGTCATGGGTTCGCGTGCCGGGGCCATTGTCGTGTGCACGGATCCACCGACGCCGTTCGGTGCACCGAACGGGGGCACGGAGCGTCCACGACCTGGTCCGTTCAATGTGACGTTCCCGTTCCCGCTTCGCTCTGAAACGGGTGGCCGCGCCAGCACGACGCACACGCTGGACCTCGCGTTCGGGGATGTCCGGCTGTTCGTGCCGTAGTGATCCGCTGATCACGTGCGACGGTGCGCCAGTGCACTACGAAGATGAGGGGATAGATTTATGTTGCCGGGAATCCGAAGAGTCTTCCGACTCCGGCTCCAGAGGTGGCCTCTCCATGTCCTCAATGGAATTCATGTCCGGCGACGTCATGGCTCGAATCTTCTTCCGTAAACCGCAGGTCAGCAGTTCGACTCTGCCCGACGGCACAACGGAGCCCCCTCATCGCGTGGATGAGGTGGCTTTCCATGCGCTCTCGACCACCGGTGTCCCAATGTGTTCCGGGCTCAACTGAGATGACCATGAACATGTCCCGCTCGTTTCGAGTGCTTGTGCTCTCCCTCATCGGGATCACGATGGCGTTCCCCCAGACCTTCGGGCAGGTGCCGGGCAGAGTCAAGCCCGGTGCATCTGCGAGGCCCCCGGATTGGTACAGTGTTCCGCCGGCCCCCCGGGACACCCTCATTGCACGGGGAAGGGGACGCTCGCACGATGAACAGGTGGCGGTCGATAAGGCGGTCGCAGAAGCTCGTTCCGCTCTGGCCCGGTCGATCGACCACCGTTGGAAAGAGCTCCTGCGGTCCATTGAGAGAGAGGTGGGGGTGCATCGCAAGTGGACTCCTGAACCTGTCACGCTTGCAAGCAGCGTTCCCATCCTTCAGAAGGCCGTGAAGCGTGGCAACACATGGACGGCGTACGTCATCGTTGCCATGCCCGAAGAATCGGCGCGCGCGGTGCTTCACGCGCGCCTTCACCGCGATGCGACATGGTACGAAACCGTTCGTAACACCCAGGCCGTACGGATGCTCGAGACGCCGTCCCCCTAGGCCCTACAACGCCACTGCGTAACGTTTGAAGATCACGTACTCGGTCCCGAGCCGGAGTGGCGGCGTGATCTTGCCCGGACGAAGTCCCCGGAGTACGTTCCGGATGTGATGCGGGTAGCGCCCGATGTCCGTGATACCAAGATGCCTGCCCCGCCTCTCCGTGGAATCCCATCGCGCCGTGCCCGCAAGCGAGTCGAAACTGGCACCCGACTTCAGTACCTCATACAACGCTTCCGCTTCAGCCTGCGTCGGGACAACGAGTGACCCGAGCGGCACCTCGATCCGTTGCTCGGGATGAACGATCACACGTGTGCGGACCGCCAGCGTGGAGGAATCGGCAAGAGTCAACACCGGCGAAAACCGCCATTGCTTCATGGTCTCCAGAGCTGCGCGATCCCACACGGGATCTCCGCTCGAACGGAGCATGCGTGCTCCGGCAATGCTTCCATCGGAACGAACCTCGAAGATCACTTCGATCTGGATGTCCCCGGTCAGCGATCCCGTGGCGCACGCCGGCAACGATGACATGGTGATGAGTTCGGGAGCGGGAGTAGTGGGTGGTGTGTATCGGGCAGAAGCGCACCCTGCGAGAAGTACGAGCGAAAGGACGATCAAGCGATTCATTGTGACCTCCTTCACCCTGAGATGCGGGTGGATAGGAACCGGTCCTCGAATGCAAACGGTCCCCGCAACAAGGTACGCAAGCGGAGGCTCGCAAGCAACGCTGCGGGTGGCCATGGGGGCGCATCGAAAATGACGAAAATCGCCTGCATTCGACGGTTCCGTCGCTCCGTGATCCGGTCTCGCTAAATTTTACGGAACATTTGCACTCGAGCGAAGGAAACGCTACATTCGCAATCCCTGGTGGGTGCAACAACCCGTTGTGAGGGCAGGGGATATTCCAGGATTCAAGCCCATATCCACTCTGCGGAGGTGCTATGAAACGCGGCTACCTGTTGCTTGTCATGGTGATGGTTCTTGCGGTACCGTTGGTGGCCCAGGAAATTCCTGTGCCAGCCGATCCTCCGGCATCCGTGGCCGTTGCCCCGGTCTTCGCTCCTGACAACCATCCCGTCCAACCCGCCGCGGCCCCGGAACAGCCGTGGCAGATCATCACCCGCATGGGCGCGCAAGAACGCTTGCACGCAACTCTTTCGGTGACGACGGATCCCTCTGCACCAGAGGCAGCGAAGTCTCTTGCCACGCAGGCGGCCTCCGCCTGGAATGCCGGCGATGAAAAGACAGCGGCGCAGGCCCTCTATGATCTCGGCCGACTCATCGATCCGTCAGGGATCGAACTCTGCCTGAATTGGCATGACGTAACGCCCGTACCGGGCAGCAACCTGCTTTCGGCCAACGTGCGGGTCGGTACCCTGGACAGCGTGGCCGCAGTGTCGCTCGCAGCGAACGCTGACGCAACACTCTTGTATGCGGTGGTTTCTCATGCTTCCCTGGGAGGATCGCTGCATCTCTACCAGTCCATCGACAAGGGCTCGACGTGGACGCCCACGGTGACCATCACGGGGATCGGTGGAGCTCCCGCGTTCGCACTCGCACCCCTGAATGCAAGCCTCTACATCGGGTACCTTCCCGGAGGAAGCTCGACGTTCCTCCGGCTCCGTAAGTTCCGTATGGACACGGGGACGGTGGATTCACTGGCGGGGGAGGCTTCTCGAGGAGTGTCATCACGATGGCCGCGGGGGATACGGTGCGTGACGTCGTCGGATCATCGAACATCCTCACGTTGAACAACCGCATGTACTTTTCCCTGCGCACCCACAACCGGAAGGCACGTGTCTTCTGGTCGGCACCCACCTCGGACACGACATGGGCCGAGGTCCTTGACTCATCGGCTACCGGTGTCCTCCGTGGCCTCTCACTCGCCTACGCGAGAGGGAACGGCGTTCATCGGCTGTATGTCTCGTATGTGGATTCTCTCAACCGTGTGTGCATCGACACCTCGAGCCTCAACGGCACGTTCTTCAAACGTGCGATGACCGCATCGAACGCAGGAACGGGCACGTCGATCAGTGCCCATGGCGACACGGTGCTGTGCGTGTACGACTACAGCAGTCCGACCATCTCCAGCTCGCGCTACTTCATCTCGTATACCCGGGGTGCCTCATGGCTGACAGGGGCCCCGATCGATTCGACCGTGACGGCGGAAACAGGCACCGCCATGCTCGAGAAAGGGCAGGGCATGGTGATCTTCTACCGGCACTACCTGGCGACCACCCGTGAAGGACGTGTGCTCTTCCGGACGTACTCCAATGCCAACAGCTGGTCGACGGCGGAGAACATCACGGATTATTCGCCCCACTACTGGCGGTATGGGATCGCTGCTCTCGGCGGAAATACCTGGGGGGTTCTGTACATCACGTACAACTTCCAGCTCGCGTTGCGCGCGGTGGTGTTCGCAACGTTCACACGGGTCCCGACGGACGTGCAGACGGAGGAACCTGCCGCTCCATCGTCCTATGCTCTGCTGCAGAATTATCCCAATCCGTTCAACCCGTCAACGGAGATCGCCTACGACCTGCCGAAGAGCCAGCACGTCACCCTGACCGTGTACGACGTACTCGGCAAACAGGTCGCTGTCCTTGTGAATGGCGTGCAGCAGGCCGGCCAACAGACCGCCCGCTGGAACGCATCGGCTGTCTCATCCGGAGTATACTACTACCGTCTGCAGGCGGGCGACTACTCCGCGGTGAAGAAGATGGTACTGATGAAGTAGCGGGATCGCCCGGGCCACGCAGGCTGCCTGATCTGCTTGCGTGGCCCCGGCCCCGTATGCCGCTGATCCCGGCTTCCCCCCCCGGGGGGGGAAGATCTCAAGGAAGGATTGATACCTTCAGATCATCCCGGAGCATCCGCGCCGGAATGATGATCGTGCCGTCCTTTCCGGCGGTGATCCTGGTCCCGTTCACGATCGCGTGCTTCGCCATACCGCTTGCCTCAATGGTGAGATCGATCCTGCCGGTGCGGAACCGCAGATCCGCGTGACAATCCCTGTCCGCGGGGAACAGGTTCGGGCGGATCACGAGATCGTTCCCCTTGAAGTGCACTCCCAGCATGTGCCGTACCATGAACACCGCGACTTCGGCGGAGGTCCACACAACGATCCCTGCCGTGGGGATCTGCGAGCGGTTGAGCGGGATCTCCTCGAACCAGGCACCTGCGTTGCCTCCCTGGATGTTCGCAAGCCAGGCGAGTGAGCGATAGCTCCGGTCGTAGAGACCGGCCTCATGCTTGCGCGCCATGAATCCGGTGGCGAAGCACCACGGCCCCGGCTGGTCCTGCTGCGAGCTTGAATGATAACGCTCGTAGCCCCCCATGTCCCAGCGCGCATTCCAGATCTCCTCCAGGGCATCGAGCGTGTTCTTCGCCACCACGGATCGCGGCGCAACCACGCCGAGGAAGATCGGGATCGCCGCACTTGCATCCGGGTTCAGGCGATGATATGCCTCGGTGGATGCCGGGTCGTCGCGGCCGGAGCTCCGGGCAAATCCGGGGATCATATCGGCGACGGATCCGTCCACATTACGGCGCTTGATCAGCCGGCCGTTCTCGACGAGGGCGTGCGTGGGGTGGTGCAGCATTGCCTGGAGGAACACATCGGCCTCCTGACGCCACCGCGTTGCCTTTTCTGGTGCGCCAAGAAGAGGCGCAAGATCTGCGGCATCCCGGAGCCCCTGCACCATGAACGTCTGGTAGGCAAGTTCGTAGCCGTCGTTGAACGTCCGTTCCCAGAACTCGCGGTGATTGTGGACCATCCCGGTGGCATCGCGGAAGGAGGGGCGCATCGGGCGCTCGATCATCGTGAGGATCTTCTTCCGGTGAGGAACGATCAGGGATGTATCGCCCGTCCAGTCGTGCCAGGATTTCAGCACGTGCATCAGTTCGCCCATCTGATCGAACTCCTCACGGTCCGGGTCATCGAACGCCCCCGAGACCATCGTTGCGCCTTCTTCCGCGACGAGGTCGGTGAGGATATACGAGATCAGGGCACGTGCCTGCTCGAATTGGCCAGCGTGGATCAGTCCGAGGGCAACGTTCGACCCATCGCGCACCCACTGATCGCCATACTCGAAGATGCCGGCATCCATTCTGCCGAGAGAGCCCACCATGCCGGGGAGCGCGTAGCGCGCGTTATTGTAGAGCCGGGTGAGAAGCGTATCATGCGACGTGATGGTGCTTTCGTTCTTCCACGCGCCGGACGTCTTCAACAGGTGCGGGTCTCCGGGCACGTCGGCCAACGAGTGCATGAACGCGAAGAGGTCCTTGATGCCGGCATCCCGCTCCTGCATGTCGGGTGTGGGCGGGGGCAGCGTCCATCGGAAGCGGAGGCCGGCGTACCCCGTGATGTCGGTGTACTCGAGCGTGATCGGGTACGGTGTCCCGCCCTGAAGTGCGATGTCCTCGAACGCGCGGACGTTACAGGTGTTCTCCGGGCGGTCGACCAGCAGGGAGCCATTCACAGAGAGCCGTGCGGCATCATCCGCCTTGAGAGAGAACCGGTAGCTGCCGGAACGCGGCGCCGTGATCGTGCCCGTCCACCGCACCGAGAAAGAATCGGGACGTATCGTGGGGGCGGGACTCTTTATGCCCCAGTAAGGAGAGAGCAGCGTATCCGTCCGCACGAATGCGGGCTTTCCGCTGAGCGTGACATTATTATAGTATGCTCCGTGGAGGCCCGGCGTTGCGGAGCTGCTTGTATCCGTGTGGAGTGCCGAGGCGGGGACGGGAATATCATCCGCACATGTCGGATCGGCCTCGAATCCGCGCGCAGGAGTGCGCACGGCGATACAGGTGGAGAGTGTCGCACGTCCGCCGGGGCGGATCAAGATGGGGTCCGATGTGATCCACCCGTTGTTCACATCCACATTGCCATGCGCCGGGTTCATGACCCCGATCGCCAAGGCGGAGGTGCCTGTGACCGCGGCGAGCATGGACCCGGCAGTGTGGTACGGTGCGGACGGGAGAGCCAGGCGGAGACGGACGGTATCGGGACCGGCGAGGTTGGCCCCTTCCAATGCAATGCGGCGGATGAATGTGCCGGCATCGGCGAGTGCCAGGAACGATTCTGTCACGCGGACGCCGCCTGCCCACCATCGGGCTTCCACCGTGGGGATCCCGTTGTGCTGTGTCCAGCGGACACTCGTGTTGTGCGGCACTGCTGTGAAGCGGGTGTCGCCCAGAATGAGTTCGAGTGCGCTCGAGGTGCAGTTGCGGCCCCGTTCGTAGTTGAATGCCCGCTCCTTCCGGAGAGTCTGGCACGGCTTATTCGCATCGAAGAGAAGATACGTGACGGCCGGTTGTGTCCCGGCAGCGTTGGCCTCGATGATCATGCGCACGTTGCCGCTGCGCAGGATGAAGTATTCACGGCCGGGGGCGAACGCGCTCAGGAAGGGATCGTCCCCGGCGAAGACGGACGGCACGGCGAAGAGGACGGCAAGGACGACGCGATGCACGGAACGAAGAAGAGGAAAGAGGGCATGGTTCATGGATGATGGCCGAAGGTGTCAGGAATGGAACGGTGGAGTTCGGTACGTGACCGGAAACTAGGGAATGGGACGTGAAGATGCAATGCGAAGGGTGCAGACACGGATGGAGCATGGGAGGCGTATCCCGGACCATGGCCTTGCGGACGCGGTGATGGTAGTCACGTGCGGGTCGCGGATCGTGTGATGACCGTCGCCGGAGCCGAACATGTCTGTTGATTCTTCTTTTTCTGGTTCCTACTTTTCCCTCAGAGTCGGCAGGGGAACCCCTGACTCGGCCCCACCGTATCGGAAATCCTGTTTGTGATGTGTACAAGTACCAGAGGCCGGAGAGGCTTCTGGCCGGGAACACGGTCGTTCCATGTCATACATGTACAACCGGCCACCCACCATTCTCTGAACGAATGCTCAGGACCAACCGGATGCAAAGCGATGAGCCGCTCTGCGTTGACGCGTACACGAGCATGATCGTGGCCGCCTATCAGCGTTACCGCTCGTTCTGGATCAATCTCGGCCGCACGTCCAAGCTTCCCACCGAGGATGCCGAGGATATTCTGCAGGCGATCATGGGCTCTCTCCTCAGTCGAAGGGATGTCCGCTTCGAGTCCATCGCGCATGTGCGCAACTACGTCGCACGGGCGATGCTCAACAGGGCCGGACAGGCGTACCAGCGCGGTCAGCGGGTGTGTGAATTCGACGAGAGTGCGCCCGTGATCCTGGAATCCTCCATCGACATGGCCGGGTTGGAGCAGCGGGAAGAGCGGGACGCACTCAAAGCGGTCCTTCAATCCCTGAGTGAACAGGACTATCAGATCGTGAAGCTCCGGTTCTTCTCCGGCCTGACCTTCATTGAGATCTCTCAGATCCTCGGCTCGCCCGTGTCCACCCTGAAGAGCAGGGAGGATGCGGCGCTGAAACGAATTCGCAGGTTCTTTGCGGAGCGTGGACTATGACGACGACCGGCGGTGACCACAGCGACGTGCGACGGGACGGGGAGCGGACTGCTATCGACCGTTCACTCCTCGTGGAACTTGCCCACGGGAGATTGAGCGCAGACGAATCGCGGGAGCTCCTTGACCGTGTGGCGGCTGATGAAGAGCTGTCGGCGGAACTGGATCTCGTCATCCTGATGATGGGCGAAGGCGCTCGTGAGGAACGCGAGACCCGGTATGAACCCGGGAAGGAACAGGGCAGGACACTCCGGGAGTCGGCCGGCCCTGCGCTTGTCGTCCTGCGCGTGGCGGCCACGTTGTTGCTGATGTTCGGGGCAGGACGGCTGATCGATGCTGCACTTGCGCCGGCGTATGCGGACCTTGCACAGGTGGAGGCCGCGGATCTGCATCTCCGCATCCGGGACGGGGCCACGGATGAAGTCGCAGCGATGCGTGCGTACCTCTACCAGGGCGATTGGGAGGAGGCCGTCCGGCGTGCGGACTGGTTCCTTTCGGTTCATCCGGACGCGACCGGACGCCAGTCTGTTTTTGTGATCCGATCGGCTGCCATGCTCATGGGGGCCAGAAAAGCGGTCATGGGATTTGGGATGCACTACGACGCGGCGCTCGTGGATAGCGCGATGGTGTCCCTGGCGAATGCACGGGAGGGGCAGCCCTCGTCGGTCGAGATGGAACAGATCGCATGGTTCGAAGCGAAGGCCTTCCTGATGAAGGGGGATCCCGGGGAAGCAAGCGTCCGGCTGCGATCGATCGTGGAAGCCGGGGGCATCTGCGTTCAGGATGCGCGTCGGATCCTGGCCGATCTGGACGCGCGGCACCCGGGGCCACAGTGAGGAGCGCCTTCATTCTTGGCATCCTCCTGTGCACCGTTGGTACGGTCGCGGAGAGCGGGGCAGACGGGCGCGAACTTGGGATCCGCCGGCTTCTAGGCTCCGGCCGTTACGACGAGGCTTTCGCGCACACGCGCACGATCATCGAGACGATGCCGGAGCGGTCCACATTCTATGCCCTCCTCGCGGAGGCGGGGCAGTATGCTGGACGCGGGAGTGAAGCGGATTCGATACTGGGCGCATGCGTGCGGAAGGGTTGGGGTGTTGGTGATGCCGTTGCTGCCATGGCCTGGCTCGACGTTCATCGGGCTCGCTGGATCGATGCGTACGCACACTTCCAGACATCGATCGAGTATGGAGGCAACAGTTACCGGGCGTACGCGGGGATCCAGGAGATGCACGAGAAATTGCACGGGAGGGATGCCGCGATCTCTCACTTGCTGGCGTTGACGCATGCGGATGACCGGTCGGGTCCGGTGTGGTACGCCCTTGCCCTCGCCTACTGGAGTCAGTGGGACCTTACGAAAGCGCAGTTCGCCTCCGAGCAGGCGCTCCGGAGTGGATCACGTGATGCGCGGGTGCAGTTCCTTCACCTCGCGATCCGGTGCGCGGTTGACCCCGGTCGTACGAATCTGGACCAGGTGGACAGGGCATACCGTGAGGCCCTTCTTCGTGAAGATTGGGAGGGCACGGCGTTCCTGCAATGGGTGCGAATGAACGCATTCCTGACCTCGGGCCGTGCGGATTCCGCAGAGGCCAGTTGCCATGACGGGCTTGTGCTGGCAAAGGATCTCGGAATGCTCGAATGGCAAGGGCAGTTCCTGCTGCAAAGCGGGAGGAATGCCGCCGGGCGAGGCGATATGCAGGAGGCGATCGTGGCGACGGATTCCGCTGCCGCTCATTTTCGGCGCGCCGGTGCGCACGATGGGATCCTGGCCGCCTATGCCCTCCGGCTGGACCTCCTGCTGGAATCATTCCGCTATGCAGAAGCGCTGGATTATTGTTCGCGCATGTTGCTGCAGCTCGATGACCGCGCGGATCCCCGCCTTCATGCGGGCGCAGCCATCGACGCTGCATGGATCCTCTCGAGGATCGGCGGCCAGCGGATCGCGATCGTCCTCGGGATCCATGCCGAGAGCACGCTTGAGAATATGCTCTATGCTTCGCATGACCGATGCAGGCTGAATACGACGCTCGCATCGATCCACGCATCCCTCGGGGACACGGCTCTTGCCATGCGGTATGGCCGGACGGCCATGCGCTTCGCCCGTTCGACAATGACCGATGATGAACTGCTGAGCAACTGCGAGGGCGTCCTCGGTGACCTCGAACTGAAACGCGGGGCCATGCGTGTTGCGCGCAGACATTTCGCGAGGCAGTGGGACCTGGCCCGACGACGGCAGGACCCGGGCGAGCAACGTGCTGCAGCACTCGCGATGGCGGGCACGTACGATCTGCGTACTGGCGCGAACGCCGCAGAGCACTGGGCGAATATCGCTCTGCACGACGCTCTCCGATCGGAGGACCGGCACTCCGAAAAGGAATGCAGGCTCCTGCGTGGCCGCATCGCCGCTGCCCGCGGGGATACCGCCGGTGCGCTCGTGGAATACGAGCGGGCCTTCACGTGTCTCGAAGCCGTGCGCCGGCTCCGGTTCCTCTGTTCTCTCACGCGCGAAATGCGGGAATGGTACATCGCGCAGCACGCTGCCCTTGCTGATGCGCTCATCGATATCGGAGGGGTCCGTGAGGCCGCGGCCGTGCTTGCGCGTGCGCGCGGAGACGTGCTCTCGCCGCTCACGACTGCAATGGTCGGTCAGGATGGCGCGACCGGCAGAGACCTGCTCGCACTGGAACGGGCGCGGCGGGCCACGGCGGCTCTCGTCCATCGGTCGATCCTCGGTGGATCGCTGGTGGATGCGGCACACTCCGATCCGGTGTTCCGCCCGCTGTGCACCTTCTTCTCGCATGCTCTCCCGGCCTTCATGCGGATCGATGAGGTGTTGGGTCGGGAACGGACACGGTGCGATCTCAGGGAACTTGCAGCCGGATATCCGGGGCCGGGCATCGATCCTGATGAGATCGCGGTGGATCTCCTGTTCGGTGCGGACCACATGAAGGCTATCTGCTTCACCCGGGACACGATCGCCTTCTGCCGGTTGCCTGCAGGACGGGCTGGACTCGTGTCGCTGACACGGGATATTCAGAAGCGGCAGGAGGATGATCCACGTGGAGGCCCCGCATACGCGGGTTGGGCGGCCGGCATGGGGATGTTCGAGCCGCTCGTGGACCTGGTGGAGGTGATCGCCGGACAGCGGCAGCACCTTGCGATCATCGGCGATGGGCCCCACACCATGATCCCGTTTGAGGCTCTCACGATCGATCATGGAAAGGGATCCCGTCCACTCGTGGACCGCTTCACGGTTTCCTACCGGCCATCGCTCGGGAGATCCCTGCCTCCCGCATGGATGCCGCAAGCGGACAACGGCCGGGTCCTCATGGTGGGAGATGTGGACATCCCGCTCGACGTGGGTGGACGTCCGGAGGATCATGAGCCGGGATCCCCGGGGGCTGGACAGGTGTCAGCGATCGTCCAGCTTCTCCCGGGAACGATCAGGGAGATGTCCATCGTCGAAGAGCATTTCGGTTCACGGGTGGACGTTCTTCGGGGAGATGCGGCTACCGACGCACGGTTCTGTGCAAGCGCGCCAGAGTATTGGATCGTCCACCTTGCGACACACGGTACGGCACGAGGCCCCGGCCGGAGATCTCATGTCCTGTATCTTTCTCCATCGTCAGGTTCGAATGGAGAAGTGGATCTCGAGGACATCCTCTCGTTGGAGATGAAGGGAACGCTGGTCGTCCTGCCCGTGTGCTCTTCAGGGCAGGCGAGCCTGACGGACGATGTCGAAAGCATGGCGCATGCGTTTCTTGAAGCCGGGGCAGCCAGTGTCCTTGCTGCCCGGTGGAGCGTGGATGATGAGCTGGCCGTGGAATTCCTCTCCGTGTTCTACGGCGCACTGAGCAAGGGGGAGACGAAACGGATGGCCGTGCAGACCGCGATGCGCGCGATGATCGCCCGCGGACATCATTCCTACAACGTCTGGGCAGGATTCCAACTGTTCGGGGATGGCGGTGCGTTGGTGCCGCATGACACCGCGGGTACGCCGGGGCGGGAGAAGCCATGGATGATCCTGCTGGGGATCGGTACGGTTCTTTCCATGGTGCTGGGATACCTCTGGCGGCGACGGCCCCGCCGCCTGGCATCACATCCCGATCGAAAAAGGCGCGACTGAGAAGCCGGCCGCCAGTATCACGATGCAGATCCACCCGATGACCTTCCGCACGGTCCCGGGAGGTGTTTCATCCCGCAGTGGTGCGGCTGTCATCAGCCGTCGCTTCTTCCGCTCGAACACGAAGTAGAGCATCACCGCCCAGAACAGCCAGCCGCTCCATCCGTATGTGTCCGGCAATCCTACAAGCGGTAAAAATCCCAATACCCCTACGACCGCCAGCACCCCGAGTACCACGCGACTGATGATGCGCGCCCTGTCGCCGAACAGCGCCCGGATGATGTGCCCGCCATCGAGTTGTCCCACAGGCAACAGGTTCATCGCCGTGATGAACAATCCGAACCACCCCACGCACAGGAATGGATAGTGGTAGATCTCGTTCATCGGCGGAATGAATGTGCCCTGCGCCGGCACGGCCACCTGCATGATCTCGTAGAGGAGGCTCGACCCGAAGGCCAGTCCGTCGGTGGGGATCGCCGGGAGTCCGCGGTACAGCGGATGGATCGTGTACAGGTACTCGATCGATGGCAGCATCCGGAAGCCGATGGAGAGATACACGATGCTCACGATGAAGCCCGCGATCGGCCCCGCTGCGCCGATGTCGAGGAGCGCACGGCGGCTCGGCACGCGGGAGCGCAATTGGATCACGGCACCCAGAGTACCGAAGGGAAAGACAGGTAAGGGTACCACGTGCGTCGGGAACGGCAGGAAGTAGGGGAGTGTCGCATCCACGCCGTGCAGGCGGGCGGCGATGTAGTGTCCCATCTCGTGACTCAGCAACATCACGACGAGGAGTGATGCATAGAGGAAACCCGCTGGAAGGTTCGTCAATTCCAGCGGGTCCATGTTCAACCACGCCACACCCGCGAAGGATGTGGTGAGAAAGGTCAGAGCAAAAAGTCCGATGTGGACCAGCAACGTCTTCAGCGGCATGAGGAACGGGAGCGGGAAGTAGGGAGTATGGAGTAAGGGAAACGCATAGCACTCAGAGAAAGTATGCGGAAAAAGCACGTCATGCGCAAATTCCGCATATGCTCTCTTGCTCGGGGCTCAGTCCCTTCGACCCAATGCTTTCTGCTCTCGTCCGCGGAGTCTCCCGCGTACCGCGCGGGAATTACGGGCGAGGAGAATCCGGCTTGCCGACCGGCACGCCACTCGTCTTCTCAGCATGCGGGCGCGGAGAGTCGGGCTTGCCAACGGGCACGCCGCTCGTCTTCGGCCGCGGGGAATCCGGCTTCCCGACCGGTACACCGCTTGCAAAGGCAATGGCAGCATTCGTGGCGGCGACAGCAAGGATCGTGATGGCGATTGAGCGGAAACGACGGGCGTTCGTTGACATGACTCCTCCGTGAGTTAAGTCGGTAAATGAATGATATGTTGTGGTGAGTGGTATTTTCATTGGTCGTCAGGATCCGCGTGTGCGGATGCGCGCATCCTCCGCACGGTCAGCGCCTTGCTCGGGACGAAGGGGGTACACGTGTGCTATGGCTTCAGTACCGCATGATCAGGTAAACTGGGGCGAACCATCGAAGCAGGAACCGGGGAAGTGACCCTTGCGATTGCCTCCCCCCCTGTGGAACACGAAGGTGCTTAAAGGCATCCATCTGGAGGAGAAATATAGCCAACGGCGTGGGAGTTGTCAAGAAAATTCTGAAATAATGCCGAAAATAGGCGACTTTCCGCTATTTCAATTTCAATTTTTCGTGGCACTCATGTTGCTTCTCTACGAATTCTCACCATTTCTCAATGTGATACGTAGCACAATTCTACGCTGATAGACGGTTTTTTGCGGATTGCTCTTGACTGCCATAGGGTCACTACCTATATTTGCCAAGGATATATTCGATGAAGACCCAATTTTCCATATCGCTTCGCAAGATACTTTGGGTGTGGGTGGCACTCGTTGCGACCTACATCCTGTCGCTGCTTTCCCTTCCGCACAAGGAGGTTGAACTTTCCCTCTTTGTGTTGACCTCGTTCCAGGTCCTTCTTGCATTGATCTCCTTCGCGATCATGCGTCACGAACCTTCAACGAAAAATAAGTTCATCTTTGCGAATTTTGGGATCTTCTTTTCGATAGCGATCCTCTCATGGATCGGAGCCTTTGTTGGCAAGGACCGCGTGCTCTTTACCGGGATCCAGAAGGCGAACCATTACTTCGATCAGTACGTCGGGTACGGTGCGTACGGATTCTTCCTTGCATTCGCCATCGTCTATCTCTCTGTGGACACGCTCCTCCGGGATTTCAAGACCGCCCAGAAATATTTCATCACCTTTGCCATCGTGGGTACATTCTTCGCAGCGTACTTCAATGGCTTCCTCGTCAACCCGGAATACGCCTATACCACGCAGGACACCCGGGATTGGAAGCAGATGGAGACCGCCTTCAAGGACTTCAAGACGGCGCACAAGGATGCCGAGCCGAGTCCGGAGCAGCTGGCAGAGCGGACCAATCTGTTCGTGTACAAGGACGGCGTTGAAGTGGCGACGCTCTATGACGATGCCCGTCTTGACCGGGTGCGCGAGCTTTTCCCGTATCTCGAGGGGGACAATTATCTCGTGTTGCTCTGGAAGCCCGCGCACTATTTCATGATCTTCATGGGGGTGCTGACGGTAGGATTTATCCTTCTCTTCTTTGGCTATCAGTACATGAAGGACCCGCCACAAGGGGCCTATATCGAGAAGATGATGTTCCTGTTCCTTCTGTCGACGAGCATGGAGATCCTCCACCATGCCAGCCTCGTGAAGTCGCTGGAATGGAGCGTCTTCGCTGAGATCATGGTCGCCGGACACTATGCGACGTCCGTGGTGCTCTTTCTCATCGCAGTGTTCTTCGCTCTTCGCCTCCGTTTCATCATGTCGGTGAAGGGAGAGTTCTACGAGACCGAACTCGAAGCACGTCCCGCCGGCATCACGCGCTGGCGCGACGCCTTCGATACGATCGTCGTCGAAAGTTTCTTCAACCGGAAGTTCGTGCACGGACGTCTCTTCGCCCTTCAAGCCCGTCCGAAATCCGACGCCGGGAAATGACCAACCCACTACGGGAACCGTATGGAAACAAAAGAACATAAGGGCAGCGACGCCGGCAAGGGGAGACAGGCGTTCGAGTACCCGATCGTCGGCAAATCGAAGGCGGTGGATGCACTCGTGAAGCAGATCTCTGTCCTCGCGAAATCCCGCCGCGATGTGGTGATCGTCGGCGAAAGTGGCGTGGGCAAGGGCGCTGTTGCGAAGAACATCTACCTGCATGGCAAGCCCGCAGGCAACGACGGTCCCTTCCTGTCCGTGAATCTGTCCGTGGCCGATGACCAGGAGCTGGAACAGATCCTGTTCGGTGGCGACAGGGGGATGCAGCAGGCAGCCGGGGCGACCAAAGCTTCGGTGCTGGATCTGCCGCCGCGCGGTACGTTGCTCATCGAGAACATCGAAGACGCCAGCTTCCGTAACCAGATGAAGGTCCTGACCTTCATGAACGAACGGAAGAACCGGCGCACCGAGTCGACGCCCGCCGGTGATCTCCGGGTGATCTTCACCCTGAAGGCCGAACCGTCGGTGCTGCTCGATCAGCGGAAGCTGTTGGATGATGTCTATGCGAAGATCAAAGACCTCGACCGCGTGGAGATCCCGCCGCTGCGGCAGCGTCAGGAAGACATCCCGCTCCTCGTGAAGCATTTTACGGCCGAGATCTGCCGCGAAATGAACATGCCGGAACTCGCCATCGACATCAATGCCGTGGACGTCCTCGTGCGCCAGCCGTGGCGGGAGAACGTGCGCGAACTGAAGTCGGTGATCGACAAGTGCGTGTTGTTCTCGACGGACGGCCGGTTCGTGTTGCCACCGGAGCTGCTCGACGAGAAGACCGAGGTCGTGAAGATGATCAACAACATCATGGCCGGCCAGGAGTTCGTTCTGGACAAGTCGCTGGACGTGATCGAAAAGGGGATCATCGAGCGCTCCCTCGAGAAGTTCGGCTTCAACCAGTCGAAGGCCGCGCAGTTCCTCGGCATGACCGAGCAGACGTTCCGCTACAAGCTGAAGCGCCTCGGTATCGCGAGTGCCCGCACGCGGTCCTAACGTGCGGCCACACATACGGTGCTGAACATACACAAAGGGCGTCCCGCGAACGGGACGCCCTTTGCGCTGTACTCCGCGGCCATCGTGCGGTGGCCTTCCTTTCTTCTCTCCCCGGCCGTCCTTCCTTAACCGTTCGCTTTGAAGTCCCGGTCTTTCCACACGATATTCCGGTGCACAAGCACGATCGGCGGGAAGAGCATCACGTAGAGGAAGAAATAGATCTCGTACAAGGGGAACGCCGCAAGGAGCGATGGCTTGTGGAAGCGGATGATCCCGGGGAGCACGAGTGCCAGGTCCGCCGCGGTCTTGATGCCGAGCGCGACCAATGCCCCGGGGGCATTCAGGATCAGCCCGCCGATGATCCCGGCATGCATGAGCCAGATGATGGCGAAGATGCCGATGCTCTGGAGATCCATCCCTTTGCCGCCCGTGAACCAGCGTTTCCTCTGCCGGTAGAGGTCCTTCCATGTCGGACATGGCTCACTCGAGACCAGCGCCTTCGGATCCATCGGGAAGACGGCGCGGTAGGACGGGTGTGACGTGACGGCATGGAAGAGCGCATAATCTTCCGTGACGCTGAACGGGATCCTCCTGTACCCACCCACGGCTTCGTAGGCAGCGCGGCGGACGGAGAAGTTCGTTCCCACGGCGGTGACAGGAAATCCCATGGAGTTCGTGGCGGAGGCAACGGTGAACAGGGCGAACCAATCGATGGTCTGGATCGCCTCGAACAGGTTCTTGTAGCGGATCGCGGTGAACCCCGGTACGAGGCCGATGTTCTCCGATGTATAGTACTTCACCGTCTCTTCGATCCATGAAGGGGGCACGGCGCAATCGGCGTCCGTCATCATGATGATCTCTCCCTGTGAGGCGTCGATGCCCTGGGTGACAGCGTTCGTCTTTCCTGCAAGGTGTCCGGTGCCGGGCGCGGCAGAAAGGAGGGAGATGAAAGGGAACCGGGCCGCATAGTCGCGAACGATCGCCGGCGTCGCGTCGTCCGACCGGTCGTTGACGATGATGACCTCGAGCAGATCGCGGGGCCACGTGAGCCGGGCCATGGATTCAAGGCAGCGCCGGATATTGTGCTCTTCATTGCGTGCGGCAACGATCACCGAAACGAAGGGACGCGTCGCGGTCACTGTTCTCTGGCGTGCCAGCAATGCGACAAGAGCATTGACCAGGATGCCGGCGGCGTAGAGGATGGCGAGGGTGATCAGGACTGCAGCGAACACGTACACCTGCGGGTTGTGGAGGACCGTATGAACAAAAAACGATACTGAATTCCGAGCGCGGATGCAAGGACGACGGGTTGCGACCTTGGGTCGATTTGCGTATATTGGGCGTATTGGAGCCCCTCCTTGATGGCACGGGCGCCGAACCCATCCGTTCCGGAACGCATTTCATGATCAAAACGATATGTTCGACCTTGTTCCTGCTCTGTCTTTGCACCGCAGCTGCCGGAGCGCAAACGATCCTGACCGGGGAATACAGTGGCGAGCCGGATAAGGAAGGCTGGTCGTTGAACGGCGGCACCGGCGAGCGGACGTACATCGAGGAAGTGACCTTCGAGAAGGCGTTCACCATCCCCCCACGCGTGCTCGTCTCGTTGTCGGGCTATGATGCGACCGCGGGTCCGGACAATACCGTGCGCGTGCATGCCTCCGCGTTCCGCGTGACGAAGACCGGGTTCACCCTGCGGATCAAGACCTGGGGTGACGGGCGTGTCGGGTCGGTGTGGGGCAACTGGATCGCTGTGGGGGTGAAATAGGTGCGCGGCACCGCGCGCACCCCCGTCACACTGAAGGAGTGTCTGTGCGGGCTGCCGGACAACCCGGGAGCCCGCCGTCATTTTATCCATGTCCCACTGTTCAACCGTGGCTGAGGCCGGAGACCATCGATGAGTGATCCTGCATTGGACAAACCCCGCTGTCATTGTGCCGTGTTCGGCGTCTTCGGACATCAATCCGCCGCGCACCTCACGTACTACGGCCTGCTCGCACAGCAGCACCGCGGACAGGAAGGGTCGGGGATCGTGACGTCGGAATTCGATCCGGAGCAGAAGCGCCCCCGCTTCCACGTGCACAAGGACTTCGGCCTCGTCAATGATGTGTACTCGGACAACCGCATCTTCACCGATGTCCTGAAGGGAAGTGCGGCGATCGGGCATAACCGCTATTCCACCGCCGGCGCCGCGAACAACAAGGCGAACGTGCAGCCGTTCACGGTGCTGTACAAGTCCGGCAACCTCGCCATCGCCCACAACGGCAATCTCACGAACTTCCGCACGATCCGTCAACGCCTCCAGGATTCGGGGACGATCTTCCAGACCACGTCGGATACCGAGGTGATCCTCCACCTGATCGCGCGCAGTCCGCAGACCGACCAGCTCGAGCAGATCAGGGATGCGCTTGCGCAGGTCGAAGGTGCGTTCTCCCTGGTGATCCTGGCAGATAACCGCCTGATCGTTGCGCGCGACCATCAGGGATTCCGTCCGCTGGCCATCGGCAGGAAGGAAGGCGCGTTCGTGGTGGCATCCGAGACCGTCGGGTTCGATATCATCGACGCAGAATACGTGCGCGATGTGGAACCGGGCGAGATCGTCGTGTTCGACGACGAATCGCTGAAGACCGGGGTCCCGCATTCGTCCCGCATCGATGCGAAGCCGGCGCGGCCATCACACTGCGTGTTCGAGTACATCTACTTCTCGCGCCCCGACAGCCAGATCTTCGGCCACAGTGTGGACAAGGTGCGCCGTAAGCTTGGCAAGGCCCTCGCCACAGCGCGCCCCGTAACCCCGAAGACCGAAGGCGAAAAGCTGATCGTGATCAACGTCCCCGACTCCAGTAATACTGCAACGATGGGGTTCGTGCAGCAGACGAACAAGCTCGGCGGGAACGCGAAACTGGAGATCGGACTCATCCGCAGCCACTACATCGGCCGCACGTTCATCCAGCCGGTGCAGGAGATCCGTCAGAACAAGGTGAAGACCAAGTTCAACATCGTGAAGGGTGTCCTCAAGGACAAAGTGGTCGTGATCGTGGACGACTCGATCGTGCGGGGGACGACCTCCAAGCAGCTCGTGCAACTCATCCGCCAGGCGGCACCCAAAGAGGTCCACTTCCGGGTCACGGCGCCGCCCATCATGCACCCGTGTCACTATGGGATGGACTTCCCAACCCAGGACGAGCTCATTGCGAATGAGAAGAACGGGGACATCGATGCGATCGCCGAGGAACTCGGCGTGGACAGCCTGGGGTACCTGACGATCGATGAATTGCTTGATGCGGTGCCGCAGGAAAATGGGGAGCGGTACTGCACGGCCTGCTTCAACGGACACTATCCTGTGAAGGTGGACCTGAGCCAATCCAAGGAAGAGCATGAAGCGTGAGTTCTGGACCATACCGAACGCGCTGAGCCTTCTCCGCCTCTTCCTTGCGGTACCGTTCACGTATGTCATGATCGCCGGCGTTCCCCACGCGCGGTGGTGGGCCGTCGGGATCATCGTGCTCGGGGTGATCACGGACAAACTCGACGGCGACATCGCGCGCTGGATGCACTGCGAGAGCGAGTGGGGGCGGATCCTCGATCCGCTCGCCGACAAGGTCGCCGTGGCGGCCATGGCACTCGTGCTCCTGTGGCTCGGACTCGTGCCCGCGTGGTTCGTGGTGCTTCTCCTTGCGCGCGACCTCCTCATCCTGGCCGGCGGTATGTACGTCCGCACGCGCACCGGCGAGATCCTCCCCTCGAACATCGCGGGGAAGTGGGCCGTGGGGGTGATCGGGTTCACGCTCCTGTTCGCGCTCATCGACAACACGATGCTCATCGTCGCCATAGGGATGTGGCTGAGTGTTGCCATGGTGGCGATCTCGACCGCAGGATACTTCCAACGATTTCTCTCCGTCATTCGTACGAAAAGGTGACCCTTCATGGGTATTCTTGACAAGCTGGGTTTTGGAAAATTAAAGGAAGGCCTGTCGAAGACACGCGAGGGGCTCGTTGGGACCGTGACGCGCATCCTCACCGGAGCACCGCGCATCGATGAGGAACTCCTCGAGCGCCTCGAAGAGAGCCTGATCGGAGCCGACGTTGGTGCGGGCGTGGCGGGGGAGATCATGCAGGGGCTCCGGCGCCGGCTGAAGGAGACCCCCCCCGCAGATGCTTCCGGCGTTCTGCCGTTGCTCCAATCGGAAGTGACTGCACAGCTCACAGGATCGGGGTCCGCCCCGGCATCCGAGCCGTTCACCCTCCCGCCGGAACGGCCGTACGTGATCCTTGTGGTCGGCATCAACGGTGTGGGGAAGACGACGACCATCGGCAAACTTGCACGGCGGTACGTGGCCTCGGGCAACAAGGTCCTCATCGCCGCAGCGGATACCTTCCGTGCCGCGGCAGGCGAACAGCTGGAGATCTGGTCGAAGCGGGCCGGAGCGGACATCGTCATTCAGAAGCAGGGAGCGGATCCCGCTGCGGTGGCATTCGACGCCGTGGCAGCTGCGACCGCGCGGAAGATCGATGTCGTCATCATTGACACGGCCGGACGTTTGCATACGCGTGTGAACCTGATGGAAGAACTCAAGAAGATATCGCGCGTGATCGGGAAGCAGAACCCCGCGGCCCCGCACGAAGTTCTGCTCGTGCTCGATGCGTCCACCGGACAGAACGGGCTGCAGCAGGCGAAGCTGTTCAGCGCTGCCTCCGCCGTCACCGGGATCGTCCTGACGAAGCTCGACGGCACCGCCAAAGGTGGCATTGTGCTTGCGATCGCCCGTGAGATGAAACTCCCGGTCCGCTACATCGGCGTGGGCGAGGGAGTGGATGACCTGCAACCGTTCAGTCCGACGGACTTCACCGAGGCATTGTTCCAGGCATGACCGTGTCCGACACTCCACGGCGCCGTGTGGCGGTACTTCCGGATCACCTGGCGAATAAGATCGCCGCGGGTGAGGTGATCCAGCGTCCGGATTCCGTGGTGAAGGAACTCGTGGAGAACGCCCTGGACGCGGGAGCGACCACGCTGCAGGTCGTGGTGCGCGATGGGGGGAAAGAGTACATCCAGGTGTCCGACGACGGCATCGGCATGGATGAACAGGACGCGGTGCTCTCGTTCCTCCGCCATGCCACGAGCAAGATCGCCAGCTACGACGAACTCGAGGCGATCCGTACGTACGGATTCCGGGGCGAAGCACTGGCATCGATCGCGGCCGTGGCCCAGGTGACCATGAAGACCCGACGGGCCGAGGACGACATGGCGGTCGTCATCAAAGTGGCCGGTGAAGCGCGGCCCGTTGTCACGCGTGATGCTCATGGACGCGGCACGACGGTCATCGTGCAGAATCTCTTCTTCAATGTCCCCGCCCGCCGCAAGTTCCTCAAGAGCACGAACACGGAATTCCGTCACATCTTCGATGTCGTCCAACGTGCCGCGATCGCCCATCCCGGTCTCGCGATCGAATTCATCAGCGACGGCGATGCGGTCTTCCGGCTGAAGCCTTCGGGGTTGGAGGAACGTCTCGTCGAGGTGTTCGGCCAGCGTGCGTTCGAATCGATGATCCCGCTGAAGGAAACGACGGACTTCTCGGTGTGACCGGATACATCGGCAAGCCCCAGTTCGGGCAGAGGTCCCGGTCCGGGCAATACCTCTTCCTGAATGACCGGTTCATCGTCAGCCGGAATGTGAGCCATGCGGTCTACTCTGCCTATGAACATCTCCTCACCAAGGGAAGCTTTCCGTTCTTCCTGCTCTTTCTGGAGATCGATCCGCACCGCATCGACGTGAATGTGCATCCATCGAAGATGGAAGCGAAGTTCGATGATGAGCAGGGGGTGCATCGCTTCATCGCATCCCTGGCGCGGAAGGCACTCGGCGCTGCAGGTGCCGTGCCGGCCCTGAGCGCGAGCGGCGGCGCGGATTCGCCGGATGTCGGCTTCAGGTTCACACCCCGGCAGCACGCCTGGGGACCGGCGGACCCTCCGGTCCCGCCCGCGTGGGAATTCCCCTCACGGGACCAGGTGAACCCGATCACCGGAGAGATCACACCCCGTCCGGCACCGGCCGCGGTGAGTCAGGGCGAGATGCTGTTCGGGTCTGCGCCGTCCTCCGTTCCGGGACGTGCACCCACCGGGCGCGCAGGGGATGGCGCGCCTGAAGACGGAGCATCATCTCTCCTCTGGCAGTTGCACGACCGGTACATCTTCTCGCAGATCAGGAACGGCGTGATGATCGTGGACCAGCACGTTGCGCACGAGCGGATCCTGTATGAGCGCGCCCTGGAGATGTTCGAGAAGGGCATGCGCTCGTCGCAGCAATTGCTGTTCCCGTGCACCATCGATCTCACCCCCGGCGACTTCGCGCTGTTCGAGGAACTCGTGCCACACTTCCTCGCCCTCGGCTTCGATGCGAAACCATTCGGAAAGCACACGGTACTCGTGGAAGGGGTCCCGGTGGATGTGAAACCCGGGCATGAACAGGTCATCCTCCAGGAGATGCTGGAACAGTACAAGGAGTATCAGCACCACGCTCCGACGGAAGTGCGCGACAACATGGCGAAGGCGTACGCATGCCGATCCGCCATCAAGTCGGGTGACCCCCTGACGGAAAAGGAAATGCGTTCCCTGATCGATCAGCTCTTCGCCACCTCCATGCCGTATGTCTGTCCTCATGGCCGCCCGGTGGTGCTCCGCATCTCGACCGATGAACTGGACCGCCGGTTCGGCCGGAAATGATGCAAGTCTCGCCGAAAGTATGTATACTGAGCGGGAATGATGGATGGAGGGATGGATGGGTGGGCAGCGATTCACGACGGTCAGCGGACAGGACATCAAGCCGCTGTATACCCCTGCTGACGTAGCGGGGAAGGATCCTTCACGAGAGCTCGGCAACCCCGGGGAGTATCCGTATACGCGCGGGATCTATGGTTCGATGTACCGCGGGAGGCTGTGGACCATGCGGCAGTTCGCAGGGTTCGGCACACCCGAGGACACGAACGAGCGCTACCACTACCTGCTCGGGCACGGGCAGACCGGCCTTTCGGTGGCGTTCGATCTTCCGACGCTGATGGGGTGCGACTGTGATGATCCGCTCGCCGAAGGCGAGGTCGGGATCTGTGGCGTCTCGGTGAGTTCGTTGGCGGACATGGAAGCGCTCTTCCGCGGGATCACGCTGAAGGACGTTTCCACATCCATGACGATCAACGCGCCGGCGGCGATGGCCCTTGCGTTGTATATCGTCGTCGCCGGGCAGCAGGGCGCGAAGCCGTCGGAGCTCCGCGGAACGATCCAGGCGGATATTCTGAAGGAGTACATCGCGCAGAAGGAATGGATCTACCCGCCGCGGCCTTCGATGCGGATCGTGACGGACATGATCGAGTACTGCACACAGGAAATGCCGCTCTGGCACCCGGTGTCGGTGAGCGGGTATCATATCCGGGAGGCGGGTTCCACCGCCATCCAGGAGCTGGCATTCACGCTGGCGGACGGGTTCGCGTACGTGGAAGCGTGCATCGAGCGGGGCATGGATGTGGATGCCTTTGCGCCGCGGCTCTCGTTCTTTTTCAATTCGCATCTGGACTTCTTCGAGGAGATCGCCAAGTTCCGCGCCGCACGCCGGATCTATGCGAAGCGGATGAAGGAGCGCTACGGCGCGCGTGACCCCCGTTCGATGACGTTGCGGTTCCATACGCAGACCGCAGGATGCACGCTCACCGCGCAGCAGCCGGAGAACAACATCGTCCGTACCGCGTTCCAGGCGCTGGCCGGAGTCCTCGGCGGGACGCAGTCGCTCCATACCAATTCTATGGATGAGACGCTCGCCCTTCCCGGCGAGAAGGCGGTGAAGATCGCGTTGCGCACGCAGCAGATCATCGCGCATGAGACGGGCGTCGTGAACACGGCGGACCCGTTGGGGGGGAGTTATTTCATCGAGTCGTTGACGGACACGATGGAGGCCGGTGCGGAGGAGTATTTCCGGCGGATCGATGCCCTCGGAGGCGTGATCCCTGCCATCGAGCAGGGGTTCTTCCAGCGCGAGATCGCCGATGCGGCGTACCGGTACCAGCGGGCGCTGGACGAAGGGGAGAAGGTGATGGTCGGGGTGAACAGCTTCACGGAAGAGCATGAGAAGGTGGAGATCCCGATCCTGACGATCTCACCGGATGTGGAGGCGTCGCAGCGCAGGCGCATCGCTGCCGTCCGCGCCTCCCGGGATGGACATGCCGTGGAACAAGCCCTTGCCGCGCTGCGGGATGCCGCGGCGGGGGATGCGAATCTGATGCCGCCCCTCATCGCGTGCGCCCGCGCGTACGCGACGGTGGGGGAGATGTGCCGCACGCTCGCTGCGGTGTTCGGCACGCACGAAGAGAGTGTGGCATTCTAAGCAGCGTACAGCAACGTATCACATGATGAGGAAGCAATGACCAGATCCAAAGTCGCCGTTTTGAAAACGACCCCTGCAACCGTGTTGCAGGACTACGCGCGTCTTGCAGAACTGGCGGGGATGGAGCAGGCGTTGAGCAAGAATGCGACGACGATCCTGAAGGACAATATTTCATGGCACTTCCCGTTCCCGGCGGCGAATACGACGCCGTGGCAATTGGAAGGGTCCATTATCGCGCTGAAGAACGCCGGCTACAAGGACATCACCGCTGTCCAGAACAAGACCGTGGTGACGGATGCCTTCAAGGGCGAGGATCTGAACCGCTACGTGCCCATCTTCAAGAAATATCAGATCCCCGTGCTCTTCAACTTCCGGGATGCGGACATGAAGTGGGTCCCGATCACGCCGAAGAAAAAGATGCACGTCCTCGACCGGATCTTCCCCGAAGGGATCCGCATACCGGATTACTTCGCCGGCAAGAATATCGTGCACCTGCCGACCGTGAAGTGCCACATCTACTCCACGACCACCGGCGCCATGAAGAACGCGTTCGGCGGGCTGTTGAATACCAAGCGGCACTACACGCATTCCTGGATCCATCGGACGCTGGTTGACCTCCTGGCGATCCAGAAGGAGATCCATGCCGGCGTGTTCGCATTCATGGATGGCACCACGGTCGGCAATGGCCCCGGGCCGCGTACGATGTTCCCGGTCGTGAAGGACTACATCCTCGCGAGTGCCGACCAGACCGCCATCGATGCCGTTGCCGCGAAGATGATGGGCTTCGATCCCATGTCGATCGAGTTCATCCGCGTCGCGCACGAGGACGGCCTCGGGGTCGGGGATCCGCGCGAGATCGAGATCGTGGGTGCGGACATCAGCAACGAATCGTGGGGCTTCAAGGTCGGGAACAACGGCGCCAGCATGTTCGGCAACCTGGCGTGGTTCGGACCCCTCAAGTTCGCGCAGAAACTCTTCTTTCACACCCCCCTCGTCCACGCGTTCATCTTCGCCTCGGAAGCGTACCACGATTACTACCGCTGGCCGCTGAAGGACCGCGCGACGTTCGAGAACTGGCGTGCGACAACGCCATGGGGCACGATGTTCCAGCAGTATGAGAAGATGTAAGGAGCTGCGATCGCATCGTGACATCGAAGGCCCGGGCTGAGGCAGCGCTGCTGTCCATGACCCTCATCTGGGGCGGGACGTTCCCCATCGTGAAACTCACGATGGAGTTCGTCTCGCCCGTCTTGCTTGTAGCGATCCGGTTCTCGCTGGGGACGCTGATCCTGCTCCTGTTCTTCCGGAAGCGGATCTTCCCGCTCCCTCCGGGTGCCGTGGGGAAGGGGAGTGTGCTCGCGCTCTTCCTCTTCCTTGGATTCGTGGCGCAGAATATCGGGCTGACGGTGACCACGGCCTCGAAATCGGCATTCATTACCGGACTCATGGTGTTGTTTGTTCCGCTCCTGCAGTTCGTGATCGAACGGAAACCGCCGAAGATCGGCAACATTGCAGGCATCTTCGTGGTGGTGGGCGGCCTCTGGCTGCTGACCTCGCCAGAAGGGGCTGCGCTCAACAGCGGGGATGCACTCACGCTGGTCTGTGCCGTGCTCTTCGCGATCTACATCGTCTATCTCGATGTCATCTCGCGGGATATGTCCGCCGTGCAATTGCTGTTCATGCAGATGGCGGCGACGACGGTGTTCGCGGTGATCGCCACCGCCGGATTTGAGCACGTGTATTTCGTCTACGACATCACGGCGGTCAGCGGGATGCTCTACCTGACCCTGTTCGCGACCCTGCTCACGACATACGTCCAGACCCGTTACCAGAAGGAGACCACACCGACGCGCGCGGTGGTGATCTTCTCGGTCGAGCCGGTCGTTGCCGCGGTCCTCTCGTATTTCATCCTCGGCGAGGTCCTGGGAACCGCCGGCATCGTCGGCGGTGCCCTCATCATCGGCGGGGTGCTGCTGTCCGAACTCTCGGACAACATCCCGTTGCTCAATCGCTCGCTGGGGAGTGCATCTTGACTTTCAGACAGTGCAGGTGTATCATAGGGCGATCGGTGTAATGGAAGCGCGCGTGCACATCATCGTCCACGGACTCGTCCACGGTGTCGGATTCCGGTGGTTCGTGGCGCGCGAGGCGGGGGCGCTCGGCCTCCGCGGCCATGTCAGCAACCGGCCGGAGGGGACCGTGGAGATCGAGGCCGAAGGCGATCGGTCGCTCCTCGAAGCGTTGATCGCCCACGTGAAGGTGGGTCCGCGCTCCGCACAGGTGCGCGACCTTCACATCGAATGGCAACAACCACGGAAGGACACGAGGCCCTTTGAGATCCGCTGAGAATTCCATTCCGCGCGTCGGATTCGGTTATGACGTCCATCGGCTCATCACGGGCCGTCCGCTCGTGCTCGGCGGTGTGGAGATCGGGCACACGCATGGCCTCGACGGCCACTCGGATGCCGATGTCTTGATCCATGCCATCATGGACGCGCTGCTCGGCGCGGCGGCACTGGGCGACATCGGGAAGCATTTTCCGAACACCGACCCGCAGTACCGGGGGATCTCCAGTGTTCACCTCCTCGCACATGTCGGCCGGCTTCTCGAAGCGAAGGGGTACGCCCTCGTGAACATTGATGCCACGCTCATCCTGGAGGTTCCGAAGATCCTTCCGCATGTTCCCCGGATGCAGGAGAACATCGGTGCAGCGCTGGGGGTCGATCCCGGCCGCATCTCCATCAAAGCCACCACCGGCGAAGGCATGGGCTTCGTCGGCCGTCGTGAAGGCGCGGCCGCCCATGCGGTCGCGGCTCTCGTCCAACTCCCGTAGCCCTTCACACGCAAGGACGTTCCGTGCAAGAAGCCTTCCAGTATCTGAGCAGCATCGATCCATTGTATGTCTATGCCCTGGTCATGGGCCTGGCCCTGGTGGAGAATCTCTTCCCGCCGTCACCCAGCGACGTGATGATCGTCGCGGCCGGGACGCTCGTGGGCATGGGACATGTGTCGTTCATCCCCGCCTTGCTGAGCGCGACCGCGGGCAGCACGCTCGGTTTCATGATCATGTATAAGATCGGCGATTGGTTCGGTGACCACATCCTGGAGCAAGGAAAGATCAAGTTCCTTCCCCTTGAACAGGTTCACCGCGTCGAGCGATGGTTCCAGAAATACGGCTACATGATCATCGTGATCAACAGGTTCCTGACCGGAACACGCGCCGTGGTTTCGTTCTTTGCCGGGATGTCCGAGCTGAAACTCCTGCCCACAACAGGCCTGTGCTTCATCAGTGCTCTGGTGTGGAACGCGATCCTGATCCTTTCCGGATACTATCTGGGGGAGAACTGGGACCGCATCAGCTTCTTCATCTCGACGTACAGCCAGATCGTGACGACCATCGTCGTTCTTGTGGTCCTTGTCTGGGCGGCGCGGTTCGTGTACAAGCGGACGAATGGCCGCAAGCCCAAACTCTGATGGATATCCTCCTTGGTGTCGATACGACGCTGTTCGTTTTCCTGAATGCCACGATCGCGACGCCGCTCGGCGATCTGGTGTGGCCGTTCATCACGGACTACGACAAGAACCTGTACATCCGCATCCTTCTCGTCGGTGTGTGGCTCGCGCTCATGATCAGGGGTGGGAAGCGTGGCCGCACCGCGGCGCTCCTCCTTGTGCTGGTGATCGTGTGCTCCGACCAGCTCAGTAGTTTCGTGATCAAGCCCCTTGTGGACCGGCCGCGCCCATGTCATACGGTGGAGGGCGCCCCCGTCGTTGCGAATGTGCATCTGCTCGTGGGCTGTGGGGGAGGGAGAGCGTTCCCCTCCTCGCACGCCGTCAACAATTTCGCGGTGGCGACGCTCTTCGCGTTCTTCTACCGGCGGGCCAGGATATGGTTGTTCGTGTGGGCCGCCCTCGTTGCATTCTCCCGCGTTGCGGTGGGCGTGCACTTCCCTCTGGATATCGTTGGCGGGGGGCTCATCGGGTGGGGCGTCGCATCGGTCATCCTCCAGGCCTGGGCACTCGCCGGGCGTACGGTCGCACCATGGTTGAAGCTGGAACCCGCAGGAGGAACCCCGCATGCGTGACGAAGTCGTGGACCTGAAACGGTGGCACCGCCTCCTTCTCGCGATGCTGTCGGGAGTGATGCTCGGCTTTTCCTTCCCGCCGTTCCACCTTGGATTCCTTGCAGCCTTCGGACTCGTGCCTCTGCTGACAGCCCTGCGGGGGTTGGATGGCATTCGTGTACCGCTGCGCTATGTGTATCTTGCCATGCTCGTGTTCCACGCGATCACGATCAACTGGACCGGCGGGTATGCGCACGGCAACGATCCCTATATGATGATCGCCGGCACCGTCACCATTCTCATCCATCCGTTCTTCTATTACCTGCCGATGGGCGTATTCCTTCTCCTGCGGAAGCACTTCGGCCCCGCACGGGCATTGTTCTTTCTGCCCTTCCTGTGGGTGGGTTACGAGTACAGTCATTCGTTGAGTGAATGGTCGTTCCCGTGGCTCACCCTCGGCAACAGTCAAACGTTCGATCTTGCAAGGATCCAGTTCATCGAGTACACCGGTGTGTGGGGGCTCTCGTTCTGGCTCCTCGCGGTGAATGTCCTCGTGTACATCGTCTGTTTCCGGGTCATCGAAGACCTCCGCGCGAGCTGGCGCACGTCGACACGGGTGATCGCCGTTGCGACGATCGTCGTGGCACTCGCACCGTCCGTGTATGGACTCTTCGTCCTTGCCAACGCATCTGCCGGAGAGGTTGCCCCGGATGATCCGCGTGGGCTGAACGTAGGCATCATCCAGTCGAACGTTGACCCCTGGGACAAGTGGAAGGCAAACGGGTTCGAAACCCATGCGCTCTATATGGACCTGACCAAACGGCTCATGGACAGTGTGGGGTCTCCGGGGCCGGATATCGTACTCTGGCCGGAGACCGCTGCACCACTTGATGTGCTCGGCTCCCAGAATGCCCCGGTCCTGTCGTCGATCAAAGAACACCTCTCCACCTGGAACACCTCGCTTCTCACAGGATTGCCGCATAAGGTCGTGTATGCGGACTCTGCGAGCGCGCCGAAGAGTGCCCGGAGAGAGAAGGTGAGCGGCACGAGATACGACTGGTACAACGCCGCAGCGTTCATCCAGCCCGACACGGTGGCTCCCGCGTGGTACGGCAAGATGAAGATGGTGCCCTTCGCCGAGCGAATTCCCTATGCGGACATGTTCCAGTTCTTTGATTTCCTTCGCTGGGATGTCGGCATCGGAGGGTGGCAGATCGGGCCGGACACCACGATCTTCCATGATGTACGTACCGGAGCCCGCTTCTCGACGATCATCTGTTACGAATCCACGTATCCGGGCTTCGTTGCCGGGTTCGTGCGGCGCGGGGCGGAATTTATGACGCTCATCACCATCGACAGCTGGTGGGACCACATGTCGGGTGCGTATCAGCACCAGCAGATCGCCGTGCTGCGTGCTGTGGAGAACCGCCGGTGGATCGCACGGTGTGCCGTGGGGGGCATTTCGTGCACGATCGATCCTTTCGGGCGTGCCCATGGTGCCACGACGTTGTTCACCGAGCGGTTGTTGAGCAGCCGCATCGTGCGGAGCACGGACCAGACGTTCTATACGAAACATGGGGACCTGCTGGGCGACATGTGCCTCTGGCTCTCGGTGGTCGCACTCGCAGCAGGACTCGGACAATCGTTCCTTACCCGAAAACGGACGCTCGCATGGCAGCAGCAATGATCGATCTTAGAAGCGATACCCTCACGCGTCCATCGAAGGCCATGCGCCAGGCGATGGCCGAAGCGGAGGTCGGTGACGATGTGTTCGGTGAAGATCCGACGGTGAACCGGCTTCAGGACCGGGTGGCCGAACTCCTCGGGAAGGAGCGCTCGTTGTTCGTTGCGAGCGGGACCATGGGGAATCAGCTCTGCATCAAGACACATACCCATGCCGGCGATGAGGTGATCGCAGAGGCCGGAGCGCATGTGTTCTTTTACGAGACGGCCGGTGCGGCGTTCCTCTCATCCGTGCAGATCTTCCAGGTGAAGGGGACGCGCGGCGTGCTGTCGGCGGACGATGTGCAGCAGGCGATCCGTCCGGACATCTATTATATGCCGAAGACCCGCCTCCTCTGCCTCGAGAATACGCACAATCGTGCGGGTGGCGCGGTGTATCCGTTGGAGGCGTTCGCCTCGATCGCGCAGTTCGCCCACGGTGCGGGACTGAAGGTGCACCTGGACGGTGCACGCCTGTGGAATGCCTGTGCGGCAACGGGAGTGGATGCGGCCGGGTACTGCCGCCACGTGGACTCCGTGTCGGTGTGCCTTTCGAAAGGGCTCGGTGCTCCGGTCGGCTCCGTGATCGCCGGGTCAAAGGACTTCATCGATGAGGCACGGCACTACCGGAAGATCTTTGGCGGGGGGATGCGGCAGGCCGGGATCCTTGCGGCGGCGGGGCTCTATGCATTGGACCACAACGTTGCCCGGCTCGCGGATGATCATGAACGTGCCCGTGCATTCGCCGGAACGGTCGGTGCCGTACCGGGCGTCGCCATCGACATGGCCACGGTGCAGTCGAACATCGTCATCATGGATACCACGGGAACGGGCATCGGTGCGGGGGAATGGGCAAAGCGGTTTGGAGATGCCGGCGTACGCCTCAGTCAGGCGAGCGACCATACGTTGCGGGCGGTGACGCACCTGGATGTCAGTGCGCAGGATGTGCAGGATGCTGCAACGCGTCTCGTGCGCGTCCTGACGTCCCCCCTCACATGAGGGGCTACCAGGAGAGGCATCGCCAGACCACCATCACCTGAGCACAGAAGGTCCCATCCTCGAATTCGCTGGCGTTGTACCACTTCATTTCCGCGGCGAGGCCGAACGCCTGGTTCAGCGGGAAGTGGTAGGATGCCCCGAGCATATACCCCTGACTGAACTGCGTTTCACGCACGACCCCTTCGAAGTCCAGCTTCGACGATACGAAGTACCCGCCTCCCCCCACGTACGCATTCAATCGATCTGTCACCGGCATGGAGAACACCAGGAGCAGGGGAGCCGCTGATGTATACAGGTTCCCATCGGCAGCACCATGGAGTGTGTACGAGTAGAACCGCACCCATCCCGTTTCTATCCCGATCCGGAGAAGATGGTCAGGATACCACATCGCGCGGAAGCTGAACGCGGCGCCGCCGGGGTGGAGCGAAGCCCTGATCCCCACGGGAGTGTTGATCGCTGCGACGTAGCGGGTGATGCCCGCGCCACCGTACAGAACGACCGCGAACGTAGAATCGGTTTGCGGCTGTGCATAGGCAGGCATGTCGGCGAAGGAGATCGCGATCGCGAGGGCAAGGGTGCAGATGCGGGACATGGCCTTCATGTGGTTCATTGGGGAGGCCGGGCGAAATACATGAACGCGACGCTGGAAGGATAATTCGACAGGATCCCGTCCAGCTCTCCCTGTTGCACGAACTGCGCAATGTATTGCGGGACGTCCAGTGTCCAGACCAGGACTTTGCGCCCCTCGGCGTGCATTTGTGCAACGTCCGCCGGGGGGGTGCCCATGGTCCAGCGCGGCGCCCACACTGTCGCGGAAGTACGGCGGACCTGATCCAGGCCGAGTTCGCAGATGGCGTACGCCTCGGCGCGGTCCGGCAGGGTCATGTATTCATCCACTTTCTCTTCATCCGGAAGGCCGATGAGGATGACCAGGGGATTTCGCTTCCCGAGGGCTGCCTGGGCATTGGCGCGGGCCATGGCTGCACGTTGCACTGCACGCACAGCGCTCATGGAGGGCCGTGCCGATTTCATGTCGAGCCAGACGATACGGAGGTTGGTCCGGTCGATGACGGCATCCAGGACCTCTTTCAGGGTCGGGATACTCTCGCCATGGAGGAGCCGGACGAACGCCTGCAACTGTACATACGAATAGGATTCCACGGGCCCGGTGAGGCCGTTCTTGATGTTGAGCCGGAGATTCAGGTCCTCATCGTGAAAGAGGATGGGAACATTGTCCGTGGTCATGCGCACATCGATCTCGATCCCGTTGGCACCGAAGCGTTCGGCGTGCAGCGCCATGTCCACGGTGTTCTCGCTCGCCGGCAAGAGGTCCGAATTGCGGCCCCCCGCCCGGTGTGCGATGATGGCGAAAGGCGTCGTGATGTAGAGAGGCCGGAGGTAACGAAGATTCAACGTCTCGGCCTGGGTTCCGTTCCCGTTGTCATACCGCCCTGTGATCGTGAGCGTATCACGCTGTGCACGCGGGGAGAGCGCCGTGACGGCTCTGCCGCCATTCGTTGGAGAGATGGTGAACGAAGCATTGCCGGTCTCGAAGGAGGTCATTCTCCTCCAGTAGCCGGAGAAGTGGACGGTGGAGTCGCTGCGTGCTCCCTCGAGGATGAAATAGCAGACCCCGCGCGCGCCGAACATGGAGAGATAGTGCGTGGTATCGGTACCTGTGGCCACATAGCTCCAACGGAGGACGAGGAATTCGCCGAAGGGCTTTGCATTGTCGATCACCTGATAGACGCCCTCGAGCACCTTACGCGATGCGGGTGCAAGTGGTGTCGTGCCGGCAGGCAATCCGTAGGACGCGTCATCCGGCATCACGACGGAATCCTCGGGCGTGCAGGAGGCGAATGCAAGGAGGCATCCTGCCAGTATGGCGGCACGGTGCGTCACAGGATGAATCCGAAGGAGAGTTCGGGGATGAAGAGGTAGCGGTTGAACGTCTCGTAGGTGAACCAGGACTGATAGAAATATTTCAGGTAGGATGCCTTGAACCCGATCAGGACGTGGGTGTTCTTCCAGAACGGCTGCTCGATCGTCACGCTCGAGGAGAAACCACCGAACCCATTCTTGTCGGATGAAAGGAGATAGTCTCCCGCGTAGGAACGAAAGGAGAGGACGAGTAGCATTTCCGCGCGCAGGACGACACGGAAGCGACCGAAATCGTATCCGAGAGAGACGTTGGGATAATTCAGCCAGCCGTTCGCGCTGTTGTCAAAGCCGTCGATGGTGAGGAATCCGAACCACCATGCGGAGTTGTCGCCGAGGGAAACGGCGAAACGGCCGATCGCGAACGACCAGCTGCCGCCGAACTCGAAATGGTTGGTGAGCACCTGGATGAGCAGGCGGGCGTCCGCGCTGAATCCCCACGGGAGGCCGAGGCGGGATCGGAGGTCGAGGGCGGGGGACTGATTCAGTTCCTCTTCGACGATCACCCGGGGCAGCGTGCTGAGGCTGAGGCCGATCGATAGCTCCCATTGCCACAGGCGGAGGGGGGCCGGGGAAGCGATGCCCGGCGGGCGTGCGGACGGCTCCTGGGCTGATGCGGTGTTGACCATGAGGAGAAGCGCAACGGCCCCAAGAATGCCCAGAAACGCGCGAAATGTGTATGAACGTGTCATGTGAAGCGCAAATATAGCGTCCTGCGGCACCAAGTGCAAGACGAGTTCGTCCCTGTGATGCGGGCAAACGGGCTCTTGTTTCATATTTTGCTTGCTTTTGACGCGCGAAACCCTTACTATAATGCGGTTTGTAGAGATAGCCCGTAACGGGCTATTTTCATTTGCACAAGCAGGAACTCCATGCAGCTACCGGATACCATCCGGCAGATCATCGAAGCAAGTGTAACGGAGAGTCAGGCCGTTCTGGTGGACGTCGTCATGCGCGGCCACTACCGCAGGCCTGTTCTCGAAGTCTATCTTGACGCCCCGGGCCCGGTCACGACCGACATGTGTTCGGAAGTGAGCCGGCGCATCAGCGGTGAGCTGGACGGGAAAGATCTGATCGCCGAGGAGTACCGGCTCGAGGTCTCGTCACCCGGTCTGGACCGCCCCTTGCGGTATCTCTGGCAGTACAAGAAGCATATGGGCCGCCCGTTCCGGATCATGATGACGGGTGCGCCTGAGACGGAGCCGGTCACGGGGAAACTCGAGGCGGTGGAGGATGATGTGGTGGTGCTGACGGACAAGTCCGGCACTGCGGTGCGGCTTGCGTTCAGCGGGATCAGTGAAGCTCGAATCGTGTTGCCCTGGTGATGACACCGGGCACAATCTGTTCTCATATGTGGAGGGTGTAATGAATTCGGAGATCGTCGAATCATTCGCGCAGATGGTCCGCGAGAAGGGGATCGACAAGGATATTCTCGCCGGCATTGTCGAGGATGTCTTCTCGATGATGGTCCGCAAGAAGTACGGCCAGGAAGCGAAGTTCGATGTGGTCGTCAACATGGACAAGGGCGACATCGAGATCTTCCTCGAGCGTGAGGTCGTGGAGACCGTCGAGAACTCCGCGACCCAGATCGACCGCGAGACGGCAAAAGAGCTCTCGGGCGAGGACCTGGATGTCGGCGAGGACTATGTAGAGGTCATCCCCCTCGTCTCCTTCGGACGCCGCCTGGTGGTGAGCGCGAAGCAGAACCTCAACCAGCGCATCAAGGAGATCGAGCGCGAGTTGATGTTCAACGAATACAACAACACGGTCGGTGACATCATCGTGGGCGAGATCTATCAGATCCGCCGCAACGAGATCCTGATCAACCACAACCGGAACGAACTGATCCTCCCGAAGGCCGAGCAGATCTTCAAGGAGCGGTACAAGAAGGGTGATACGATCCGCGCGGCCGTCAAGGAAGTGCGGAAGAACAATGGCAATCCGGCCGTCATCGTCTCGCGCGCGGATCCCATGTTCCTCTCGAAGCTGTTCGAGATGGAGATCCCCGAGATCTATGACGGCATCATCGAGATCAAGCGTATCGCCCGCGAGCCGGGTGAGCGTGCGAAGGTGGCCGTGGAATCCCACGACGACCGCATCGACGCTGTCGGCGCGTGCGTCGGGATGAAGGGTGTCCGCATTCATACGATCGTGCGCGAATTGAACAATGAGAACATTGACGTCATCAACTACGCGGAGGTGCCCGAGCTGTTCATCGCGCGTGCACTTGCACCGGCGAAGCTGAAGGGCGTGGAAGTTGACAAGGATGCCCAGACCGCGAACGTGCTCGTGGCCTCGGACCAGGTATCGCTGGCCATCGGACGCAACGGCCAGAACATCCGTCTGGCGAGCAAGCTGACGGGCTATGAGATCAATCTCATCAAGGAGGGCGGCGACGAAGACGATTACGACATCGAGTTGGTGGACTTCAAACCTGAGCTCGGTGCGGAGTTGTACGACAAGCTGATCAATGCCGGCCTTGAAACGGCCAAAGACGTATTGAATGCCACCATGGACTCGCTGCTCGCGATCGAGGGGTTGGACGAGGCGAGGATCAAGGAGATCCGCGACATGATCCGCCGCGATCTCGAAGAGGCCGAGGTGGAGGACGAAGAGGAACAGGTGGAGCCGGGCAAGCCGATCGCCACGGCCACACCCGACGATGTGCCGCCGGGCGGCGTGAGCGCACCGCGCACCGCACCCGCAGCGGGAGCCACCGACCAGGCGCAGCCTGCGCCCGGTGATGGGGGCAAGAACTCGTAAAGGAATCGCATGGCCGAGACGGTAGAAAAGAAAAAGAAGATCTACAAGGTTGCGACGGAACTCAACATCTCTCATGAGACGCTGATCGAGTTCCTGCGCAAGAAGGGGCATGAGGTCAAGGGGCACATGTCGTCGGTGGACGATGACATGATGCGCGATATCCTCATCCACTTCAAGAAGGATAAGGACGTCGCAGAGAAGCACCAGCGCAAGATCCAGGAGATCCGCGAGAGCAAGAAGCGTGCGGAGCGCAAGGCGGCCGAAGAGGCCGACGGTGCGCCGCGTGCTGACGTGCCCGCGAAGGACGTCGTGGAGGAGGAGGCCCCCGAGATGGAGCCCGCCGCCGAGACCCCCGAACCCGAGGTCGCGCCCGTCGAAGATACCACTCCGGTGGAGGAAGAGGCGGTCGAAGAAACGGTCGAGGAACCTGTTGAGGCGGAACCCGAACCGGTGGCCGAAGAGGAAGCTCCCGAGGCCGCCGTTGAGGACGAAGCGCCCGTGCAGGCGGCTGACGCCGAGGAGCCCGACGCTGGTGAGCCCGCTACCGAACCGGTGGCAGAAGTGAAACCCGAAGCGCCGCCGGCCAAAGTGCGTTCGGATGTCCGTTCGCCTCTCGATAGCCTGAAGGACCGTCGCGGCAAGATCGGCCTCACGATCAAGGGGAAGATGGATCTTGCGCCGAAGAAGCCGGCGCCCGGCAAGGCAGCGAAGGGGGCGCAGCCAGCGGCTGCGACCACGACCGCCGAATCGGACGATCACAAGAAGAAGAAGGTCAAAAAGAAGGTCCGGGATGCTGTGCCCGAAACCAAGGCACCGGAGACCGAGGACCAGGACAAGAAGAAGAAAAAGAAGAAGAAGCTCCGGCACAAGGAAGTCAATCAGTCGGAAGTGCAGGAGGCTATCCGCCGGACGTTCGCCGCCATGGACGACACGCCGGTCAGCGGACGCACCGCCTTCAAGAAACGCAAGCGTAAGGAGCGTGAAGAGGAAGAGCTGCGTAAGGAAGAGGAAGCCCTGCGCGAGCAAGGCATCCTGCGGGTCACCGAGTTCGTGTCGGTGAACGACCTCGCGAACCTCATGAAGGTGAACGTCTCCGACGTCATCAAGAAGTGCATGGAACTCGGTATCATGGTGTCCATCAACCAGCGCCTCGACAAGGATACGATCCTTCTCGTCGCGGATGAGTTCGGATTCCAGGTGACCTTCTCTTCGGGTGTCGAAGAGGAAGGGGAGATCCCGGAGCCCGTGGATGAGCCCGAGACCCTGCAGCCGCGCGCGCCCGTCGTGACCATCATGGGCCACGTCGATCACGGCAAGACGTCGTTGCTGGACTATATCCGCAGTGCGAACGTCGTCGCCGGTGAAGCCGGCGGTATCACGCAGCACATCGGTGCCTATGAAGTGACGACAGCATCGAATCAGAAGATCACCTTCCTCGATACGCCGGGTCACGCGGCTTTCACGGCCATGCGTGCGCGCGGTGCGCAGATCACCGACATCGTTGTCCTGGTGGTGGCCGCGGATGACAGCGTCATGCCCCAGACACTGGAGGCGATCAGCCACGCGCAGGCCGCCGCCGTGCCGATCATCATCGCGGTCAACAAGACGGACAAGCCGGATTCCAATCCCGACCGCATCCGCCAGCAGCTCTCCGAGAAGAATATCCTCGTTGAGGAGTGGGGCGGGAAGTACCAGTGCGTCGAACTGTCCGCCAAGACGGGAAAGAACGTCGATCTCCTGCTCGAGAAGATCGTTCTCGAATCGGACGTGCTGAATCTCAAGGCAAACCCTGACCGTCTCGCTTCCGGCACCATCGTGGAAGCGCAGCTGGACAAGGGGAAGGGCATCACGGCGACGCTCCTGGTGCAGAAGGGAACCCTCAAGGTCGGCGATCCGTTCATCGCCGGCATCTTCAGCGGCAAAGTGCGCGCCATGTACGACGAGCGCGGCAACCGTGTGGAAGTGGCGGGCCCGTCGACCCCGGTGCAGCTCACCGGTCTGGATGGATTCCCGCAGGCAGGCGATACCTTCATGGTCGTCGACTCCGACCGTGTGGCGCGTGAGATCTCCTTGCGCCGGCAGCAGCTCAAGCGCGAGCAGGATTTCCGTCAGATCCATCTCACGACGCTGGACGATATCTCGCGCCAGATCAAGGATGGACAGGTGAAGGAGCTGGGCGTCATCGTGAAGGGCGACGTGGACGGGTCGGTGGAAGCGCTCGCCGATTCGCTCATGAAGATCCAGCACAAGGAAGTGAAGCTGAACGTCATCCACAGCGGCGTCGGGACGATCTCCGAATCGGATATCATCCTTGCCGCCGCGTCGAATGCCGTCATCATCGGCTTCCGTGTCCGCCCGAACCTCAACGCCCGCCGTCTGGCCGAGAAGGAAAAGGTCGACATCCGGACGTACAACATCATCTACGACGCCATCGACGATATCCACAAGGCGCTCGAAGGGATGCTCTCGCCCGAGAAAAAGGAAGAGATCGTCGCCACGATCGATGTGCGCGATGTTTTCAAAGTACCGAAGATCGGCCTCATCGCCGGGTGCTACGTGCAGGATGGCAAGATCGCGCGGCACAACCGCGTGCGCCTGTTGCGCGACGGCATCCAGGTGTTCGAGGGGACGATCAGTTCGCTCAAGCGGTTCAAGGAAGACGCCCGCGAAGTGGAAGCCGGCTTCGAATGCGGTATCGGGCTGGACAACTTCAACGATGTGAAGGTCGGCGATACGATCGAAGCCTTCAAGATCGTGGAAAGCAAACGGAAACTCTGACATGTCGATCCGCACAGAGCGCGTGGCATCGGTGATCAAGGAGGAGATCGGGGCCATACTGATCCGGGAGTACAACGATCCGGCGTATGGCTTCATCACCGTGACCGATGTCCGCGTGACCCCCGATCTGAAGATCGCGAAGGTGATGTTCAGCATCATGGGTGCGGCCGATGTCCAGAAGAAGACGATGGCGATGCTGGAACAGGAGCGTTCCCATCTCCGGGGCATGGTGGGGCGGAAGCTCACGTTGCGCTATACTCCGGACCTCCAGTTCTATCATGACACAACGATGGACCGGGTGCACCGTATCAATACGCTGATCAACGAGATCCACAAGAATGACAGCGGGCACGGTGACGACAGCGGCTCCTGATGCTGCAGCAGATCCGGGAGAACTCCTGCTGGTCGACAAGCCCGCAGGGTGGACATCCTTCGATGTCGTGAACAAGCTGCACCGTGCGTATGGCGGTCTGAAGATGGGGCATGCCGGAACGCTGGATCCGATCGCGACGGGGCTGCTCATCATCTGCACCGGGCGGAAGCGCAAGCAGATCGAGCAGTACATGGGCCTCGACAAGGAATACGTGGCCACCATGCGGCTCGGGATCGTCACGGCAAGCTACGACACGGAAACACCGGTGCTCAGGGAACGTCCGACGGACGGGATCGATGAAGCGGCGGTGCGCACTGCAGCGGGAGCATTCGTCGGGACGCAGCAGCAGCTCCCCCCGATGTGGTCGGCAGTGAAGAAGGACGGCAGGCGGTTGTACGAGCTTGCGCGGAAGGGGATCGAAGTGGAGCGGGCTCCCCGCGAGATCCGGATCGGATCGCTCACGGTGGACCGCGTCGCGATGCCTGAGGTGGTGATGACGGTTGCATGTTCAAAAGGGACGTATATCCGCACGCTTGTGTACGATATCGGTGAGCGGCTTGGATGCGGTGGAACGATGACGGCGCTGCGGCGCACGAAGATCGGTCCGTACCGGATCGAAGATGCGCGGACGGTAGAAGAACTGGTCGAACGGGCAGGGGAATCACGCCGGGTATGATCGTCCTTCGTTCCTTTGAATCTCTCCGCCGGGAAAAGAACTCGGTGGTCACCGTCGGGACATTCGACGGCATTCATCTGGCACACCGCGAGATCATCCGCGAGGTGGTCCATCGCGCCCGCATGCGCGAAGGACGGAGTGTGGTGGTGACATTCGATCCGCACCCGAAAGAGGTGGTGACCCGCTCGCGCGGGCCGGTGCAACTGCTGTCGACGCTCGATGAACGCATCGCCTTGCTCGATGCTCTGCACGTGGACATGTTCCTCGTCATCCCGTTCACCTGGGAGTTCTCCCGGATGACCGCAGGCGAGTTCTACCGCAGCATCATCGATGCACGGGTCGGCGTGAGCGAGGTGGTCGTCGGGTATGACCACATGTTCGGCCGCGACAGGGAAGCCGGGACGGAGTCGTTGATGGCGCTCGGTCGGGACCTGGATTTTTCGGTCTTCACGGCGCATCCGCTGACGCTCGATGGAGAGGCGATCAGCAGCACGAGGATCCGTCAGGCACTGGAGGCGGGCGACGTCACGCGCGCCGAAGGGATGCTGGGCCATCCGTACCAGCTTGCAGGTGTGGTGGTGGGGGGCGACAGGCGCGGCCGGACCCTCGGGTTCCCGACAGCGAACCTGGATCCGGACGCGACGAAGAAGATCGTCCCCGGCAACGGCGTGTATGTGGTGCGTGCCGGCGTCGGTGTCACGCAGGCATATGGCATCATGAATATTGGCGTGCGGCCGACGGTCAGTTCCGGCGTGCAACGCGTCATTGAAGTGCACCTGTTGGATTTTTCACGCGATATCTACGGCGAACGCATTGCGGTCACGTTTCTGCGGCGGCTCCGCGACGAAAAGAAGTTCGGCTCCGTGCAGGAACTGGTAGAGCAGCTGGACAGGGACCGCGAGGATGCGCGTCGGTTGATATCGGCATTGTCGTACTCGTCAACTCAAAACAAGGAGTAATACGTCATGGCTGTAACGAAGGAGATGAAAGCCGAGATCGTCACGAAGTTCGGGAACGGTTCGGCGGATACGGGGAAGCCCGAGGTTCAGGTCGCATTGCTGACCGCACGCATCAACGACCTCACACCCCACTTCGAGAAATTTCCGAAGGATCACCATTCGCGCGTCGGCCTCCTGAAGATGGTCGGCAAGCGTCGCCGCTTGCTGGATTATCTCCGTGAGAAGAACATCGACCGCTACCGGAAGGTCATCGAAGCGCTGCAGCTGCGCAAGTAGGACACAAGGGTCGAAAGCGACCAGAAAGAAGAGAGCATGAAAGTCACAAAAGAAGTAGAGATCGGCGGAAAGATCTTTTCGTTGGAAACCGGGCGGTTCGCAAAACAGGCCGATGGCGCCGTGATGGCGCGGTTCGGCGATACCATGGTGCTCGCCACCGTGGTGGCCAACAAGGAAGCGAAGCCCGGCATCGATTATTTCCCGCTGCAGGTGGAGTACCGGGAAAAGGCGGCCTCGGCCGGCAAGATCCCCGGTGGGTTCTTCAAGCGCGAAGCGCGCCCTTCCGAAAAGGAGATCCTCTCCGCCCGTATCATCGACCGGCCTATCCGTCCGATGTTCCCGGAGTGGTTCCAGTGCGAGACCCAGGTGATCGTGACCGTGTACTCGTCGGACCAGGAGCATGACGGCGATGTGCTGGGTGCGGTTGCCGCATCCGCCGCACTGATGATCTCGGACGTCCCGTTCGAAGGGCCGATCGGCGAGGTCCGCGTCGGCCGCATCGATGGCAAACTCGTGATCAACCCGACGTTCACGCAGCTGCAGACCAGCGACATGGACATCACCGTTGCCGGCACGGACGATTCGATCGTGATGGTGGAGGGTGAGGCACAGGAGATCTCCGAACAGGAGATGCTGGAGGCACTGGCGTTCGCGCATGAGTATATCCGCCAGATGTGCACGATCCAGTCCGCACTGGCAAAAGAGGTCGGCGCCAAGAAACGCCAGGCCCCTGCCAGCGAAGGCGCATCCGCCCTGAAGACGGACGTCGAAGCCCTCGGTGCCGCACGCACGCGTGAGCTTGCGATGACCCCGCTCCTCAAAGAAGAGCGCGCGGAACGTACCGCAACGATGCAGGCAGAGGTCGTTGCAGCCCTGGCCGAGAAGTATCCGGATCAGGCGGACGAGATCAAGACCATTCTGCACGACCTCGAGTATCGCGAGATGCGCGAGATGATCCTGGCACATGGCAAGCGTCTCGACGGGCGCGGGCTGCGTGAGATCCGCCCGATCACGATCGAGGTGGGTCTGCTGCCGCGCACGCACGGTTCGGCGCTGTTCCAGCGGGGTGAGACGCAGAGTCTCACGACCCTGACGCTCGGCACGAAGCTGGACGAGCAGATCATCGATGGTCTGCTGCCGGAATATTCGAAGCGGTTCATGCTGCACTACAACTTCCCGCCGTTCTCGGTCGGTGAAGTAGGGCGCCTCGGGACCACGGGTCGGCGTGAGATCGGCCATGGGAACCTGGCGGAACGCGCGATCAAGATCATGATGCCGGATGCGAAGGAATTCCCGTACACGACCCGGATCGTGTCGGATATCCTCGAATCGAACGGCTCATCCTCGATGGCGACGGTCTGTGCGGCAACGCTCGCGTTGCTCGACGGCGGTGCACCGCTCAAGAAGCCGGTCGCAGGCATCGCGATGGGCCTCGTGAAGGAACATGACCGCGTCGCGATCCTGAGTGACATCCTCGGGAACGAGGATCATCTGGGCGACATGGATTTCAAGGTCGCCGGCACGAAGGATGGTATCACGGCGTGCCAGATGGACATCAAGATCCGCGGGATCTCGCTGGACATCATGCGCAATGCTCTCGAGCAGGCGCGTGAAGGCCGCATGCACATCCTCGGGAAGATGGCGGAAACGATCTCGACGCCGCGCACGGAAATGTCGCAATATGCGCCGCGCCTCACCACCCTGAAGATCCCCACCGATATGATCGGCGCGCTGATCGGACCGGGCGGGAAGAACATCCGCCGGATCGTTGCCGAGAGCGGTGCAGAGATCAACATCGAAGATGATGGTTCGGTCGTGATCGCGGCGACGTCCAAGGAAGCCGCGGACCGCGCGATCAACGAGATCAGCAGGATCACCGAGGTGCCCGAGGTCGGGAAGGTCTACAACTCCACCGTCAAGAAGATCATGGACTTCGGTGTGTTCGTGGAATTCCTGCCGGGCAAGGAAGGCCTCGTGCACGTGTCGCAGCTCGATGTGAAACGCGTCGCGAACCCCGCCGATGTGTGCAAGGTGGGCGATGTGTTCGAGGTGAAGATCGTGGACAAGGACGACCAGGGGCGCTGGAAGCTCAGCCGCAAGGCGGTGCTGCAGCCCGATGTGCCGTACGAACGCGGTCCCGCACCGAGACGCGAAGGCGGCGACAGGCCTCACGGCGATCGCCGGCCTCACAGCAGCGGTCCGCGTGGTGGTGAGAATAAGGGTGGCGAACACTCTGAAGGTTAAGCGCCACCTGCTGTAACGAACAAGGACGCAACAGGGAACCGGTGAACCGGGGATCTGTTGCGTCCTCTGTTTTTCCCGCGGCGAGCGCCGCGGGGAGAGCGGGAAGGCTCCTAGAGCGAAAGGACCTGGTGCTGGAAGCCGTTGATATCGATCTCGCCTGCAAGCCACTTCATGAAGCCGGGGCCGTACTTGTTCAGGAAATAGACGATGTTGACCTGACGTTCCTGCAGCGTTCCTCCGGGGAGGACCGAAGCTACGGCACGTTCGATCTGCCGTACTGCGGTCTCGTTCCGCTTCTTCTGTGCCCCGATGCTCTTCTCCTTCAACTGGCCGAGGCTTCCTTCGATCTTCCCGGCGACATTCTCCAGTGCACCCAGCAGCGTCGGATCGAGTTCCTTGAGGCCGAATCGCAGTTCATTCAACTGCGTCTGAATGCCTTTTCCCGTGCGATCGAAGAGATCGTCCAGTTTGATCTCGGAGATCTGTTCGAGGATCCGGTTCGTCAGGACCGTGGGGTCGCCATACAGTTCCTGGATCTCCAGGGAATACTTCTCGAGAACCCGCCGGACGCGTTCCTCGACCACCGTTGCACTCGCTCGCGGGTAGAGGATCGGCTGCGGCACCCCGAAGTGTGCATACAGCGGCGTGAGCTGCGCGTGATAGGCAACCTCGGAAGGGCCGGCAACATACGCGACGGTCGGGAGAAGCGTGTCCTGCACGATCGGGCGCAGGATGACATTCGGACTCAATTGCTCCGGTGTGTCCCTCGCGATCGTTGCAAGTTCTTCGGGCGTGAGAAAATGCCGCGTGCCCCGCAGACTGAAATCGTGCTCCCGGGGTTCGATGGAGTACCGTCCGCCCTTGTGAAAGAGGAAGAGGTTCACGGACTTCGGCTTCACCTGCGCATGGTACGTCTTCTCGAGCTCTGCGCTCTGTCCGATCACGATCTGCGATGATGCAGGGAATTCCGTGATCTCCCGCAAGAAGAGAGGGGAGAGCTGCTTCTTCAGGGCCGGATGATTGACGGACATGAAGACCAATCCATCATCGGGGAAGAGGCGGTTGAGCCAGCGTGCGAACGCCTCATTGAAGGAGACCCCTTCGGCGTAGCATTCCCGGATCGAGGCCATGAGGGACGCCGTGAATTCGGTGGGTTGCAGTCCCTTCTCCATTGCATCGAGGACGCCGGCCATCGAGGAGTCGAAGCGGATCTCACCGACCGGACCCGGGTTCCGTTCCGGGAGGATGCCCCCGGGGAGGTACTCGAATTTCGCGAGTGTCCCGGAAGGATCCGGGAACTGCGCGTAGTGCATTTCGGCGAAATCGTGATCCTCACCTTCGAGCCAGAAGACCGGCACGAATGTGAACAGGGGATACTTCTCCTGCAGCCGTGCCGCGAGCTGGATGGTTGTCAGGGTCTTCAGCACGGTGTAGAATGCGCCCCCCAGAATGCCGACCTGCTGGCCTGTCACAACGGCGTACGTGGCCGGGTTCTCGAGCGCAGCGATATGCTGCATGGTCCTGGGCGACGCTCCCAGGCGCTCGTTCTGTTCCCGGAGCACGCCAGCAACCACGGTGCGGTCGCGGGTGTGTTCCTGCTGCAGCCGGAGGATCGCCTCGAACCCGCTGTTCTCCCGGAAGCTGATCGGGTAGAACGGGCGGGACGGAGGGGCCCCGGAAATGAAATCAAGGAACAATTCAGAGTATCCGCCTGCGGCGGACGGTAGGCGGGAGTATTCTATCCAGGTCATATGCCGAATATCGGCAAAATACCCGTTGCTTTCAAGTCCAAACTTTTGTAACATTTGGCGAATTCGTAACGCCGGTACGCTCCTGTCGAGTACTTCATTTCGTGTTCCTTGTAAGTCGTTGATCCCTCTGCTCATGCAGTCCATCGACCGCTCGGTTCACGCAGGGGTGCGTCCGGCTTCATCCCCTCGCTCCACCTGTCATGAGTGCATATGAAGAAGGCATGGCTTGATCATACCCTCAAGGTCCGCGTTCCGTTGATCATGATGGTTGCGGTCGGATCGTTCATTGCCACCTACTACCTCTCGCGGAGCGAAAGGGACGGCGTGGGCTATGCCCCCGTCCAGCCTATCGCGTTCTCGCACAAGTTGCATGCGGGGACGATGCAGATCGACTGCAAGTACTGTCATACGGGCGTCACCTCATCGCGCCACGCCACCGTGCCTGCAGCTTCCACCTGCATGAACTGCCATGCCGTCGCACGCAAGACCCGTCCTGAGATCATCAAGCTCACAAAATTCTACGAAGAAGGTACCGCCATTCCGTGGAAGCGTGTCCATCGCGTCCCGGACTACGCCTACTTCAACCACAGCGCCCATGTGAACAAAGGGATCGACTGCGCACATTGTCACGGTGCGGTCCAGAACATGGATGTCCTCACGCAGATCCAGCCGTTCACCATGGGCGCATGTCTCGATTGTCACCGGAACGCACCCACACGTCTCGCGTCGATCAAGGACGTCAAGCGCGGCCCGGAATACTGCAATGCCTGTCACCGGTAGGAGAGACCCGATGTCGTTGCCCGAAACGAGGAACCCTGGCACCGCTGTTCGCCGCAGATCGTTTCTTGCGCGGACAGCTGCCGCGATCGTTGCCGGAGTTGCTGCCGGCAACATCTTCCGGCTTCCAGCGATCGTGTCCGCCGCATCCAAGAACGATGCGCATGTGACCGTCCGCCCTCATCCTCACGCCGTTCCACGGACCAATGCGAGGCCGTCGTCCCATGAATGAGAAGAACCACTGGCGCAGTCTCCGTGACCTGCAGGATGCGGGGGCGACGGAAGAACGCAAGGCTCGTGAATTCGAACCGGGCGTCACCGACGCGTTCGATCCGTCGGAGATGTCGCCGCTGTCACGCAAGCAGTTCCTTGCGTTGATGGCCGCATCCGCTGCCTTCAGTGCGGCGGGGTGCACGAACTATCGCGACAAAGGGGAGATCGTCCCGTACAGCAAGAAGCCCGAAGACATCACCCCGGGCCGGCCGCTGTACTACGCATCCACCTGCACGGGCTGCAAACAGTCGTGCGGCACCCTGATCAAGACCCGCGAAGGACGTCCTGTGAAAGTGGACGGCAATCCTGACCATCCGATCAATCGCGGGCGGCTGTGTGCGACCGGACAGGCAACGCTCCTGCAGATGTACGACCCGGCACGCCTGCGTCAGCCGCACACCGGCGCGGCCTCCGCGCACTCCGGCGATGTTACGTGGGAGAGGGTCGACACGGAAGCCGTCCAGCAGCTGGCGGCCTGCATTCGCGACGGAAAGCAGGTGGTCCTGGTCACCGGCCCGCAGACATCCCCCTCGGCCAGGAAGGTCATCGCCGATTTCAAAGCGGCATTCCCGACAACGCGCGTGCTGACGTATGATCGACTCCATGAGGAATCGCGTCGCCGCGGGTGGGAACGCACCTATGGTGGCGGGTCCGTGCCCGCGATCGCGTGGCAGAAAGCGCGCGTGATCGTGACGCTGGAAGCGGATATTCTCGGAGCGGAAGGTTCCGTGGTGGAACAGACGGGCGCGTTCTCATCAGGCCGGGATGTGGCACGCCCGGATGAGTTCATCCGTCTGTACGCCGTTGAAGGTGCGATGTCGTTGACCGGTACGAACGCGGACTATCGCATTCGGTTGACGCCTGCGGGACAGCTCGAGTTCGTGCTTGCGCTTCTTCACGAGATCGGGCGGAAACTGAATATCAAGACCACGCAGTATCCTTCGGGGCGGGGACTCGATGTGCTGGCGAGCGCCCATGGCATCGCCGGGGCAACCCTTGTGCACATGGTCGACGATCTGCTCGCCGCACGCGGCAAGGCGATCGTGTATGCAGGTGCGGCGCACGGCGCGGACATGCATGCTGCCGTCAATGTCGTGAATGAGCTCCTGGGGAATACCGCGCTGTATGGCGCAGCACGCAGCGCCGATGCCGCCGCGGTGTCGCCGGCCGGAGAATTCAGCGCGGTCGTCGCGGATATGAACGCCGGCAAGGTCGGCTTCGTTGCGCATCTCGATGTGAATCCTGTCTACCATCTTCCGCCATCGCTCGGCTATGCCGCTGCGCTTGCGAAGGTGCCGTTGACCATCGCCCTCGTCGAATCGGAGAATGAGACCGCCACCGCCTGCACATACATGCTTCCGATCCACTCGATGTTCGAAGCATGGGGGGATCACAGCGTGCGCGAAGGCGTGGTCTCACTCCAGCAACCCGTTGTGGCGCCGCTCTATACCACACGCCAGAAGGAAGCGGTGCTTCTCCGCTGGATGAGCGCTTCCGGACCCTTCAACGAGTCCGCCTACCGCGACCACGTGAAGAAGTATTGGGAAACGGCGATCTATCCTCTGGCCGGTACGAATGCCGACTTCGCGGCGTTCTGGCAGTCCTCATTGCACGATGGTGTGATCGAACTCGCACCGGCGCCGACGACACGGCCGGCACTGCGCGCGGATGTCCTGGCAGGGATCCAGGTCGCAGCTTCTGCCGGTCTCGCCGTGCTGGTGACGCCAGCTCCGTACATCGGCGACGGCGCATTCAGCAACAACGGGTGGCTGCAGGAACTGCCGCATCCGGTCTCCAAGATCGTCTGGGACAACTACGCTGCCATCGCGCCGGCGACGGCGAAACGGCTCGGCGTGAAATCAGATGATCGGATCGCGGTGACGACGGCCAACGGGAACGTGACCCTGCCGGTGTTCGAGCAGCCCGGCACGGCAGAAGACCTCATTAGCGTCTCTCTCGGGTATGGCCGGACGAACGCTGGCCCGGTCGGTTCCGGTGTCGGGTCGGACGTGACACCTCTGCTGTCGCTTGCGGCGCTGAACGGTGCGCGGGTGATCGCTGCGTCATCCGTGACGAAGGTTGAGGGTTCGTATCCGCTGGCGTCGACCCAGGAACACCATTCGCTCGATGACACCTTCGTGAAGGATTTCCACCTGAAGCGGCACATCATTCAGGAGGGAACGCTTGAGCAGTACAGGAAGGACCCGCACTCTCTCGGGATCGAACGCAAGGAGTACGAAAGCATCAGTCCGCGCGTGGAGTACACCGGACTGAAGTGGGGGATGGCGATCGATCTGAACAAGTGTACGGGGTGCAATGCCTGCGTCGCCGGATGTAACGTGGAGAATAATCTTCCGGTCGTGGGCCGCGAACAGGTCGCCAAGGGGCGGGAGATGCAGTGGATCCGCATCGACCGTTACTACAGCGGCACGCCGGAAGAGCCTGTTGCGAGCCATCAGCCGATGCTCTGTCAGCACTGCGACAATGCTCCCTGCGAGAATGTCTGTCCGGTGGTGGCGACGAACCACAGTCCGGATGGACTGAACCAGATGATCTACAACCGGTGCGTCGGAACGAAGTACTGTTCGAACAACTGTCCGTATAAAGTGCGCCGGTTCAACTTCTTCAACTTCCGCGACCACTTTGCGGACGGCTACCAGCAGGAAGAGCCGCTGAACCTGATGCATAATCCGGAGGTCACTGTGCGTTCGCGCGGTGTCATGGAGAAATGCACGTTCTGCGTACAGCGGATCATGGACGCCCGCCAGGTGGCAACGGAGCAGGGAAGGACCATCGAGGGGAAAGATGTGCAGACGGCGTGCCAGCAGGCCTGCCCGGCGCGCGCGATCGAGTTCGGCAACGTCCTCGACCCCGCCTCCCCGGTGTCCGGACTGCGTGAACACCCGTTGGGCTATGATGTGCTCGGCGAACTGAACGTGCGCCCCAACGTCACGTACATCGCAAGGTTACGGAACATCCACTCGGAGAAGAGCGCGTGAGTACCGCCGTCGTCGACTACACCCGCGAAGAATCTGTTGTCGCAGGACGCCCGACCGCATCGGAGATCGATCAGGTCGTCAGCGGACCGTTGGACCGCATCCCGACCCGCCCATGGTGGATCGCCATCGGTGTGACCTCCACGATGCTCACGATCGGTCTTGTCTGTTTCGGGATCAGCTTCTGGTACGGCCTGGGTATGTGGGGCGTGAATCAGCCGATCTCCTGGGGCTTCGATATCGTGAACTTCGTGTTCTGGGTCGGTATCGGGCACGCCGGCACGCTGATCTCCGCCATCCTTTTCCTTCTCCGTCAGCGGTGGAGAAACGGTATCGCCCGCTTCGCAGAGGCCATGACGATCTTCGCCGTCATGTGCGCGGCGATCTTTCCGTTGCTGCACACCGGGCGGCCCTGGCTGCCATTGTACCTGTCCCCGTATCCGAATCAGCACGCGCTGTGGGTGAACTTCACGTCCCCGCTGCTGTGGGATGTGTTCGCGGTGTCGACATATTTCACCGTCTCCGCGGTCTTCTGGTATCTTGGCCTGGTACCGGATTTCGCGACGCTCCGGGATCGTACGACCCAGCCGGTGAAGAAGGTGATCTATTCGATCTGCAGCCTCGGATGGCGCCATTCCAGCCGCCACTGGCATCACTTCGAGCGCGCGTATCTGATCCTTGCCGGTTTCGCTACACCGCTTGTGCTCTCGGTGCACACCATTGTGAGTTTTGACTTCGCGGTCTCCGTCATTCCGGGATGGCACACGACGATCTTCCCACCGTACTTCGTGGCAGGCGCCGTGTTCTCCGGCTTCGCGATGGTGCAGAATTCGCTCATTGTCGTGCGACACCTCTTCAACCTGAAGCATCTCATCACTCTGGATACGCTCGAGAAGATGAATAAGGTCATGATCCTGACCGGGAGCATGGTGGGGTATGCGTACGGGATGGAGTTCTTCATCGCGTGGTACAGTGGGAGCCAGTTCGAGACGTTCGTGTTCATCAACCGTGCCCTCGGGCCGTATGCCTGGGCGTACTGGACCATGATCTCCTGCAACGTGATCTTCCCGCAGCTGTTCTGGTCGAAACGGATCCGCCGCTCGATCCCCGCGATGTTCGTCATCGCGGTCTTCGTCAACGTCGGCATGTGGTTCGAGCGGTTCGTGATCATCGTGACGTCGCTGTCGCGCGACTACTTGCCGTCCAGCTGGGGCCACTACACCCCGAGCCTCGTCGACATCGGGATCTTCATCGGCAGTCTCGGCCTGTTCTTCACCCTGATCCTGCTCTTCGTCCGTGTCCTGCCGGTGATCTCGCTTGCGGAGATCAAAGCGGTAGTGCCGGGTGCGCAGCCGGAACACCACTCGTAACGGTGAATGTGAGATCGACATGACACAGAGAAGCATGGACACTCCCTTATACAGTATCACGGCGCTCTTCCCGACGCCGGACGCCTTGATGCAGGCGGTGGCAGCCACCGTGAAGGCAGGGTACACCCGCTACGATGTCCACGCGCCGTACCCGGTGCATGGCATCGAACGGGCCATGAAACTGAAGACCTCGCCTCTGGGCTATTTCGCCCTTGCCTTCGGCCTTCTTGGCGCGGTCGGGGCCGTGGGCCTGATGACCTGGGTGACCCTCGTGGACTACCCCTCGTGATCGGCGGCAAACCGTTCTGGTCATGGCCTGCGTTCGTTCCGGTGGCATTCGAGATCACCGTGCTGCTGGCCGCCGTGCTCACCGTGGTGGCCATGATCGTCATCTTCTTCAAGTTTCCGAACAACAGTCATCCTCTGCACGACACGCCGTACATGAAGCGCGTTGCGAGCGATGGATTCGGGATCTGCATCGAAGCCGCCGATCCGCAGTTCGATGAGCAGAAGGTGCGCACATTCTTCTCGTCCGTGGGCGGATCGGAGATCGCGGCGGTCCACTACGACCTCGAGGACCGCAACCACGGCGCGAAGATGTTCGACCTGAAATTCATCGCGCTGCTCGCGGTCGTCGCTCTGCTCGTGGCGATGTCCACGTATGTGACACTGAATATCATCCTGTACGCCCCGCCGTTCGACTGGATGATGCTTCAGAAGAAGTTAGGCGCACAGGAGGCGAGTACGCTCTTCAAGAACGGCATCGGCATGCGCCCACCCGTCGAGGGGACGATCGCACGCGGCCTGATGCCGTATGCCTACAAGGGCAAGCCGGACGATGCGGGGAAATTCCTCGCCAATCCGCTGCCCCTCACCGACGCCACGGTAGCGCAGGGACGCGCGAAATTCCTCACGTTCTGCAGTCCCTGCCACGGCAACTTCGGGCGCGGCGACAGCCGCTTGAATGGCCAGTTCCCGAATCCGCCTACGCTCCATTCGGACAAGGTCCGCACATGGACCGACGGCGCGATCTATCACGTCATGACCGAAGGACAGAATGTGATGCCCTCGTACGCTTCGCAGTTGACGCGTGACGAACGCTGGGCGGTCGTGCACTATATCCGGGTCCTGCAGCGTGCACACAATGCGAAGGAGTCCGACCTGCAATGAGCACCACGACACATATCCCGGCGACCCCGAGCAAAAGCTTGCCTTCGTCCATCGACCGCATGGGAATGGGGCTGTTGTCCGCGGGCGTCCTGCTCGTGATCGCCGCGTTCATCCTTCAGCCGGTTCGCGCATCCTTCGATGCAGTGATCCTCTATCTGTTCATGGTCGGTATCGGCGTCGGCGCCATCTTCCTTGTCGCGCTCGAGCACATCACCGGTGCGGTGTGGAGCGTGCCGATGCGCCGCATCCCGGAATTCCTCTCGGGCATCGCTCCGTTCCTCGTTCTGCTCGTCCTGCCGCTCTTTCTGCATCTGCACGACCTGTTCCACTGGACGCATGAAGAGGCGGTGCAGGCGGATGCCGTGCTCTCCGGGAAATCCGCATATCTGAATGTGCAGTTCTTTTCGCTCCGGACCGCGGCGTTCCTCGCGATATGGATCATCTTCGGCATGCTCTTCGTCCGGAATTCAACGAAGCAGGATGTGACCCGCGAGGCCTCGTTGACGCGCTCCAGCGTCCGCCTCGCAGCGGCGTTCCTGCCCCTGTTCGCGATCACACTGACCTTCACGGCCTTCGACTGGGCCATGAGCCTTGAAGCTCATTGGTTCTCCACGATCTACGGCGTCTACTATTTCTCAGGGACGGTCCTCGCCGCACTTGCAGCCACCACGCTCATCGTCGTATGGATGCATGAGAGCGGGCATCTGCCGGGACTTCGCCGGGACCATTTCTACAGTCTTGGCGCGCTCATGTTCGGCTTCGTGAATTTCTGGGCGTACATCGCGTTCAGCCAGTTCCTCCTCATCTGGTATGCGAATCTGCCGGAAGAAACGTACTGGTTCATGGCGCGCTGGGAGAACGGATGGCAGGTCGTCTCCGTCCTCCTCATCATCGTTCAGTTCGCGGTCCCGTATATCGTGCTCTTGCCCCAGGAGGCGAAGATGGACCTGCGCCGCCTGAAGTTCATGGCCATCTGGCTGTTGGCCGCGCGGCTCATCGATCTGTTCTGGCTTGTCATGCCGTCGCACAGCCCGAACCTTTCGCTGAGCTGGACCGAGATCGGGTTCCCGCTCGTCGGCATCGGTATCGTCATGCTCCTCATATCCTGGAAGAGCAAACGCTATAACCTTGTCCCGATCGGTGATCCGAAGCTGCAACGGGGCCTGGATTTCCACCTGTAACTCATTGAAGGACCTGGGATGGACCAGAGGTCGGATCTGAAACCTGAAATGGACTTCCGCGATATGCTGCGGAGCCCGCGCAAGCTGTTCGGCTACACGTACGTCTACGTCCTGACGGTGCTTGTCATCATCGGGATCCTGTATGTGAACCGGCTGGATGCCATCGGACGCAGTACGATCGTGCCGGTGGCTCTCAAAGACTCCTCGGCGTTCGTTCTGGAGATCCCGTTCCAGTCGCCACGCGTATTGCCGCCGGTGGATGTGAAGCTCGCGGTCGTGCCGAATGATTCCGTCCTGGCACATGGGCGCGAGGTGTACCGCACGGCATGCGCATCGTGCCATGGCGAGACCGGACTTGGTGACGGGGCGGCCGGACTCGTGCTGAACCCGCGGCCACGGAACTTCCATACCGCCAACGGATGGACGAACGGCGCACGCATCAGTGACATCTATCGCACGCTGCAGGAGGGGATCGTCAAGAACGGGATGGCGTCGTATGGGTATCTGCCCCCGGCCGACCGTTTCGCGCTCATCCACCTGATACGGTCGTTCCATCCGGCGCCTCCGGTGGACAGTGAAGCGGATATCGCGAACCTTGAGACCGTGTATCAGTTGTCGAAGGGTACAACGATCCCTGCCCAGGTGCCGATCGTGAACGCGATGAAGTCCATGGTCGGGGAGCACGTTCAGGCCCAGAACACGATCGCGCGCGCCCTCGAGCGGTTCGAGGCAAGCTCGGATCCCGGGGCAATGCTGTTCCTTCGCTCGGCGAAGAACCCGACGCGTGTCCTGCAGGCGATCCACGCCAGGGCAGATCGCTTTGCCGCCTTGGATGACTTCGTCCGCATCGTGAGTTACGATCCCATCGACCTTGGCTTCCATGCGTCCGTCTCCCGGCTCTCACGTGAGAACTGGGTGCTTCTGCACCGGACACTGACAGGAGTGGGGCTGTGACCATGAAGACCTCCGTCCTTCTCCTTCTTGCTGTTCTGTCGGGCGTGCTTTCTGCCACGGCACGTGCACAGGATCAGGCATCGCCAGCACACCCGCCGATCGGCATCGTGGAGAAACTCGGCAACACGGTGCCGCTGGGCGCGACGCTGTATGACGAGAAAGGATATCCCGTCCAACTGCGGGATATCGTGAACAAGCCTACCGTCCTCACGTTCGTGTACTATCGCTGTCCGGGGATCTGCAGCCCCTTGCTGACCGAGCTTGCGAGGACGGTGGATAAGATGGACCTGGAGATCGGGCGGGATTATCAGATCGTGACCGTGAGTTTTGACCATCGGGAGAAACCCCCGCTGGCCGGCGAGAAGAAGGCGAGCTATCTGGCGGCATTGAAGAGGCCGATCGATCCTGCAGGCTGGCGCTGGTTCACGGCGGACAGTGCGACGATCATGCAGCTCACCGATGCTGCGGGATTCTACTTCCGTGCGGAAGGGAACGATTACGCTCATGCCGGTGCGTTGATCATCGTCTCCCCGGAAGGGAAGGTGACGCGGTACATCAACGGGATCCAGTATCTGCCGTTCGATGTGAAAATGGCGGTGATGGAGGCCGCGGAGGGCCGCACCGGTCCGACGATCGCAAAGTTGATCAAATATTGTTACCGGTACGACCCGGATGCACAGTCGTACACGATGAACATCACCCGCGTCGGTGGCCTGCTGGTGGTCGCGCTCGTCGCAGTGTTCGTCGTGGTCTTCATCGTGAGGCCGAAGAAACGGACAGGCGAAAGGTGACACACGTATGACACAGGCATCAGCACAGACCCTTCCCGGCGGACGCGGGTTCTTTGACGAGAAGGGGACGTACAGCGGGATACGGGGATGGATCTTCAGTACCGATCACAAACGGATCGGACTGCTGTATCTCGTGACGATGATCGTGTTCTTCCTGACGGCGGTGACGTTCGGCGTCCTCATGCGTCTCGAGATGCTGACGCCGGGGAGGACCGTCATGGAGCCGCAGACCTACAACACCTTCTTCACGCTCCACGGGATCATCATGATCTTCCTCTTCATCATCCCGGGGCTGCCGGCGGTGTTCGGCAATTTCATGCTGCCGCTCCTGATCGGCGCGAAGGACGTCTTCTTCCCGCGGCTGAACCTCCTCTCGTGGTGGTTGTTCATCACCGGCGGCTTGCTGGCGCTCGCTTCTGTCTTCTTCCCCGGCGGGGCAACAGATACGGGCTGGACCTTCTACGTCCCGTACAGCATCCGCACATCGACGAACGTTCTGCCGGCCCTCGGGGCAGCGTTCATCCTCGGGTTCTCTTCGATCCTCACGGGATTGAACTTCGTCACGACCATTCACCGCATGCGTGCCCCGGGCATGGACTGGTTCAAGATGCCCTTGTTCGTGTGGTCGCTGTATGCCACGGCCTGGGTTCAGATCCTCGCCACACCGATCATCGGGATCACGCTCCTGCTCTCGTCGGGATCGAACGCATGTTCGGCGTCGGGATCTTCGATCCGGCCCTGGGCGGCGATCCGGTCCTGTTCCAGCATCTCTTCTGGATCTACTCCCACCCCGCCGTCTACATCATGGTCCTGCCCGGACTCGGCGTGGTCTCCGAGATCCTGCCGGTCTTCGCGCGGCGCACGATCTTCGGATACAAGTTCATCGCCTACTCGAGCCTTGCGATCGCGTTCCTGGGCTCTCTCGTGTGGGCGCACCACATGTTCACGGTCGGCATGAGCAACACCGGGATGTTCGTGTTCTCGCTCCTCACATTCCTGGTGTCGATCCCGAGCGCCATCAAGGTCTTTAACTGGGTCGCGACCCTCTACAAGGGTTCGATCGCCCTGGAGCCACCGCTGCTCTTCATCCTGTCCTTCATCATCCAGTTCTCGATCGGTGGGTTCACCGGGCTGATGCTCGGCGCCCTGGCCGTGAACATCCATGTGCAGGACACATATTTTGTGGTCGGGCACTTTCACTATGTGATGTTCGGTGGGACGGGGTTCGGGTTGTTCGCGGCGATGCACTACTGGTTCCCGAAGATGTTCGGCCGGATGTACAAGAAGGGTCCGGCGGTCGTCTCGTGGGCGCTGTTGACGCTCGGCTTCAACATGCTGTATTTCCCGTTCCTGATCCTGGGGTATATGGGAATGCCCCGGCGCTACTACGACTATCTGCCGGAGTATCAGGGGGTCCATGTGGTGGCGACCGTGGGCTCATGGATACTTGCGCTCGGCATCATCATCATGCTCATCAATCTCCTGGTGTCCCTCCGCAGAGGAGCGGCTGCGCCGGCCAACCCGTGGGGAGGGAAGACGCTCGAGTGGACGGTGCCTTCGCCGCCGCCCATGGAGAATTTCCATACGATCCCGACCGTTACAACCGGTCCGTACGACTATTCTGAATACGAACAACGTTCCGCGGAGCGCCCGTGAGCAGCATGCCCCCATCCGCCGCAGCATCCACGCACGCCCACCGCGACGATACCGGTTCGCGCATGGGTATGTGGTTGTTCCTGTTCACCGAACTGATCCTGTTCGGCGGTCTCTTCATCGTGTACGCTGTCTACCGGTTCACCCACGCCGAGGCATTCCACCTCGCGGCTGCGGAACTGGACACGTTCGTGGGGACGGTGAACACGCTGATCCTTCTCACGAGCAGCCTGACCGTGGCGATGTCGATCACCGCCGTCCAGGAAGGGAAGAAGGCGTTCGCACTTGCCCTTCTCGGGATGACGATCCTCATGGGCCTCGCCTTCCTGGTGAACAAGTACTTTGAATGGGGACACAAGTTCGAGGTCGGACTCTCTCCGGGGGCGCCGGAACTCCTCGCCCAGCCCCAGGGAGTGATCCTGTATTTCGGCCTCTATTTCGTCATGACGGGACTGCATGCGCTGCACGTGGTCATCGGCCTCGGCGTCCTGGTGTATGTCTTTGAAGCGATCCGGCGCGGAACGATCAACGCCGGCTCGTATGTCCGCCTGGAATCGGGAGCACTCTACTGGCACCTGGTGGACATCATCTGGATCTTCCTGTTCCCCTTGTTCTATCTGTTGCACTGAGGACCGACCATGAGCCACACGGAACATTCTGCACACGCACAGGGACAGCACGTGGTATCCTACAGCCGGTATGTCGTGATCTGGTTCGGGCTCGTTGCACTCACGGCCCTCACCGTTGCGATGGCCGGCATCGAACTCGGACGCTGGGTGATCATCACGGCACTCGTCATCGCCAGCATCAAGAGCGTCCTCGTGCTGAACATCTTCATGCACCTGCGGTTCGAGGACCGCGTCTTCCGCCTGTTCACGGTGGTCGCCTTCGTGACGTTCCTCATCTTCATCGTCATGACATTCTTTGACTACGCATTCCACTGAGAGCCGGAGCCCGGAGAAGATCTCATGTTCACTGGTTCATCACCGTTCGCAGATTATGTCGATGCCACGTTCCTCATGATCGTGGGGATCTCCTCGCTGGTGCTCCTCGGTCTGGTCGTGGCAATGATCTATTTCCTGTTCCGGTACAGCCGGAAACGGAATCCGCATCCGACCAACATCGAGGGGAACGTCCCGCTGGAGGTGGCCTGGACGGTCATTCCGCTGATCCTGTTCATGGGCATGTTCTACATGGGATGGGAAGGGTATAGCCGGATGAGTGCGGTCCCGGACAACGCGGTCCCGATCCATGTGACGGCACGGATGTGGACATGGACGTTCGAGTATCCGAACGGGCTTCAGACCGATACCCTGTTCGTTCCGGTCAAGGTGCCGATCAAGCTCTCCCTCTCATCGATGGACGTGAATCATTCAATGTATATCCCTGCGTTCCGCATCAAGAAGGATGTGATCCCGAACCGCACGAACGTGATGTGGTTCAGCACGCCGGAACCGAAGTCCTATGACGTCGCATGTGCGGAATATTGCGGCCTCCGGCATGCGTACATGTATACGAAGGTCGTGGCGATGACACCGGAATCCTTCGACCAGTGGTACCGCGAACGGTCCGCGAAGGCTTCAAAGACCTATGCGCCGCTGCAAGCTGCTGCACCGGCACGGTGAACTGCGGCAACGGACGAGGACACGCACACGCTGACATTTGACATGAGGATCCGACAGGCATGGAAGTCCTGAACAACATAGCACTCCCTCAGTCCACGGAGCATTTTCATCTGCTCCTGTTCATCTACAACATCGTGATGGCGGTGCTCCTGCCATACGCCGCGCTGATCACGGGCTCGATCCTCCTCGCTGTGTATGCTGACCGCCGCGCCGCAGGCGAGGGCAGTCTGCGCCTCCTTGCCCGGCGTCTGATCAACGCGGTCCTGCCGTCGCGGACCTTTTTCACATTCTTCGCGGTCCTGCCGGCACTTGCGATCGTCTTCGTGTATGCCCAGGTGCTGCAGTCGACACCCGCGCTGGCTGCCGGGTGCGCGCTTCTCGCGGTCGTCTTCTTCATCGCCGCCGGGGTGGCGGCGTTCGCCTACCAGTACACGTTCCGCCTGACGGAGGTTCTGGGAACAACGCGCCCGGCCGGTGACGCCACTGCAGAGCTGCAGGCAGGAGCACGGTCAACACATGAGAAGAGCGGCACGGTGGCGGCGTGGACGATCGTTCTCGCCTCGTTCTTCTTCAGCGCGGGGACCGCGATCGGCGTACGGCCGTCTGCGTGGACAGGTCTGGGCTCGCTCCCGGCACTGCTCATTGCGCCGGATGTATGGCTGACCTGGCTGGTCTTCCTGACGCTCGCGGCAGCCATGACCGGCGTGGGTGTCCTCTTCTTCCATCACCGCAGCCCGGCGGGTCCGGAAGTGGCATCGGACTACGAAAGCGATGTCCGCGCCCTCGGTCTCAAGATCCTCACCTCGGCCATCCTCGCTATGCCGGTCTTCCTTGCGGCGGGTCTGCTCCGGCTGGAAGACCTCGCGGTGTCAGGATGGGTCTATGGGCTTGCGGCCGGCGCGGTGCTCGCACTCTTCGGCGCCCTGCAGGCGATGTATGCGTATGTCCAGCTCGACCGTCCGGCAACGACGGCGTATGCGTTCGCACTGGTGATCGCGGGGACGACCTGCATCGCATCGATGTACCAGGTCGCCTTGCACAATGCGACGCGCGATCATGCCGTGGCCCTTGCCGTCGTGTATGACAGGAATGAAGAAGCTCTGAAGACCGCCCTCGGCGTCGGCGCAAAACCGCTCACCGGCGAGGATATCTATAACGGCAAATGCTCGGCCTGTCACCTGTTCGACCAGAAAAAGGTGGGCCCTGCGTACAAGAGCGTCGTAACGAAGTATGCTGGCCGTAAAGCCGATCTCGTGCGGTTCATCCTGAATCCCGTGAAGGTGGACCCGGCGTTCCCGAACATGCCGTCGCAAGGATTGAGGCCGGCGGAAGCGGATTCGATCGCTGCCTTCCTCCTGAAGAAGGTCGGCGTTAAAGGATCCTGATGACATCCCCGAAAGGGCAGGCGGAGGGGGAAAAGGGCAGTGCTTCGCAAAACCACATCGCTGCCTATGCCTCCCTTGCAAAGCCCGGCCTGACCCTTATGTCCGTGAGTACCGCCCTTGCGGGGGCGATGCTCGCCCCTGATGGCCTTTCCCATCCATAGCTCTGGCGCTCGTTGCGGCAGGCACCCTGTTCGTAGGCAGCGTCGCCGTGGCGCTGAACCAGTACCTGGAACGCGACTTTGACGCCCTCATGCAGCGTACCCGGAAACGGCCGCTGCCATCCGGGGCGATCTCTCCCCGCAAGGGCCTGGTCTTTGGCTGCCTCCTGGCGGTTCTCGGCGTGGCCCTGCTCGCAGGCACGACCCTCCTTGCTGCAGGGCTCGCCATGCTGACTCTTGGAAGCTATGTTCTGGTGTACACCCCCATGAAACGCACCTCGCACTTCGCAACGGCCGTCGGTGGCTTGCCGGGGGCGATCCCCCCGGTGATCGGGTGGACGGCCGTGACCGGAACATTTGCGCCACAGGCGTATGTCCTCTTCCTCGTGGTATTCCTCTGGCAAATGCCGCACTTCCTCGCGCTTGGCTGGATGTACAGGAAGGATTATGCGGCGGGGGGGTACAGGCTGCTGCCTTCGCTGGACACGACCGGCGAGGTGACCGCGAGGATCATAATGGTGTATATCTGGGCACTCCTCCCTGCGTCCGTGCTCCCGTTCATCCTCGGGATGGCCGGACCGGTCTTTCTCGTACTCGTAAGTGCCGCCTGGCTGGCATTCATGGTCCCCGCCTATCAGCATTCAAGACAGATCAGCGATGCCAATGCACGAAAGGTGTTCCGTTCTTCGCTGATCTACATCCCTGCTTTCTTCCTTTCGATCGGCATAGACCGGGCGATAAGCCTCTAAGTCTGTTCCGACGTGAGTCATTACTCTATGCAGGAGCAAGAGTTCCCGCATTCACCTTAACGTGAATCGAGTATTGTTGAGCTGCGCTGCAAAGGCGTGGGGATTTGATGCAGCGAACCCGCCAGTGGGGATCAGATATTGACGATGATCTCGCGGAGGAGGAGAGCGAAGTTCTCTTTGACGCGGTTAGCCACTTCTGTGACTTCGGCGTGGTCCAGTTTGGCCGAACTGGTGCCGGTTGCCTTATTCGTGATGCATGAGATCCCCAGAACATCCATGCCGTGTGCAACGGCCATGGCCGTCTCCATCACCGTTGACATCCCTACGGCGTCGCCACCGAGGCGATGAACCATCTCTACTTCGGCCGCCGTCTCGTACGAAGGGCCCTTCACCCCTGCATAAGACCCTGTGACAACACGTATCCCGAGGCGCTCGGCGGTGGCGAGCGCAAGTTTTCGCAACGTGGGCACGTAATAGTCGGCAGTGCTCCGGTCCCGCGGAGCACCCGCGGGAAGTCCCATGCCGGTCAGATTGAGTTGGTCGGAGATGACCATCAGGTCACCGGGAACGAACGTCCGGTTCACGCCCCCCGCAGCATTCGTGATCACCAGGGTCTTTGTGCCCAGGGCTGCAAGCGTGCGTATGGGGAAAAGCACGGTCTCGAGGGAGCCTGATTCATAGAAGTGGACGCGGCCACGGACGGCCAGGACGTGCTTCTCGCCAAGTCTTCCCCAAACGAGCTCGCCCTTGTGCCCTTCGACCGTTGAACGAGGGTAGTGGGGGATGTCGTGTGCGGGGATCGTGAGCGGGTCCTGGAGCGCATCGGCGAAACCGCCGAGGCCAGATCCGAGCACGATAGCGAGGTCCGGGCATGACGTGACACGCTTCCGGAGGAATGCCACGGCCTGATCGATGTTCGCGGAGTCGCTCATGTGCCTCGGGTCGGGGCCGAAAGGGCTGCGTTCAACTTCCAGCCGGCGGAGGTTGGAAGCAGCGACGGCAGCGGGCTTCATACGCATCCTTGGCGCCCACAAGCACGCGCTCACTCGCAAGGGTGATACGCTGGGTGCGGTCTGCAGGATTCCCGCAAACGACACAGATCGCAAGCGTCTTCGTGATGTACTCCGCTACGGCGAGGAGCTGGGGGATCGGTTCGAAGGGCTTTCCCCGATAGTCCTGGTCCAGTCCCGCGATGATCACGCGTTTGCCGTCGTTCGCGAGCTGTTCCACGACATCGATGAGCGTCATATCGAAGAACTGGGCTTCGTCGATGCCTACGACGTGAGCATCCTGTGCCAGCGGGAGTATCTCGGAAGCGCGTCCCACCATCGTCGAAGGGAACTTCACGTCACTATGTGAAACGATGTGGTCGTTGCTGTACCGGGTGTCGATCTCAGGCTTGAAGATGGCAACCTGTTGCCGGGCGATCTGCGCGCGGCGCAGGCGTCTGATCAGCTCTTCTGTTTTGCCGCTGAACATGCAGCCTGCGATCACCTCGATCCAGCCGGTGGTACGGGGGGAATCATGAAGCGTTGGAATGGTCATCGTCGTGAGCGTCGGACATTCTTGAGGTTTTTGCCTCCGAACGGGTAGGGGAGTAGCTCGGTTGCCTTCAAGGTCATGTACTTGCCGTTACTCGTCGTCAGAATGACGTCGATGTCACCGGCAAGATCCATGATCACCTGCCTGCACGCGCCGCAGGGCGGCGTTGCCGTTTTCTCATCCGAGGTGATCGCAATGGCGGTGAATGAGGTCTCGCCTTCCGAGACCGCCTTGAACAGGGCGGTCCGTTCGGCGCATACCGTCAAGCCGTACGAACTGTTCTCAATATTGCAGCCAGTGTAGATCTTGCCGCTGGCTGTCAGAACTGCTGCACCGACCCGGAACCGGGAATACGGGGAATGCGAGAATTTCTTCGCTGCCCGCGCGCGGGACACCAGGGTTTTGTGGTCCATTGCACTCCGCTTTGGAAGCTTCAAGGAATATACCAAATGCCCACGCCAGACGCAAGAAAAACAGGGGGTTCACGCAGGTTTCAGCACGATGCGGGTAAGTTCCGGAGGGCAATTGATGCGCATGGGGACGCCGACGGTTCCGATACCACGGGAGACGTACATCCGGGCGGCGCCTTCCTGATAGGGCCCGGCAAGGTAAGGCGAGGCGAGTGCCGCCGGCGTGAACGCGATGCCAGCCACTTCGCCAAGGACGACCTGCCCACCATGGGTGTGTCCGCTCAGCATGAGGTCGACGCCCTCAGCCGCAGCCTCCCGGAAGAAATACGGGCGGTGGCAGAGAAGGATACGCGGTCCAGATGCGGCTGCATGTGCTGCAGCCCGCCGGATCCGCTGGACAGTGAGGGGCCCCGTGCCGGTATCGTCGATCCCGAGCAAGGTCAGGGATGAGCCTCCCCGGTGGATGACGCGCGACTCATCCCGGAGGATATGCACGCCTCCTTCGGTCGCGGTGCTGGCAACACGATCTGCTTCTCTCGTGTAGAAATCATGGTTGCCCAGCACGCCAAAGATGCCATCGGGAGCACGCAAGGCACTGAAGGCCTCCGCGAAGGGATCGATCTCATCACCCATCCCATTCACGAGATCGCCTCCGACCAGGATCATGTCGGTTCCCATGCCATTCAGGACCTTCACATACCTACGCATATCGGCCTCCGTCATGTAGAGGCTGGAATGCACATCGGTGACAAGGCCGATCGAGTATCCTGAGAATTCAGGGGGCAAGCCCGGGATACGGACGATATGCTCCGTGACCTCGCATTCCGACCGCTCGACGAGCATGCCGTACGCGGCCCCCCCGAACGATGCCGCGGTCAGCCCGTACACTCCGCGACGCAGGAACACCCGTCGACCGGCGTCGAAGCGCTGAACGGCAGGATTGCTCGATAGTGCATGAGCGTGCGGCCGTAATGCGGGGATCAGTCTGGCTCCAGCCCAGAGCCCCTTCAAGGGAAGCTTGAGGATATGGAACACCAGCAAGACGAGTGCGATGATGAATGTCGCAAAGTGCCAGAGGAGAAAGGGGTAGACACCCCAATACAGAAATGCGCCCGAAACGTGGACGCTTCGGAAGCCGGTGAATGCTGTCACGATCAGGGCGCCGTTGAACAGGACGAACAGGGCGAGCCCGGGGATCTGAGACCGGCGCAAGAGGCCGGACCGCGTTCCAGCCCACCTCCAGAAGCGGCGCAACAGATAGGCTTGCAGGGAGATCAGAATTACAGCAACGATCACACGTATGGGCATGACATTCCGGGGGTTTAGTGTGTACAACGCTCTGCAGGGGAGGGAAGTTTCATGAGAACGGGTCATGGGCCGCGCACCCGCCCGTTTCCCTTGTAGGTCTGCCGACGGTTCATTATATTCTGATACAACCATGACACCGACCATCGCATCGCTCGCCCAGTGGTTCCGCACCCCGGCACGGAAGAACTTTCTGACCGGCGTGGGGATCCTCTTTGCCGTTTTCATCCTGGTGAATTACATCGTGTTACCCCTGTATGTCAATCATGCCGGACGCATTTCCGTCCCATCCGTCGTCGGGATGTCCAAGGATTCTGCGCTGATGGTGATCGAGAATGCAGGGCTCCGCGTCGTGGATGCCGAGACCCGGCCCGACCCGACATATCCGCCTGGTGTCGTCGTACAACAGAACCCTCTTGGAAATGCTGTCGTCAAAGAGGGGCGGCGCGTCTATCTCACGTTGAGCGGAGGGGAAATTCAGGTCGTGGTGCCTTCGCTCCGTGGCCGTTCACTGCGCGATGCCCGTTTTGCCCTCGAGCGATTCGGATTGAAACTCGGCGGGATCGGATACGACACATCAGACACCTTTCCGGAGAACACGATCATTGCCCAGTCGATCGCGCCGGATACACGCGTCGCGCGAGGGACGTCGGTCGGCATCGCGGTGAGTCAGGGCCGGAGCGCCGGCGACCTCCATGTTCCGCTGGTGATCGGCAAGACCCTTGGCGAGGCGACCAAGCTGATAGAAGAGGCGCGCCTGAAGGTAGGCACGATATCATACCAGGCGAGTTTCGACCTTGTACCGAATACCATTGTCGATCAGTTCCCGCGGGCCGGGGAAGTGCCGGCGCCCGGACAGGGGGTGGACCTGTTCGTGGTGAAGGCCGGCCGCCCCACAGAAGAATTCGCACCACCGACGAATTGACCACACGAATGCTTGTCATTGCTCCATCGATCCTCACAGCGAACTTCGCGCGCCTTGAAGAGGAGATCCGCTCCCTCGAAGCTGCGGGAGCAGACTGGATACATCTGGATGTCATGGACGGACATTTTGTGCCGAACCTGACGTTCGGGCCTCTTGTCGTGAAGTCGGTGCGTGCGACGACAAAGCTCCCCCTGGATGCGCATTTGATGATCGAGGACCCCGACCGTTGGATCGATGCGTATCGTACGGCGGGGGCGGATTCGATCACGGTCCACGCGGAGGCGTGTCCGCAT